>JAZREN010000045.1:0-205814 GCA_045660825.1 Bacteroidaceae bacterium
GTGTAGCTCAGTGTGTTCCTTTCGCACGCGAGTACGGCGGTCTTTTGGCTAACCGTTCATTCGGTGGTGCTCAGGTATCGCGTACATTCTATGCCCGCGGCCAGACCGGTCAGCAGCTTCTTCTCGGTGCATACTCAGCACTCAACTACCAGGTTAACCAGGGTACAGTAAAGGTTTACACACGTTATGAGATGCTCGACGTTGTAATCATCGACGGCCGTGCACGCGGTATCATCGCGCGTAACCTTGTAACAGGTAAGGTTGAGCGTTTCGCTGCTCACGCTGTAGTTATCGGTACCGGTGGTTACGGTAACGCATACTTCCTTTCTACAAATGCTATGGGCAGCAACGGTTCAGCAGCTCTCCAGTGCTACCGCAAGGGTGCATGGTTTGCAAACCCATGTTACGCACAGATTCACCCTACTTGCGTTCCTGTTCACGGCGACAAGCAGTCTAAGTTGACACTCATGTCTGAGTCACTCCGTAACGACGGCCGCATCTGGGTTCCAAAGAAGTTAGAGGATGCAAAGGCTCTCCAGGCCGGCACAAAGCACCCTAACGATATTCCTGATGAGGACCGTGACTTCTACTTGGAGCGCCGTTACCCGGCATTCGGTAACCTTGTTCCACGTGACGTTGCTTCACGTGCTGCAAAGGAGCGCTGCGATGCAGGTTATGGTGTAAACAACACAGGTTTGGCTGTATTCCTCGACTTCAAGTACGCTATCGAGCGTTTGGGTGAGGATGTAGTACGTCAGCGTTATGGCAACCTCTTCGACATGTACGAGGAGATCGCCGATACAAACCCATACAAGGAACCAATGATGATCTTCCCTGCTATCCACTACACAATGGGTGGTATCTGGGTAGACTATGAGTTGCAGACATCAGTTCCAGGTCTCTTCGCTATCGGTGAGGCAAACTTCAGCGACCACGGTGCTAACCGTCTTGGTGCTTCTGCTCTCATGCAGGGTCTTGCCGACGGTTACTTCGTTCTTCCTTATACAATCCAGAACTATCTTGCCGACCAGATTCAGGTTCCACGTTTCAGCACTGAAGCACCTGAGTTCGTAGAGGCAGAGAAGGCTGTAAACGACAAGATTGCCAAGTTGATGGCCATCAAGGGTACACGCAGTGTTGACTCTATCCACAAGGAGCTTGGTCTTGTTATGTGGGACAACGTAGGTATGGCACGCACCAAGGAGTCTCTTGAGAACGCTCTCAAGGAGATTGACCGTGTTGAGAAGCTCTTCTGGAGCGAGCTCCGCATTCCTGGCGAGGCAGACACTCTTAACGTTGAGCTCGAAAAGGCTCTCCGCTTGCTCGACTTCATCGAGATTGGCCGCTTGATGGCATATGACGCCCTCAACCGTGAGGAGTCTTGTGGTGGTCACTTCCGTGAGGAACACCAGACCGAAGAAGGTGAGGCTAAGCGCGACGATGAGAACTTCTCATACGTGGCTTGCTGGAAGTACACCGGCGAGGGTCAGGAACCAGAACTCATCAAGGAGGATCTCAACTATCAGTACATCAAGGTACAGCAGCGTAACTACAAAAACTAATCATTCCTAAATTTGTAAGCAATGGACAAAAATATAAGTTTTACATTGAAGGTATGGCGTCAGAGAGGTCCTAAGGCTAAAGGTGCTTTCGAGACCTATCAGATGAAGGATATTCCGGGCGATACCTCTTTCCTCGAGATGCTTGATATTCTTAACGAGCAGTTGGTAAACGAGAATAAAGAACCTGTTGTGTTCGACCACGACTGCCGCGAGGGTATCTGCGGTATGTGTTCACTCTACGTGAACGGTCACCCACACGGCCCAGCAACAGGTGCTACAACCTGTCAGCTCTATATGCGCCGTTTCAAGGATGGTGACGTTATCACCGTTGAGCCATGGCGTTCAGCAGGTTTCCCTGTAATCCGTGACCTTATGGTTGACCGCACAGCGTTCGACAAGATCCAGCAGGCCGGAGGTTACGTATCAATCAACACAGGTGGTATGCCCGACGCCAATGCAATTCCCATTGGCAAGGATATTGCCGAGGAGGCTATGGACGCTGCTGCTTGTATCGGTTGCGGTGCTTGTGTTGCAGCTTGTAAGAACGGTTCTGCCATGTTGTTCGTATCGGCAAAGGTTAGCCAGTTCGCATTGTTGCCACAGGGTAAGGTTGAGGCTGCAAAGCGTGTAAAGGCTATGGTTGCAAAGATGGACGAACTTGGTTTCGGTAACTGTACAAACACACGTGCTTGCGAGGCCGAGTGTCCAAAGTGCGTTTCAATCAGCAACATCGCACGTTTGAACCGCGAGTTCATCAAGGCTAAGTTGAAAGACTGATAATTGATTCTTAAAGATATGTGCGGGAGGCATTCATGGTTCTCCTGCACATATCTGTTTTTTAACCTAATTGCACAGACATGCTCAACATAAGGAAAATATCACTCTTTTTCGTTTCATTATTCATTGTGTCTGTACCCGGTATCATGCAAGCACAATCCGGAACCATCAATGGTCACAAATACGTGGACTTAGGCTTGCCAAGCGGTACCAAATGGGCCACCTGCAACATCGGTGCCGACTCACCCGAGGAATATGGAGATTACTACTCTTGGGGCGAAACAAGAACGAAAAAGTTTTTCGACGTAGACACCTATAAATTATATTATAAAAAGGTCAACGAATCCATTTCGGGTAATCGTTCTTACGATGTTGCGCGCAAGAAATGGGGTGAGAACTGGCGCATTCCCACAAAGAGTAATTTTGAAGAACTGGACAGTTTGTGCACTTGGAACTGGACAACAAGAAATGGTGTTGCGGGCTATGATATCAAAGCCACTAATGGCAATAGCATATTTCTCCCTGCCGGCGGTGCCCGTGTCAACGAGTCCATATATGGCCGTGCAGAGGAAGGATACTACTGGAGTTCTACACCAAACACCGTTGACCCCAACACCTCCTATTTCCTTTTCTTTAACTGCTATTATGCAATAATGTATGATTATTTCCGTGCAGTAGGCCTTGCTATACGCCCTGTCACAGAATAACCATGTGTAAAATAAATCCCTGCCACCTATTTACAGGCAGCAGGGAAAAATTCCGAGTACACAATCCCTCAATCGTCAATGTCGTATAGTCTGTACTCCTTGTCAAATTTCAGTTCAAGACGGTTCGAGAGCTTTATCTCATAATCGTTACGGTTCTTTTCAATCACAAGAATCCTTTCACCGGCATAGTTTTTCTCTACATAATCCTTGATTGGTTGGGGAACAATCCCAACAGGGACTGCACCTTCATTGCAATCAACCTCTTCCCAATTACCTTTGCTTGAAAACTCCAGTTTCACACCATTGGCAAGCCTCACCTCATATGAACTGAAGAAGATATTGCAGTCCTCTTTGGCATAAAGCAAATCAACACCTGCAAAATGTGAATCTATGAACTGTTGCGCCGGTATGGGCAACTGATTTTTGTTTATTACCTTGTCATTATCGGCTACCGCGACAAAAACTCCTACAGAAAACACAGCAGCCAGTACCAATAAAATCTTTTTCATAATCGTTCTATTTTTATAAGTCAATATTATTCTACAATGCAAAGCGGGCAAATATTCGCGTCGTTTGCGATACAAAGATTATACGCAATTCTGAAATGAATTTGAAATTCCAGAAAAAATAGAAGAAAAAGTAAAAAAGACTTATTGATTATTTTTCAAAAGCCGATTTGTCAGGGAATAGCGTCTCCATAAAATCCACTATACGAGCACAATCCTCATCGGTGGCATTTTCACTATCATTCAGGCAGAACATCATTGGATTATACTTGCCCATTACTTTTGCATAGTCAGCATTGACAGCCGGTATACAACGCGAATCGGACGCAAAGCGGTTTGCAAAGAAAGCATGTATCTTCTTAAAGACTCCCGACAAGCGATTATAGCGCCCCACCTTCTTCATTGTTCCTTTGTTTGTTGCTACAACATAATACCCGACAATGCAACGCTGGATATCATTCTCACTGCGGAAACGACTGTATGCGGTTGCAGCCCACTCCCCCGGGAAAAGCCCGACACATTCCTTAATGTCGCTTATACGGTAAGAGTCAAAGTTATGATGTGGCTTGTAATGTATCTTCACCCCGGTTTTTTCATGTATCATATCACGCATCCTGTATATCGTCTTAACGTACATACTGCCCTTTTGTGATTTGCTGTCGCGCATTCTCACACCCGAGAATCTCACAATGGTTGTTCCGTCGGTATTGAAGAAATCCGAAGGATATACCGGCGCCGAAAACAGAGTGTCGTCGTTCCCCTGAATGAAATGTTCACTCAAGCCGGGAATCTTATATATGACACTCTCAATTGCTTGAGAGTTGAATACGGGCAGTGCGTCAGCTGGGAAAATATGCGAGTGGTCAATTACCTGTATTTTAGGATTGCTCGTGTCTAACCAAGCGGGGCATTGATTGTCCGTAACTATGAATATGCGGTTTATCCACGGCGCATATTTCTCGACCGAGCGCAAAGAATACTTCAACTCGTCGTTATTGCGCCAACGTGCCTCGTTGTTATGGGACTCATTACCCAAGACAACGTTGTGTCCGCTGCGTTTCTCACGCCAGACAGGGTCATTGCCATCTACCCAAAGATATACAAGGTCAATAGGAAAATTTATCGGTTTGTCTGATTGTTTCATTTGTGCTGTGTTGTTCTTGTGTTTATCTTCTCTTGCTCCATACAGGCAAAAAGTCGAAAAGGCGTAATATACGTTTATTGTCCTTCTCCTTTATTTTCCACAGGCAAATTCCAAAAAGCGAAAAATACCCCACGGTAATGTTCCTGTATCTATCGGGAATGTCTATTCTGTTGGCTGTTATATAATCCACCATAGAACGGTGTGCCATATACTTTTGCTGCTGCTTTGCCCTTGTCTGGCGCGACTTCACTGTAGACGAAGGATTCAATACGTACATATAACTGACATTGGGGACTGTCACCATGCGCCCCGACTCACATATTGCGCGCAATACAAACATCACATCCTCGTACTGCACTCCCTCATCAAAACGCAAAGCCAACCTCTCAAGCATTCGTCGGCTGTAAAGCTTATTTACAGGGTGGAAATCGGGAGGACAGTTACATAAGGATAACTTCGAGCCGGCATCATCCTCTACAACTGTTTCATTGTAGGAAACTATAGTCTTGTTCCAATGTTTCTTTTCCTTTGTAATTCCACAGACAGCAATTTCAGCACCATTAAGTTCAGCGGCATTGTAAAGACATTCAAAGTAGTCTGAAGGCACATAATCGTCACTGTCCACCATGCCTATGTATTCTCCTTTGGCAATGGCAAGAGCTGCATTGCGTGCTTTTCCCTGACGACCGTTAGCCTGATGCAGGACAACGATCCTGCCATCCTTTGCAGCCCATTCCTGCAATATATCGTATGACGAATCGGTTGAACCGTCATCCACACATATGATTTCTATTTCATCCAATGACTGCCCCGTGACACTTCCCAAACAACGTGAAAGGAAAGCCTCAGAGTTATATACAGGTATTATGATGCTTACTTTGGGATTCATTTGGATTTATGCATGTGCTGTTTTTGTTCCTATTACGCAAAGTTAAAGAATCGCACCAAATTATACAATAAAAAAATGTTATCAAAAATGAAACGTCATCTATTGGACAACACCTTGTACATACTTGAAGCAATACAATATGATAGCATACCGCTCAATAATCCGGCAATGGCATCTACAAGATAGTGCGCCTTTATGTACACTGTTGCACAACACAGCAACACAAAGACCGGCAACAATGCAGCAAAAAGTTTTCTGTTTGCCTTGAATGCCAATATAATCATCACAAGTGACACGCCTATGTGCGAACTTGGGAATGCTGCCGTGGGGCGTTCACCGGCACGCTGTGCAATATTTACAAGCTCTGTAAAGAAAACACCTTTCCCATCCTGTGCAATGGAAATCGCGGGGTGCAGATTGAAATAATTGCCTATATTCTCATACACCCCATTGCTTGCAGCCTCATCACCTATTACAGGGAAATAGAACTGCGGCCCCGCAACCGGGAGGAATATATATATAATGTAGTGAATGAAAAATGCAGCCATAATAATGAATGAACAGCGTTCAACTTCACCGGGGCGCTTGAAAAAATAGAACATCGTCACAACAGTAATCATGGGATAGTACAACCAATAACCCATATTGAACAACTCGCGCCAGAAATCCCCGCTCAACAACTGCTCAAAAATCAGTGCCGGCTGGCAACCGAAAATATTGAATTCGGCAGTAGCGAACACATGGTCAAGATTAGGGAATATGCGGTTGAACTCAAAAGTATCGGGGTACCAATAGTTGAGCAGACACATCTGCGTAACCATCCTCACAAGCACCATGAACCTCGATGGGAACTTGGTATAGACGTAAATTAGAGAGAATGTGCCCGCAAAAATAAGGAAACGCCCCATGAGCATATCCTGCGGATTGCTCAACCTGTTATAAAAAATGATTATCAACAATGTTGTGAACAGGTTGTAGAATATATTTATCTTCTCTACAGCAATGAACCTTGTCTCAACATCACAACGCCTGAATAAATCGGTTGCCATCTTTGAACTATGAAAAACTATACAAAAATAACTAAAAAATACATGTGACGACAACAACACCGCCACCTCTATGTTTAAAAACTGTTTAAAGATTGATACTTTTACCCTTTTATAATTGCAATGTGCTGTTTTATTGTTATTTTAGCAAAAACAAAACTTTACTATTATGGCAAAGAAGGGTTCAAAGGGAAAGGGACGTCTGAACAAAGGTGCAGTCGTTGATATGATGGTCGATTTCTTCAACCGCAATGACAGCCGCATCGTAAGTCCTAAGGAGATATTCAAGGAGTTGAATCTGACATCAACATCGGCACGCACCCTGTGTGTGAACATACTCGATGATATGGTGTTCGACGGCTATCTTATAGAGCCTGAATTCAGAAAATACCGTTTGGCCGACAATTCGTCCATCCTGGTTGGCAGATTCTCACGCAGCAAGGACGGTTATAACGAATTCTACCCCGAGGACGGCAGCGACCCCGTGCTCATTGGCGAGCGCAACTCGGCACACGCACTCACCGATGATATTGTACGTGTAGCACTCTTTGCAAGGCGTCGTGGACGCGGCCGCGAAGGCGAGGTCGTTGAAATCATCAAGCGCACACACGACACCTTTGTAGGCGAACTGAGTGTTGAAAAGCACTATGCCTTCCTCATCACAGAGAACCGCGTAATGCCCAACGACATATTCATTCCCAAAGACCTTCTCAAAGGTGGAAAGAACGGTGAAAAAGCTGTTGTAAAACTGCTTGAGTGGCCGCTCGACAGCAAGAACCCAGTAGGCAAGGTAATAGACATTCTTGGCAAGAGCGGTGACAATGATACCGAGATGAATGCCATACTCGCAGAATATGGCTTGCCATACACATACCCGGCAGCCGTCGAACAGGCTGCAGCACAGTTGGCCGCCGACATAACAGACGAAGAGATTGCCGCACGCAAGGATTTCCGTGGTGTGACAACACTCACCATCGACCCGGCGGATGCCAAGGACTTTGACGACGCACTCTCAATACGCCCTGCAGGCGAGGGATTGTGGGAGGTTGGCGTGCACATCGCCGACGTGTCACACTATGTCACCGAAGGCAGCATCATTGACAAGGAGGCTTTCAAACGCGCCACATCGATATACCTTGTCGACCGCACAATCCCAATGCTCCCCGAGCGCCTCTGCAACGACATTTGTTCATTGCGTCCACACGAGGACAAGCTCGCCTACTCGGTCATCTTTATAATGAACGAAAAAGCCGAGGTAAAGAAATTCGAAATTGCACGCACTATAATAAACAGTGATCACCGTTTCTGCTACGAAGAGGTGCAGGAAATAATCAAAAACGGCGAAGGACTCTACTACGACGAGATTAAAACCCTGAACACACTAGCACAGACAATGCGCGAGAAACGATTCCAGGCCGGCGCCATCGACTTCCAGCAGGCACAGGTGCACTTCCGTCTCGACGAAAGCGGCAAGCCACTCTCGGTATACTTCAGTGAGAGTGACGAGTCACACCAGCTCATTGAAGAGTTCATGCTCCTTGCCAACCGCACAGTGGCCGAGAAGATTGGCCGCAAAGCCCCCAATGCGCCACTCAAGACATTCGTATACCGCATACATGACCAGCCCAACCCCGAAAAGATTGCAATGCTCTCAAAATTCGTGAGCAAACTTGGTTACAAGATGAGGAGTGCCAGCGGACGCACCACATCGGCTTCGGCACTCAACAGCCTGTTGAAAGAGGTACATGGCAGCAAGGAGCAGAATGTGATTGAACAGATTTCACTGCGCACAATGCAGAAGGCAAGATATTCAACCGAGAATATCGGGCACTATGGCCTTGCATTCCGCTACTACACCCATTTCACATCACCAATACGCCGTTACCCCGACTTGCTTGTACACCGCCTGCTGCACCGCTACCTCACACTCGAGGCACGCACAGTGAGCAAACCAAAGTACGAGGATCTGTGCGAGCACTGTTCGGCACAGGAACAGGTTGCAGCAAATGCCGAACGCGCAAGTATCAAGTACAAGCAGGTTGAGTTCATGAGCGAGCACATTGGCGAGGAATTCGATGCTGTAATCAGCGGCGTTACCGAGTGGGGCTTCTATGCCGAAATCAACGAGAACAAGTGCGAGGGCATGGTACCTATGCGTACACTACAAGACGATTACTATGAGTTCGATGAGGCCAACTACTGCATCATCGGCCGTCGTCGCAAGCGTAAGTTTACCATTGGCGACCCCGTACGCATTCGCATTGCACGTGCAAACCTCGACAAGAAACAACTCGATTTTGAGTTGATCGACGATTGATTTCAATTTCTTTTCAGAAACAGGTGCGACATTTGTCAAAAAATAATAGAAGATGAAACTGCTTATAGTAGAAGATGACAATTCACTGCGTGAGATTATGCATCGTGCACTAACAAGTGAAGGTTATGTCGTTGAGGTTGCACCCACATACTTCGATGCCTGTGACAAGATTGCGGGCTACAGCTACGACTGTATATTATTAGACATAATGTTACCCGACGGCAATGGTCTGCGCCTGCTCGAGCAAATCAAGGCGCTCGATAAAAACGATAGAGTAATCATAATCTCAGCACGCGACTCGCTCGACGACAAGATCGAAGGACTCGATCTGGGTGCCGACGACTACCTGCCCAAACCTTTTTATATGGCCGAACTGTCGGCACGTATAAAGAGCGTCATGCGCCGTGGTGCTGGCTCGGTAAACAAGACCATGACGGCCGGAAACATTGTGCTAGACCTTCAGAGCCGCTGCGTAACCATTGACGGCAAACCTGTCACACTGTTGAAAAAAGAATTTGATATACTGCTCTATTTCATGCAGCGTCCCAACCACATCATTGACAAGGCGGTGCTTGCCGAATCGGTATGGGGCGACCACATTGACATGGTCGACAATTTCCAGTTCGTATATGCACAGATCAAGAACCTGCGCAAGCGACTAGCCGACGCTGGTGCTTCACAGAATATCAAGGCTGTATATGGCTTTGGATATAAATTCACAGACACAGACCAATGAAACTTATATACAAGGTAACACAACGTCTTGCACTGGTAATAATGCCGGTGTTGCTTCTATGGGCAACAGCCTTTTACTTTACAATGGTCCACCAGGTAAACGACGAAACCGATGACAGCCTCGACGACTATGCCGAGATGATAGCCCGTCGTGTAATAAGCGGCGATGAACTGCCAACGCCTGGTGATAACAGCAACAACACCTACTCCATTGAACTATTGCCTGCAACAGAACATCATGACGATTCCGAGACATACGAAGACCGTGAGGTATATCTTCATTGGAAGCAGGAGAACGAGCCGGCACGCATGCTCACAAAGATTTTCCATGACAACGACGGAACTGCATACAAGCTTACTGTCTCGACCCCCACATTTGAGCGTGACGACATAATAAGGGCACTTCTCATACACATTGCAACAATATATGCCATTTTGTTGTGCATAATAATGGCAGTAATGGTCATTGTATTCAAGATAAGCATGAAGCCGCTTTACTCGCTGTTGAAGTGGCTCGACGGCTATCGACCCGGAAACGGAATCGCGGGATTCCCCAATGAAGAATCAGTTGTGGAGTTCAAGAAACTCACACGTGCAGCGCGTGAAACCATTGAACGTGCCGAGAACCACCTTGAACGCCAGAAACAGTTCATCGGCAATGCCTCGCATGAACTACAGACACCGCTTGCCGTGCTTGGAAACCGCATTGAGTGGATGATGGACAACACCACACTTGCCGAAGAACAGTTCGCCGAACTTTCAAAGATGCGCCAGTCCATCCACCGCCTTGTGCGCCTGAACCGCACACTGTTGCTGTTGTCTAAGATTGACAGCGGCCATTTCCTTGACAGGAGCAATGTCGATATTGTGCCTATAATTGAAAATGAACTTGAGGTCTACAAGGAGATATTCGCCGAGAAAGGACTTATATGCAATGTAAAGGCGCAAAAAAGTTTTGTTGTACAGATGGACGAGATGCTTGCAACCACAATGGTAGGCAATCTCATAAAGAATGCCTTTGTCCATTCCCCGTCAGGTGGAACAATAGACATAGCCATTTCACATGGAGAACTTTCCATCTCCAACAACGGCAGCGAGGCCTTGGACAAGGCAAGACTCTTCGACCGCTTCTACACCAGCGGCAAGACAGGCTCTACAGGCCTTGGCTTGGCACTTGTGAAATCCATTGCCGGGTACTACGGATTTGGACTTGAATATGACTTCAAGGAAAACAAGCACAATTTTAAAATCAGATATAGAATATAAAAAGTAAAGATGAGCATGCTCATCTTTACTTTTTATATATCCATCACAATTGTTTCTCCTTTTTCAAGCGATGCCGGAACGTTGATTATCCTTTGATTGCTGCTGCCACGGAAATGCAGTTCTTCGTCTTTTAGAGCCTCAATGAAACGTCCGTCCACAAGCACATCTATATGCTCAAGCAGAGCTTTCTGTGCGGGATTCTGCAGCAAATCCTCAAATCTGTAACCGGTGTAGCACCATATATTCTTGCAGCTCTGCTGCTTTATTGCCTTGGCAAGCTCTGTAAAGCCTTGTGGCTGGAACATCGGGTCACCACCGGAGAATGTCACATCGGCAAAAGGATCGTCAAGTATAACCTTCAAAATCTCCTCTACCTCAACAGGGTGTCCGTTCTCAATGTTCCATGACTGCGGGTTATGACAACCCGGACAGTGATGGGGGCAACCCGAAGAATAGACCGAGGTACGAAACCCCGGTCCATCTACTGTTGTATCTTCCACTATCTCAAGAATGGAGATTGTTGCCATATCTTTGTCATTTCATTTTGTCATCCTGAACGTAGTAAAGGATCTATTCAAGATACTCCGTTCCACTCAGTATGAACTGTGTTCTTACTCGTGTATTACGCGGTCGTTGAGCTCAGAGAGCTTTGCCTTGTTCCAACGGTCGGTTGTTCCAACAAGGTAACCTGTGATGCGCTGCAGCTTGTCAAGGTTCTTGCTTCCGCATTTTGGGCATTCCTCAAGGTTCTTGGTAGAGTTCTCGTGACCACAGTCAAGGCAACGGTTGCGGTTGTGGTTGACCGAACCATAACCGATATTGTACTGGTCCATCATATCAACCACCTTCATGATAGCCTCGGGGTTGTGTGTTGCGTCACCGTCAATCTCAACATAGAAGATGTGACCACCGGCTGTGAGTGCGTGATAAGGAGCCTCAACCTCAGCTTTGTGACGTGCGCTGCACTTGTAGTATACAGGAACGTGGTTACTGTTTGTATAGTAGTCACGGTCTGTGATACCAGGGAGAATACCGAATTTTTTACGGTCACCACGTGTGAAGCGGCCCGAAAGTCCCTCGGCAGGTGTTGCCAGGATACTGTAGTTGTGCTGATACTGCTCAGAGAAGCCGTTTGCACGGTCACGCATATAAGTTACGATGCGTACACCAAGTTCCTGCGCCTCCTCGCTCTCGCCATGATGCTTGCCAACCAATGCAACAAGACACTCGGCAAGACCAATGAAACCGATACCCAATGTACCCTGATTGATGACTGGAGCAATTGTCTCGTTCTGTTTGAGTTTCTCGCATCCAATCCAAAGTGAAGACATAAGCAGTGGAAACTGCTTTGCGAAGGCCGACTTCTGGAACTCCATACGCTCATGCAACTGGCGTGCTGCAATGTCAAGCAGACCATCAAGCTTTGCAAAGAACATAGAGATTCTCTCTTCCTTGTTGGCGATTTCCATACATTCGATAGCCAAACGCACAATGTTGATTGTAGAGAACGAGAGGTTACCGCGACCTACTGATGTCTTGGGACCGAAACGGTTCTCGAATACACGTGTGCGGCAACCCATTGTTGCAACCTCGTGCATATAACGCTTTGGATCATCGGCTCTCCAATCCTCGTGCTGGTTGAATGTAGCATCAAGGTTCAGAAAGTTAGGGAAGAAACGGCGTGCTGTAACCTTGCAGGCAAGCTGGTAAAGGTCATAGTTGCGGTCATCGGGCAAGTAGCTGACACCACGTTTCTTCTTCCAAATCTGAATTGGAAAGATTGCAGTCTCGCCATTACCGACACCACGGTATGTACTGTTAAGTAACTCGCGGATGATGCAACGACCCTCGGCCGATGTATCGGTACCATAGTTGATAGAACTGAACACAACCTGGTTACCACCACGTGAGTGGATGGTGTTCATATTATGGATGAAAGCCTCCATTGCCTGGTGAACACGTGCAACAGTCTTGTTCATGGCGTGCTGCAGTATACGCTCGTCACCGCTGAGGAAATCGAGTGGCTGTGTTGTATAATCCTCAACTTCCTTATTATAAAGGTGTGAGTAGTTTGCACCTGTCAGTTCCTCAATAGCCTTGAGTTCCTCGATGAAGCTTGCACGTACGTATGGTGCAAGATAGAAGTCGAAAGCCGGGATAGCCTGTCCACCGTGCATCTCGTTCTGCGCTGTCTCCATTGAGATGCAGGCGATGATACTTGCTGTCTCAATGCGCTTTGCAGGGCGTGACTCGCCATGACCGGCATTAAAACCGTTGAGCAAGATATTGTCGAGCGGGTGCTGACAACAAGTAAGGCTCTTTGTAGGATAATAGTCCTTGTCATGAATGTGCAGGTAGTTGTTGCGCACAGTATCTACAACCTCCTCACTCAACAGGAAGTCGTCAACAAAAGGCTTTGTTGTCTCGCTCGAGAACTTCATCATCATTCCGGCCGGAGTATCGGCATTCATGTTGGCATTCTCGCGGGTTACATCATTCGAGCAGATATTGATGATCTCCTGGAAAATCTCCTTTGTCTTGGCATTGCGGGCAATACTGCGCTGCTTGCGGTAGGCAATGTACTTTTGAGCAACGTCCTTGCGGCTACTCTTCATGAGTTCAATCTCAACCATGTCCTGAATAGCCTCCACAGTCATCTGCGGATTTCCCTTGAAAGAGATGCGGTCTGCAATCTGACTGATCAGTGACATATCCTCACCTTTTTCGGTGTGCATCATGGCCATACGTATGGCCGATACAATCTTTTCTTGATTAAAGCCGACGATGCGTCCGTCGCGCTTAACAACAGTTTGAATCATATATGTTAAAGGATTTTTGTTTCCAAAATGAATAGTGCAAATATAATTATTTCACACAAATTATAGTGTTAAAAACAAACATAATTTATCAACAAATGAACTTTTTATTTCAGGGATAGCAATAGGGGTATTCTGGGCTGATTTTTTTATTTTTTTGACCACAAATTGGCATTTGACAAGCACTTTTGTTACATTTGCCGAAACATTGACAAAAACATTAAAGACATGGCAACATTAAAAGAAAAAATAGGATATGGACTGGGCGACATGGCCTCATCCATGTTCTGGAAAGTATTCAGTGCATACCTGCCGATATTCTACACAAACGTGTTCGGCCTTGACCTTGGACTTGCAGCCCTGCTGTTCCTTGTTACAAAAATTTGGGATGCCGTATCGGACCCCATGATGGGTATCATAGCCGACCGCACAAACACCAAATGGGGTAAATACCGCCCATACCTGCTGTGGATTGCCGTGCCGTTTGCAATAGCCGGTGTACTCCTGTTCACAAAGCCCGCTCTGGGTGAAACTGGCAAGAATGTTTGGGCTTTTGTCACATATATCCTCATGATGACTGTCTACACAGCCATAAACGTTCCATACGGCTCAATGCTTGGTGTTATGACCGAAGATACCGATGAAAAGACTGTTTTTTCATCGTACAGAATGTTCTTTGCCTACACAGGCTCATTCATTGTATTGGCCCTGTGGGAACCGCTTTGCAACTCAATTGCAGGAGTGAGCGGCAAACTCACATACGAACCACAAGCATGGCAGACAGCAATGATTATTGTGAGTACAATATGCCTTTTGCTCTTTGTACTTACCTTTAAGATGACACGCGAGAGAATTAAGCCGGCCATCAAACAAAGCAATGTTGGCGATGACTTGAAATCGCTGCTACACAATGGTCCATGGTGGATTCTTTTGGGCGGTGTACTGTTCTTCAATTTCTTTGGAGCTGTGAGGTATGCCGTTATCCCCTACTACTTCACAACCCAAATAACCGAGGGAGCAACACTCTCGTTCCTCTCAATAGACTTTCTCTTCTATGCAGGTATCTTCTTTACTATAGGTGAAATTGCCAACATGATTGGTGTTGCCATTGCCACACCAATAACATTCAAGCTTGGAAAAAAGAGCACATTCCTCTACTCCCTGTTTGCCATCATGGCACTGTGCATAGCATTCTACTATGTACCCACAAACACAACAAACGGATACTGGACCCTGCTAATCCTGCAAATTGCAACAGGTATCTTCACTGGTATAATATCACCACTTGTGTGGAGTATGTATGCCGATATATCTGACTACGCCGAGCTCAAGTTCAAGACAGCATCCACAGGCCTCATCTTCTCATCATCATCCATGGCACAGAAATTCGGCGGTGCTTTCGGTACCTCGGCTGTACTTTGGTTGCTTGCAGCATTCGGCTTCAATACCGCCGAAGGTGCAGTTCAGACACCCGATGCCATTGAGGGATTGCGCCTGCTCATCAGCTGGATACCCGCCGGTATTGCAGCCCTGTCGGCAATATTCATTTTCATCTATCCGCTGACAACAAAGAGAATGAAAGAGATAAATAAGGAATTGAAGAGTGTAAGGGAATAATAAAAAAGATACTCAACCATAGAATCGATAGTGCCAACGCGGTGCTATCGATTCTATTTTGTAATATAATGTCATTCCTGTAAAAAAGCGACAAGAAATCTCTATATAAAACCTTCGTATCATCTTTTTTTGAACTTTTTTCAAAAATAGCCCGAAATTTCAAATTCATTTCAGAATCGCATATAATCTTTGCATTGTAAATGATGCGAACATTGGCTTGCTTGTGTTTAACTCGTTTGCACAAACTTTACACTATAAATAATGAACAACCACCAATAACAGGTGTTCAAGTGAATATAAAAGAACTTATAACTAATAAATAAAAAAGAAGATTATGAAAAAGATTATTTTGACTCTGGTTGCTATTTTTTCAGTAGGTATTTTCTCGGCAATGGCCGACAATGACAAGGTGATTAACAAAAGCCAGTTACCAGCACCTGCACAACAGTTCATCAACGAGCACTTTGCCGGTATTGATATCACATACGCAAAAGAAGAGTGGGATTTCCTGAAACACTCATACGAGGTGAGATTTGCCAACGGTGCAAAGATTGAATTTACAAGCAAGGGGGTATGGGACGAAATTGAATGCCGCTTTGGCGAAGTTCCCGCCGCAATAATTCCACAGGCAATTAAAGAATACGTCAACAAGAACTACGCCGGTGCAAAAATCATTTACATTGAAAAAGACCGCAACGATTATGAGGTTAAACTTTCTAATCGTCTTGAGCTGAAGTTCGACAATGATTTCAACATCTACGACATCGACGACTGATTTCACAACAAAATAACATAATCAATAACAGACAACTAAGAAAAAAATATTATGAAAAAGCTACTACCATTATTATTCATATCACTGTTTGCCTTTATGGCTTGCGAAGAGGAAAATATCGCAGTAAACAATGATATCAGAAGTTTCATAGAACAGAAGTACCAGGGTGCCAGAATACTCTATGCAGAGAAGGATTTCAACGGAGAGATTGACGTAGAGATTATCCACGACAACATCAAGAAAGATGTAAAGTTCAACCGCAGGGATGAATGGATAAAAACAAGCTGGGATGTTGCTATTAATGAACTCCCGGATGCAGCAAGAGAAAGCGTCCTTAACAGATACCAAAATTACAGAATTGACGATGTAGACTACATTGAAACCCCATCGGGTGACCACTACAAGGTTGAAATTGAAAAAGGCGAATGGGATAAGACTGTCTTTGTAACAGCCAATGGAGAAATATTGAATTGAAACAACATACAACAGAAAGAACTGACTATCACATCCTCTGCTGCAAACACAGCAGAGGATGTTTATTTATATTAGTTCAGAACATGTCATAAAAAAATATGTATCAATACAACCTTTAGTCGGTCACATTGATACATACTTTAGAATGGTGTATAAAGGGTGATATCAAAGAAACAATAAAACTCAAAACGGAGAGAGTTTTTCAACTTTCTCCGTTTTGAGTAGCGAGACCCGGGATTGAACCGGGGACCTCATGATTATGAATCATGCGCTCTAACCAGCTGAGCTATCTCGCCATCGCATTTTTGCGGTGCAAAGATATGTCTATAATTTTGAATTGGCAAATTTTTTACAACTTTTCGTCAAAAAAAATTCCAATACATCTAAAAATTACCTTAAAATCAGTAATAAATTCAAAAAAGAGGAATAAATAAGAGATAAAAATTGGATTTATAATTTATAATCATTAACTTGCGGGAAATATATAACTTGTTTAAACTTATAACATTGCGTTACAATGAGTAAAGAGAAGATTTTTCTTGAATACCCAATGAAAGGCAGTGCTGTTATGATTTGGAAATACATTGGAACAGCTGCCGGGTTATCGCCATGGTTTGCCGACAGAGTTGAGAGTTTTGACCGCACTTTCAATTTTTATTGGGGCAAGACAGAGAAAAAAGTGGCACACCTTGTAGCACAGAGAAATGGAGTTTATGTGAAATTCAGATGGGAAGAGGAGCCTTTGAGCACCTATTTTGAGATGAGAATTTCATACAATGAACTCACACGCGAAAACACTCTTGAGATAACTGATTTTGCCGACAAGGGTGAGATTGAAGACCAAAAGGAGTTGTGGAATTCGCAAATTGAAAATTTAAGAAGACAATCGGGTATGTAATGGGCTGTTTTTGCCTTACAAACCAAAAAATATGCTAAATTTGCACAGAAAACTGTAATACCATTACGGATTGCAGCTTTTCTGTGCATTTATATATAGAAAAACCAATTAAACAGCAAGGTAACCGCATAAAGACGAATATGAAATTTCCCAGGTTTTACATAAAAAAGTTGGATGGTTTCATTATTAAGGCCTTTTTGAAAAATCTGATGGCTACCTTCTTCATCTGTCTTTTCATTTTTATAGTACAGCTGCTGTGGAAGTGGATTGACGATTTTGTTGAAAAGGGACTCGACATGTCCATTATCGCAAAATTCTTCACACTGGGTTCTATATCACTCATTTCGAAAGCACTACCTTTGGCCATATTGCTTGCGTCGCTGATGACATTCGGCAACATGGGCGAGAGACTTGAGTTGCTTGCAATAAAATCGGCAGGTGTGCCGCTCATAAGGACCATTATGCCACTGATTGCATGCTGTGCTGTGTTTGGCGGAATATCGTTCTACATGCAGAACTATGTAACTCCACTGGCACAAAGGAAGCTATTGAGGATGATGTACTCGATTAAACAGACATCACCCGAGAGTGATATAATGGAAAGGATTTTCTATAACAAGATTGAAGGTTACAGTATATATGTGAACCACAAGAATTACGACACCGGAGTTCTTTACGATGTTACAATATATGACATGACCGGTGGTTTTGAAAACACCAACATCCTGGTGTCGGACTCGGCAATCATCAAGAACACCCTCGACGAGAGACATATGATTCTAACCATGTTCTCGGGCGAGCAGTTCTCGAACCTTGACGATGACAATATAAACAAAAAGAACACTCCCTACCGTCGCGAGAGCTTTACAAGAAAGGATGTAATAATTGAAACTGAAGGTGGTTTTGAGATAAAGGATGCCGATTTTCTAAAAACAAGGGCCGACGGTAAGAATATGAAGGAACTTGAGAGGGATATTGACTCACTTAAGGTTTCAAACGACAGTATAGGAAGGGAAAATCTCAGATATTTGAGAAGAAACAACTACAAGGATAAGGTTGTTTTCGACCAGAACGACTCGACTCTGATGTCAAAGGAGGGTATATATTGGATGAATGTCGACAGTATATACGAAGCTGCCACACAAAAGACACGGTTGATGTGGAAAAGAGATGCATTGAGGAATATTACATCACTGAGGAGCACATACAACATAAACGACAAGATACTTCACCAGTTGGATAAGGACCTTAACAAGCACAAGATATATTGGTGGGAAAAGATAACACTGTCACTTGGATGTATAATATTCCTGCTCATTGGGGCACCATTGGGGTCTATTGTGAGAAAAGGAGGACTGGGATACCCTATAATTATATCGGTGGCTACATTCATTCTTTACTACATTTTGGATACCTCAGGTTCAAAGATGGCAAGTGAGGGTGTGTGGAAAATTTGGTTCGGATCGTGGTGGAGTACTATAATACTACTCCCGATGGGATTGTTCTTCACCTACCAGGCAAATAAGGATTCGGGAGTCATGAATAATTTTGACTTGAAGAATTTCTTCAAGAAAATATTCATATTGTCCGAGAAAAGGAACATTCCAATGAAGGAGGTTGTAATTGAAACGCCCGATTACGATAGTTGCTACAACAGCCTGAACGATATATACAACACTGCGCGTGAATATAAGGCAAAGAATAATCTAAAACACATACCTACATTAAAGTATGTCTTCTTTAACGAAAAGGACGACACACTGGCAAAACTTGACGAGAAACTTGAAAAGACGATTGAATATCTATGTAACAGCAAATACAGGAACATCATAATACAACTGAACGAAATGCCGGTTCTGGCAATAAAACCGGTTTCTTCACCATTCAAGAAGCGATGGATGAACATTGTATTGCTTTTTATATTACCTTTGAGCATTCTTATATATGCACGTTCAGTAAGATTCAGAATTAAACTGTTGATGGACCTTACAAAGGTGGAAAGAAAGAGTAAAGAGATAAACGAGATAATAAAAAAGGAAAAACTTATATGAGTGACTTTAAATTAAATACAATTGAGGAGGCTCTCGATGATTTCAGAGAGGGAAAATTCCTTATCGTTGTCGACGATGAAGATAGAGAGAATGAAGGTGATTTTATCATCGCTGCCGAAAAGATTACTCCCGAGGCGGTAAACTTCATGCTCAAGAACGGACGCGGAGTGTTGTGTGCTCCAATTACAATGTCACGCTGCAAAGAACTAGACTTGGCTCCACAGGTGAGTTCAAACACAAGCCTGCTTGGAACACCTTTCACTGTTACCATTGACAAGGTAGAGGGTTGTTCAACCGGAGTATCTACAGCTGACCGTGCTGCAACAATAAAGGCTCTGGCATCGCCCGACAGCAAACCCGAGACATTTGCACGCCCAGGACATATCAACCCGTTGTATGCACAAGACAATGGAGTGTTGCGCCGTGCCGGACATACCGAGGCCAGTATTGATCTTGCACGCCTGGCAGGACTGTACCCTGCAGCTGCGCTCATTGAGATTATGAACGAGGATGGTACAATGGCACGTATGCCACAGTTGGTGAAAATTGCAAAAGAGCATAACCTGAAGATTATTTCAATAAAGGACCTTATTGAATACCGATTGAAGCAGGAGTCTACCGTTGAGCAGGGCGAAGAGGTTGACATGCCTACCGAGTTCGGCCATTTCCGCCTCATCCCATTCCGCCAGAAATCAAATGGACTGGAGCATGTGGCACTTATTAAAGGTGAGTGGAAAGAGGATGAGCCAATACTTGTACGTGTACACTCATCGTGCATGACAGGCGATATATTCGGCTCACAGCGTTGCGACTGCGGCTCACAGCTGCACGAGGCCATGAAGCTCATAGACGAAACCGGCAAGGGTGTGGTTGTATACCTTAACCAGGAGGGACGTGGCATTGGACTCATGAACAAGATGCGTGCTTACAAGTTGCAGGAAGAGGGTATGGACACTGTTGATGCAAACCTTTGTCTTGGATTCAAGGCCGACGAGAGAGATTACGGTGTAGGTGCCGAGATTCTGCGCAAGGTGGGTGTGCACAAGATGCGCCTAATAACAAACAACCCGGTGAAGAGAATTGGACTCGAGAGTTATGGACTTACAATAACAGAAATTGTAGGAATTGAGATTGAGCCCAACAACCACAACTCGCGCTACCTGCATACAAAAGCTGAGCGCATGGGACACACACTGCATTTTAACAAGGAAAATAACTAACATAACATTTAATATGAACAAACTATCAGATCGCGTAAACCGATTGGCGCCATCGGCAACATTGGCTATGTCACAGAAGAGCCAGGAGTTGAAAGCACAAGGCGTAGACGTTATAAATATGAGTGTCGGTGAACCCGATTTCAATACCCCCGACGCTATTAAGACTGCCGCAAAGCAGGCTATTGATGACAACTGGTCACGTTACTCACCCGTTCCTGGCTATCCATCACTACGCAAGGCTATTGTTGAAAAGTTGAAGAATGAGAACGGATTGGAGTTCAAGGAGACACAGATTTCTGTATCGAACGGTGCAAAGCAGGCTGTATGCAACGCTATCATGGCACTTGTAAACCCGGGTGACGAGGTGATTGTACCTGCTCCATACTGGGTGAGCTACCCCGACATGGTAAAGCTTGCCGACGGTACACCTGTAATTGTGAGCGCAGGTATTGAGCAGAACTTCAAGATTACCGGTGCACAGCTTGAGGCTGCCATCACTCCAAAGACAAAGATGCTTATCCTTTGTTCACCATCAAACCCAACAGGTTCGGTGTATACAAAGGAGGAGTTGAAGGAACTTGCCGACGTACTTGCTAAATATCCACAGGTATTTGTTGTTGCCGATGAAATATATGAGCACATAAGCTATGTTGGCAAACATGAGAGCATTGCGCAGTTCGAGGAGATCAGAGAGCGTGTAATCATCATCAACGGTGTTTCAAAGGCTTATGCAATGACTGGCTGGCGCATTGGTTACCTTGCCGCTGCCGAGTGGATTGTAAAGGGTTGCAACAAGTTGCAGGGACAGTATACAAGTGGACCTTGCTCTGTTTCACAGATGGCATCATTGGAGGCTTACACCGGTTCGCAGGAGCCTGTTGAGGAGATGCGTCAGGCATTCCAGCGCCGCCGCGACCTCATTGTAAAGCTTGCAAAGGAGATTCCGGGTCTTGAGGTGAATGTTCCCGAGGGTGCATTCTACCTGTTCCCAAAATGTAGTTCGTTCTATGGTAAGAGCTACAACGGAACAGTTATCAACAACAGTGATGACCTTGCGATGTACTTGTTGACCGAGGCACACGTTGCCGCTGTGGGTGGTACATCATTCGGTGCACCTGAATGTTTCAGAATGAGTTATGCTACAAGCGATGAGAATATCATTGAAGCAATACGACGCATCAAGGAAGCTCTCGCAAAGTTGAGTTAAGTTATCAACATAAATAACATAACAGTAATATAGCCCGTGTTTATAACATGGGCTATATTTTTTATTATATAATACGGTAAAATAGTATTTTTGTAGAGTTATGTTTGAAATAGCTGTTAAAAACATTGTTGATAGTGTGTTGAAAACAACTTGATAAATTGGGTAAAAAAAATATCTTTCCGATTTTGTTTTTTTAAACAATTGGATAAGCCGGCAGTGTTATTAAAACACCAAATTATTTTACCACTTTTTAAAGACTTTTTTTCAAGTGCGATATCAACAGTTTTCAACACATGTTTGAACATTATTTATCAGTATAAATATATAGTTCAAAATTGTTGATAACATTATATAATTGATTATTTACCAATAAATTGACTTGTTTATAATATGTGGATATCTATTTCTCTTCAACTAATAACTCAAAAAGCAAGTTTAAATGATATTTTTTCTCCTCACTATTAACAGGAGTTATTGTTGTTTTTAATCTTTTTAAATTTTTTAAAAGGATATATATAATATAAAATCGGTTGAAAGGGTGGATAACCTCACTTTATACAAATTAGAACAGATATATTAAGGAAGTAAACAAAAAAGACCATGACAATTGCTATAACCATATTCATTGCCTTGTTTGGTATGTTTCTCGATTACAGGGCATGGAGACGTATTCAAATGAGTTCTGTCAACAACAGCATCAGGTATGTCTTCGGGGTTGTTGTAGCATTATCCTATCTGCTTATAGTGCTGACCCCTGTGATGATGTATTTTTTTGTCAGCGAAGAGAATAGTGCTTTCATGATGAAGTTTTCAATGGTGATGTTGACAACCTATCTTGTACTGACTATACCACGCCTGTTGTTTTATATACTATGGTTGCCTACAAGTAAGAAGGCCGGGTTGTGGTCTGCTGTCACGGTTTCATCATTGGTTATTGCTACATTCCTGTATTCAATATTCTTCACTCGTACCAATTACATGGTGAATGAGGTTGAATTGTATTACGATAATCTTCCTGAAGCATTCAATGGATACAGGTTGGCTTTTATATCTGATATACATACGGGTTCTATGGTGAACGCCGGTGAAGAACTTGCTGAAATTATGGAGTTGATTGATGAGGCTGATGTTGATATGGTGCTTTTTGGCGGTGATATAATAAATGTACACCACTCAGAGATTACTGAACCAATACTTGAAGTTTTTTCTCATTTAAAGCCCCATGACGGCGTTTTTATGGTTTTGGGTAATCATGATACCGGCGCGTATATAAAAAACTCCACAATAGCAAAAAGAGAAGATAATATAGCAGGTCTTGTATCAAAGATGGAGAGAGCACATTGGTGTGTTTTAAAAGACAGTACTGTATATATATATAAAGGTAGTGATTCGATAGCTGTTACCGGTATTGATTATAATGAGGAATTATTGAAATACAAACACTCGATGGATGCCGTGAAAGGTGTAGATTTCAGCCGTATATATAATAATGTAAGTGATTCAGTATTCAATATAACTCTCTCGCATTTGCCACAGTTGTGGCACTCTATTCGTAAAAGTATATTTAGTGACCTCACACTTTCGGGGCATATACATGCCATGCAGATGAAGTTCGGTCGTTTCTCCCCGGCGAGGTTTATGTATAAAGAGTGGAGCGGGCTGTATGAATATAATGGTTGCCGATTGTATATAAATGATGGTATTGGGTGTGTAGGATATCTGGCACGTTTTGGAGCACGGCCTGAAATAACTGTCATTGAGTTGTATAGGAAATAGTAAATTAATCAACTTGTGTTTATAAATTTTGAGAATGCGACAAGTTGTATTATTTTTGTTGTTTGTTTAAACAGAAAACTTTTACAAGGTGACATTTGAGTATGATATATTGGTTATAGG
Organism: Bacteroidaceae bacterium; assembly: GCA_045660825.1. GTDB lineage: Bacteria > Bacteroidota > Bacteroidia > Bacteroidales > Bacteroidaceae > HGM04593. Next base: position 23,904 of record JAZREN010000045.1, read on the forward strand.
TGCCGGCCATGCTGGATGCGAGGCTGCGGCAGCTGCGGCAAATCTTGGAAAGAAGACTTGCCTTATGACTATTGACATGAATAAGATTGCTCAAATGAGCTGCAATCCTGCCATTGGTGGAATTGCAAAGGGGCAGATTGTGAGGGAAATTGACGCATTGGGTGGTTACACCGGTATTGTTGCCGATAAGGCTTCGATACAGTTCCGTATGCTCAACCGTTCTAAAGGACCTGCAATGTGGAGCCCGCGCGCCCAGTGTGATAGAATGAAATTTAGCCAATATTGGCGAGAAATTCTTGAGAACATACCATGTCTTGATATGTGGCAGGATATTGCCACAGAACTTATTGTTGAAGAGGGTAAGGTGACAGGGGTAAAAACACAGTTGGGTGCTAATTTCAAGGCAAAGGCTGTGATCATAACAGCCGGTACATTCCTCAATGGTTTGATGCACATAGGTAAGGTGCAGATAGAAGGTGGTCGTGTTGCCGAGCCTGCTGCAAAAGGATTGACCGAGAGTATCACAAAATTGGGTATAACATCAGGTCGAATGAAGACTGGAACACCGGTTCGTCTTGATAAGCGTTCAATAAATCTTCAATTGGTTGATATTCAAGATGGTGATAATGATTTTCACCGTTTTTCATACAGTGACACCAAGCGAGAATTGAAGCAGTTGCCTTGTTGGGGGTGTTATACAAACCCCGATGTGCACAAGATTTTGCGCGACAGCCTTGACGACTCACCTCTTTATAATGGACAGATACAAAGTATTGGTCCGCGCTACTGCCCAAGTATAGAAACAAAGATAGTAACCTTTGCCGAGCGTGACCGCCATCTTCTTTTCCTTGAGCCCGAGGGTGAGGCAACACAGGAGATTTATGTAAACGGTTTCTCTTCGTCGCTTCCAATGGAAGCACAGCTCACTGCACTGCGTAAGATACCGGCACTTGAAAATGCTGTTGCTTATCGTCCGGGTTATGCTATTGAATATGACTATTTCGACCCTACACAATTGAAACATACACTTGAGTCAAAGATTGTCGAAGGATTGTATTTTGCAGGCCAGGTAAATGGCACTACCGGTTACGAAGAGGCTGCCGGTCAAGGTTTGGTTGCCGGTATAAATGCAGCTTTGAAAATTGATTCAAAAGATGATTTTGTATTGCGTCGTGATGAGGCGTATATTGGTGTGCTCATTGATGACCTGGTGACTAAAGGAGTTGATGAACCTTACCGTATGTTCACATCAAGAGCGGAGTACAGAATCCTGTTGCGTTCCGATAATGCGGACATGCGCCTTACTGCAAAGGCGCATTCTATTGGACTGGCAAGTGATGAAAGATACAGTAAGTTGTGTAATAAAAAAGAGCAGATTGTAAAGTTGACAGAATTTATCTGTAATTTCTCTATTAAGGCCGATTTGATAAATAAAGGACTTGAAGAACTTGGTACTACCCCACTCGTTCGTGGATGCAAACTTGTCTCTTTGATTGAACGTCCACAAATAACAATAGAGTCCATAGCCAATTATATACTACCTCTAAAACGTGAGCTTGAAAAATTGGGTGACGAGCGTGAAGAGATTGTTGAGGCTACTGAAATTGAAATAAAGTATAAAGGGTATATTGACCGTGAACGTGAACTTGCCGAGCGTATGATACGTTTGGAGAATATACGTATTAAAGACAAATTTGATTATAATAGTATAGAGTCACTATCTACCGAGGCACGACAAAAACTTACGGCTATCAATCCCGAGACACTTGCACAAGCAAGTCGTATACCGGGTGTGTCGCCAAGTGATGTGAATGTATTGCTTGTACTTATGCGAAAATAAACAATTGTTCCACGTGGAACAATTATATAAAATAACAACTGGAACTTTTAAAATATGACCATATGAATAAGGAACTATTACTTGAAAATTTAAGAAACATCCCCGATTTTCCAATCCCGGGAATACAGTTTAAAGATGTGACATCACTCTTTAAGAAACCGGAATGTTTGCGTGAAATGGATAATGCATTGTACGAATTGTATAAGGATAAGGGTATCACAAAGATTGTCGGTATTGAATCGAGAGGTTTTGTTATGGCATCGTCACTTGCTGTTAAACTGAATGCGGGTTTTGTACCAATCCGTAAGCCTGGTAAACTTCCTGCCGAGACTATCAGTGAAACATATGGCAAAGAGTATGGTAAAGATACAATAGAGATACATAAGGATGCTATATGTGAAGATGATGTAGTACTTATTCACGACGATCTTCTTGCTACAGGTGGAACAATGCTCGCTGCATACCATCTTGTTCAAAAATTGAATCCAAAGAAAGTTTATATTAACTTTATAATTGAACTCGAAGGTTTGAAGGGAAGAAATATATTCCCATCTGATGCAGAAATTGATTGTCTGCTAACTCTGGAGGGTAAATAATGAAAAAAGAGGATAGGGATAAAAAGGATGAGTATCTTAAAGGTATAGTCTTGAACTTGCCCGACTCTCCCGGTTGTTATCAATATCTTGATGATAATGGCAACATTATTTATGTAGGTAAGGCCAAGAACCTGAAACGTCGCGTATCCTCTTATTTCAATAAAGAACAACAGAGCCTGAAGACAAAGCTACTTGTTGCAAAGATTGCCGACATAAAATATGTCGTTGTAAATAGCGAGGCTGATGCGTTGCTTCTTGAGAATAATCTCATCAAGCAGCATAAGCCTCGTTATAATGTTTTATTGAAGGACGACAAGACATATCCTTCAATTTGTATAACGAATGAGTTTTTTCCAAAACTTTTCAAGACACGAAGAATTGAAAAAGGAAAAGGTCGTTTCTTTGGTCCTTATACCAACGCAGGTGCCTTGCATGCATTGCTTGAGCTTATAAAGAAACTGTATCCACTGCGTACTTGTAATTATAATATCACACCTGAAACTGTGAGACAAGGTAAATTCAAACCATGTCTTGAGTATCAGATAAAGAATTGTCCGGCTCCATGTGTGGGTAAAATATCGGCTGATGAGTATTGTAAAATGATAAGTGAGATAACATCTATATTAAAGGGTGATATCAAGGTTTTACAGGAAAATCTGCTCGCTGAAATGGCCGAAAAAGCATCTTTGTTGGATTTTGAAGCAGCACAGGAAATAAAAGAAAAATATAAGCTGATAGAGAACTTCAGGTTAAGGAGTGAGGTTGTTAGTTCATCAATGACAAACCTTGATGTTTTCTCTATTGAAAGCGATGAAAAGAATGCTTTTGTCAATTTCTTGCATATTAAAAATGGCTGTATAACCCAGGCTTTTACTATTGAATATTCGAAAAAACTCGATGAAAGCGATGAAGAATTGATTTCAATGGGTATAGTGGAATTGAGGGAACGATTCAATAGTAATGCAAAAGAAATAATACTTCCTTTCATTGTAGACCTTCCGATAGAAGGTGTTACTGTTACTGTACCGCAAAAAGGTGAAAAAGCAAGGTTGCTTGCCTTGTCGAAACTGAATGTTAAACAGTACAGGGCCGACCGCATGAAACAGGATGACAAACTCAATCCTGAGCAGAAGACAACCCGTTTGATGAAGGAGGTTCAAGAGGCTCTTGGACTTGAAAAATTACCCGTAGTAATCGAGTGTTTCGATAATTCAAATACACAGGGAAATGATGCTGTTGCAGCCTGTGTTGTATTCCGTAAACTCAAGCCAAGTAAAAAGGATTACAGGAAATATAATATAAAAACAGTTGTCGGCCCCGATGATTATGCTTCCATGCGTGAGGTTACGGAACGTCGATATACTCGAATTGTTGAAGAGGGAGGTGAATTGCCAAGCCTTATATTTGCCGATGGTGGTAAAGGTCAGGTTGAGGCAATACGCAGTATTACGCGCGACAAGCTTGGTCTTGATATCCCTGTGTTGGGATTGGTAAAGAACAGTAAACACAAGACATCGGAGGTTATAACAGCTAATGGTGAGGTTATAGGTTTGAAGCAGGGTACAATACTGTTCCGTCTTCTCTCTCAGATACAGGACGAGGTACACCGTTTTGCCATCACATTCCACCGCGACAAGCGTAGTAAGCGCCAGATATCATCAGAACTGGATAATATAAAGGGTATTGGTGAAAAGACAAAACAACAGCTTTTGAGTCATTTCAAGAGTGTCAAACGCATAAAGGAAGCTTCCGTCGAGGAGCTTGTAGCTGTGGTTGGTAAATCCAAAGCTGAAATAATATCCAAAGCCTTTAAATGATAACTCTTTTTTGTGTATATTCGCAATTATAAAGTGAAAACAACCAATTTAAGCAATGAGAGTACTTATACAAAGGGTAAAAGAGGCGTCAGTAACAGTTGATAGTGAGGTTATATCTTTGATACACAATGGTTTATTGGTTTTTGTGGGTATAACAGACGAAGATAATCGTGAAGATATTCTGTGGCTTACAAAAAAGATAGCCAATATACGCCTTTTTGACGATGAAAACGGAGTGATGAACCTTTCTGTGATGGAAGCCGGTGGTGATATACTTGCTGTAAGCCAATTTACTCTTATGGCATCAACCAAAAAGGGAAACCGCCCGTCATATATCAAGGCTGCAAAACCCGATATATCGGTACCGTTATATGAAGAGTTCTGCAGTGAAATGGAACTTGCAGTAAACAAACCTATACAACGTGGTGTTTTTGGAGCAGACATGAAGGTGAGATTGCTTAATGATGGCCCTGTGACAATATTCATTGATTCAAAGAATAGAGAGTAGATATGACAATAAAGGAAGCACAGCAGCGCGTTGATGCATGGATAAAGGAGTATGGCGTGCGCTATTTCAATGAACTGACAAATACAGCCATTCTTGCCGAGGAGGTAGGTGAAGTGGCGCGTATAATGGCACGCAAGTATGGTGAGCAGTCATTCAAGGAAGGTGATAAAAGTGACCTTGGCGATGAACTGGCCGATGTGCTTTGGGTGCTCATTTGCATAGCTAACCAGACTGGTATAGATTTGTCGGCAGCGCTTGAAAAAAACTTCGATAAAAAGACTAAAAGAGATAATAAAAGACATATAAATAATCCAAAATTAGACCCAAATGAGTGAAATGAACAATTGTGGTTGTGGTGATCATCTCCACCATGCCGATGAAGAAAGCAAGTATGACTTTGTCATAAGTGAGTACTGCCAGTCGATGAGCGATGAGGAGGTTGCAGCAAATGTAAAGAAACTTATCGAAGAAAAAGTTGAAAAGAATAATACTCTTGAGGTAAAGAAACTGCTTTTCAACTGTATTGACCTCACCACTCTCAAGTGTACAGACAGTGAGGAGAGTGTAATGGCATTCACAGAAAAGGTAAATGATTTTGATGACAAATACCCCGATTTGAAGAACGTTGCAGCCATTTGTGTTTATCCTAACTTTGCGAAGATTGTCAATGATACATTGCAGGTAGAGAATGTCGGCATTGCATGCGTTTCGGGTGGTTTTCCATCTTCACAGACATTCCAGGAGATTAAGGTTGCCGAGACAGCCATGGCAATACATGACGGTGCAACAGAGATTGACATTGTATTGAGTGTTGGCAAGTTTCTCAGTGGTGACTACGAGGGAGTATGTGATGAAATCCAGGAACTCAAGAGTGTTTGTGGCGAGAAACATCTGAAAGTTATTCTTGAGACAGGTGCGCTCGCTACAGCCGAGAATATTAAAAAAGCATCGATTCTATCGATTTATTCAGGTGCCGATTTCATCAAGACATCTACCGGTAAGGAGTCACCTGCAGCAACACCTGAGGCTGCATATGTAATGTGCCAGACTATAAAGGAATATTACCAGAAGACTGGTCGCAAAATTGGTTTCAAGCCTGCCGGCGGAATCAACACAGTGCACGATGCACTTGTATATTACACTATAGTCAAAGAGTTGCTTGGTGAGGAGTGGTTGAACAATGAGTTGTTCCGTTTGGGAACAAGCCGCCTTGCAAACCTCTGCTTGAGTGAGATTGTTGGCGAAGAGGTTAAATTCTTCTGATACCAGGGTATATAACAAATGAAAATGTCCCGACAAAATCGGGACATTTTCATTTGTTGTTTATTATATCATTTCTCTCTTGAAATCACATAGTCTATGTAAGCGATAAGTGCATTGCGGTACTCCTCTTCAATATCTTCCGGGATAGATTCTATAGCCAATTTGCGGTAGTGCTCTATCTGCTTGTTTGTGTAGTCTATTCCACCCTCGTTCTTTGATATCTCAATCAATGTTTCTATCTCCTTTTCATCGAGATATATTCCTTTTGAAATCTTTTCACGTATCGGCTGTAGAAGAGGGTTTGAACTTGTGCGCAGTACATACAATGCAGGCAATGTTATTTTACCCTCGCTCATGTCGCTACCCGTAGGCTTTCCAATATCGTTGCTATAGTAGTCGAATATATCGTCCTTCATCTGGAAACAGAGTCCGGCAAATTTTGCGTAGTTGCTGAACTTTTCAACATATTCCTGCTTGCCACCGGCTGTGTATACAGCGCAAGCCGCGCAGCATACAAAGAGTGAAGCTGTCTTGTAATATATTACTTTCAAGTAATTATCTTCGCTATATGTGCCGTTCTGCTGCAGTTCAACCTGCATCACTTCACCATTCGGCAGGTCGCGTCCCATAATTGATATGGCATCAATGACGCGTATGTCACCGGTCTTTGCTGTGCAGTTGAGTGCCATGGAGAACATGTAGTCACCGGTGAGCACAGCTACATTGTTGTTGAAACGTGTGTTGAGTGATGGGCGCCCACGACGTTTGTCACTCTCGTCAATGACATCATCGTGTAGCAAGCTTGCCGTGTGCAACATCTCTACAGCTGCCGCTGCCGAATATGATTTATCATTGATATTACCGATACTTTTTGCTATCAACAATAAAAGAAGAGGACGCATCATTTTTCCGGTCGACTCACCAATGAATGACAAAGCGTCATTCATGAGCATGACATCACTCTTCAACAAAGAGTTGAAATAGCCGTTAAAATCAGCTATTTCCTGCTCTATAGGTTTTTTTATTGTTGACATTAGATCCATAACGGAAAAGTATACTGATGTTTGAATATAGACTTTAAACACTGTTTGATTGCAAAAGTAATAAAAAAGCAAACGAAAGTGGCAAAAAATATGTATTTTTACGGACAGTTAATCTAATTTCAAAATGGACAAGTTATTTCTTCTCGATGCATATGCACTTATATACCGTGCTTATTATGCATTTATAAAGAACCCAAGAATAAATTCAAAAGGTTTCAATACATCGGCCATCATGGGTTTCATCAACACCCTTGAGGATGTATTGAAAAAAGAGAACCCGACCCACATAGGTATAGCATTTGACCCCAAGGGACCTACTTTCCGTCATGTGGCCTTTGAGCAGTACAAGGCTCAGCGCGAGGAGACACCCGAGGTTATCAGGGAGTCTGTACCTGTCATCAAAGAGTTTATCAAGGCATATAATATTCCCATTTTCGAGGTTCCCGGTTTTGAGGCCGATGATGTTATCGGCACACTTGCAAAACAGGCGGAGAAAAGGGGAATAATCACATATATGATGACCCCCGACAAGGACTATGGCCAATTGGTTTCTGAGACAACATTTATCTATCGTCCAAAATATGGTGACAAGGAATTTGAGGTGATGGGTGTTGAGAGGGTGAAGGAGAAATTCGGTATTGAGACAACTGAACAGGTTATAGATCTTCTTGGATTGATGGGCGATTCAAGTGATAACATTCCTGGTTGTCCGGGTGTCGGTGAAAAGACAGCACAAAAACTTATTGCCCAATTCGGCAGCATTGAAAACATGCTTGCCAACAGTGGTGAACTGAAAGGAGCGTTAAAGACAAAGGTTGAGGAAAACAAGGAACAGATTCTGTTCAGTAAATTTCTTGCTACCATCAAGACCGATGTTCCCATTGAACTCGACATGCAGAGTCTGAAACGTGAGCAACCGAACGAAGAGGAGCTTTCAAGACTTTTCAGCTTTTACGAGTTACGTGCTTTAAAGGAGAGGGTGATTAAGAACCAGCAGGCTCCGTCACTTTTTGACGAAGCGTCATCAGTTGTAACACCTGTTTCTGCATCGAACAAAAAAAGTCCAAAACACGACCCTCTTCAAGGCTCTCTCTTTGATTTTTTTGCGACCGAAGATACGGGCGGTGAAAAAAAATCGAGCCATTTGACGTTAAAAGATATACAACACGTATATAAACTCGTTGAAACAGAGGAAGATATAGCTTCTTTGGTCCTTGCTTTGAAAAAATGCAAAACAGTGTGCTTTGACACTGAAACTACAAGCGCTGTGGCACTTGATGCCGAATTGGTGGGTTTGAGCCTTTCGGTGAAGGAGAATGAAGCTTTTTACATAACAATGCCGGCCGAAAGGGAAAAAGTGTTGGCGCGCCTTGAATTGTTAAGGGGAATTTTCGAAAACGAGGAGATTGAGAAAGTCGGTCAAAACTTGAAATACGATATAACAGTCTTAGCCAACTATGGCATCGATGTGCGCGGAAAACTTTTCGATACCATGATAGCCCATTATGTCTTGCAGCCTGAGTTATTCCACGGAATGGACTATCTTGCCGAAATATATCTCGACTATGAAACAATAAGGATAGAGGAACTCATTGGTGAGAAGGGACGTGGTCAAAAGAATATGCGCGACATCTCCCCTACCCTTGTGTGTGACTATGCATGCGAGGATGCCGATGTTACTCTAAAATTAAAGAATATTCTGCAGGAAGAATTGAAGAAGGCGGATGTTGAGGATTTGTTCTATAATATTGAAATGCCTCTTGTTCCTGTACTGGCATACATGGAGCGTAATGGTGCAAGAATTGACACCACGGCTCTCAAAGATACATCTGTTCTCTTCAGCAAGCGTCTTGCCGACATTGAGGAGCAGATATATTCGCTTGCCGGCGAGCCATTCAACATTGCATCGCCAAAGCAGGTAGGTGATATTCTATTTGGCAAGCTAAAGATTGTCGACAAACCCAAAAAGACAAAGACCGGTCAGTTTGTGACATCGGAAGAGGTGCTTGCACAGTTGCAGAACCGCCACCCTATTGTAAAGGATATACTCCAGTACCGTGGATTGAAAAAACTACTCAGCACATACATTGACGCTTTGCCCGAACTGGTGAATCCACGTAGTGGCAAGATACATACATCATATAACCAGACTGTCACAGCCACAGGTCGTTTGAGTTCAAGCAACCCGAACCTGCAGAACATTCCTATCCGCGACGAGGATGGTAAGGAGGTGCGTAAGGCTTTTGTGCCCGATGAAGGTTGCCTGTTCCTCTCAGTCGACTACTCGCAAATCGAGCTGCGTATCATGGCGCATTTGAGTGGCGACAAGAATATGATTGAGGATTTCCGCAGTGGTTATGACATCCATGCGGCAACAGCAGCAAAGGTATATAAGAAGTCATTGGAAGAGGTTACAAAGGATGAACGCCGCAAGGCTAAAGTGGCTAATTTTGGTATAATATACGGCATTTCGGTCTTTGGTCTTGCCGAGAGAATGAACGTTGACCGTCGCGAGGCAAAGGAACTTATCGAAAACTATTTTGCCACATACAGCGGAGTGCAGCAGTATATTGAGAACTGCAAGCAGGATGCAAAGGAAAAGGGATATGTGGAGACCATATACCACCGCAAGCGCTACTTGCCCGATATCAATTCGCATAATGCTGTCGTGCGCGGTTATGCCGAGCGAAATGCCGTCAATGCGCCAATCCAGGGTAGTGCAGCCGACATAATAAAGGTTGCAATGATTAACATATACAAGCGATTCAAGGCCGCTTCCTTGAAATCGACAATGATTCTTCAGGTGCATGACGAGTTGAACTTCAACGTATACCCTGATGAAAAGAATATTGTGCTTGATATTGTGACCAATGAGATGCAGAATGCTATAGCATTGAGTGTACCATTGATTGCCGACTATGGTTGGGGAGTGAATTGGTTAGAGGCTCATTAAAAGGTTATAAATGAGTAAACCTTACGATATTGAACAGATAAATGTAATGGCATGGCTACGGTTCCCGTTGATTATGGGAGTCGTGTTGGCTCATTGTAATCTGTATGCCATTATTACAAATTGGGAGGGTTGTGCTCCTGATTGGCCCGGGTGGGTAGTATATATATTCAAATATTTATACCTGTTATTATTGCCAGCTCGTGTACCTACTCTTTTCATTATCTCCGGTTATTTCTTTTTCAGGTCACAAAAAGATAGGGATTTTCACTTTTTTATAGACAAGTACAAACGTAGGGTACACTCTTTGCTCATACCGTATTTGATCTGGAATGCTGTTGCCGTCATGCTTATGTATTTCAGATATGACGTCATTGCAGACAATGACTATTCATTGACCGATTACTTAAGTGGTTTCTGGAGTTCTACCATCAATGGTAATGGCTTGCCGGCCAACAATCCACTTTGGTTCATGCGTGATCTTATGGTTGTGAGTCTGATGGCTCCTGTGATAACTTGTCTTGTAAAAGGAAAATGTGGATTCTTGACAATAATATCTCTTGCTGTCTGTTATGCTATAAATATTGAAATTCCTGTTTGCGGAATAAGTATGGAAGCGATATTGTTTTTCTCCGTGGGTGCATATCTGGCAATCCACAGGGTGGATATCACATCTATTCCCCAAAAATGGGGTATAGCAATGCTGTTGCTATATATTCCTGTACAAGTTTACATGAATAGCCTTACTTCTGATTGTAAGTATATATATTGTTTTGACCTGTTTACAGATTGCATAAAAATAACAGCTGTCTTCTATCTTGTTTCATTTCTTTTCAAAAAGAATATTATTGGACCTACACCAAAATTGGGTAAAATATCTTTTCTGTTATATGCATTGCATGGTGTTATAATTGGTCCTATTATCATGGTATTATATAAATTGTCCGGTTGCACTGACAATCCTTTAATACTGCTTGGGATATATATAATAACCCCAATCATAATATTTATGACAACAATAGTCGTGTATAGTATATTGACAAAATTTACCCCGAATATAGCTAAAGCTATAACAGGTAATAGAGGGTAATTTGATAGTACCGAAATATTTCACTACCTTTGCAGGACTTTTTCAAAACGATAAAATTTTATATTCATATGGCTTTAAAAGCAGGTATTGTTGGCTTGCCCAACGTTGGTAAATCCACACTCTTCAACTGTCTTTCAAGTGCAAAGGCACAGGCAGCAAACTTTCCGTTCTGTACAATTGATGCGCAGTTGGGACAGATTACCGTTCCCGATGAACGATTGAACAAGCTCGCAGAGCTCATTCACCCCGACCGTATTGTTCCCGCAACTTGTGATATCGTCGATATCGCTGGTCTTGTAAAGGGTGCAAGCAAGGGTGAGGGATTGGGTAACCAGTTCCTTGGAAACATCCGCGAGACCGATGCCATCATACACGTTCTCCGTTGTTTCGATAATGACAACATTGTGCACGTTGACGGCTCGGTGAACCCTGTACGTGATAAGGAAATCATTGACCTTGAGCTCCAGTTCAAGGATCTTGATACTGTTGAGAACAAGATCAAGCGTGTGGAGAAGCAGGCGCGTGTTGGTGGTGACAAGCAGGCAAAGCTGGAGTATGATGTGCTCATGAAGTTCAAAGAGGCTCTTGAAGCCGGAAAATCGGCCCGTACAGTGACTTTTGACACAGATGACGAGCAACAGATTGCAAAAAACCTTTTCTTGCTTACATCAAAGCCTGTGCTTTATGTTTGTAACGTCGATGATACATCGGCAGCCAACGGCAACAAGTATGTCGATGCTGTCCGCGAAGCTATCAAGGACGAGAATGCCGAACTTCTTATCATTTCGGCACAGACAGAGGCTGATATTGCCGAGCTCGAGAGTTATGAGGAGAAGCAGATGTTCCTTGAGGATATGGGCTTGAAGGAGTCGGGTTGCGATCGTCTCATCAAGGCTATTTACCACCTTCTTAACCTGCAGACATATATCACAGCCGGTGTAATGGAGGTTAGGGCGTGGACATTCCGCCGTGGTTGGAAGGCTCCACAGTGCGCAGGTGTAATCCACACCGATTTCGAGAAGGGCTTTATCCGTGCCGAGGTAATCAAGTACGAGGATTATATCAAATATGGCTCAGAGGCAGCTGTAAAGGAGGCTGGCAAAATGAGTGTCGAGGGCAAGGAGTATGTTGTACAGGACGGTGATATAATGCACTTCCGTTTTAACGTATAACGACTATGAGCCTGATAGACTGTGCTATTGTCTGGGATCCGTCGGTAAGCCTGTTTTCGGTCTTTGGTTTCGGAATCAGGTACTATTCACTCTGTTGGGTGATCGGTCTGCTTGGAGCATACCTTATAGTCCAGAAATTGTATAAGAAGGGTAGTGTCAGTGAAGAACTTTTTGACCCTCTCTTCATGTATTGTTTCATCGGTATATTGGTTGGCGCACGTTTGGGACATTGTCTCTTCTATCAGCCCGAATACTACCTGTCACACCCCGTTGAGATGCTGTTGCCAATAAAGAATACAGCCGATGGATGGGTGTTCAGTGGTTACGAGGGGCTTGCAAGCCATGGAGGTGTAATAGGTGTCATCATCGCTTTGATTCTTTACACAAGAAAGACAAAACTCACTATGGTGTGGACACTCGATAATATTGCCATTGCAGCTCCATTCTTCTCTGCTATGGTACGTATAGGTAATTTCATGAATAGCGAGATTATTGGTACCGAAACCGACCTGCCATGGGGAGTGATTTTTGTGCAGGCGGGCAAGACGGTGCCCCACCACCCTGCCCAATTATATGAGGCTATCGCCTATGCAATAATATTCCTGTTCGGATTGTTGCTCTACAAAAAATACAAGGCAAAAATCGGTACCGGATTGTTCATGGGTTACTGCCTGTTTACCATCTTCACATTCCGTTTCTTTGTGGAGTTCATCAAGGAGAATCAGGTGGCCTTTGAGGATGGCATGACATTGATAATGGGACAGTGGTTAAGTATTCCGCTTATAATTACAGGAGCTTATTTCATGATAAAGGGTATAAAAAAATCGGCATAAGCCGATTTTTTTTATTGTGTTACAGTTGTTGCAAGTCTTTCGGTTTCGCTCATTGCTGCAAGTCTCTCAACCTCTGTTATATCAATTCCCATAGCTTTTGCAAGGCGAGCACCATAATCCTTGTCGGCAAGATAACAATGTGCCGCGTGGCGGTATTTTATATTGTCGGTAACCGGCATCATATCCTCTGCCGTATTTGCTATAAGTATATTTCTTTTATCCTCGGTCATGAGCCTGTACAGGTTACCGGGCTGGTAGAAACAGTCGTCTGTGCGGTCCTCATAGGGGTTATAGCGCATAGACTCACCTGTAACTGCCGAGTGTGCATACATTGCCGGTGCAGTCTTCCATTCACCGATACTGTTTGGCGAATAACCTTTTGTTGCACCATTGTTGCCATCTACGCGCATTGCGCCGTCGCGGTGAAAACTGTGAATTGGGCATTTGGCTCTGTTTACCGGTATCTGGTCGTGGTTTACACCAAGACGGTAGCGCTGTGCATCGCCGTATGAGAAAAGCCTGCCTTGTAGTAGCTTGTCGGGCGAAAGTCCTATGCCCGGTACTATGTGAGCCGGGTTAAAAGCTGCCTGTTCAACTTCTGCAAAGTAGTTTGTGGGGTTGCGGTTCAGTTCCAAAATGCCTACTTCAATCAGCGGAAAATCCTTGTGGCTCCACACCTTTGTAATGTCAAAAGGATTCTCTTTGTATGTGGCAGCCTGCTCTTCGGTCATAACCTGTATGTATAGTTTCCAGCGTGGAAAATCGCCCTTTTCTATTGCCGTGAAAAGGTCTCGTCCGTGGCTCTCACGGTCGTGTGCTATGATGGCTGCAGCCTCGCTGTTGCTTATATTCTTTATACCCTGCTGTGTGCGGAAATGGAATTTTACCCATACCCGTTCACCATTTTTGTTTATGAGACTGTATGTGTGTGAACCGAAGCCGTGCATGTGGCGGTAAGAGGCCGGTATGCCACGGTCGGACATAACGATGGTAATCTGGTGCAGAGCTTCGGGTAACATTGTCCAGAAATCCCAGTTGCTTTGCGGTGAGCGCAAATTTGTCTGTGGGTCGCGTTTTATTGCATGGTTAAGGTCGGGGAATTGCAACGGGTCGCGTAGAAAGAATACAGGTGTATTGTTACCAACCAAATCCCAGTTACCCTCGTCGGTGTAGAACTTGATGGCAAAACCACGTATATCACGCTCGGCATCGGCAGCTCCGCGTTCGCCTGCAACAGTTGAGAAACGCACAAAAACATCGGTCTTTTTGCCTATTTTTGAAAAGAGTGATGCACAACTGTAACGGGTAATGTCATTTGTCACTGTAAAGCAGCCGAAGGCTCCACTACCCTTTGCATGCATGCGTCGTTCAGGTATTACCTCACGGTCGAAATGTGCAAGTTTTTCGAGCAACCAGTTATCTTCGAGCAGTATAGGTCCACGCTCCCCGGCTGTGAGCGAGTTTGTGTTGTCGGGCACACGCGCACCCACCTCATTGGTCAAGAATTTCTTATCCATAAAAAAGGGTGTTAATTATTCATACAAAACTATTAACACCCTTTTATATAAGTTTGTTCAATATTATATTTAGGTAATAATATATCAGTTGACCCATGCAGAGCATAGCATTAGTTATGCTCTTTTTTTATTGAAAAAAGTTCTTATATTCGTTTCAAATTCTATAATGTTTTCTATGGCATCATCAATGAGATTTCCGACTAAATGCCTATTAATTATTAGAGAACCATTATATCTATAAACTGAAAAAGAACCATTAACTTCTTTTTTTATTAATTGTATAGCAGATACCCCCATAATAACTCCCTCTAATGTGTATCGTACATTTTCACGATATGACATATGTTGGTATTGCAACCAATACTCTACATCATCAACTATTAAAAAACGTTTATAGTGTAAAGGGGCGTTGTTAAGCTGTACAGATATGTCGTAAATATTACTAATAAATGTGAACATAATGATTTATTCTGAAATTATAGAGCAAATATAGATAATAAATTCATTTATGTAGATATTTATTATAAAAAGGGGATAGGATTTATGAACATAAAAGATGTATACAAGTATTTAGATGCAAAATACCCTAAAGATTTCCCAATTCTTAAACCCAAAATTGATGAATTTTATCAACAACGAATAAAACCATATAGAATATTTAATCTAATGTCACAATATATAGATTTAAAACCATATTGCAGTGCTTTAGATGTTCAAAATGGTGATATAATAGAATTTGTTAAGGCTGTAAAAATAGGAACATTCCTTAGAGCAAAGTTTAACAATGAAGAAACCTTTTCAATTATGCAGAAAACTTTAGTTTTTGAAGATAACAATATCTGTATATTTAAACCAACAAATTTTCAAGAATCATCAGTTATAGGTGAACCGATTTGTTGTTTTGCATATAGTCAAGAAAGATGGGATGAACATTATAATGGATACCAAGAAGCAATATATTATGTCTATGATGTTATGAAAGAGGGGACACAGCATGATTTTGTGTCTATTACAGTCAGACCCAATGGCAGGGCATTAGTTCTAGACAAAGAGCATAATTGGTGGTCTAAGCAACAAAGTATACAGTATATTCAATCATTAGAAGAAGGTGCATCATATATTACTACCAAAGATGGGAAAACAATAAAAACTGAAAATAAAGAGTATAAAACAAATACAAATATGGCAAAGAAACAAGTAATTAGATTAACAGAAGGCGATTTACACAGAATCATTAAAGAATCTGTGAATAATATTCTTTCTAATATTTGTAAATATTTGATTACTAAATAAAAATAGCAGTCAACCCTAAAATCGCGGGTTAACTGCTATATTATTGCCTATATTTATGTATTGGGATTTGCCATATTTGTCATCTCTGCTATTTTGTTTTCAGATCCCTCGTCGCTACGCTCTGTCGGGATGACAAGTTCGCGTTTGTACATGGATTATTTACGTTATTTACCCTTTACTATACGCTTTATGTCATTGAGCTTATTAAGAGCCTCAAGCGGAGTGAGGTTGTTAACGTCAATGCCAAGAATCTCATCACGCACCTGTGAAAGCACGGGGTCGTCTAGCTGGAAGAAATTCAGCTGCATTCCCTCACGGCTCTCGGCTATTTCGGCTGTAGGAGCGCTCTTCAACTCTCCTCTGTTATTACCTGCTTCCAGCTTCTTAAGTATCTGCTCCGAGCGTTTTACAATGCTTTTTGGCATACCGGCCAACTGCGCAACATGAATACCGAACGAGTGTTCGCTGCCGCCCGGCATAAGTTTGCGCATGAATATTACCTTTCCGTCAATTTCGCGTACCGAAACATTGAAATTCTTTATGCGTGGGAAGCTCTTTTCCATCTCGTTGAGTTCGTGGTAGTGGGTTGCAAACAGTGTGCGTGCCCTACCCTTTGCATATTCGTGTATATACTCTACGATTGCCCATGCTATTGACATACCGTCATATGTCGATGTTCCGCGTCCAAGCTCGTCAAATAGTACAAGGCTGTGCCCCGACAGGTTGTTCAGGATGTTGGCAGCCTCAGTCATCTCAACCATGAATGTAGATTCACCTGCCGAAATGTTGTCGCTTGCTCCCACACGGGTGAATATCTTGTCCACAAGGCCGATTGTAGCGCTTTCTGCAGGCACAAAGCAACCAATCTGTGCAAGCAGTGTAATGAGTGCCGTCTGGCGCAGCAAGGCCGATTTACCGGCCATGTTTGGACCTGTCACAATAATAATCTGCTGCTTGTCATTGTCAAGGTACAGATCATTGGGGATGTAGTTCTCCCCTATTGCCATCTGTCTTTCAATCACGGGGTGACGGCCCTGTTTGATATCAAGCACATCATCCTCGCTGATTACGGGACGTATGTATTTGTATGCACGTGATACATTTGCAAAAGAGAGCAGTACGTCGAGTCTTGCAAGGTGTGTCGCGTCTACCTGTATTGCGGGAATGTATGATGCCAGATCGGCAACCAGGTTGTTGTATATCTGTGTTTCCAGTGCAAGAATCTTCTCCTCGGCACCAAGTATCTTCTCTTCATATTCCTTGAGCTCCTGGGTGATGTAACGCTCGGCATTCACAAGTGTCTGCTTGCGTATCCACTCCTCGGGCACATTATCCTTGTATGTGTTGCGCACCTCAATGTAGTAGCCGAACACATTGTTGAAAGATATCTTTAGGCTTGGAATGCCTGTGCGCTCGCTCTCGCGCTGCTGCAGCTGCAACAGGTAATCCTTGCCATTATAGGCTATCTGTCGCAGTTCGTCGAGCTGTGCATTTACTCCGTCGGCCACTACCCCGCCCTTGTTGAGCAACAAAGGTGGCTCGGGGACAATTTCTGCTGCAATCCTGTCGCGTATTTCGGCGCAGCAATCGAGTTGTGCACCAATGCGTTTGAGAACCTCGTTATCGGTGTTCTCGCATGCTTTTTTAATTGGCTCAACAGCCTGTAATGCCATTTTCAGTTGTACCAGTTCGCGTGGCGATACACGACCGGCTGCGACCTTGGCTATGATGCGTTCGAGGTCACCGATAAGATGCAGTTGTTCTTCAATGAGTTCGCGGAAATATGGTTCGCGGAAATAGTATTCCACAATGTCAAGTCGCTCCTCTATTGGTTTCTTGTCCTTTAGTGGGAATACCATCCAGCGCTTGAGCAGGCGGGCACCCATAGCGGTCAATGTCCTGTCGATTACCGACAGCAGTGACGAGCCGCCGTCGTGCATGCTTCCAAGCAACTCAAGGCTGCGTATAGTGAACTTGTCGAGGCGCACATAGCGTTCCTCTTCAATGCGCGAAATATTACGTATGTGTGATATTTGAGTGTGTAGTGTCACCTCAAGATAGTGCAGGATTGCACCGGCAGCCACCACTCCACTGCGCAGATGTGAGATACCGAATCCCTTGAGGTTCTTTGTCTCGAAGTGTTTTGTCAGTTTTTCGTGTGCAAACTCATCGGTGAATGCCCAATCGTCGAGTTCGAATGTAAGGAATTTTGTGCCGAAATTCTCAATAAAACGTCCTTTAAGGCCACGCTCGACAAGGATTTCCTTGGGGCGGAAATTTATCAGGAGTTTCTCTATGTAGTCGAATGTTCCTTCGGCCACAAGGTATTCACCTGTTGAGATGTCGAGAAACGAAACACCACACATTGGCTTTCCAAAATGCACTGCTGCAAGGAAATTGTTCTCCTTGTAGTCCAGTACGTTGTCGTTTATGGATACACCCGGTGTGACGAGTTCTGTTATGCCTCGTTTCACCAGTTTCTTTGTCATCTTGGGGTCTTCGAGCTGGTCGCATATAGCCACACGCTTGCCGGCACGTACCAGTTTGGGGAGATATGTGTCGAGTGCATGGAATGGGAATCCTGCCATTTCAATGGCTTTTGAAGCATCGCTTTTCCCGTTTGAGCGTTTGGTAAGTGTTATGCCAAGAATCTCCGATGCTATTACAGCGTCAGAGCAGTATGTCTCGTAAAAATCGCCACAACGGAACAGGAGTACAGCGTCGGGGTGCTTTGCTTTCAGTTCATAGAACTGGCGCATCATTGGCGTTGCAGCTACATCTTTTTCGGCCATTTATGTAAATGTGTTTTATATGCGTGAATATTATGCGAATATACGAATTTTTCTTCAATTTCAGGTGTTGTAAAAACAAAAAAGAGTTTTGAAAAACAATTTCCTTGCACAAAGGGGTGAATCATACAAAATTTATATATTTTTGTAGATTAATATATCCACAGAGTGGATAGCACAGCATTTTAAAGATTAAAAATTTAAACACAATGGCATATAATTTTAACGAAATCGAACAGAAGTGGCAGCAGCGCTGGAGAGAGAACAAGACATACAGGGTAGTTGAAAACGCAGAGAAGGAGAAATTCTATATTCTCAACATGTTCCCTTATCCATCGGGAGCCGGTCTTCACGTAGGTCACCCGCTGGGATATATTGCTTCTGATATTTTTGCGCGTTTCAAACGTCTGCAGGGATTCAATGTGCTTAATCCTATGGGCTATGATGCTTATGGCCTTCCCGCCGAGCAGTATGCGATACAGACAGGTCAGCATCCAGCTGTGACTACAGAACAGAATATTGCACGTTACCGCGAGCAGCTCGACAAGATTGGTTTCTGCTTCGATTGGGACCGCGAAATCAGAACCTGTGATGCCGGTTACTATCACTGGACACAGTGGACATTCATAAAGATGTTCAATAGTTACTACGACAATGACGCAAAGTGCGCAAAGCCAATCTCGGAGCTCATTGAAAAATTGAGCAAGGAGGGCAGTGCGGGCTTTAATGCGGCTTGTACCGAGGAGGTTGAGGTTACAGCCGAGGAGTGGAACGCTATGAGCGAGGTTGCACAGCAGGAGCTGTTGATGAACTGGCGCATAGCATTCCTTAATGAGACAATGGTGAACTGGTGTCCGGCTCTTGGTACTGTGCTTGCCAACGACGAGGTTGTCGACGGCGTTTCGGAGCGCGGCGGTCACCCTGTGGTACAGAAGAAGATGAAGCAGTGGTGCTTGAGAGTATCGGCCTATTCACAGCGTCTTCTCGATGGTCTTGAGAAAATTGACTGGAGCGATTCGCTCAAGGAGACACAGCGCAATTGGATTGGCCGTAGCGAGGGTACCGAGATGCAGTTCCGTGTAAAGGATAGCGACGTTGAGTTTACAATCTTTACAACACGTGCCGATACAATATTCGGTGTTACATTCATGGTGTTTGCTCCCGAGAGCGAACTCGTGGCACAGCTCACAACTGCAGAGCAAAAGGATGCTGTTGAGGCTTATCTCGACCGCACAAAGAAACGTACCGAGCGCGAGCGTATGATTGACCGCAATGTGACAGGTGTGTTCACCGGTTCATATGCGATCAACCCTATAACAGGCGAGGAAATTCCTGTGTGGGTGAGCGACTACGTGCTCTCGGGTTACGGTACAGGTGCTATCATGGCAGTTCCTGCACACGATAGCCGCGACTATGCCTTTGCAAAGCATTTCGGCATTGAAATACGTCCGCTCATTGAGGGCTGTGATGTCAGCGAGGAGAGTTTTGATGCCAAGGAGGGTATAATGACCAACTCACCTGTAGCATCTTTCAGTGATTGCAAGCTAAACCTCAACGGTCTCACCGTTAAAGAAGCCATTGCAAAGACAAAGCAGTTTGTTACCGAGAACAAACTTGGCCGCGTGAAGGTGAACTACCGTCTGCGCGATGCAATCTTCAGCCGTCAGCGTTACTGGGGCGAACCATTCCCAATATACTACAAGAACGGCGTGCCTTACCCTGTGCCCGAGGAGTGTCTGCCTATCGAGCTCCCGGAGGTTGAGAAATTCCTCCCTACAGAGAGTGGTGAGCCACCACTCGGTCACGCAAAGATGTGGGCATGGGATACAGTGGCAAACAGCATCACAAGCAAGGACAAAATCGATAATGCTACAGTGTTCCCCTTGGAGCTCAACACAATGCCTGGTTTTGCCGGTTCAAGCGCATACTATCTGCGTTATATGGATCCAAGAAACGGTAAGGCGCTTGTGTCGGAAGAGGCAAACGGCTACTGGCAGAATGTTGACCTTTATGTGGGCGGTAAGGAGCATGCTACCGGTCACCTCATCTACTCACGTTTCTGGAACATGTTCCTCTTTGATTGTGGCTACAGCGTGAAGGAAGAGCCATTCCAGAAGCTCATCAACCAGGGTATGATCCAGGGTCGCAGTAACTTCGTATACCGCATAAAGGATACAAATACATTTGTTTCTTACGGTCTGTCAAAGAATTACGATGTGACACCGTTGCACGTTGATGTGAATATTGTTGCAAACGATGTGCTCGATATTGAAGCGTTCCGTGCTTGGCGTCCCGAGTATGCCAATGCCGAGTTCATTCTTGAGAATGATAAGTATATCTGCGGTTGGGCTGTTGAGAAGATGAGTAAGTCAATGTTCAACGTTGTGAACCCCGATGTGATTGTTGAGAAGTATGGCGCCGACACATTGCGTATGTACGAGATGTTCCTTGGTCCAATCGAGCAGTCAAAGCCATGGGATACCAATGGTATCGACGGCTGTCATCGCTTCCTTCGCAAGCTGTGGGGTATGTTCTTCGATAAGGACGACAACTGTATTGTAACCGATGCCGAGCCTACAAAGGAGGAGCTTAAGTCACTTCACAAGCTTATCAAGAAGACTACAGAGGATATTCCTGCATTCTCATACAACACTACCGTAAGCGCCTTTATGATTTGTCTAAACGAGCTCACAGCGCTCAAGTGCAACAAAAAGGCTGTCCTTGAGAAGATTGTTGTTGTGCTCTCTCCGTTTGCACCACACATCTGCGAGGAGTTGTGGGAGACACTCGGCAACACCACAACTGTGTGCGATGCCCAGTGGCCTTCGTTCAACGAGGAGTACCTCAAGGAGGATTCAATCAAGTATACAATCTCATTCAATGGTAAGGCTCGTTTTACACTTGATTTCGCTGTTGATGCAACCAATGCCGAGATTGAGGCTACTGTCCTCGCCAACGAGAACAGCCTGAAGTATATTGACGGTAAGCCAATCAAGAAGGTTATCATTGTACCAAAGAAGATTGTAAACGTTGTAATCTGATATTCAAATAGAGTAATAACACTTTAATTACATACGATTATGGGCAAGCGATTCATTCCAAGACCAACAATCATGAGTGAACTGAAGAACTACTTCATGATTACAGTCGGATTAACACTGTACGCCTTCACGTGGAAGTTCTTCATGGCTCCATTCCAGTTTGTTACCGGTGGTATCACCGGTGTGAGTGGTATTGTTGAATATACCACGGGCATACCGATGCAGTACACATATTTTGCAATAAATATTGTACTGTTGATAGTTGCCATTCAGCAACTTGGGTGGAAATTTTGTATCAAGACAATATTTGCCATCGTAGTAATGACATTGATGCTTGAGTTCTTTGATTTTGTTTTCAAGACATGCCCTACGGCTTATGAGATACTTGGTCCCGACAAACAGCTTGAGGCTTGTATTGTGGGTTCAATATTCATTGGTATGGCAATTGCATTCTGCTTCTTGAGTAACGGCAGTACAGGTGGTGTGGATATTATAGCAGCAATTGTAAACAAGTATAAGGATATCAGTTTTGGACGTGCAATGCTGTATGTGGATGCCTGCATCATTATAAGCAGTTTCTTTATAATTCCAAGCGAAAGCGTGTCTATGAGTGTCCAGAAGATTTTCTATGGTTTCATTAACCTTGTCATCGTGAACGTTTCACTTGATTATATGGTGAACAGCAACCGTCAGGCCGTACAGTTCTTTATCTTCTCGAGCAAGTATGACGAGATTGCTTATTACATCACACGAGGACTCAAACGAGGTGTTACACTGCTTGATTCTATCGGATACTATTCGGGTAAAGAGGGTAAGGTCGTCACAACAATTACACGTGCATCGCAGGCAAACCAGTTGTTGAGTGCTATCAAGCAGATTGACCCCAATGCGCTTGTGTCACAGTCTAAAGTCATGGCTGTGTATGGTCTTGGATTTGACAAGATCAAGGCAAAGAAAAAGGTTGAGATAGAAGCGAATACAAACCCCGCTGATGATAAAACAACAGATACGATATGAAACTGGTATTCGCAACGAACAACAAGCATAAGCTTCAGGAGGTAAGGGATATTGTCGGCGATAGGGTAGAGGTGCTCTCACTTGCCGATATTGATTGTTATGACGATATACCAGAAACAGCTGATACCTTGCAGGGTAATGCGCTCATAAAGGCAAGGCATATATATGAGAAATATGGCCTTGACTGCTTTGCAGATGATACAGGACTTGAGGTTGAGGCTATTGACGGTGCTCCAGGTGTATATTCGGCGCGTTATGCAGGCGAAGAATGTGATTCTGAGGCCAACATGCGCAAGCTTTTGGAAAATTTAACAGGAAAAACAAACCGCAATGCACAATTTCGCACCGTAATCGCGTTAATTATCAATGGCGAGGAGATGCTCTTCAATGGTATTGTAAAGGGGACTATCGCAACTGAGAAAAAGGGCGATTCGGGTTTCGGTTATGACCCGGTCTTTGTTCCCGAGGGGTATTCCGAGAGCTTTGCGCAGATGAGTGGTGAAATGAAAAATAGTATGAGCCACCGTTTCCGCGCAACTCGGCAACTTGCTGATTTTTTGAAAGAGAACTATGATTAAACGTGTGTTGATATCTTTTCTGTTTGTACTTCTGTTGGCTTTGGAAGTGAAGGCTTCTGATGACAGCTGGACTCTCTATCCATCGTACCACAATGCTACGTATTGCCAGGTGATGGGTGGTAAGGTCTATGTGTTGGCATCGGGTGCGCTCTACTCATATGACAAAAGCGACAATGAGGTGAGGAGGTATGACAAGATAACGACGCTCAGTGATATCAACATCGCACATATAAGATATTCAAGTTTCATCAATGCCCTTGTCGTTGTTTATAGCAACGCGAATATAGATATCCTGTACGATGACGGGGCGGTTTACAACATTTCTGATTTCAAGAACAAGCAATTGCCTGACAAAACCATCAACAACGTCGATATTCAGGGTAGTACGGCCTATCTCTCGACATCGTTCGGTGTCGTTGTCCTCGACCTTGAGAATATGGAGTTTGACAACACATTCAATACGGGGCTAAATACCACATGTACCTATCTGTTCAAAGACAGACTCTACACCGCGACACAGTCGGGGTTATATTATTGTGAAACGGGTAAGAATATGCTCGATAACGGTAATTGGGAAAAGTTCAACAGTACTACCCTTAAGGCTTTGGGTGCGCTTGATGGCAGGTTCTATTGCATCGCAAGTGATGGTAAGTTGTATGAGATACTCTTAGAGAACAATAATTTGGAGTTGGTTGATGGTAGTGGAAAATTCAACTATCTCTACAGTGATGGAAATGCTCTCATAGTTATTTCGTCAAGCAGCATTGTAAAGTTGGAGGGAGGTTTTACACAGAAACTTTGTAATGTCAACAAGAAATATGATTTTATCCTGAAGAATAAAGAAACTTATTGGTGTTGTGGTGGATATGCCGGATTAGTGGAGGCTGCCGTTGAAAATAATACGATAGTTGCCAAAGGATTGCCACTAATCCCCAATAGTCCCATACGTAATTACTGTGAATACATGAAGTTTACCGATAGTGGCAAACTCCTTGTTTCAGGTGGACATGTCAACTATTTCGACAATATATTCTACAGCGGAACTCTTATGGAGTATCATTGCGAAGATGACAGGTGGATAAATCTTCCCGAGGATACTATAAGGAGTGCTACAGGATACAGCTATGTAAATATCTGTTCTGTTGATGAGGATCCTACAGAACCTGGTCATTATTTTGCCGGTTCATTCGGTTATGGCGTGTATGAATTCAGGGAGGGGAAGTTTGTAAAGCATTACAATCATGAAAATGCAAGTCTTGAAAGTGCAAGTTCTGGAAAATACGCCTATGCCTATGTGCGTGTTCCTACCGTGAAATTCGATAAGGAAGGAAATCTATGGTGTGTTAACACTGATGTAAAGGATGTTCTCAAAGTTCTTAAAAAGGATGGTACCTGGCTTTCCCTCAACTATAAGGAGATAGAGTATTGGGCAACTGTGGTGAAGCCTTATGTTGACTCACGTGGTTGGTTATGGCTGACAGCCATTCAGGGTGATCCCGGCCTCTTCTGCGCGAAAAGAAACAACACTCCTTTTGATACAAGTGATGATGTAACAAGAAAATGGTTGAACAAATTCACCAACCAGGATGGAATAAGCTACGATATCTATCAACTCTATGATATAGCCGAGGATAAGGATGGCGCTATTTGGGTGGGTACAAATATCGGTGTCTTTGTCATTGATAACCCTGAGAAATTCTTTAAAGACGGCATCTTTAAACAGATAAAGATAGCGCGTAACGATGGTACGGGGCTTGCCGACTATTTCATGAGTGGTGTATACATCAAGGATATTGAGGTTGACGGTGCCAACCGTAAATGGATTGGTACGAACAGCAACGGATTATATCTCGTAAGTGCCGACGGGCAGGAAACGATATGCCATTTCACAACCGAAAACTCACCATTGCCGTCCGATTGCATAGAGAGTATTGCCATAAACAATCTTACCGGCGAGGTGTTTGTTGGAACTGATATGGGTATAGCTTGTTACAGGAGTGATGCCACCGCTGCAGCTCCAAGTCTTGACAAGAATAGTATACATGTATATCCAAACCCTGTGAGAGCCGATTACGGCGGAAATATATCAGTGGTTGGACTCACACACGACTGTGTGGTCAAAATCGTCGATGCGGCCGGATATTTGGTCAATGAGGGTGTTTCTAATGGAGGTCTGTATTCCTGGAACGGACGCAACGCGCGTGGCGAGAAGGTTGCAAGCGGTGTCTATCATGTCCTCACCTACGACAGCGATGGTAATGAAGGTGTCGCAACAAAGATTCTTATTACAAGATAAAATGAAAACAGCAGCAATCGGTCACGGTTGCTGATGTTTTTGTAAATTCTGCAATACAGTTGCAATTGCGCTGATATGGTTCAAAGGCTGGTGTTGCCACTTATTCCTCGTCTGTATATGTATCTTCGCCCTGCAGCCAGTAGAGGAAATCATTGACGGTTGCATAGGGATTCATGTTGATGTAATTTATGGCATAGTCCAACGGAACCGAATGTCCATACGTTTCGTATAGCTCTTGAATCAGAGTTTCTGCGTCAATTGGTGTAAACATGGCTTATTGTTTTGCTGTAATACAAATGTGTTGATTGTGATCAAGTAGTTTAATATTCGTCTTGTGAGCAGTGGCTTAAGTGTATATAAAACAAAAGCAGAAACCTTTCGGTTTCTGCTTGCGGTGCGTACGGGACTCGAACCCGTGACCCCATGCGTGACAGGCATGTATTCTAACCAACTGAACTAACGCACCAATATTTCAAAGTTTTCTGCTTTGTTCGTGTCTCAAAGCGAGTGCAAAGGTATGGCTTTTTTTTGAATCTGCAAACATTTTCGAGGTTTTTTTCAAGAAAATGTGATTTTTTTTGATTTTTCGGTCAAAAATGGGCTATTTGGCGAGTTTTTGCACTAAAAAAACATTACCGAACCCATTTTCTGTACGTTGCCATTGTTGGAGCAATGCACTTTTTTTAAAGCCTTTTTTTTCAAAAAGTCCCATACTTTCTTCGTTCCAATCGGGAACAAAGGCATAGAGTTGGTTCATGTGTAGTTTCTTGAAAGCATAATTGCAAAGCAAATCCAGTGCTCGGGTGGCAATTCCTTTGCCTCTGTGTTTGCCAAGCACTCCTATGCACACCTCGGCGCGGCTGTTCAGCGGGTCGAAATCGGCAAGGTCAATCATGCCGGCTGCTTCTCCGTTCTGGAGTTCGATGACAAAGCGTGCCTGGTGTTCGGCAAAGAGATCCTGGCGGCTCTGCTCAAGGTATTCACGCAGGGTGTAGCGCGAATAGGGGAGTGTGGCGTTGCCAATGCTCCACAGTGTGGTATCGTTTTCCATCACGTACATCAGCTCCAGATCCTCTGGTTCCGGTGCACGCAGGGAAATCATCTCATCTTTTAGCCAAACAGTGTTCATCTCGTTGATGTTGTATCGTCATAATCAAAGACAAGTTCTCCGGTTATGAGTTTCTTTGTTTTGGGTGAATATGTACCAAGGCGCAGTCTGTGCCCTGTTTTGCTGTTGAGTAGTTTCAGAATGGTACTGTATGTGTAGGCCTCGGTGTCATACACAACGGTATTGTATCCCTCAAGGTTTATATCATTGCTTGTGTGTCCTTGTGGCATTGTTGATTCATTAGCCTCAATGAACATGTGCTTGCCGTTCTTTATTTCTCCCTGCAATATCTCCTTGACCTCGGCAATGGTGTCGCTGTTGCCAAAAACAATACAGTTGAGTGCCGGCTTTTCCTGTGTTGCCTTGCGGTGCACGAACTGGTTGCCCACATATGCCAGCATGGCGCGTGTCCATATGGCAATGTTTATTGGCAGGCTCACGAGCATGGAGTAGTGCGAGTAGTGTTTCTTGAAAAAGAGCTGCATGGCACGGTAGAATGTGTGCACGTAGCGGTATGTACTCTTGTTTGTGCTCTCGCCCTTGTAGTGCAGTATGCGAAGGGGAAGGTAGTAGTTGTTGTAGCCTCCTTTTATGATGCGGTACGAGAGGTCTATGTCCTCGCCGTACATGAAGAAATCCTCGTCGAGCACGCCTGTCTTTTCTATTGTGCTGTGGCGCAGCATCATGTATGCTCCTGAGATTATCTCAATGGGGTTGCTCTCCTCGTTGTCGAGGTATTGCATGTAGTAACGGCCGAATTTACGCGATTTGGGGAAGAGTTTCGACAGGCCCGACATCTTGCAGAATGCCACGAATGGGGTGGGGAGGCCACGGCGTGATTCGGGCGCAAAGGTACCGTCTGTGCGCAGCATATACACTCCGCAGGCGCCGGCATCGGCATGTGCGTCCATGAATTCTACGCAGCCCTCAATTGCTTCTTTGGTAACAATGGTGTCTGGGTTCAACAGCAGTATATACTCTCCTTTGGCCTGTGCTATGGCAATATTGTTGCCTTTTGAGAATCCGTTGTTCTCCCTGCAGGCCATCCATTTGATTTTTGGGAAACGGGCTGTGATGTATTCTGTGGAGCCGTCGGTAGATGCATTGTCGACCACAATCACCTCGTAGTCAATCTCTGCTGCAGCCTGCTCAAGCGAGTTGAGGCACTGCTCAAGGAAATGTTTTACGTTATAGTTTACAATTACTACCGATAGCTTCATTGCGCTTGTCATTTTGTTTCGTTGCCGTTCTGGTACTCATCGAGAACCTTTCCTGTGGGGTAGCTGTATATCAGTGCTCCAAAACTGATGATGGCGCAGTACATTGCTCCGTTGTATTCAAGACCGTAGTATGCAAAGATATTGATTACAAGTGCAACGAAAAGCATGAATATGCGTATGAGGCTCCATTTACTATAGAGCTTGAGGAATGCACTGTTCTCGAGGCTGCTTCCTTTCTTCATTGCGCGGCTGAATCCTTTCAGTGCAAACGGGATTATTGCTATTGTGAGCATGATGGTGCTCACCTCGATGTAGTACATCTCGTCTGCTGTAAGGTTCATTGCCAAGGCTCCTTTGGTTAGGTAGCCGGTCTCGAATGCTGCAATGGCTATTATTGTTGCGAAAATAGATGTTGCAAAGTTGAATTTCAACGATTTAAGAACGTTTTCCCTGTTCATGACTAAAAAGTTTTGCCGGTAAATGGACGGCGGTTAATTATTGAACTGCCCAAGGTGACCTCGTCGGTGTACTCAAGTTCGTCGCCAATGGAGATGCCACGGGCTATGACGGATAGCTTGACATCGAACTGCTGTAGCTTACGGTAAATATAGAAATTGGTGGTGTCGCCTTCCATTGTGGAGCTCAAGGCAAGAATTACCTCCTTGACCTCTCCCTTGGCAACACGTTCGATGAGGCTGTTGATGTTGAGGTCGCCCGGTGAAACGCCATCCATGGGCGATATTACACCACCGAGGACGTGGTACACACCTCTGAACTGCATTGTGTTTTCCACAGCCATCACATCCTGTATGTTCTCTACAACGCAGATGAGGCTGTGGTCGCGCAACGGGTTGGCACAGATGGGACATATGTCGGTGTCCGATATGCTGTGGCACTCCTTGCAGTATTTCGCTTCGCGTTTCAGGGTGATGATTGCCGATGAAAAGCCTTCTACCTCCTCCTCTTTTTTACGCAACAAGTGTAGCACAAGGCGTGTAGCCGTCTTGCGTCCTATGCCCGGCAGTTTTGAGAACTCCTTAACGGCGCGTTCCAAAAGTGTTGAGGGGTATTCCTGGTTCATTGGTCTTTTCTGTTAGTTTAGCGGGCACGAAGATAGTCAAAAAAATGCCACTGTGCAAATTGCTACAAATGCGTTACTTTATATCAACGGTAATCTCGGCTGGGAATACACGTTCTGGGTCGAAATATTCGGCGCAGCTCTCAACCATTGCTTTCATTGTAGGTGTCACCTTGCCGTTGAATACCTCGTTGCCGTTTACAATGACCTTGACTGGCTTTGTAAAATCGAACAGTTGCTCATTGAGGTAGATTGTAACATTTCCTTTTGTCGCCGGCGCGTAGCTCTTTGAGAAGAACATCGGAATGTTGTATATGAGCTGTGTGGTGGTGTAGGTTACATTCTGCACTGTGAGGTTCACAGTGTTGTCTTCAATGCTCATCTCGTAGCAGGTGCGTTCCTCGTCATTGCTTCGTGAGGTTTCATTTACCTTAAGGTTGTAGAAGCCTGTACGGTGACGGCCATACATGTCATAGTCCTCCCAATAGAAATATGTGGGGTGGGCATTGCGGCTGTGTTTCTTGAGCCAGGGAGTGGTCTTTTCATAGTTTATGCTGTGTCCCATGCCTGGTACAAGCTCAATGAAATAGTTGTATAGCCCCGGATGCTTCTTTGCCAGGCTGTCAATTGTCTGTGCTGCGTTGTAGGTCATGGCATTACGTGCAAAGCCGTAGTCTTTCTCACCCGTGCGCAAAGAGAATGCAATGTTTGCAAGGTTCTCCATAGGGGCGTTCTTTAACGGTTCACCACCCGCCATGGGGCCTGCCCCGGCCAAGTAGTCGGCATAGAACGATGCAAGTCGTTGGCTGCCGTATCCACCTTCGGAAATGCCGTAGAAATAGATTCTGTTGGCATCAATGCCATCGTTTACAAAAGCCTGACGCAGCAGTTTTTCCCAAGCCCACTGCTTGCTCTGTATTGCCCAACGGTAAAGCTCACCATATCCGTTGGGTATCTGCGGGATGAAGTGTAATGAGGGGGCATCGTCATAGCTGCTGCACAGGCGTATTCCGGCTTCCCATTCGCGGTTCTTTTCTCCCGAGCCGTGCATATACAGGAAGAGCGGAAAACCCTTCTGTGGCTGCTCGCCTTTCTTTATGAAATAGTAGGGCATCAGGGCATTCTCCTCAAGGTTTTCGGGGAGTCGCCAATAACCGGTGTCGCGTGGCTCGTTGGTTGCAAAAGGTGCTGTCAGTTTCTCCTCATCGGCAGCCAGCACGGCATTGCGCCAGCACTCCCATACGGTGTTGCGGGTTTCTTCAATATTCTCGGGCTTTATCCTGTCATTGTCTTTATAACCGGCATTCTCGCCTTTGAGTGCTTTTGAGAAGTATGCACTCACCTTCTTTGCCTTGCATTTTGATATTGGCTTTGCCTTGCACTCTGCACCTGTTGTGAAAGCCACCATGGCGATGAACGCCGAGACTATTATTCTGTTCATTGTGTTTATATTTTGTGCGAAAATAACTTATACAAAGCAATCCCGCAATTTTTTGGTGGAGAATGTTGGAATGAAGAAGGCCCGACTTGCTACTGCAGGTTGGCCCTCGTTTCCTATATCCTTGTAGTTATGTGAAAGCACTTCTGTTTGACTTCGTATTTTACGTAGCATTTCTTCTGCCTTTTCAAATCCCACAGAACTTCTCCCAAAACATTCTTTAAAGTTTCTGTTTCGGCCCATTTGCGCCCGTGCTCCTTCTTCTCAAACCTTGCATAGGTGATGTCGACGGTTGTGGCGTGGCAGTGTGCCGAATTGCTCACTGGGTTGGGATTGCCCGATTGCTGTAGTTTCTTGACATCTTCCTGAGTTCTCAACACCGATGTCACTATAATGCTGTATGCCGGCAACCCCTTGCTTTTCAAAGAGTCCTGGAAGTTCTTGCCAATGATGTCTACCAGGTTGGCTGCGCCATGTGTGAGATATGGAATGGAGTGGGTGAGGTGGTCTACTTTGTAGTGCTTGTTGCTACCAATTCTGACCAACTGTTCCTTGACGCCCTCGGCCTCGCTTCTGTTCTTCAATGGCTGCTTGAGGCCAAGTTGTCGTGCCGAACGCAAATGCGCATTGTTCCTGTCGTCGAACATGGACGAAAAGTCCCCGGCTGTCGTGTTTGCTTTTGCCGGTCTGTTGCCACGATTGAGTACATGACATATTTTCTTGACAATCCTACGGTCATATCCTGTGTAATGCAGAACTGCTGCTCCAACCAGTACAAGAACCAATGATATTACCAGTATCAGTTTCTTCATTTCTTTTTGCATTTGTGTAATGCTGCAAATATACTTCAATCATTGCTTTTTTCATAGAACCATTACATTTGTTTTCGTGGTTTACCTTTAAAAGTCCTGTAAAAAAACATACAGCCAAGCAGAGTGCTGCCGACTGTATGAAATGGTGTGAATATATTTAAGTATGCTTATCTTACAAACACTTTTGTTGCGCTGTTTTGCACTGTCACAATATACAGGCCGCTTGCAACCTGAATAATGTTGTCGGTGCCATGGTAAACCTCGCGGCCGTCGGAACTGTAGACTGTTACCAGGGCGTCATCGGCATTGGTTATTGTGATAGTGCTGCCACATACAGTTACTGTTGCGCCTCCAACACTTTCAACCTCTTCAATGGCTGTCTCGTCGCCAACCCAGAAGTAGTCATTGCGCGCATAGGTGAAGGTGTTGTTCGAGAGTGTGCCCAGCTCGCGCTTGTTCTTGTCAAAGTACTTGATTACCAAGGTCCATTTACCCATTGTGGCCTTGGCTCCGCAAAGGCAGGCAACATCAAGCAGCAGTTTCTCGCCCTCTGCAATTGTTACAGGGATATAGTCGCTTCTCAATATCGGGGTGAGACCGCTGCTGGTGTTGATTCTCACATAGCCGTCGAATGTACCGTTGTAGCTGCCCAGCATAAGGCGTACATCTACGCTGTCGCCGGCAACTACCTGTTTGTCGCACACGCTTGTCCTGCCGTTGATATATGGAATGGCGCTCTCGCCGACAGTGATGTTGAATGTCTTTTGTACTGCATGTGGAATGCGCTCCATGTTGTTGCTGGTTTCGCATACCATCACCTCATATTTGCCGGCTGGCAGTGTGGGGAAGTAGTCGGATGATTTGTAGCTGAGCGTTACCTTCATGTTTTTGCCCAAGTTTGTGGTCTTGTCTTCGGCAATCGTGTATGTTTGGTTAGTGCTTGTGTTACGTAATACAAGTGCCAGATCACCCGAGTAGGTGTAACCAGCATAGGTCTGGTTGGTAACTGTCGCCGAGACATTAAGCACGCTTCCGTTAGTGATGTCTGATGCAGTGATTGCAGTTATGGTAGGTGAACCTCCGGGGGCCTCCTCATTGATTGCGAATGTGTCGCTCTTGCCGCTGACGCTTTCGGCCAATGAAGTGTTGAATGTATTGGTTCGTTCATAATAGGTACTCTTGTTGTAGGTGAAAGTTATGTAGCAATCTCCGATTTCCAGGAATTGGTTCGAGGTGATGAACTCAACAAATATATCCCTGTTGTCGATGACTTCAAACAGCTTTGTCGCTTTTTTCAAAGTATCGCTTACAACAGAACCGTCGGGGCGTATTGTGTTGATGATTGGCGCTACCACAACGGTTGAGTTATGTGTGTTCTTGTTTATGAATCTTGCATTGAACTTGATGGTGCTGCCTATTCTTGGGTTAGGGGTTGTGAGTTCAACCGATGAGACATGGATATCGGGCAGTGCATGACGAAGTGTCGCAGATGTCTCATTTACATCAAGTATAAGGCAGTTCTGGTCACTGATGATTTCAACATACTCTCCGTCTGAATTCTTGTAGAGCAGTTTAAGTTCGTATGTGCCCTTTTCAAGATAGTTGTAGTAGTTCTTGTTGACAACATCCACTGTGAAATCGAAATATCCCTTGGTGTAGTAGCCGGGCTGCAGGTCTCCATTTAGTGCTCCATAGTTTAGGTGCTGGAATGTGCCGTCGCCCTTCTTGACAGCCAGGGCAAATTCAAGCTGTGTGTTCGAGTGTGAACGGTTTGTAATGAATTTGCTCACCTTGAACTTTGCAGCGTTGCCCGAATATTTTGATGTGTAGGTATAAACTTTCTCGTTGTCAGTATCAGGTTTGTATATACCGAATTCAACCAATCCGACATTCTCGCTATTGACATCGCTTTCGCCACTTGGAGCAATGTTGACGATTATTGCTTGTCCCACATTGTATGTGCCTGTACCGCCACCTGTGCCAATGCCATCAGGTGACATGTAGGTCATGTCGAAATAACCGTTGTATGCTCCGTTCCATCCCCAATCGATGTGTATCATGTCATTCTCGTCAATGCCATCGAAAACGTATGCGTGACCACCTTCGAAGTTGATACCGAATCCGACACTCATCACCGGCTGTCTTGCCTCAAGATTCTCTCTGATGGCTGTTACATATTCATCCTCTGTGACATCGGTGCGCTTTATTACGCGTGCAGCAGTGGAATAGTTGAAAATATTGACAAAGCCATTGAGAGCGTATATCTCGTTGCTGCCAGTACCTTCGGGTGAATAGCTACTGTGGATTGCTTTGCCCACATCTACCATCAGCTGTGCAACCTCCTGTGCCTGTGCTGCTGTGTAGCCGTTGCGGTAGTGTGGGAGCATGTTGTCCCAGTTGTATGTGCGCTTGGTCAGGTCAATAGTCTCTTTCTTACCTGTGATATTGCTTGTCCAGGAGATAGCCTTGATTGGGGTGATTGGCCATTCGTGGAATTTCATGATTTGTGCCATTGCTGTTGCGGTACAGCCTGTGGGTGTCTTCTGGCCATTGACTTCGGGGCAGAGGTTGTTGTAGGGCGCTGACTGGTCCCAACTTGTCTGCAACATGGGGGCAACGGCTGTCTTGCCTGCTTTGGCGCTTTTTTGTACATGTGTTACCTTGCCTGCACGCACATCATCCACATACATGCTGTATTCGTTGAGCCATTCAACGAGTGCTGCCGGCATTTCGCTGTTTTCACCGGTGTATTCGGTTGAATAGCCAATAACTGGAGCAAGTGCATCATCGCCCGACACGATGATGAATCCCTTGTTGTTATCGGGAGCGTAGATGTAGTATTGAGGGTTACTCTCCTGAATGTTTATTCTGCTTCCCGCCTTTGCCATTTTAGTCGGTGAATGCATTATCAGATGCTCTGTATTGGCATGCTGTACTTTTGAGTTCCAAAAGTTGTTTGCTATTTCGCCGGCTTTTTCGGGGTCAATAGGGTTTGCAAAAACTGTTATAGTCAAGAATAATGACGATAATAAAAGTGCAGTAAATCTTTTCATTTTTATGTCGTTTAGGTAGTAGATGGGCGCAAATGTATGATTTATGCTTTATGTTTCCAAACTTTTGCATGCATTTTGTATGCTTTTTGTCAAAAACCGTGTCGTATGGTCTGTTTTTGAGATATTTTGTTAAACATGCACTCTCTTTTAACAATTTGTTGCGATTGTACCTTTTTTGTAGCAGATGTAATTTTGCAACCGCAAAAAAGAATAAAAACAGACTACATATGAAAAGAACATTTACATTCCTGTTGCTCTCTCTCTTTGCATTGGCAATGTTTGCCGGTGACCCGGTGGGCATCAGAGAGGGAAACAAGATTATGGGACATGTCGTTGAGGACGGGACCGAGGAGAATATCGCCTATGCGGCAGTGCTTGTTGTTGAGACAGGTGCAGGGGCAACAAGTAACGAGAACGGACAGTTTGCATTTACCGACCTTGCTGCGGGAAAGTATACTTTGCGTGTTACAGCAATGGGGTATGAAACAATGACCAAGGAGGTTGTGGTGAGCAAGGACTACACGGCAGTGGTACACTTCAAACTGAAGAGTGATGATTATGTGATTGACGAGGTGGTGGTGTCGGCCAACCGCAATGAGATAAGCCGCAAGGATGCCCCTGTTGTGGTGTCGGTAGCGGCATTGCCGCTTTTTGAGGCGGTAAATTCTGTCGACCTTGCAAAGAGCCTTAACTATGTTACGGGATTGCGTGTCGAGAACAATTGCCAGAACTGTGGTTTCCCGCAGGTGCGCATCAATGGACTCGAAGGTCCATATTCACAGGTTCTCATAAACAGCCGCCCGGTAGTGAGTGCACTCAGCGGAGTCTATGGCCTTGAGCAGATACCTGTGAACATGATTGAGCGCGTTGAGGTTGTGCGTGGTGGCGGCTCGGCGCTTTTTGGTGCAAATGCGGTGGGTGGAACGGTAAATATCATTACCAAAGACCCGGTAAGCAACTCATTCTCTGTGACAAGTAACTTTGCGGGTTATGGCGGCAAGGCGTGGGAGCAGAGCGTGGGCGCGAATGTGTCGCTTGTGTCGCCCGACAATAGGTATGGCATGGCGGTGTATGCAAACTACCGCAACCGTAACCCATATGACCACGATGGCGACGGGTTCTCCGAACTGGGAAAGCTGAACCTCAATACATTCGGTCTGCGCACATACTATCGCCCTACATACAACGGCCGTCTGAGTCTGGAATACCACACAACCAACGAGTTGCGTCGTGGAGGCAACAAGTTCGACCTGCAGCCGCACGAGAGCGACATTACGGAGCAGACAAAACATGTCATAAACAGTGGCGGTGTATCGTACGACCATGGTTGGGATGGCTACAAACATAAGCTCTCCGTGTTTGCATCGTTGCAGCATATTGACCGCGACAGCTATTACGGCGCGCAGCGCGACCCTAATGCATATGGCAAGACCGACGACCTCACTTGGGTTTCCGGTGCCACATATACTTGGCAGATAGGCAAACTGCTCTTTTCACCGGCAACATTCATGAGTGGTGTGGAGTATCAGGAGAACCGCCTGCACGATATAATGACCGGCTATGACCGCGATATGCGCCAGGATGTGCGCATAGGTAGCGCCTTCGTGCAGAACGAGTGGAACGCCCGCTATTTCTCGCTGTTGTTGGGATTGCGAATGGACAAACATAATTTAATTGAAAAGCCAATCTTCAGTCCACGTGTGAATTTCCTTTACAAGCCGCTAAAGGATTTACAGGCACGTCTTACCTATTCGACAGGTTTTCGTGCTCCACAGGCATATGACGAGGATTTGCATGTGACTGCCGTTGGTGGCGAGGGTGTACAGATTGAACTTGCCGATGGTCTCAAGGAGGAGCGCTCCAACAGCTTCAGTGGTTCGGTCGACTGGACTACACGTTTCGGTCACTGGCAGGCGAATGTGCTTGTTGAGGGTTTCTACACCGGTTTGAACAATGTTTTTGTGCTTGAAGATGTGGGCGTGAACGACTATGGCCATGCCATCAAGGAGCGCCGCAACGGTGCAGGCGCTCGTGTGTATGGTGCAAACATCGACACAAAGATTGCGCACGGAAAGGAGTTCTCGCTTCAGCTTGGCTTTACAGCACAACAGAGCCGCTATAAACAGCCCGAGACATGGACCGAGGTGGATGGCGTTGCGCTCACCACAAAGCGAATGATGCGTACCCCCGACTATTACGGCTACTTTACAATAATGTCTTCACCGGTGAAAAGGCTCGACCTCTCGCTCTCGGGAACATATACCGGTTCTATGATTGTTCCGCACTATGCCGGCTACATTGAGAATGACCGCATGGAGACAACCCCCGATTTCTTCGACCTCAACTTCAAGGCAGGCTATACATTCATTCTGCACGACCACATAAACCTGCAGCTCAATGCCGGAGTGCAAAACATATTCAACAGTTTCCAACGCGATTTGGACAAAGGTGAGTTCCGTGATTCGGGCTACTTCTACGGCCCCACACAGCCAAGGACATTCTTCGTTGGAGTGAAAATCTCGCAGTGATATTGTAGACAGGAGCATGCGGTTACAAACTTGTGTGCTCCTTTTTGTTTTTTTGAATATCGTTGTATCTTTGTAGCATAAAATATTGACAACATGAGCACACCAATTGTAAAGAGCGCACGCTTTGTGATAAGCAACACCGATATCAAGAAATGTCCGCAGGACGGTAAACCAGAATATGCCTTCATCGGACGTTCGAATGTGGGAAAGTCGAGTCTTATCAATGCGCTTACAAACCAGAAGAAACTGGCGCAGACATCGGCAACACCGGGAAAGACACTGCTTATAAACCACTACCTCATCAACAACGAGTGGTATCTGGTGGACCTCCCGGGTTACGGCTATGCAAAGCGCAGCAAGTCGCAGAACGAGCAGTTGGAGCATATAATCTCAAGTTATGTGCTTGACCGTGAGCAGATGACACTGTTGTTTGTGCTCATTGACTGCCGTCACGAGCCGCAGAAGATTGACCTTGAGTTCTTCCAATGGCTTGGCGAGAATGGTGTGCCGTTCTCAATCATCTTTACCAAGGCCGACAAACTTACAAAGAGTGTCCTTGCAAAGAATATCGCAGCCTACAAGGCGAAACTGATGGAGGAGTGGGAGGAGTTGCCCCCGGTGTTCATCACTTCGTCCGAGAATGGGTTGGGCAAGAATGAGGTTCTGGGTTATATTGCTGATATCAATTCAACACTGTGATGTTGGTGGAAATGCAATATTCAGGGCAAGTGCATGTGGTGGCACTTGCCTTTTTTATTAAAAAATGCGTGTGTTATTATTAATATAAAACAATAATTTGTATCTTTGCGGCGGTTTTTGTTAAGAAAACGAATAAAAACTTAATATTTATACTTCTGTGGAATGTGCCACGTGCTACGGCATTGCTTTGTGATATTTGAAATCGCAGGGGGAGTGTCGCGGTGTGTGGACATCTTTTTGTGTGGTAGAAAAACAACTTTTTTATAAATGAGAAATAGAGTATTTTTGCTGTTTGCCATTCTCTGTACACTGATGGTGCAGTCGGCCTGGGCGCAGTCTTTCAAGGTCAGGGGTAGGGTTACCTCTTCCGAGGACGGTGAGGGCATGATTTCGCTGACAGTCATGCAGAAGGGTACATCAAACGGTGTGGTCACTGACTTTGACGGAAACTATGAGATTGACGTCAAAGGTGCCGATGAGGCTCTGTTGCAATTCACTTACGTGGGTTATACAACTCAGGAGTACACCGTAAACAAGGAGACAAAGGTTTTGGATGTTGTAATGGATCCCGAACAGATGACAATCGACGAGGTTGTTGTGGTTGCATACGGTGTCCGCAAGAAGGGAACAATCTCTGGTTCGGTTTCAACCGTGAAGTCCGAGAAACTTGAGAATGTACCTGCCGTGAGCTTTGATCAGGCTCTGCAGGGTGCCACACCGGGTATGACTGTTATATCAAATTCCGGTGAGCCCAGCAAACCGGCTACATTCCAGATTCGTGGTACAAACTCAATCAACTCGGGTACATCGCCATTGTTCATTCTCGATGGTGTGCCCATCACAAGTTCCGATTTCAATGCCATCAATCCAGGTGACATTGAGTCAATCAATGTGTTGAAGGATGCTTCGTCAACTTCAATTTACGGTGCCCGTGCAGCGAATGGTGTGGTTGTAATCACAACCAAGCGTGGTACTTCTACCGAAAAGGTTGACGTTACGTTGCGCACACAGCAGGGTTTCTCAAACCTTGCCCATGGCGAGTGGAACATGATGAATACCGCCGAGAGAATTCAGTTCGAGAAGGAAATTGGTCTTGACGCAGGACAGGATTACAATCTCCTTGGACAGACCGATATCAACTGGCTCGATGTCGTGTTCAACGACAGGGCTCGTCTACAGGGTTATGATCTTACAGTTAGCCATGCAACCGACAAACTGAACTATTTTGTATCAGGTGGTTACTACGATCAGGAGGGTATTGCTCAGGGTTCAACATTCTCGCGTTACAACATGCGTACGAACGTGGACGTAAAGGTGGCTCCATGGTTGAAGATCGGTACCAACAGCATGTTGGCATACGAGGAGGCGCAGCAGGCCGATGACGGCGAGTATGCCCTCTATACACCAATCTCGGCTTGCCGCTTCATGCTCCCTTATTGGAATCCTTATAAGGAGGACGGCTCTTTGGCATCGTCAAAGGATGGCAGCTGGAAGGGTACATCGTACAACCCATTGGAGTGGATGGAGAACAATCCGCTTGACAACAAGAAGTACAAGGCGCTCAGTGTGCTGTATGCCGAGATTACTCCAATCCACAATCTCACAATCCGTTCACAGTTCGGTGTTGACTATTCGCACTCTACTGCCGACATGAAATCCTATCCAAGTTTTGTGGGCAACAACGGTGTTGGTGCTGCAGGCCGCAGTTCATATGCGACAGTGAACCTTACAGTAACAAATACAATCAACTATAAGTTCGATGTACAGCGCTATCATCACTTCAATGTGATGCTTGGTCAGGAGGGTGTCGACTACCGTTCTGAGGGATTCCAGGTTGTGACACGCGGACAGAACAATGATGCCTTTACGCTGCTTTCATCGGGAACAAGAGCCACATCGTGGGCAAACTCATATTCCAGCCACGCATTCCTCTCGTTCTTTGCGCGTGGCGAGTATAACTACTACGACCGCTATTATGCCGATTTCTCGCTCCGTAGCGATGCCTCTTCACGTTTCGGTAAGGATGGCCGTTGGGCAACATTCTGGTCGCTCGGTTTCATGTGGGACGTGCGCAAGGAGAAATTCATGCAAGCTGCGAACAAGTGGCTCACCAATGCGCAGGTAGCATTGAGTACCGGTACATCGGGTAACTCATCAATTCCTGACTATGACCACCTTGCACTTGTGGGCAGTGGTGCCAACTACATGGGTGTTGCGGGTATCGCTCCGGCAACACAGGGTAACGAGAACTTGAGCTGGGAGCAGTTGTGGACATCGAACCTTGCCATCCACCTTGGATTCTTCGGTCGCATCAATGCCGATATCGAGCTCTATCACAAGAAGACCACCAACATGCTCATGCTTGTGCCACAGTCTTATGTGAACAATGGTTTCGGTACACGTTGGGACAATGTGGGTGCCATGATCAATCAGGGTTTCGAGGTTTCTTTGGGTGCCGATGCTGTAAGCACAAAGGATTTTGTGTGGAATATCAACGCCAATGCAAGCTACAACCATAACGAGATTACTGAACTCTACAACGGACTCGATGAGTATGAGATGTCAAACACATCGACAAAGCTTGTTGTAGGTCACTCAATAGGTGAGTTCTATATAAATAGGTATGCTGGTGTGAACCCCGCAAACGGTGATGCTCTATGGTATGACAAGGAGGGTAACATCACAAACGTGTTCAGCGAGGAGGATAAGGTGCTTGTCGGTAAGAACTACAATGCTCCATGGCAGGGTGGTTTTGGAACTTCAATGAACTACAAGGGTATCTCATTGAGCGCTAACTTCAGTTGGGTTGCCAATCGCTGGATGTTCAATAATGACCGTTTCTTTGAGGAGAGCAATGGTCTCTACTCGGCCTACAACCAGTCTAAGCGTCTGCTCTATGACCGCTGGAAAGAGCCCGGTGACGTTACCGACATTCCACGCTACGGCGTTACTCCACAGATGGACTCACGTTTCCTTGAGGATGCATCGTTCCTTCGTCTGAAGAACCTGATGCTCAGCTATGATTTCCCACGTACTTTGCTTGCAAAGACTCACTTCATCAGCCGTGCACGTCTTTATGTGCAGGCGCAGAACCTGTTCACATGGACAAAGTTCAGCGGTCTCGACCCCGAGTCAACAAGCAATGTCTACAAGGCACAGTATCCAATGTCGCGCCAGTACACAATGGGCGTTGAGATTACATTCTAATTTCAGGAGGGTTAAAGATGAAAAAGATATTTACCTTTATATTATTGGCAACGATGCTTGTGGTACCGGTATCGTGCCTCGACAAGTTCCCCGAGAATGCAGTGCCCGAGGGTTCGGCAATAACAACCGTCGATGAGGCCGACCAGGCTGTGGTGGGTATATACTCATCGTTTCTCAGTGGTGCGCTCTACAGCGGCTATCTCACCCTGTTACCCGATATCCAGTGCGACATGGTGTATGCCGTGAACGGTTATACAAACACTTTCGGTGATGTATGGCGTTGGGAAATCCTTGCTACAAATCCACAGATTGAGGCTGTTTATGGCTCGCTATATTCATTGATTGGAAATTGTAACTTCCTTCTTGACAATGCGGCTAAACTGAAGCCTACACTTACAAGCGACACAGAACTTGACCGCCTGGAATTATACTGCGGCGAGGCATACTTTGCACGTGCGCTTGCATACAGCGAACTCATAAAGCTCTATTGTGTCGATTACAAGAGTGATGAGGCTGCGAAGAACGAGCTGGGAGTCGTGCTCAAGACAAAATATTACGAGAACCAACCAATCAAGCGTGCTTCATTGTATGATTCTTATCAGCAGGTGCTCAGTGACCTTGATGAGGCTGCAAAGCTTCTGAAGCTTGACGATGATTATGACCCTGCTGTTGACGGTTACCTCTACAACAACTCGGTTTATTTCAACGAGTATACCGTATATGCATTACGTGCGCGCGTAGCACTTTATATGCGCGATTATGAGGAGGCTATAAAGTATTCTTCAAAAGTCATTGACAGTAACATGTTCTTCCTGTCAAGTTGTAACTCACAGTACTCAGCCGGAATGAACTACTACGATTACATGTGGCAGTATGACCTCTCTTCCGAGGTTATCTGGAAGGTCGGTTTCACATCTACCAACTATGGTGGTGCACTTGGAACTGTGTTCTTCAACTACGACTACTCGTCTTTCAAACCCGACTATGTTCCTGCAAAGTGGGTGCTCGACCTCTACGGCTCTAACGATTTGCGTTACAATACTTATTTCTATGAGGCGCAGACCGGCTATACCCATGGTCTTACCTGGCCTTTGCTCTACAAGTATTGGGGCAACCAGACACTTTACAGCGAGGCGCAGCTACTTAACGTGTCAATGCCAAAGGTATTCCGTCTTTCGGAGCAGTACCTTATACGTGCCGAGGCTTATTGCCAGCTTGAAACACCCGATTATGCAAAGGCCGGCAAGGATATCTCAACTCTTATGGCGGCACGTTACACCAACGGTTCGGCTGCATTGACAGCAAGCAATGCCATGGAGATTATTGAGCAGGAGCGCATCAAGGAACTATATATGGAGGGCTTCCGTCTGCAGGACCTCAAACGTTGGGGCAAGGGCTTCGAGCGTACACCACAGGACCAGTCGCTCTCAAACGGCAGCAGTCTCAAGGTGGCGGCCGGCAATCCATTGTTCGTGTGGCCGATACCACAACACGAGATTGAGTCTCCCGGTGCCGATATTGAACCAAATGAAAGTAACAGATAACAGTTGCAGGATATGAAAATGAACATTATATATAGAATATCAAGGAACTTATTGGGCATGGCTCTTGCCGTTGCTGTTGCAAGCAGCTGTAATGAAGGTGTGTCTATGACACCTTCAACCCCCGATTACATACAGTTCTCGGACACACTCTACGTGTTGCCTGTGGCTGACGACGTTGAGTATCATAATATTCCTGTTGTTGCTACACAGTCTTGTGATTATGACAGAACGGTTGCCGTTGAGATTATTGATGCCAACAGCAACGCAATCGAGGGCAAGCACTATTCACTGGAGTCAAACACCATCACCATCAAAGCCGGTGAACTTGTTGGCAATGTGCGTGTGCGCGGTTATCACAATAATATTGATGTGTACGACTCTTTGGGTTTCAAGCTGAATCTCATTG
Source organism: Bacteroidaceae bacterium (assembly GCA_045660825.1). Classification (GTDB taxonomy): domain Bacteria; phylum Bacteroidota; class Bacteroidia; order Bacteroidales; family Bacteroidaceae; genus HGM04593. Next base: position 66,640 of record JAZREN010000045.1, read on the forward strand.
TTCCCGAGGAACTGCAGTGGGACATCTATGGCACAGAGGCAAATGTTTTGTTGCAGAAAGCATGCAAGTTCGACATCAATGCCTTTACAGGATACTGTCTCCTGACATCGACATACATCATCAACTACATGCCTGATATTGACATGAGGTTGGTGAAGTCAGAAATTGACTCCGAGAATGAGAACACCATCATTATCAGGGACTATTTCTTCGACGGCTATGATGCGAGAATAAAGTTTGACTCTGAAGACATCCTGAACCCGCTCATTGAAATGGAAGACCAGGTGTTCGGTCCCACATCAGAGGCTTTCGGTACTCTATACGGTGATGGATTGATAAGAATGTATCAGCCGACAGCATATACATCGTACTTCAGCAGTTGTGAGAAGTTCATCTTCCAGTACATGACACTCTATGTTCCGGGTATGGCTGAAGGACAGAATACCGTCGGTACATTCGTGAATGCCGTAGAGTGGATTAGTGACGATGAGGCCGAGAAACTTAAACGAGAGGGATATTAAAAAGATGAAATATATGAAATATATAAGTAAATGGTATATAGCCTGCCTTGCAATGACTTTAGGTTGTCTGGTATCGGCTTGTTCCGACGAGGATGTTACTCCTGTTGAGGCGACGTTTACCGCGCCCGGAGAATTTGATATGGCTTCTCTTGACAGCTGTGAAAGCATTGTCAGCTCGTTTGAAATCACTTCAAACGGTGCGTGGAATCTATGCAGCGACAAGATGTGGGTGAAACTTTCATTGCAGGCCGACGGTGAGTTCTTCAACGACGTGCAGGGTGGCGAGGGCACACATACCGTATATATTAAGGTAACCAATGATGCACGTGGGTTCGATGCTGCAAAGGCAACTGTTACTCTCATTGCCGGTGGTGTTTCAAAGGACGTGGTGACTATTGAACGCAAGGGTAAGGAGCATGAGTTTGCCCTATTGTCAAGCGAAGGTGAGGAGATTAAGAAAATCGAGATTGGCACCGATGCGACTGTTTGGATTGCTCCTGTAGCCAACTTTGAGTGCTCGATTCTTGATTGTCCCGTTTGGCTTGGTGAGCCTCAGGTGCTTGACGGTGGTTTCACTCTGAATGTAGCGAACTCATATGTTCCTTATGAGAAAGAGGGTGTGGTTACTTTCGGAAATATTGATCGCAGCAAGGTCTATGAAGTGCCTGTTGCGTATGTGGGTATGGAGCCTACTTTGATGGAGATTGAGGGTGACAACACACCTTGGGGCTGGAAGGTATCGCTCGACGGCAAGACTTTTGTGCAGGAAACCACATCGGCATCGGGCGAGACTGTAGAGACAATTGTTGAGGATGCGCTCGCGTTTTCAGTAACTTGTCTGAGCTATGATTACGAGTTCGTTTATACCCAAGTAGATAACGGTAAACTTGCGTTGATGAATGCCGATGAGTCTTGGATTCTTGCAACGCAGAATGAAAACGACCCTTCACAGGTGAGCGTTTCAGTATCAGCTTCAACAGCATCTTCACGTTCGGGTTACCTCTTTGCCGTTCCTGCGGCAATGTACAGCAATTTTGCCGATTCACTTTATGTAAGCAGTGATGTTGACACATTCATTGACAGCAACCTTTCATATGTTGTGCTGGAAGTAGAGCAGAAGAGTCTTGAAGCTACCGACGGATTCATAATCACCGATGCAAATGGTACAGCGGTATCATCTGTTGTTGAGGAAGAGTATTATGAGTGGCTCTGCAGTGAGTTCTCAATCACAGACCTCACAAGTTGCGACCTTGTACCGGGCGAGAGCTATACAATTGTGACAAGGCTCAATGCAAATGATTGGCAGGGTAACTTTGCAATCACCGACCTCGAGGGTGCACATCAGCGTCTCAAGTCATGGGGTAACCCAACTGCGGAACTTGGTGATGATGGCTTGTACCGCCTGAACATTACAGTTCCAGCATCGCTGAACAAGACAATCATTCTGCGTCTGTATACTCCACAAATTGTAAATATCAAGGCTCTTGTCATAAGACCTGTGACCAAATGATAAATGAATGAAGCTATGAACAGAATACGATTATATTTGATGTTGTTGATGATGTCGCTCACAGGAGTGGCATTGGTTGGCTGCGCCGATGAAGACAATGACCAGCAGGTGCAGTATGGCTATGTACAATTCAAGATTGGACAGGCAACACGTTCAGTCGACAGGCTCGAGAGTCTTACCGAGGCAAAGAAGGTGAAGGTTCTTCTTCAGTACGATGGTCACACAATAGAGCAGACTCTTCTGCTCAACGCCTTCAATGAAGAGAGTGCCGAGTATGGTCTGCGCAGTGACAAATTGCGCCTTTTGGCCGGCGAATATAGCCTCATAGGTTATGTTCTCTATAACCAGCTCGACCAGGCTATCCAGCAAAGGGATGTTGAGGATTGCCAGTTTGAGATTGTACCTGGTGGCCTTTATGTGCAGCACATCACCCCCGACGTGGTTGAGCGTGGACGTGTATCGTTCAAACTTGTGAAGGCGTGGGAGCAGACACGCGGTGTAGGAGGTGACGGATTCTATCCATTCAGTGATATCAGAACTGTTGATATTACCGTGCAGCACCTGTTTACAAAGGAACTCACAACTTTTGAGAAAATCCCTGTAAAGTATACCGAGGATTTCACCCCCTCTTCTGTGGAGACATCTTATGCAGTGTGCGACACTCTTGTATGGCTCAAGACTGGCGAGTATCGTGTGCAGCATTGCATCACATATTCCGACAAGAAGGGAAAGACAATGCTTGCTGTGGAGGAGAACAATACCGATGCGACTTTTGTCGTTGAGGATGACGTTGATACAAAGGATGTGAATGTTCCTGTCAATCTTTCAGAGACAGCCGAGTATATCAAGGACTATATTGCCCTGAAAGAGATATGGGAGGCACTCGATGGCCCTAATTGGAGTTATGTCGGTGATGCCTTGGCTGATGGAATTAACTGGAACTTCAACAAGGATATTGATATGTGGGGTATCCAGCCAGGTGTTCAGCTCGATGCCAATGGGCGTGTTGCAACAATCTCGCTCGAGGGATTCGGTCCGAAGGGTGTAGTGCCCGATGCTATAGGCCAGTTGACCGAACTCTCAATTCTCTATCTCAGCAGTCACTCCGACCTTTTGGGTGGTCACCTTTTCGGCCGCATAACACCTTCCATGACTGCCGAGCAGATGAACTCAATCCGTATGGACTATGCCGACAGGGTTCTCGACAAGGACTTCCGCACAGGATATTCACCATTGTGGCAGAAGACAATAGAACTTGACCCCAATGAGAAACCTATCCGCAAGGGAATATCTTTGAAGGGAATCCACTTCGGTGACATGACAAACGGTATCGTGGGTGTTTCCAAGGCTTTGCAGCGTTGTACCAACCTGCAGCAGTTCTTCATTGCCAACTGCCCAATCACCGTTGACAGTTTCTTTGTGGATATTAAGCCTGAATCTCCTTTTTATGAGGAGCGTGAGTCTCTCAGCTGGGAGAACATGACAACGCTCTATGATATCGAGATTTTCAACTGTCCCAAGCTTACAGCTCTTCCAATGGAGATGCTTGCATCGATTCCCGAACTTCAGATGCTCAATGTTGCAAGCAACAAGGGTATTTCGGGCGAGCAGTTGAAGGCCGATTGGGAGGCCTTCATCAATGGTAACAGCGGCGACAGGCTCCAGGTGCTATATCTTGGTTTCAACAACCTTGAGGAGACCCCCGTATACGAGGAACTGAGCAAGATGACCAAACTTGGAATGATTGACTGCACCAACAACCAGTTGAAGACAGTACATCCGTTCGGTAAGGAGATTACACTTGCAAAGGTGTACCTCGACTACAACAAGATCGAGAAACTGACTGCAGCCCCCGACGGTTACTTCTGTGGCTATTCGCAGCTTGAGAGCTTCAGCGCGACAAACAACGAGATGACACTGTTCCCCGATATCTTCAATGCAAAGTCGGTGTATGTGATGCAGTCGGTTGATTTTTCATACAACAAGATTGCAGGCTTTGAGAATGGTGACAACTTCAAGGGTATAAACTCTTCGGCGGTAAATATTACAAATAACCGTCTCGAGACATTCCCCGGCATCCTTTTCAAGACCGGTTCTCCAATGAACCAGCTTATTCTGGCCGGTAATGGAATGAAGAAGATTCCCGAAGGTTCACTCAAGGGCGAGTATACATATCTGCTCGAGGCGCTCGACCTCAGCTACAACTACTTGAGCGAGTTGCCCGATGACTTCTATGCACGTACATTGCCCTATCTTGCGGGTATGGATTTGAGTTACAACCGTTTCTCTTCATTCCCCACAAAGCCGTTGAGCATATCTACTTTGAGCCGTTTCTTCATCCGTTACCAGCGCGACGAGAACGGTAACCGCTGCCTCAAGGAGTGGCCGACAGGTCTCTACACCTGTCCTTCTATGGCCGTGTTCTGTATCGGTGGTAACGACCTCCGCAAGATTGAGGATACCATTTCGCCATACATCATGTACTTTGAGATTGCCGATAATCCGAATATCTCAATCGATATGTCATCGGTGTGCGACTACATCTATGCAGGATATTACACTCTCATATATGACAGGACACAGGATATCCGTGGTTGTGATGCCTTGGTTCTTGATAAATGATATTAATGCAGATAGATTATGATGGATAAATTATATAAGATAGCATTAGGATTGATTGTCTGTTTCCCGTTTGTCGCTTGTAACGATGACGAGGATAAAGGCGCAAACTTTTCTTTGGACAAGAGTGAGATAACATTCGGAGCCGAGGGCGGTGCCGATGTGTTGCTTGTTGAGAGCAATGACAACTGGACCGTGTCGGTTTCTGAGCCCTGGTTGTCGGTTTCACCTGCTAGCGGAACAGGAAATACCGCATGTCGTGTGGTTGTGGATTCTTCACTTGTGAGCGAAATGCGTACCGCATCTGTACGCTTCACTCCTTCGGCTATACCGGCTGTGGCTGTGACCGTGAAGCAGATGGGTTATGGCAAGATTATTGTTCCCGAAAGCAGTGAGATAAGCATTGAGTCATCGGCAAAGATGGAAGAGCGCTATTTTGAGACAACTGTTACCACAAATGTGAAATTCTCGGTAGAGATTGACCATCTTGGTGCCGAGGAGTGGTTGACATCGGAGAGTGTCTCTGTAGAACTTGATAAGGGTGCACGTCCACGTACGGCGAAACTGCGTTTCGATTGGAAAATGAACACAGTTCCCGAGATACGTGTGGCTGAAATCAAGCTCGTTCCTCAGGGCGAGGGTGCAGAGTCGGTTGAGCCGGCAGTGATAACTGTGTGCCAGAAGCCTGCATTGAAGATTGAAGACAACCGTGCCGGTGACTCAATTGCACTTGTGGTTATGTATGAGCGCATGAACTGCTGGAGCGATGCTTGGGACACAAGCGAGAACCTGCAGTACTGGGAAGGCGTTGAACTTTGGGAGGCCAGTGACGAGGATTTGCCGGCTCCCGAGGCTGTGGGTCGTGTGCGTGCGGTGCAGTACAGCTTCCTCAATACAAAAGAGACTATTCCTTCCGAGGTTCGTCATTTGAAGTATCTTGAGTCATTGGCGATTTCAAGTAATGTAAATACAATGCTTCTCAACATTGAATTGGGTAGCGAGATTTGCGAACTTGAGCATTTGAAATATCTGACACTCTTCTCTTATGGTATTGTTTCCTTGCCCGATGATTTCGTGAAACTTGGCAAATCTCTTGTTGCTCTTGACTTGAGCGCAAACAACTTTACCGAGATACCGGCGATACTTACACAGGAGAACTTCCCCAAGCTAAAATCGTTGAGTTTTGTGGCTTCGCGTCGTTGGAACACAACCGATTTGCGTAAGAAGGATGAGTATGAGGATGGTCTCGGCCTGCATGTCAATGTAACCACAGACAATGCTTTCCGCCGTCTGTTGCTTTGGGAGAATCTTGAGGAACTTGCATTCTCGAACTGCTATCTCGAGGGCGTAATTCCCGATTTTACTGTCGGTCAGGAGGGAGTCGTTGCATATACACAGAAAGATGTGGACGCATGGGGCGGCGATACAATACAGTATCTTGCGGATAAAGAGATTCCAAAGATATTGCCGAATTGTACAATGCTCCGTCTTAACCTCAACTTCCTCAACGGTAACTTGCCCGATTGGTTGCTATATCACCCCCATTTCATGGATTGGGCGCCCGACCTGCTCATCTTCAACCAGCAGGAGAAGGGATTGAACTCTGCCGGCGAGGCCGTGCGTTTTGACAACGAACCCAAAACATTCGACTATTACTACGATGTATTCCCCGGAACAAGGGAAAAATATGAACTTAAGGACGAGATAACTGAGGAATGATTATGAAAACAAGACTATTTATATACTCGGCGCTGTTTGCGTTGTCATTGTCATCATGTAACGACAACGATATGCCCGTTTTGCCCCAGGTACCGGAATCATCTTCGTCATTGACTGTTGATGCCATAGATGGAGAGCTACTCATTAAGTTCTCTCCCGAGATGACAACTATTCTGGACAACTACTTCGTTACCCGTGCTGCCGGTGCAGGAAAGGCTACACGTAGTGGCATTCCTTCTACCGATGAGGTGCTCGGAATCCTTGGTGCATATAGCTTTGAGCGTGTGTTCCCTGTTGATCCACGCACCGAGGAGCGTACCCGTGAGGCGGGTCTGCACCTTTGGTACAAAGTGTGCTTCGATGAGAATGTAGACTTGAATGTTGCAATAAAGGAACTTGCAAAACTTGGTGAAATATCAAAAATCCAGTGCAATAAAAGAATCTATCGCATTGACAACCGTGTGGCAAAGGAAAGCCTTCCTATGGGTGCTACACGTGCTGCTGCTGAGTTGCCTTTTAATGATCCCGAACTCTCACTTCAGTGGGGATATATCAACAAGGGTGGCTATTCATTTGAACAGCCTTGGGCCGGAGCAATTGCAGGTTGTGATGTCGGTTGTGAGGATGCATGGCAGCTTTGTACCGGTGACAGCTCAATCATTGTGGGTGTGATGGACGAAGGTGTGCATTGGGAACACCCCGACCTCTTGGCCAACATCTGGGTAAACGAGGACGAGGAGTATGCTTCGAGCCTTGACAATGACGGCAACGGCTACAAGGGTGACCGCCATGGCTATAACTTTGCATCGGATCGTGGATATATTGCAACAACATCAACCAACGACACCGGTCACGGAACACACGTTGCAGGTACGATCGCTGCTGTGAACAACAACGGTATCGGTGTTTCAGGTATCGCCGGTGGCGATGCAGCTGCAGGCAAGGGTGGTGTAAGAATCATGTCGTTGCAGATTTTTGACGATGCCTATGCATCGACCGTTGCAATGGAGGCAAAGGCTTTCAAGTATGCCGCCGACAACGGTGCTGTAATCATGCAGTGCAGCTGGGGTTATAACTCGGCATATGCAAACATCATGCAGGGATATACTCCGGGTCCTGCATCGGAGGAGGAGTGGGAGACACTCTATCCGCTTGAGAAGGAGGCTATTGACTACTTCATCCACAACGCAGGCTCGCCCAATGGCGTTATTGACGGCGGTATTGTTGTCTTTGCATCGGGTAATGAGTTTGCCGGCATGTCGGCCTATCCGGGTGCATACTCAAAATGTATCTCGGTGAGCGCTGTAGCAGCCGACTATACTCCTGCAACATATTCAAACTTCGGTGTAGAGGTTGACCTCTCGGCTCCCGGCGGCGACGGTGACTACTATGGCACTCCGGGCAGCAGCTATGACAATGGCGGTATGATATATTCCACATTGGTTGTTGAGGGTAAACCCACATACGGATATTACGAGGGTACATCAATGTCATGCCCTCATGTATCGGGTGTCATTGCTCTTGGTCTTTCATACGCAGTTGAGCAGCGCCGTCATTTCCGCGCTCAGGAGTTCATTGACCTTGTATACAGCACAGCAACCGACATTGACGGTTATTTCAAGGGCGAGAAGAAATCATATTACAACCACTCTTCTCCGGGTTCGGCTGCAACAAAGACCGAACTGTCACAATACAAGGGCAAGATGGGTCGTCTTGTGAATGCCGGTGCTTTGCTGCAGGCTGTCAAGAAAGGCGGACACGATATGAAACTCCCCAATGTATACCTTGCACCTGCCGAGAGCCAGAAGATTGACCTTTCACGTTTCTTTGTAGGTGGCGAGTCGCTTACTTACAGCGCAAAGGTTGCCGATGCAGGTGTTGCAACTGTGAGTGTTGATGGCAGTGTAATGACAGTTAATGGTGTAGCCGAAGGATTCACTACTATTGACATAACCGTTGACGGACAGCTTTATAGCGTGACTGTTACAGTGCGCAACGGTGCTAACGGAAACGGTTGGATGTAATTTGAAAATATGAGGACCCGAATCCTGTGTATGCTCTCTTTGCTTGTGCTTGCCGGCAATGTTATGTCGGTGGCGCAAGAGAAAAGGTTTGTGTCGCGTCAAGCTCTCGATTCACTCATGTCGCCACAGGTTATGCCAAATGGCGACGATGTGCTCCGCTTCGAGGCTTTGATGCAGGATTTTGGCGTAATATACGAGGACGGCTCTCCGTTGGCAGTAGAGTATAGCTTTGTAAATGTAAGCAGCAGGCCTGTTGCCATTACAAGGATAATTACCAACTGCGGGTGCACCGTTGCCGAAATTGGTGACAGCCTTGTTTCTCCCGGTGAAAAGGGAGTGATAAGGATAAAATTCAACCCCCGCAGGCGCTCGGGAACTGTCGACACGAACAGTTTTGTCTATACCTCGCTGTCGGACAAGGCGCCTGTGGCAAAGCTTACCCTCTTGGGTAACGTGATTGACAATGATGAGTGGAACCACCTTCCATGCAGCATGGGAAAACTTAAACTCAAGCGCAAGGAGGTTGTTTTTGAGCCTGTGAAGGCAGGGACTTCGCCCCAACAGCGCATTCCCTGCGCCAATGTAGGGACTGTGCCTTTGAGACTCTCATCCGAGCTGTTGCCGGCTTTTGCCTCATTCTCGACAGAGCCTGTTGAGATAGCACCCGGTGAGGAGGGTGATATAGTAATAACAATAAATGGCGATGTGTTGCCGCCGAATGCTCCGCGTCGTTTCTACGTGGTGGTAGATGGTGTGGATGGGCGCATATCGGACAGGACACTTAACGTGAAATTAGAAAAATGAATATATTTATGAAGACATTCTTGAAGACAATAGCATTTATGCTTGTTCTCACCGGAGTATTTTCCTGCTCTCCCGAGGAGGATTTGACTCCACAGTCACTTGAGGTTACTCCAAACAACATTTCGGGTGTCTGGAAACTTGCCGATGTCAATGGCGAGGTTCTCCCCGAGGGAGTATACTGCTATATTGAGTTTGTGCGCAGGGACAGGACATTTACCATGTATCAGAAGTTTGACAGCATGTATCCACGTCGCCTTACCGGTTCTTTCGAGATAACCAAAGACGACTATAAAGGATATATCCTCAGTGGAAAATATGACTACGGTGTGGGCGACTGGAACAACTCTTACATTGTAACAAGCTTGTTCGAAGAGTCAATGCTGCTCTCTGTCGAAGGTGGCGACGTGTGCAAGTATGTGCGTTGCAATGAGGTACCCACAGAGATAGTTGATTGGTTTGAGTCAGAGAATTGATGATATGAAAAGAGTATTCCTCCTTTTGTTGCTGTCTCTTGTTTTTGCATGTTCAAAAAACGGGAATACCTGTGTCATTAATGGCCGTTATGCATCGTCTCCTGATGGTACAGTACTCTATGTGACACCAATTGACGATATCTTGTCCCCGGTAGATTCGGCTGTGATAAAGGGCGGAAAGTTCACTTTTGAACTTGATGGCACAGCGCCGACCGTGCGTTTCATATCGACACAGCAGGTGCTTGACGGCAATTTCCTGTGCGTTGAGCCCGGCGTGCTGAATGTTGATTTTTCAGGTGAACCATTCGTGTCCGGCACACCGGGCAACGAACATATTGACCGTTTCATGGCCGAGAGGAACAAGATTGTCAATTTACGTCGAATGGCGGAGCCGGGCGCTCTCGAGGCACTTTCTCTTGACGAGGGCATGTGCGACAGCATAAAGGAACTTGTAGTCATTGCCGGTGATATATTCGATTCATATGCCATCAAGGAGATAAGGGAGAATATCGATGCACATTTGGGCTACTTCTATCTGCTACAGTCGGTAGGTGTAGTCTCTTCAGCCAGGCTGTTGCCACTCTTTGACAAAGTTCCGGCTGAGTATCGCGATGGGCTCTACAATGTTATGCGCAGCAGGGTTGAAGGTGAGGTGCGTGACGCCGCAATGGCCAAGAAGTATATTGACGATATAGCCGTGAGCCTTGAAGCTACCGCGGTAGGTAAGAAATTCCAGAATTTTGAACTCGACAATGTCAATGGCGGAAAGGTACTGCTGTCCCATGAGGTCTTTGCGAACAAGTATACCCTTGTGCTCTTCTGGGCTACATGGCAAGATGGTGTGAGTGAGCTGTTGACCGTGTTGTCAAAGGCATATGACAAGCATAGAGCCGCGGGCTTGCAGGTTGTTGGTGTGTCGCTCGACGGCAGTGTTGAGGCCTGTAAAGAACTTGTGGACAAACTGAATGTCAATTGGCTCCAATTGTGCAACCCCGCAGGTGGCAGTGCCGAGGTGGCTGCTGCTTATGGCATAACCGATTTACCTACAGCTATACTTGTGAACAACAGAGGCACTATTATTGCACGCATGTCGACATTAGACGACGTGTTGAAGAAATTTGAAGAGCTGTTTTGACACTCTGTCATGCTGCCAAAAGCGTATGCCTCAGGCGCTATATGCAAAAAAAATGCAAAAAAACGGTGACTTTTAAACAAAATCGTTATCTTTGCATTACAAATAGTGCAGGACATTCGTGCTCCTGCAGTTTCAATCAACTAAATATATCTTTTTTAGATTTTCATTTTGTGGGCTTTACCCATTATCGTGCGGGTAAGCATCATCATCTAATTTATGTATCATATAGAACAATTAAGAAGCAAGGAGATTGCCGATTTGCAATCCATTGCTCAGGATTTGGGAATTAAAGGAATCAAGTCGCTCGACAGGGATTCTTTGATTTATCGTATCCTTGATGGCCAGGCCATGCAGAATAGCAAAAGTGGTGCGCCGGCAGTTGTGAAGGAGGAGAACAGGATGAATCGTCGCGAGCATCGTCGCAATCGCATACATTCTGATGCTCCAAGCAAGGTTTATACTGCAACAGGGGAAAATGCCGTAAAGGTTGAGAAGAACGAGCCTAAGAAGCAGAAACCCGAGCAGGAGCCTGTAAAGACTCCCGAAAAGAACGTCGCTCCGGCTGTCGTAGAGGTGATTGTTGTACAGTCTCAACAACCTCAGGTGGTGGTTGAACCAAAACCAGCAAACGAGGAGGCTGCTCCAAAGCAGAAGAAGCGTGGCCGTAAAAAGAATAACGCAGTTGAGCTGTCCGCAGGAGAGCCTGCCGGTCAAGTTGCAGCAGAACCGGTAGTCCCGGAGGTGGCAACAGCTACAGAACCGGTGGCCGACAATACAGTGAACAATGAAAATGCTCCAAAGAAGCGTGGCCGTAAGCCAAAGAACAAGGCTGCCGAACAGCCTGTCGAGGCTGTAGAGGCGCCTGTTGCTGAACTTGCAAACCAGCCTGTAGCCGAGGACGAGGGCGAGGCATTCGTGGCTATAGAAGATTTGCCCAGCGACCCGGCTGAACTGCCAGTCGAGCTTACCGGTAAGTTCGAGAAGAACAACAAGGAAAACAGAAGGAACGACAAGAAACATAACCAGAACAACGAGCGTCGTGAGCAACTGCAGCCCGAGGAGCAGCCTGCTCAAAAACAGTATGATTTTGCCGATGTGTTGCGTGTTGAAGGTGTGCTTGAGATAATGCCCGACAATTACGGTTTCCTGCGCTCATCCGATTACAACTATCTTGCATCGCCCGACGATGTATATGTTTCGCAGTCGCAGATAAAGCTCTATGGCCTGAAGACCGGTGATGTTGTCGAGGGTATAATCCGCCCTGCGTCGGCCGGTGAAAAATATTTTCCACTTGTAAAGGTTAACCGCATCAATGGCCTTGCGCCCGAACTAGTGCGCGACCGTGTATCGTTCGAGAACCTCACTCCACTGTTCCCCGATGAGAAATTCACCCTCTGCGCAGGCAGCTATGACAACCTCTCGGCTCGTGTCGTGGATCTTTTCTCGCCAATCGGCAAGGGACAGCGCGGTCTCATTGTGGCACAGCCCAAGACCGGTAAGACAATGCTCTTGAAGGATATTGCCAACGCCATTGCAGCCAACCACCCCGAGGCTTATATGATTATGCTGCTCATTGACGAGCGCCCCGAGGAGGTTACCGACATGGCTCGCAGTGTAAATGCCGAGGTCATTGCCTCTACATTCGACGAGCCAGCCGAGCGTCACGTGAAGATTGCAGGTATTGTGCTTGAACGTGCAAAGAGAATGGTTGAGTGCGGACACGACGTGGTCATTTTCCTTGACTCAATCACACGCCTTGCGCGTGCCTATAATACCGTTTCTCCCGCATCGGGCAAGGTGCTCTCGGGTGGTGTCGATGCTAATGCGCTGCACAAGCCCAAGCGCTTCTTCGGTGCTGCACGTAACATTGAGAACGGTGGCTCGCTCACCATCATTGCAACAGCCCTCATTGATACAGGTTCAAAGATGGACGAGGTCATCTTTGAGGAGTTCAAGGGTACCGGTAACATGGAACTTCAACTCGACCGCTCGCTTGCAAACAAACGCATATTCCCAGCTGTGAACATCATTGCATCGTCGACCCGCCGCGATGACCTGTTGCTCGAGCGCCAGACACTCGATCGTATGTGGATACTACGCAAGTACCTCTCGGATATGACCCCGATAGAGGCTATGGAGTTTGTCAAGGACAGATTGGAAAGGACTAAGGACAACGATGAGTTCCTGTTGAGCATGAACTCGTAAGATAATGATTTTTAGCAAGCTGGGGGCAACCGACGGTTGCCCCCAGCTTGCTAATCAAATTTGTCTCTTTAGGAATGTTTTTAGAGAATTTGTATGCCAACTGTATACAATTTTTGACACAAATGCTGATTGTTTGATATATTTTTTTGTGTTTTACAAAAAATATGTAAATTAGCGCACCATAACATCGTTTTTAATGCGTTCTTATCAAGTCGTTCCTTATGTGTGGCAGATTAAGCAATGTTATTACTATGATTGGGAGAAATATAGCCGGTATCTGATTGGCTAAATCTTTATGTAGTTTTAGAATAAGGCAATTAAAAATATAGGCGGAATCCGAAAAGCCTTAATAGAGTAGGAATAATATTTAATATCTTGATGACATGAAAGCTATTAATTTTCAGGTTGTAGCAGCTGCTCAGGAGGCTAATTCTGTATTTGGTTACAGCAATTTCAGCGAGAGTGGTCCATGTGACATGTGTTGGGGTGACCTCAGCCTTTAACTAAAAAAGGGATGAGAGAGTGACCTGAAATAAGTCACTCTCTCATCTCGTATTGTCAGATTTAAAAAGTATAAGAAATGTTCTGGTCAAAATATAATATCCTATCAAAATCAAACAAGTATGGATACCTGTTGTTCAATACAATGTCATTGGTGTTCATCAGAATATTGGAAGAAGACATAAATGCGTGGTTGGAACTGAAAGACAACCCTGATTCTTATAAAAATTTCAGTAATAGCGACTTCTTGCTTAAGGCACGTGTAATTGTGGAGAATCAGGAAGATGATTTGAATGTGTATTTGGCAGATATACTCAAGAATAGGTATAACTCTTCGGATATGGCACTTACTATTTTGCCGACCAGGGGCTGTAATTTCGGTTGCATATACTGTTATGAACAGGATAGACCAAATATTGCAATGTCGGAACAGACGGAAGATGCAATTGTCCGCTTTGTAAAATCCAACACGAACTTAAAAAGATTGAGCGTCGTATGGTACGGTGGTGAGCCTTTGTTGAATTTTGATTCTATCGTAAGGCTTACAAAAAAGTTCCGACAGCTGGATATCGAATATTCTGCAAAAATAGTCTCCAATGGTTATCTGCTTACAAAAGATAAAGCAGAAAAAATGAAAGAACTGTCAATCCGAAACATACAGATTACTTTTGACGGTTCTGAGCAGGTACATAATCAACGTAGGGCTTTGCTTGGTGGTCAGCCTACGTACCGGAGAATCATGGAGAATCTTAAATATCTGTTGGAGGTAAACAAGGAGATTACCGTCGATATCAGGACAAACATAGATCGACGAAATAAGGATGACTACAATACTTTTTATAGCAACTTCAAGTCTGAAATAAATGATAGCAGGATTACGATGTATCCTGGTTTCGTTTCAGATTTGCTTTCGTCAGAGTGCGTCTCGCCGGAACATAATATTAGTGAGGGTGGTTATAAAGCACAGTTTGTCTTGGATATTTTTGACAAATATGGAATAGAAATAAAGTCGTTCTTGCCCAAGTACAGAAGACATAGTTGTGTGGCAAGTAAATATTTCGCTTTTGTCATTGGTCCGGAGGGTGAAATATATAAATGCTGGCGAATGGTAGGAAATGCAAAGGAAACTATCGGCAATGTCAACAACGGAACATTCGATATGGTTAAATTTTCAAAGTATCTTACCGGAGCTGACTATACATTTGACCCAAAATGTTTAAAGTGTGAATTTATTACTCTGTGTGGTGGTGGTTGTCCATTGACACGAATGCGCAATAAATATGAAGGCGTAAAAATCAATCATTGCTGCCCCGAGAAAACTCATATGGAAGAGTTGATGGAATTGAGATATGAAATGTTCCTGAAATCGTCGCAGCAGAAATGATGAGAACTTTCTATATTGAAACATATGGTTGCAGAATGAATATTTGCGATAGTGAAGTCATTATTGCAATATTGTCTGATGTTGGGTATCAATATTCTGAAGATATCAGTTCTTCGGATATAATAATTCTCAATTCGTGTTCGGTAAGAGAGGATGGACACAATAAAATATATGAAAGGTTGGCTTGCTTTGGTGCTGATGAAGACTTCAAAAGCAAAACGATTGTTATTACAGGATGTTTTGCGTCATTGCTTGAACATACTCTCTTTGAAAAATATCCATATGTGAACATTATTGCCAACCCGAACTGTTACAGGGCGTTGCCGGCTTTATTGGAGAAAGTAGGCAAGGGCGACGACCATTTGATTGCCGTTGTTGATGACAATGATGAATTGTATGAGGATATACTGCCTGTCCGGGAGATTGAGGATGCTACCACTGCTGCCATTAATGTAATGAAAGGGTGTAATCAGAATTGCTCGTATTGCATTGAACCGATAACAAGAGGAAAAGAACACTGCCGGAGTGTGCAATCTATCATTGACGAGGCTCTTGATATTGCAGATAAGGGGTACAGGGAACTTACTTTGGTTGGGCATCTGATTGATAAATATAAATGGGTGAATGCATTTGACGGTAAGGTATATGACTTTGCCATGCTTCTTGGCAAAGTGGCCGATGCGTGTCATGATGTAAGAATCAAGTTCCTTTCTTCTCACCCATCGTATATGTCGGACAACATCATTCAAACAATGTTGGATCATCCAAACATAATGCATGTACTGCATCTTCCAATTCAATCGGCGTCAGATGAGGTGTTGAAACGGATGAACAGAGGATACACTGCCGACATGTTCATAAAAAGGGTTGAGTGTATCCGTTCTATGATTCCCGACATATCTATTATAACAGATATAATGGTGGGATTCTGTGGTGAGACATGGGAGGATTTCCAGCAAACGGTTGAACTTGTCAAACTCTTGCAATTCGATGATATCAATGTGTTCCGCTTTTCAATGCGTTCAAAGACCAGAGCCTCAAGATTATATGTAGATGATGTCTGTGAGGAAGAAAAGCAAAGACGATATGAAATTATCAAAGAACTCAATGATTCCATCAAATTGGACAAACTGCAGAAACTGATAGGTCGGCAGTTGGATGTGATAGTAGAGGGGAAGAATGCCTTGAACCAATATTTTGGCAGGGACATGAATCATCGTACTGTCATAATTGACGCCGATAATCTGGAGATAAACCAACGGGTAGAAGTGGTGGTTGATAGTGCGTCGTCTAAATGTGTTTATGGGCATTGCGCTAATGTATAAAATGATGGCATATGAGAATCAATGTGATTAATATCGGCTGTTTCAAGAATCTTGTTGATTGCGAGAAACTGATGAAGCAATTATTGACGGCCGGACACGATGTTGTGTTTGGTGAGAGTGATTCTCTTTTTGATATAGCCATAATAAATACTTGCGGGTTTATCGGGAATGCTGACAGTGACTCTCTGCAATTACTCAAACTGTACGCGAAGAGAAAGTCGGAGTGTAAAATTAAAGAGCTTTGGGTAATGGGTTGCTATTCCCAAAAGCGTGGCGAAAAGTTAAGAATAGATATTCCCGAAGTAGACAGGATATACGGTAATTTCGATTGGGGGAATATATTGGTAGATTTGGGAAGCAAGTCTTTGATTACATATGAACGGACCTTGACAACACCAAACCACTATGCATATCTCAAGATTTCAGAAGGATGTAATTCACCCTGTTCATATTGTATAAAACCTAAAATAAATGGTCCGCTGACATCGTACGACATCAAGGATTTGGTGGACGAAGCAAGGTATCTGGTCAAGAATGGGGTGAAAGAGATTCAGTTTGTTGCGCAGAATCTTACGGCCTATGGCTTGGATATATATAAAGAGAAACGAATCACAGAACTGGTGAACAGAATTGCTGATATAGATGGTGTTGAGTGGATTAGACTGCATTACGCCTATCCGATAGGTTTTCCATTGGATTTGTTGGATACGATACGGCAACGAGAAAATGTTTGCAACTATTTGGATATGGCTATTCAACATTGCAATACCAAAATGTTGAAGTTGATGCGGAGAAGCATGACAAAGGAACAATTGACAGATTTGATTGCGACTATCAGGGATAGGGTTCCCGGAATATATCTTCGTACGACTGTTATGACGGGACATCCGGGTGAAACCCAATCTGATTTTGATGAATTGTATGAATTTGTCAAGGGGCAACGTTTTGAGCGCATGGGCGTATTTGCCTATTCGCACCAATCGGGCACATATTGTGATAAGAATTATGTGGACGACATCCCCCAGAGTGTTAAGATTGAAAGAGCGTTGTCACTTATGTCCTTACAGAATTCAATCTATCAGAGTCTGAACGGTTCTTTGGTCGGAACGGTCGAGAAAGTCATTATAGATGAGAAACTTGGTGAGTATTATATTGGACGAGGTGAACACAGTACTCCAATGGCGGATCCTAAGATATATGTGTCGTCCAATCTTGGTTTGAATATCGGTGACTTCTATAATGTCAGGATTACCGGTGTGAGGGGAAAGGATATTAATGGAGAAATTATCAATTGATTATGGAAACGTTATCATTAACTAGCAAGGATATTTATCCTATTGAAATCACTTATGGCAAACATGTCGGGGAGTGGATTGTTTACATGCCCTTGGTAGGTTATGCCCAAATAGTGCCGTTGGAAGTCATTGATGAATTGCGAAATGCAGTAGAAGGTAGAGAGTATAAGCAAAAAGATGTGGTGGATGCCATTTTGCAGCATTTGAATGATCCGATAAAAAAGGTGTATTATACATCAAAAGATGAGCGTGGACTTCTTAACATGATGATATTGCCCAATAATAAATGCAACTTCCATTGTAGCTATTGTTACTCTGCGCATGGCCGTTCGGGCAAGGAGATATCTATTGATAAATTGTATTCAGCTCTTGATTATTTTCTGGATGTCAAAAGAGCTGTCAATGAGCGTTTGACCATATCTGTTTTGGGTGGTGGGGAACCATTGCTGTCTTGGGGAGTTCTGAAGCCTGCGTTAGACTATGCGTATCGTAAGAATGCAGATCGAGGAAAGGAATTGCCAGTTTCATTGGTTACTAATGGCTCCATAATCTCCGAGGAGATTATGCATTATTGTAAGTCAAACAATATCAGTCTGTCTGTTTCATTTGATATACTTGAGGATATCCAGAACAAACAGCGTGGGAATTATGAACTCGTAAAGAGTAACATCAACAGATTTGCCGAGTATGGCATAGATGTGGCATTGAATACAGTCATTACGAATGAGAATGTTGGTAGAATGAATGAAATGATACATCACATGGTTGATGTGTTGCCTTTGGTGAAAAAAGTTTCATTCAAATCATTGATTTCAGACAGCTATTTCCCGACAGTTGAAAGCAGAAAACAGTACTACAGGCAGTTTGTCGACAACTTCTTTGAGGCTCAGGAAATTGCTAAAGAAAAAGGCATCTATCTTATTTCTCCTTATTGGAATGCTGTAATATGCCTTGCAGACAGATATTGTCCCGGAAAGTTCGTTTTGACGGCAGAGGGAACTTTGTCTATATGTCATTGCGTCTCTTCGAGCAAGGATGTGTTGTATGATAAATTTATTTTTGGCAATGTCAGTGAAAATGGTGAAGTCGCCATTGACGAAGATAAATTATCGGAGATCCTTGGCTATAATCAGCATAAGTTTGACAGATGTAAATCCTGTTCATGTAAATGGCATTGTGCGGGAGGATGTTATACTGATAATTGTACCATGGATGAAAATGCACGCAGTGCATATTGCGTTTCAATGAGATATTTCCTTGAAAGGTTTATATTAAAACATTACAATCTATAAAACAGTGACATATGGATTATAATGAATATATTACAGGCCTGAAGAATATGTTGGATGATTCCCCATCCAAGTATTTGCTAGTAAAAAACGTATCTTCAATTCTTGAGAAAGCGGGGTTTAAGAAATTGGACCTGTGTAAAGAGTTTCCCGTGTTATATCCGGGAGATAAAGTGTATGTCACGAAAAATAACTCCACGTTTTTTGCATTTGTCATTGGCGAGGATTTGCCTAATAATGGATTGAAAGTCATCGCAGCTCATAGCGACTTCCCATGTTTGCAATTGAAGTCATCGCCAGAGGTGTATTCGGAAGGTGGTATTGTTAAAATAAATATAGAGCCCTACGGTGGGCCTCTGCTTTCTACATGGTTTGATAGACCATTGTCATTAGCCGGACGCGTATTCATAAAGGGCTATGACATATACAACCCTGTAGAAAAGACTATAAAGATTGAGGAACCGATAGCTATAATACCGTCCACATCTTTTCATAGCAATAAAACAGGCAAAGAGGGGGGTGGAATAAGTGCGCAATTTGACATGATGCCAATCGTGGGGACAATGGATAGAGAAGCGTACAGGGGGGTTGTCCATTCTGTTGTTGCAGAGTCTTTGGGTGTGTTGCCCGAGGATGTCTTGAGTATGGAACTTTGTTTTTATGATACTGATAAAGCGACAATTGTTGGACGTAATAAGGATTTCTTGTTGTCTTCAAGAATAGATTGCGTTGCATATGTTTATGCGGGACTTATGTCTATAATGAATGCAAAGCTGCAAAAAAAGACCTTGTCGCTTGCAGTTTGGGACAATGAAGAATGTGGTAGCATTTCAAAGCAGGGGGCGGCTTCCAACATATACCACAGTGTTGTTGAAAGGATTCTCAAAGCAATGGGGCATGAAACCTATAAAACGTCACAATGCATGGAAAACAGCTTTTGCATCAGTTTGGATTTTGCATCTGCTGTACACCCGAACCATCCGGAGTTGAGCGATACTACTAATCGTCCCATCATGTGCAAGGGACCAGTTATTAAAATCGATACTCGTCTTCGTTATGCTACGGACGCTGAGAGTGAGGCTATAATGGTTTCTTTGTTCCAAAAAGAAAATATCCCATATCAATATCAGATGAGTAACAATGATGTAACTGGTGGAAATACACTTTCAACAATTGCTGCAATGGGGGCTCCTATTAAATGTGTTGATATTGGGGTTTCTACTTGGTCCGGGCATTCAATAAAAGAAACAACATCAATTTCGGATATGTACAGTTTGCATAGAATATTGGAGGCTTATATACAAAATTAATTACAAATAGTATTGTTGAAAAATGGGGGAAAAAACGGAAGAACAGATATTTCTTGATAGTCTGCTGAATTTACATAGTGTTTCTGGATTTGAGGAAGATGCGTTGGCGCTGTACGAAGAGTATGTCAAGTCTTTTTCAAATGTTTTCAGAGATAGTCTCAATAATTGTTATGCAGTTTTGAATCCATCATCAAGTAAACGGATTCTTATAGAGGCGCATATTGATGAGATTGGATTTCAAGTGACTTATATTGACGATATGGGTTTTGTGTATGTCCGTCAGAACGGAGGTATTGACTGTGCGACATTGCCTGGCTCAATAGTAGAGATTCATACTTCGGACAAAAAGATTGTTCCTGGTGTTATCGGCAAAAGACCTATCCATGTCCAGAAACCAGATGAAAGGATGAAGGTTGCAGAGTTGGAAGACTTGTGGGTTGATACAGGATTAAGCAAGGAAAATGTCTTGGAGTTGATTTCGGTTGGAGATGTTGTTTCTTTCCGTCCAAATTCTTTTCTTATTGATGAAAACCGTATCGTATCCAAGGGGTTGGACGACAAGATTGGTGTATTTGTTATTGCAGAGGCAATCAGGCGGTTGTCAAAAGAAAATTTGCATATAGGCGTCTGTGCTGCTGCAACAGTGCAGGAAGAGGTCGGTTGTAAGGGTGCAAAAGTCTGTGTAGACAATTTTCAACCGCAAATGTCCATATCTGTTGATGTCGGCTTTGCAACAGATGTACCTAATATAAGCAAAAAAAAATATGGCGACATTGCATTGGGACGAGGTCCTGTAATAAATTGCAATACGGATTGTAATAGGGAAATGGTGAATATTGCAAGGAGTGTTGCTAAGGGTGCCGGCATAGATATTCAACTTAATGCAAACTCCAATTCTACCGGAGGTACGAATACGGCTTCACTTCAAGTTTCCAATAAAGGAGTTAAGACTCTGTTGTTGAGTATTCCCAATAGATATATGCATACTCAGGTCGAAATGTGTGATTTAAGGGATGTAGAAACGACCATTAAATTGATAGTAGAAATAATAAAATATATCAATAAAAATGATTTATAAATTTGATGATAAATCTTTGACTGCAAAAGTTATTCATTTTAAAGATTCTGTAGAGGAGAATAATATTATTGTACCAGATAGGATATTATATAAAGGAAGAGATTATGTTGTAACAGAGATTGGAGAACGTGCATTTGAGGGGTGTACGTCTATACAAAGTATTGTTATTCCATCGTCTGTGACAAAGATTGAGAAGTCTGCATTTTCTGGTTGCTCTGCTCTCCATTATATTAATATTCCTGCATCCGTAACAGAGATTGGAGCACTTACATTTTCAGATTGTACTGCTCTCCAAAGTATTGTGATTCCTGCTTCTGTAACAAAGATTGAGTGTTGGACATTTAGTGGTTGTACTTCTTTACAAAGTATCAATATTCCTGCATCTGTGACTGAGATTGAAGCTGGCGCATTTGAGGGCTGTACCGCTCTTCAAAGTATTGACATTCCAGCTTCTGTAACAAAGATTGAGTATAATGCATTTGTGCACTGTGCTTCTTTACAAAGTATTGTGATTCCAGAATCTGTAACTGTGATTGAGTTACTTTCATTTGGAGGCTGTGCTCTCCAAAGTATTGACATCCCAAAATCTGTAACAAAGATTAGTGAGCGTGCTTTTTTTTATTGTACCGCTCTCCAAAGTATCAACATTCCGGAGTCTGTAACAAAGATTGAAAGACGTGTATTTATGGGCTGTGCCGCTTTGCAAAGTATTGACATTCCAACTTCTGTAACAGAAATTGAGGATGAGGCGTTTTCTGGTTGCTCTGCTCTCCAAAGTATTGTGATTCCAGCTTCTGTAACAAAGATTGGGTCAGGTGCTTTTTCGGGATTAGAGAATCTAAAAAGTATTGCAATATTAAACCTAGTACCACCAGAAATTGCATATTCTATATGTTATATCCCCCCCTGTACTCTTTATGTCCCCCAAGAAGCCGTAGAAGAATATTCCACAAGAGAACCATGGTGTAATTTTAAAGAAATAAAAGGGTTAGAATAAAATTCATTTTATCAAAACGGCTTAAAACATATTGATAAAACTATATTTTAATGAAATAATATTATTCATAGATAAGAAAGAGCTATTATGAAAGTATATATAACATCAAATGGTTGTGCTGTTCTGAAGCATGAAACAGAAAGGATTGCCAAGTTCTTTAAGCTTAACTTCTGGGAGCGTACTACGTGCGTACAAGATGCTGATATGGTTGTAATGACATGTTGTGGTGTTACCCATAATGAAGAGAATCAAGCAATAGAAATAATACGTAATTTGGAAAAGGATAGATGCCAATCGGCTAAGTTCGTCATTGGAGGCTGTTTACCTGCATTTGCCCAAAGACGTATTTTGGAAGTTTCTCCAAATGCCATATTGTTGACCTATCAGCAGTTGGATATGTTGAATGAACTGATAGCAGCCTCAACACTGTTAAGCGAAGTGTACTATAATATCCACCCAACGCTGGATGTTGAGCTTAGTGAATGGATTCCAAATGAGGAGGAGAGGGTCTTGCAGAAAATAGATGAATTGTGCGGTACAAACACTTGCAAGCAACAATACGATTTGTGTACTCTCAGGAAATACATTTGGCAGGATAAGGATGTATATCAAATCAAAGTGTCATATGGCTGTCCGGGCAATTGCAGCTATTGTGCAACAAAATTGGCTATCGGAAATTTCAGGAGCGTGCCAAAAGAACTTGTAATCAAACAGTTTAAAGAAGGTGTCGAGGCTGGCTACAAGAACTTTATGATGGTCGGAGATGAAGTTGGTTGTTATGGCTCTGACTTTGGTGAGAATATCATTATGCTTTTGGATGAAATTCATTCATTTGCACCCGATATATCAATAGCAATCAGGTATATACATCCCGATGTATTTGTAAGATATTACAAAGATTTCAAACCATATTTTGCGACCGGATTTATAAATTATTTCTGTTGTGCCATTCAGTCTGCAAGTCCAAGTATCTTGAAGGCTATGAACCGTAATCCAAACATAGAACCATTTATTCAATGTCTGGAAGACATGAATAAAGAAGGCTACAAGGTAAATAAACATACACAGATTCTGGTTGGATTTCCAAATGAGACCGAGTCGGATGTGTTGGAGACCATTGATTGTTTGATCCGTTGTGATTTTGACCATATCAATATCAATAAATTCAGTCCAAGACAGGGGACGAAGGCATATGAGATGGAGGATAACATCCCCGAGTCTGTAAAGGTTAAACGCTGTGCAATATTCAGAAAAATCATGATGATGAACAAGAAAGAGAAATTGTACAATGCAATTTATGAGTCTGTAACTGAAATTATATAAAATGGTACTTCATTTGTTTATGGCAGCAAACGGCCAAGGTGTTGAAATACTGGAGGCTATAAAAGATTCGTTGGACGTAGTTGTTCCCCACATACTTGAGATGGCTGAAAACTGCAAGCCGGAGCCATACACAGTCAAGAATATTACATTGGCATCGTGGAATCTGGTAATTGCAGTTATTGCTGCGCTGTTTGGCTTTTTAGGCGCGTTGTTCGGATATTTAGGATATAAATTTTCCAAACAGACTGCACGTAATGTCGTCAGGGTAAGTGCTGATGTGCAGAAACTGTTGTGCCTTGATTTTATTCTAGATTTGTATCAGAATACAATGAAGGCCATTGAATATGTACAAGTCTGCAAGGATGGAGGAACTTTACACCCCAACGAAATTCTTGTGCTTAAACTTTCGGATTTTGATGACGTTTTCCATATTGATGCGTACAACCAGAATTCAAATGTCTATATTCTAATGAAACAACTTAAAGGTAGGATGAAAAACTATAATGAAGATGTGAGACTGTGCTGTGACAATATAACGGCCGGCCGAAATTCTCTTGTGGGTTTTCAACATTTGTCGTTCAAACCAATGAATATGTTGTTGATGGTGAAGCTGTTGTTGGAACATATTGAAGAGACTTCGAAAGATTGTACCGATAAGATTGTGGCGTTCCTGATTAAAAAACATGTCAATCATATTGTCGTTAATGGAGATTGTCTTTTGAGCATATCTGAAAAAATTGCGGATAGCAAGTATTATGAATATATATGCAACCATGAAAAATTGGTGAAACAAATAGATTCGCTGTTCAGAAAAGCAAACGTTCCTTTGGCAAATTGTCTGTGCGCTTCAGGTACACATTCAAAATCAGTGGTTGAAGAGTATTACGAAATCATAAACAGTCTCCCGGGTGCACCGGAGTATGTGACTCTAATGAAAAAGAATGAGTGGAACAGACAGGATTTGAAATCTTTGCTGATTAATATGATTGTCATGGATGCTGTGGTGGATTTCAGGCTGAACAATGAAGCGTAAGATCTTTGTCCCGTACCCACAAACGCCAAATTCCAGATTTGGCGTTTTTATATATGACTATACTCCGGCATTGGCAAAACAGATGCCGTGTGATAAGTATGGGTTTTATCATTCGCAAGGTGAAAAAATAATATTGGAATCAGAAAAAATAAAATATACTCACCTAGTTCAAGGATGGGATCTCGGGAATGGAAACAAATTGTCTATGCCAGACAAAATCATAGAATGCGCAGACTACTATTGCAAATCGAACCAAACATATTATGTGGCATATACAATTCCGTATAACATAGGGGGAGAGGAGTTGTACGCTGTTTATCTCTACTCTATTCTCAGAGATTGTGAAAACGAAGAGTTGTTTCTGGATGCGGGAAAGAATATATTTGACAATTACAAACCTCAAAAGGTGTTTGATATCGGTATAAATGGGAGTTTGTCCTTTTGTCAAACAGGCTCTGCCGTTTACTTAAAATGGCTGAATAAATCTTGTAGTGGAGCTGCCGATTTGAAATCGTATTCGTATAATCTTTTTGATTCTTCTATACAAACGGACGATTTGGACTCGCCTGAATCTACTGAATCGCATATTGGCAAATTAATCGCGGAAAATACAGCATCGTACATTCATTTTCATAAAGTTTGTGATGATGAAGATCTGTACGTCTGTGTCATTGAACCTGTAGTCAAGAAAAGGATATCGCCCGCCATTGTAGTTTGTCTTGGAGGTCCCAATATTCCTGTACCAGACTTTGCAGCTCCCGGTTCCATATATGAGAGATTCAGGCAAGAAGGATTCTTTGTTGTAATTCCATTAAGAAGAGGTGTTATAGGCATTAGCCAGGAGTGGGCAAATGGAATTAACAACAATGCTGGAACTGTTGATATATATGATATCCTCAAAGGGGTTGAGTACGCAATAACTGAATATTCAACAGAAATAGATGTTGAGAGCGTGGGGCTTTACGGTGCATCATATGGCGGATTCTCAAGCTTGTTGATTGCTGGTAAGCATAACAGCGTCAATAAATTCAAGGCAGTCGTCTCTCATTGTGGAATGTCTGATTTGGAAAGCTATCCGTACGAATGTTATGGCAGTCCTTCTGATATTATGGATTTCTATTCAGGGAATAACGACTTTTTTCAAAAAGCAAAACAGTTGTCTCCGTATCTTTTTGTAGATAAATGGAGTGTACCGGTGTTATTGGTTCACACAATAGATGATACAAGTGTATGGTTTGGTCAGTCTGTCCGGACATATAATAAAGGCGTTGAACTTGGTAAAAACGTGGAATTAATCTTGGCGCCTGGGCCTCATTCGTATAATATTCAAAATGGGCAAGAACTGGTTGGCCTTGTTGTTGATTTTTTTTTAAATAACTTAACTTGTTGAACAATAGGTCTGAATCTTATGTGTGTGCTGTGGAATAATTTTTATTGAGTCGAAATTGTCAAAGGGCTTTTGAAACTGGAATAGATAGTATTGCATAATGGTGAAACCGAAAAGTTGTTTTACTAAGAAAGCAATCCCTGCTAGAATTTGCTCTAGCAGGGATTGCTGGTTCAAAATGGGCTTTTTAGTCGGCCCTTTTGTTCTATAAGGAACTCTTTAGTCCCCTCCTGTTTGCGCTTTTTTTAGAATGGAAGGTCGTCGGGGTCATTTGCGCCCTTGCTGAAATCGGGGACCTCAACCTTTGGTGCGTTGATGACCGGTGTCTCTGCTGCAGCAGGAGCTGTACCGCGCTCAACTCTCCATGCACGGATGTCGTTGTACCAACGGCCGTTGTACTCACGTGCGTTGATGTCGAATGATACTGTGAGCTCGTCGCCTGCCTGAATATTGAACTGTGCTATCTTGTCTGCGCCGAATACGTTAAAACACAACTTCTTTGGGAACTGCTCATGTGTCTCCAATACGTATTCCTGCATTTTCCACTCGTTTCCTGTCTTTGATACGCCGCCTCTCTCGGGAAGCACTGCGATGATTTTTCCTGTAATCTCCATAGTTTTCTTTAAATTGTGGGCGAAAATAGTTCTTTTATTCGCGAAAAGCAATTTTTTTCGCCCCATTTTTATCACTTTCTATATATTTAGTTTATCTTTGTAGGTACTACGCGCGCGAGCGCGAAGATGAAAACGTAAATTAATTAAAACTTTTATACTATGAATTTTACTGTATCAAGCTCTTTGCTGTCGTCTCGTCTACAGACCATCAGCCGTGTAATCAATTCAAAGAACACTATTCCTGTTTTGGATTGTGTATTGTTCGAACTCGAGGGTAACAAGCTTACTTTGACAGCTTCGGATCCTGACAACACGCTCAATACATCGTTGGAGGTTGTTGATTGCTCTGAGGATTTCAGCTTTGCAATATCTTCAAAGATTCTCATCGATTCATTGAAGGAGATTTCGGAGCAGCCAATCCGTTTCGATGTGAAGAAAGAGACTCTTGAGATAACAATCTACTACCAGAACGGTAAGTATAGCCTTGTTGGCCAAAACGCAGACGAGTATCCTTCGGCTGCTGTTCTTGGCGAGAGCGCCGTTGCAATCAGTGTACCGACAAAGGTGCTTTCAAGCGGTATCTCATGCTCCTTGTTTGCTGCTGCCGATGATGAGGTGCGTCCTGTGATGTGTGGTGTGTACTTTGATTTTGCTCCAGACAGCATTACTTTGGTTGCTTCTGACGGTCACAAACTGGTACGTTGCCGCGACTACTCTGTTACAGGTGCCGAGAAGTCGGCCTTCATTCTTCCAAAGAAGCCGGCTACACTCTTGAAGAACTTGCTTGGCAAGGATGAACAGGAGGATGTTGCAGTTGAGTTCGATGGCCGTTTCGCAATCTTTGATATGGGTGAGTACAAGTTGGTTTGCCGCCTTTTCGATGGCCGCTATCCTAACTACAACTCAGTGATTCCACAGAATAACCCACACAAACTCACTGTTGACCGTGCTGCGCTCATCAGTACATTGCGCCGTGTGGCTATCTTCTCTTCACAGGTGAGCCTTATCAAGCTTCACCTCGAGGATAACAAGGTTGTTATCTCGGCTCAGGATACAGACTTCTCTACATCGGCCGAGGAGAGCATTGCATGCAGCTATGACGGTGCTACAATGAACATCGGTTTCCGCGCTTCGTTCCTCATCGACATCCTCAACAACACTCCTGGTCAGGATGTTGTGATTGAGCTTGCCGATCCTTCACGTGCCGGTGTCATTGTCCCTGCCGAGCAGGTTGACAAGCAGGAGCTTCTGATGTTGTTGATGCCAATGATGCTTACAGACTAATGCGCAGTCTATGAAACTGAATCTTGTAAAACCGATAATATTCTTTGATCTTGAGACAACCGGTACCGATTTTTCAAAGGACCGTATTGTTGAAATCTGCTATATCAAGGTCTACCCCGATGGTAGGGAGGTTGAGTATACAAAGCGCATCAATCCCGAGATGCATATCCCCGAGGGTGCTTCGGCTGTGCACGGTATCTATGATGCCGATGTAAAGGATTGCCCCACATTCAGGGAGGTGGCACGTGAGATTGCCAATGAGTTCGAGGGTTGTGATGTTGCCGGTTTCAATTCAAACCGTTTCGACCTTCCAATGCTTGCCGAGGAGTTCCTGCGTGCGCAGGTCGACATTGACTTGTCTCGTTTGAGAGCTATTGATGTGCAGGTTCTCTATCACAAGCGTGAGCCACGTACATTGTCGGCGGCATATAAGTTCTACTGTGGCGAGAATCTTGAGGACGCCCACAGTGCACTTGCCGATACGCGTGCCACATACCACGTGCTGAAGGCGCAACTTGACCACTATGACGACATGCCGAACGACATTGAGGCACTCTCAAAAGAGTCGTCTTTCACAAACAATGTTGACTTTGCGGGTCGCATTGTGTATGACGAAAATGGCAGGGAGGTCTTCAACTTCGGCAAGTACAAAGGAATGCCGGTTGATGCTGTGCTTGACCGTGATCCAAGCTACTATGGTTGGATGATGAACGGTGATTTTTCGCTGAATACAAAGCAGGTGCTTACCCGCATAAAGTTGCGTGGAATAAAGAAGTGAACAATGTGGGGTGGCTTGTCGGTCGCCCGCGGATTGTTGAAACCGTGAAAAGAAAAGGAGATGCTGAAAGGAAAGAAAATAGTTTTGGGCGTGACCGGTAGCATTGCCGCTTATAAGGCTGCAGTGCTTGTGCGTCTGCTGGTGAAGGAGGGAGCGACTGTTCAGGTGGTTATGACACCTGCGGCAAAGGATTTCATCACCCCACTGACGATGTCTACATTGTCGGGCCGTCCGGTGATGTGCGATTTCTTCCAGAGCGAAAACGGTGCATGGAACAGCCATGTGGAACTTGGGCTGTGGGCCGATGCGATGATTGTTGCCCCCGCAACAGCGTCGACACTTGGAAAGATGGCGAACGGCGTTGCCGATAACCTGCTTGTCACAACATATCTGTCAATGAAGGCTCCTGTGTTCATTGCTCCTGCAATGGACCTTGATATGTATGCCCACCCATCGACACAGCGTAATGTCGAGTTGTTGAAAAGCTATGGAAACCACATCATTGAGGCCACAGCGGGTGAGCTTGCAAGTCACTTGTGTGGCAAGGGGCGTTTGGAAGAACCGGAGGCGATAGTTGAGCGCATCAAAGATTTTTTTTTAGGCAGTAAGGTTTTGACAGGCAAGAAAGTGCTTGTTACTGCCGGCCCTACATATGAAAAAATCGATCCCGTACGTTTCATCGGTAACTATTCCACAGGTAAGATGGGATTTGCCATTGCCGAAGAGTGTGCGGCACAAGGAGCTGATGTTACGCTTGTAGCCGGCCCTGTTTCTCTTGAGTGCAAGCATCCGGGAATAAAGAGAGTCGATGTTGAGTCGGCGCGCGAAATGTATGATGCGGCGATGAATACTTTCCCATCATGTGATGTGGCTGTGCTTTCGGCTGCTGTTGCCGATTATCGTCCGGCGCAGTGCGCGCCGGTGAAGATGAAGCGCACCGCCGATGACATGTTCATAGAACTCACCCCAAACAGTGATATTGCGGCATCGTTGGGTGCTGTCAAGGGTGAGAACCAGATGCTTGTGGGCTTTGCTCTCGAGACGAATAATGCCGAAGAGAATGCCCGCCTGAAACTGGAGAAGAAGAACCTTGATTTCATTGTACTCAACTCGCTCGAGGACAATGGGGCGGGCTTTGCCTGTGATACCAACAAGGTGACCATAATTGACAAACAGGGCAAGAGTGACTTCCCGTTGAAGAGCAAGAAGGATGTAGCAAAGGACATTGTTTCGCATATTGCAAAACTGTTGACAGTGTTGGCGTTCATGCTGTTGCCGTTGACGGCAAGCGCCGAGGGTGAGGAACTCAATGCCAATGTAACGTTGAACGCATCAAAGGTGCAAGGCACAAATACCGAAGTCTTCACGCAACTTGAAGAGGCGTTGAAGGCTTTCATCAACGACCGCAAATGGACGCCTAATGTGTACGAGGAGGTAGAGCGCATAAACTGCAATTTTACTTTTATTGTGAACTCTTATGCCAATGACGGCTCTTTTGACTGTTCCCTGATGGTGCAGGCTTCTCGTCCGGTGTTTGGCGCTTCATACACATCGACACTTTTTTTGTATGAGGACAAGAGCATAAAGTTCAAATACCTGCCGTTTGACCGTCTCGATTTCATTGAGGATAATCTCGACAACAATCTCACGGCAGTCGTTGCCTTTTATGTGTATATGATTATCGGCCTGGACCTGGACTCTATGGGTGAACTTGGCGGCAGTGAATTTCTGAACAAGGCGCTCACAATAGCCAACAATGCGCAAAATCTTGGCGATGCAGGCTGGCGTGCCGGCAGTAGCAGCAATAACCGCTATTCCATAATCGACGATTATATGAACGGCGCAATGGAGCCTGTGCGCAAACTCATGTACAGATACCACCGTCTGGGTCTGGATACAATGTTCAGGAATGCCGATGGTGGTCGCAAGGCCATAACAGAGAGCATTGCCCTTTTGAAAAAGGCGTACGAAGACCGCCCAATGGCATATTTTACAAAACTGTTCACCGAATACAAGGTTGACGAAATTGTAAATGTCTATTCAAAGTGTACCCCCGAGGAGAAAAAGAGCGTGGTAGAGACATTGTCGAACATAAATCCGTCTTTGTCTTCGGAGTGGGACAAGATAACAAAAAGCAATAATTAAGAAGCATAATGCTTAAACATATATCGATACGTAATTTTGCACTCATAGAGCGTGTGGAGGTTGATTTCTCTACAGGCTTTTCTGTCATTACGGGTGAGACCGGTCATGGAAAGTCGGTCTTTCTTGGCGCTATTTCAGTGCTTCTGGGACAACGCTCCGATGCAAAATCGGTTCGCGAAGGTGCCGACCGTTGCGTGATTGAGGGTTGCTTCGACATCTCCGGTTTTGCAATGCAGGGCTGGTTCGAGGAGAATGACCTTGATTATGACACCGAGTGTATTATCCGCCGCGAAGTGGCTGCCACAGGACGTAGCAGGGCATTCGTCAACGACACTCCGGTGTCTGTAGCGCAGCTCAAGGAACTTGGAGCACGCCTGATGGATATCCATTCGCAGCATCAGAATCTGTTGCTTGGCGACAGGAATTATCAGCTTCGAGTGCTCGATGTCTTGTCGGACAACAAGGCAATGCTTGACGCTTATAGGCTGCAGTATGACGAACACCGCGCATTGAACGGTGAACTGAAAAAGTTGAAGGAGGTGCTTGAGAGCAGCCGCCGCGACGAGGAGTGGCTACGTTTTCAACTCGAAGAACTCGAGGCTGCCAAGTTGGTTGAAGGCGAGGTGGAATCGCTTGAACAGGAGGTTAGCGAGCTGTCGCATGCCGAGGATATACAGGCGGCATTGTATGGTGCTTGTGCTGGAATTGACGGCGAAGGCAACAGTCTAGTTCAGGCATTGCGCGAGTCGGCAAATGCCCTCTCACGTATATCGTCCCATTATAGCGCGGCCTCTGAGCTGGCCGACCGTCTTGAGAACTGCTACATTGAGCTCAAGGATTGCTGTAGTGAAATGGAGCAACGCGCCGGCCGTGTGCAGTATTCACCCGAAAGGCTGGAGTATGTGGAGCGCCGTCTGGCAATGATATATGATTTGCAGAAGAAACACCGTGTGGAATCGGTCGGCGAGTTGTTGGCTCTGTCGGCCTCCTTTGCCGAAAGACTCGACAGCATTGAGTGTGGTGACGACGATATCAAGGCGTTGCAGCGTCGTATAGACGCACTAGGCAAGGAGATGACAGCGGCTGCAGATGAAATTACCAAAGTGCGCAAAGCCAGTGCACAGCATCTGCAGAAGGAGATGGTGGCTATACTTGTGAATCTGGGTATGCCAATGATTCGTTTCGAGGTCGATTTTGCCGCAACAGACAACTTTACTCCACTTGGATGCGATGTAATAACATTTCTCTTCTCGGCAAACAGCAGCAGTGCGCCACAGCCGTTGTGCGATGTGGCGTCGGGTGGTGAGATGGCACGTGTGATGCTTGCGCTCAAGTCGCTTGTCGCATTGGGTAGCAGTCAACCTACGCTCATTTTCGACGAGGTAGATACAGGAGTGTCGGGCGTGCTTGCCGAGCGTATGGGGCGCATGATGCAGCAGATGGGCTGTGCTAACCGTCAGGTGCTCAGTATTACACACCTACCTCAGGTGGCAGCCTTGGGCTCACGTCACTACAAGGTGCACAAGGAAGAGACCGTCAATGGAACAGTAACAGATATTGTAGAACTGGAACAGCAGGAGAGGGTGCGCGAGATTGCACAGATGATGAGCGGTGAAGTGCTCACCGATGCGGCTATCAATGCGGCAAACCTTCTGTTGTCACAATCATAAAAAAGAACAGACATGGTAAACACAAATGAAATGATATTCGGCGTACGCGCCGTTTTGGAGGCTATTGAGGCCGGTAAGGAGGTAGATAAGATTCTTGTAAAGCGCGATTTGCAGAGCGAGTTGTCACGCGAGCTGTTTGCGGCTCTCAGGGGACGCACCATTCCTGTGGTACGTGTTCCGGTAGAGAAACTCAACCGCATTACCCGCAAGAACCACCAAGGTGTCATTGCATATATCTCGGCAGTGGAGTATGCAAGCGTGGATACATTGGTGCCTACTCTCTATGAGGAGGGAAAGGTGCCTTTCCTTGTGTTGCTCGATGGTATAACCGATGTGCGCAACTTCGGTTCAATTGCCCGCACATGTGACTGTGCCGGAGTGGATGCCATCATAATCCCTTCTCATAACAGTGTAACCGTGAATGCCGATGCGGTAAAGACATCGGCCGGTGCATTGCACATGTTGCCTGTGTGCCGCGAGAAGAATATAACCGAGACACTCAAGTATCTCAAGGCATCGGGCATACGCATTGTCTGTGCTACAGAAAAGGGTAAGATCAACTATACACAGACCGATTTCAACGAGCCGGTCTGTGTGGTGATGGGTGCCGAGGATAAGGGTATTCCCCAGGAACACCTTGCGCTGTGCGACGACTGGGTTGCGATTCCGCAGTTCGGTAACATTGAGTCGCTCAATGTCTCTGTGGCTACCGGTGTGATTCTTTACGAGGCTGTGCGTCAACGCCACCTGAACGATTGATGCTGTGATGAAAAGACATTTATTGATGTTCATAATGGCGCTTTGGGCGCTTGGCTCCTATGCCGACAAACTGCCCAAAGGTGTTGAAAAAGCGCGTCAGTCGGTTGCAAGTGTCGTAACCTACAAGAATGGTGTGATGTTGCATAACGGAGCGGCGGTATTCGTGGGCGAGAAGGGGGAATTCTTGTCGGCGCGTTCTCTCTTTGTCGGTGCCGACAGTGCTGTGGTAATTGACAACAAGGGCGTAGCGCGCCCGGTAAAGCACATTGTGGGTGTCAATGAGATGTTTGACTGCATCAGGGCGTGTGTAGTGGCTGACAAGAAGCTGAAAGCATTGTCTGTTTCTGCAACTCCTGTTGTGAAGGGTGAAACCTTGTTTCAGCTTGGCTATGGAGTAGGCAAAGGTGGTTTTGTTGAGCCCGCTGATGTCGACAGGGTAGATTCCATTTACTCTTGTGCCTATTATACATTGGCTAAACCCATGGAGCAGCGTTTCTCGGCATTGCCTTTGGTCAATGGAAACGGTGAGTTTGTTGCCGTTATGCAGGAGGCGGCAGCCGGTGACACTGTAAACAGCTACGCTATTGGAGCGTCACTCATCTCAAAGCTGAATGTCTCAGTTCCGGTATATGGCCGCGGATATTATCCGTCAATGGGTATACGCACTGCATTGCCAACCAATAAAGAGGACGCGTTGTCATGTCTGTATATGCAGACAATTGTCGGTGACAGTGCTTCATACAAGAATGTCATTGATGATTTCATTGCCCTTTATCCGAACTGCTACGAAGGATATATGGCAAAGGCTGAATATGATGCTGTGCTGCTGCGCGACTTTAAAGCGGCGGAGCAATCGTGGAACAAGGCTTTTAAACTTGCCGAAAAACCGGCGGAGGTGCATTTGGGAAAGGCAAAAGCACTGAATAATGTCCTTCTTGAAGGTGATTCGGTGTCGCACCCGATGCTTGCTCTTGAGAATGTCCTTGCAGAGATAGACCAGGCTATTGCCCTTGATTCACAGTCGTTGTTCATTAACGCAAAAGCCGAGATTCTCTGTTCGCACGGACATCTTACTGCGGCAGCGATGTGTTATGAGTCGCTTTCTTCAACCGACATGCGCAGTGCCGATATATTTGCCAAAGCGTCGCAGTGTTACAGGATTGTGGGGAATTATGAAAAGTCGGTGGCAATGCTCGACAGTGCCGTGGATTGCTTTGATACGTTACAGGTGAAATCATATGCTCCTTACATTCTTACGCGTGCTCTTGTAAATGCAACGGCAAAGAAATACCGTGATGCGGTTGTTGACTACAACCGATATGAGAGCCTCATGTCGGGTTCTTTGGGAGCTGAGTTCTACTATCTTCGTGAGCAGGCCGAGTTGGATGCAAAGATGTACCAGCCGGCGTTGAATGATATTGACACAGCCATATACCTTGACCCACAGAATGTTGCCTATTATATTGAAAAGGGATTGTTGTGCTATCGTGTAAAACTCACCGATGAGGGCTTGAGGACTCTTGCCGAGGCCGAGACCATAGCTCCCGGTGTGCCCGATGTGTATTATCTTCAAGGACGTCTGTACATACAGAAAGGTGAGAATGTCAAGGCGCGTCCATGTCTTGAGAGAGCCCTTGAACTGGGACACCCCGATGCCGAGGCTGTATTGAAACTTTTGGAAAACTGAATGTCATGAACAGATACTGTGTACGTTTTCTTGTGTTTGTCGCATTCCTGTTTGCGGCGGTGAATGTTGTGGCAATGGAAACCACCGATACGGTGCGCAGTGAAGGTTATCTGAAGGGGCTTGAGGCATACAAGGCCGGTGACTATTCAAGCGCAGTTAAGTTGTGGAAGAGCGAGGCCAGGAACGGCAATGCATGGGCGCAATGCAACCTTGGCGCGTGCTACATGTCGGGTAAAGGTGTAGAACCCAATTATGACAAGGCTTTTTCGTGGTTCAGGAAATCGGCCGAGCAAGGCAATGATGTAGCTCAATGCAATATCGGCAACTGCTATCACAAAGGTCATGGTATACGCCACGATTTTTCCGAGGCGGTGAAATGGTATCTTCTCTCTGCCGAGCAAGGCAATGCAATGGCAATGACCAATCTTGGTGTCTGCTATAAGTTGGGCGAAGGTGTTGAGGCTGATAGTGCAAAAGCATTCGATTATCTCAATTCTGCAGCCGAGAAGGGTTATCCCGTGGCATGGAACGAGGTGGGAGATTGTTTCTTCTATGGCGTTGGCGTTGCTCCAAATTCCGATGAGGCGTTTTATTGGTATAAAAAAGCTGCAGAACAGGGTGTTGATGTAGCACAGTATAATGTAGCAATGTGCTATGCTTATGGTGACGGTGTCCTGCAAGATGAAGAGAAGGCTTTCAAATGGTTTTCGGAATCGGCAAATCAAGGGCACAGTGAAGCGCAGTATTATCTTGCCAAGTGTTACTATGATGGCGCCGGTGTAGCCAGGGATTCTGTTATGGCTGCAAAGTGGTACAAGAAAGCCGCGCTCCAGGGACATGTCGATGCCCAATATTATCTTGCATGTTGCTATTATACAGGCGATGGTGTTCTTGAAGACCACAATTTGGCGGCTCATTGGTATACCAAGGCGGCCAAGAATGGTGATGCCGATGCCATGTGTCAGCTTGCCGGCTGTTACTATTGGGGTGACGGTGTTTCCTATGATTATGAAAAAGCAATGGAACTCTATAAAAAGGCTGCAGAACTTGGAAATGCCGAGGCTCTTTTTTGTTTGGCCGAATATCATGTATCCGATGAAGAGGTCTTGAATTTTAAAACAGCTTTCGAGAGATATGAGAAATCGGCTGAGTTGGGCTTTGTGCCGGCATACAATAAAGTTGGTACCTTCCATTATCTTGGAATGGTTGACAGTGTCGATTACAAGATGGCTGCCAAATGGTTCAGAATGGGCGCGGATGCCGGTGATGCCGAAGCCCAATATAATCTTGCCCAATGTTTCTATATGGGTCATGGCGTAAAGCAGAGTTACAATGCTGCGCTCCGTTGGGCGAGCAAAGCTGCCGCGCAGGGGAATGTAAATGCCCTGTATCTGCAAGGTTCAATGTATTATCAAGGAAATGGAGTACAACAGGATTACGGAAAGGCTGTGCAGTGCTACGAAAAGGCTGTGGAGAAGGAGCATGCTGCCGCGCAATACGATCTTGGAGTATGTTATTATTATGGTCATGGTGTAGCCCAAAACAAGGACAAGGCCATCAAATTGTGGAAACTATCGGCCGAACAGGATTTTGAGGATGCTGTCAAGGCGTTGAAGGAGATGAAGAGATAGTTCTATTGTGCCCAGTGGAGCCTGATGACTGCTTTGGTTCCATCACTTACAGAGCAAAGTGCCGACGGGCGTTCGTTTACAACCCATACAATCTCTCCTGTAGCATCGGTAACTACCAATTGCATCTCTTTTTCTTTCAGGTTTTTCTTGCGGTCGGTGAGGTAGTCGCTGACAAGCTTGGTGCCGCGCATGCCGAATGGGGCAAAACGGTCGCCGTTGTGTGTGTGTCTTAATGTCAGCGGCAGATGCAACTTGTCAATGTCCAAGCAGGCAATATTGCGCTGTTTGGGGATATCTCCGTTGAATGTTGTGTGTGTGATGGTCAATGTGCCTTGTTGTGTCTCAATGCTCCCTTCTGCTGGTAATAGCACTTCAAATCTGTCGGTGCTCCTCTTCCTTATGATTATAAGTCTCTTGCGGTCTTTGATTACCTCCCACTGTGCTGCATGGAACTGTTTGCTGCCCTCGCTCGCCATTGAGTGCAGAATGTCATCTATCTGCGCACTGTTGAAACCATATGGCGACAGCATCTCGTGCAACAGTGTTGCAGGTGCAATCTCTTTTGAAAGAGCTTCGATGTCGATTTCATATCCCTGTTTCACGCGCTCTATGGCCTCTTCAATGGCATGGCGATAGATTCTTTCGGCATCACAGATGCGCTGTGCTGTTGTGGCCAGTGTGGCAAGGATAGATGGATTGATCTCGGCCAACTTGGGAATGACTTCAAGCCTAATCTTGTTGCGTGTGTAGTCACTGGTAAGGTTGGTGCTGTCGGTGACAAAATTCTCACCGCGCCATTTGAGATAATTGATGATTTCATCGCGTCCAACACATAGCAATGGGCGTATGATATGACCGTTCTTTGGTTGTATTCCCCTCAATCCTTTAATGCCGGTGCCGCGTGTAAGGTTCAACAGCATAGTCTCGGCCGAATCGTCGCGGTGGTGGGCTACAGCAATGCATTGCGCTCCGATGGTTGTCCTGCACTCCTCGAATGCGGCATAGCGCTGCTCGCGTGCGGCCATTTCAATGGAGATACCTTTCTCCTTGGCATATGCATTTGTGTCAAAGTGTACAACATGCAGTGCGATGCCGAGTCTTTCGCACAGTGCTTTTGTGAACTGCTCGTCGCGGTCGCACTCCTGTGCCCGCAAGTGGAAATTGCAGTGTATGGCTTCGCATTCATATCCCAATTTGCGAAGCGCTACAAGGAGGGCGACGGAGTCTGCTCCACCGCTGATTGCAACGAGCACCTTGTCGCCATGTCCAAGCAATCTGTGCTCATCAATGAATCTTTCAACCTTGTATATCATACTGCTATTTTAATGCGAAGATAGGATATAAATGTCTAAATCTTGGTCAATTAACCAAAATAATTGCTTAAAAATGACATATTGCCACAAAAAATGGCCTTCATTGTTTGTTCTTCAGAAAAAATGTCTTACCTTTGTCATCGCTTAACGCGGCATGGTCGCAAAACCAATCGGTACCTTGGATGAGTGGCTTAGTCAGTGGTCTGCAAAACCATGTACGGCGGTTCGAATCCGCCAGGTACCTCAAAGAGCTCTAAACGGAGCTCTTTTTTTATTTCTATATTTTCAGAATATGGCCGACAACTATTTGGAAAAGCGAATGGAACAGTACCGTTCTCATTCTACAACTTCGTCAAATGTAAAAAAAGATGGGCTTTCATCGCTTCTTGTAAAGAACCGTAGCACAAGGGGTTATGATAGTTCTTATTTGGTGCGTACTGACCAATTGCGTCGCATCGTTTCGGTTAACAGTAAATTGGCTTCTGCACGCAACCGTCAGGTCTTGCGTTTCAGACCAGTGACAGCCGATGAGGCTCATAAGGTGCTACCGTTTATCGGGATGGGTGCGGGGTTGAAAGAGTTGCACCTTCCTCTTCCCGGGACAGAGCCTAATGCTTTCATTGTGGTGTGCTCAACCATTGAACCGCGCAACAGTACGTTTGTAGATCTTGGCATCTCGGCGCAGAGTATGCTTCTGCAGGCTGTGGAGATGGGCTTGAATGGTCTTTGCATGATGGATTTTGATGCCGACAAGCTTGTAGATTCGTTGCAGTTGCCACATAAACCATTGCTTGTTATTGCTGTGGGCAAGAGCAGTGAGAAAGTACAGCTTGTGGATATTAATGAGGACGATGACCATTCCTATTATCGTGAGAACGGTATTCACTATGTCCCGAAGGTTGTTGTTGAGGATTTGATAATAAAATGAATATTATGAAAGAGAAGAACGGACGTCTGCTTTCACTCGACGTGTTGCGTGGCTTTGACATGTCCTTTATTATGGGCGGTGAGATTGTGTTCATTTGCCTCGCATCGCTTTTCCCAAATCTGAAATTTCTTGGTGAGCAGATGGGGCACTCGCAGTGGGATGGTTTCACATTCTATGATCTCATATTCCCTCTGTTCCTGTTCCTTGCCGGTATATCTTTCCCTTTCTCAATGGCAAAACAGCTGTCGCTTGGGAAGTCCCGAGGGTGTATCTCGCTTAAGGTTATTAAGCGCGGCATGATACTAGTACTGTTGGGTGTCGTGTACAACGGTTTGCTGCTGTTCGACTTTGAGACGCTGCGTTATGCGAGTGTACTCGGACGCATCGGATTGGCATGGATGTTTGCCTCGTTGCTCTATATATGGCTCAAACGCAAATGGCTGCTGTCGCTGCTCTCGGCTGTGATTCTGTTCGGATATTGGGCGTTGCTTGCGCTTGTCGTGGCACCCGATGCTTCTGATGGTGCATCATCATTCTCAATGGAGGGTAGTATTGTCGGTTATATTGACCGTTACTTCTTGCCCGGCGCATTGCATAATGAAATACATGACCCCGAAGGCCTGCTCTCAACCTTACCGGCTATCGTGACTGCCATGTTGGGTATTTTTACAGGTGAATTCGTGCGCTCAAAGAGTATTGCAAACGAATACAAGAAGGTGTTGGTGATGCTTGGTGCGGCAACAGTGATGCTTGCTGCAGGTTATCTGTGGAATATTGTGTTTCCTATAAACAAGAACCTTTGGAGCAGTTCGTTCGTGTGCTGTGCCGGTGGTTGGTCGCTGCTCTTGTTTGCGCTTTTCTATCTTGTTGTGGATGTCGCGGGGTGGAGTAAGTGGGCGTTCCCTCTCCGTGTAATAGGAATGAACTCTATAACGATATATCTTGCACAGCAGTTCCTGGATTTATCTAAACCTGTAAACGCGTTGTTTGGCGGTGTGCTTAAATTATTGCCCGAGGATTATTATGCGCTCGGCTGGTGGTGCTGTTACATGCTTGTGTGCTGGTGTCTCCTCTATTTCCTTTACAGGAAGAATGTATTCCTGAAAGTGTAATTCAACTTTTCTACACACATGGTGTACAGGTGTCATGAAATAACAAAAAAACGAGCCATGCGGCTCGTTTTTTTGTTGATTTATTATGCATCGATGTTTGCATATGTTGCGTTGTTTTCGATGAACTCCCTGCGTGGGCCTACATCGTCACCCATAAGCATTGAGAATATGTAATCGGCTTCCTGTGCATCGCGGATTGTAACCTGCTTCAATGTACGTGTCTCGGGGTTCATTGTTGTGTCCCAAAGCTGCTCCGGGTTCATCTCACCAAGACCCTTATAGCGCTGGATGTTGATATCCTTCTCGTTACCACCTGCATATTCCTGAATGAATGCCTCTTTCTCTCTGTCATCGTAGCAATACTTCTTTACCTTACCCTTTGAGCAGAGATAGAGTGGTGGCATAGCCTTGTAAAGGTAGCCTGCCTCAATGAGCTCAGGCATGTAGCGGTAGAAGAGTGTCATGATAAGTGTTCCGATGTGTGCACCGTCGACGTCGGCATCGGCCATCATGATAATCTTGTGATAACGTAATTTTTCAAGGTTTGCTTTCTTGCTGTCCTCCGGGTCAAGGCCAAATCGTACGCCAATGGCCTGAATTATGTTGTTTACCTCGTCACTCTCAAAAGCCTTGTGCCACATTACCTTCTCTACGTTCAGGATCTTACCGCGTAGTGGAAGGATTGCCTGGAACTTGCTCTTGCGTCCCTGTCTTGCCGAACCGCCCGCAGAGTCTCCCTCGACGAGGAATAGCTCGCAATTCTCGGGGTTCTTGTCCGAGCAGTCCGAAAGCTTGCCTGGAAGGCCGCAACCGCCCATAGGGTTCTTGCGCTGTACGCTCTCGCGTGCCTTGCGTGCTGCAATACGTGCTGTGGCTGCAAGAATCACCTTGTCTACAATCATCTTGGCCTCTTTGGGGTGTTCCTCGAGGTAGTATGCGAGAGCCTCGCCTACAGCCTGGTCTACGGCACCTGTAACCTCGCTGTTACCCAACTTGGTCTTTGTCTGGCCTTCGAACTGTGGTTCTGCCACCTTCACCGATACAATGGCTGTCAAGCCCTCGCGGAAGTCCTCGCCCGAAATCTCGACCTTTGCTTTCTCAAGCGCCTTGGTATCGTCGGCATACTTCTTGAGTGTACGTGTGAGTGCGCGGCGGAAACCTGCAAGGTGTGTACCACCTTCGTATGTGTTGATGTTGTTTACGTATGTGTGTACGTTCTCGCTATAACCTGTGTTGTACAGGATAGCAACCTCAATGGGGATGTTGTTCTTCTCTGTGTTCAGGTAGATTACATCTCCAATCAATGGTATACGTGATGCGTCGATGTGGCGCACGAACTCTCTCAAACCC
Organism: Bacteroidaceae bacterium; assembly: GCA_045660825.1. Taxonomy (GTDB): domain Bacteria; phylum Bacteroidota; class Bacteroidia; order Bacteroidales; family Bacteroidaceae; genus HGM04593. The sequence goes on from JAZREN010000045.1 coordinate 107,843, forward strand.
TCTGTCGAATGGAATGTCTCGCTCTTATGGTTGCCGTTCTCGTCGGTCTCACGTGCATCGGTCAATGTGATTGTGATACCCGCGTTCAGGTAAGCGAGCTCGCGCAGACGTGTCGCCAATATCTGGTACTGGTATTCGGTTACCGTGAATATTGAACCGTCGGGCTGGAATGTCTGCTTTGTACCTCTGATGTCGGTGTCGCCAACGCAGTGCACTGCGTCGAGTGGCTTACCGCATGAGTAGTTCTGCTCGTAGTGCTTGCCGTCACGGAAGACCTCGGTCTTCATGTGTGTCGACAAGGCGTTTACGCATGATACACCTACACCGTGCAGACCGCCTGACACTTTGTACGAGTCTTTGTTGAACTTACCACCGGCGTGCAACACTGTCATTACGACCTCGAGTGCCGAACGGCCCTCTTTCTCGTGCCAATCCACAGGGATACCACGTCCGTTGTCCTGAACGGTGATTGAGTTACCGGGGTTGATGGTTACGTTTATGTGAGTACAGAAGCCTGCCATAGCCTCGTCGATAGAGTTGTCGACCACCTCATATACCAAGTGGTGGAGACCCTTTTCGCTGATGTCGCCAATGTACATCGCAGGGCGTTTGCGGACTGCCTCAAGACCTTCAAGCACCTGGATACTGTCGGCCGAATAGCTGGCTGCTGCGTTTTTGTTGATTTCTTCGCTCATAATATTTTTTACCGATATAACTGAACAAAGTTAACAAAAAAAGCGCTATTTGGCAAGCGCTTTTTGCTAAATATTTTGTTCTTTGCGCTCTGTTTTTCGCGGCTGTTTGATAAATGGTGGATACATTCTCGTTTGAGGCGCTTCTCTTCGTTTTTTAGATGCGTGATATAAACACAACGACGAAAAGGCTGGATGAAATCCAGCCTTTTTACAGGTAAATATATTTGTTAAAAAATTAGGCTAATTTTGCAATGTTAGCGCAAAGACCTGACTTGAGGTTTGCTGCCTTGTTCTTGTGGATGAGACCACGCTTAGCCATTCTGTCAAGCATCTTCTGTACCTCTGGGTACTTAGCCAAAGCCTCGTTCTTGTCCTTGATAGCGCGCAAGCTACGAACAGCTGAACGCATGTTCTTACCCAAATAACGGTTCAAAAGATTTCTCTTCTCTGTCTGTCTGATTCTCTTAAGTGATGATTTGTGATTTGCCATCTCTTTAATAATGTTTTTTAGTTTTAATTGTAGCCCATAGGGGAATCGAACCCCTCTTTCAAGAATGAAAATCTTGCGTCCTAGCCGATAGACGAATGGGCCATCCTTTGATGAAATCCCTTTTGAGGATGGCTTTAAGCTCTTTAGTGGCCAAAAGCGAGTGCAAAGGTAAAACCTTTTTTTGAATTGGCAAACAATTTGAGGAATTTTTTATAGTTTTGCCCTGTAATTTGTTGTTTAGTCAGTTATGATTGAGAAATTTGAAGGTATTGTCATGCGTACACTTAAGTATAGCGACGGTCTTATGATTGCCGATATATATACAGCGCAACGTGGCAGAATGTCTTTTCTTGTGCCTGTGTCGCACAGCAAGCGCAGCCGTGTGCGCAGTGTGCTGTTTCAGCCGCTGTCAATGCTGTCGTTCACTGCAACGGTCAAGACTGGGCGCAACCTCTCCCGCATTGGTGAGGTACAGCCCTATTCAATGTACTGCTCAATACCGAACGACGTTGTCAAATCATCGATTGCACTTTATCTTGCCGAACTGCTCACACATGCCTTGCGCGAGGATGGAAGTGATGATTCCCTTTTTACATTCCTCGACAGGTCGTTCACCTTGTTCGACAATCTTGAGCACGGCTATGCCGATTTCCATCTTGTATTCATGGTGCAGCTGCTCCGTTTCTTAGGTATATACCCCAATCTCGAAGACTATGTGCCCGGATGTTATTTCGACTTGGTGCAGGGATGTGCTGTGCGCGAACATCCGTCACACTCCAATTTCCTGATGCCCAATGCAGCAGACTCTTTCATCGCTTTGCTGCGCACAGGATATGACTCCATGCATCTTCTTTCATTAAACAGAAAGTTGCGAGGAGAATACCTCGCAACCCTTTCCCTTTATTACCGTTTGCACGTCCCGGAGTTCCCGGAACTTAAATCGGCCGCTGTCCTGCGTGAACTGTTCGATTAATTGGCAAGCAACTGCTTTACGATTGTAGATATGGTCTTGCCCTCGGCCTTACCGGCAAGCTGCTTGGTGGCTACACCCATAACTTTGCCCATGTCCTGTGGACCGGTAGCACCAACTTGCGCGATAATCTCCTTTACTATTGCGGCAACCTCTTCCTCGCTCATCTGCTTGGGTAGGTACTTCGACATCACTTCAACCTGTGCAAGTTCCTCCTGAGCAAGGTCTGTGCGGTTCTGGCTCTGATAAAGTTCGGCCGATTCCTTGCCCTGCTTCACAAGTTTCTGTATGATCTTTATGGCGGTCTCGTCGCTTACGGTGTCGCCTGCACCGGGAGCAGTCTTTGCTTCAAGCAATACTTTCTTTATGTTGCGCAATGTGTCGAGTGCAACTTTGTCTTTGGCCTTCATGGCCTCCTTTATGTCGTTACTGATAATATCAAACAAATCCATAATATTTACTTTTTAAATGTTTATTATTTCTCTTATTCGTTGTAGAAAACGGGGCGGCCAACGTTCTCGTCATCTTCCTCGTCACATCCATTTTCTTCAATAATATTGCTGTTCTCAACCTCGTCAATTGTTGTTACATCTACTGACGCTGTTACAACTGTCTCATTGCCCAGGATTGAGATGATTCTCTCCAAGTCCTTTGCGGTACGGCTGTAGGTAGGTGAGTTGTCGAGTGCTGCAAGGAACTCCTCGTTGTACATCTCGTCGCCTTTGAAGATGTACATCTTGTAATCGGGCTTGTAGAAGGTGCCGACCATCTGGTTGAGCTGCTGTTCTTCGGCCTGTTTCTTCATCTGTTCCTGCAATGTCAAGGCCTGCTCTTCCTGTTTCATATCATTTACAATAGGTTCTACACCCGGAATGTTTTTCATTCCAAAGCCCGTTGCAAGCACAGTTACCTTGACCTGGCCATCTTCGAGGCTGTTGTCCTTGCTGTAACCCCAAATGAGCTCAATGTTCTCATCGGTGAACTGTGACATGAAGGATTCCACCTCGGCCATCTCTTCAACACGGATTGGAGTGTTGGGGTTCTCGTATATGTTGAAAAGAATTTTCTTTGACTTGTAAATGTCGTTGTCGTTGAGCAGTGGCGAGTGCAGTGCTTTGCGGAAAGCACGTGATACACGCATCTCTCCACTCTCAATGCCGTAGCTCATTATTGCCACGCCACCGTTCTTCAGTATCTTCTTTACGTCGCGGAAGTCGAGGTTGATGACACCGCGTGCTGTGATTATTTCGGCAATACTCTTTGTTGCTGTTGTGAGCACCTCGTCGACAATCTTGAATCCCTCTGATACCTCCATCTTGGGGAACATGTCAATGAGTCGCTGGTTGTTGATGACAAGCAGGGCATCGACATGCTTTGATATCTCGATGACACCGCGCAATGCCTGTTTGATTTTACCGGTCATCTCAAATTTGAACGGGATGGTCACGATACCCACGGTCAATATACCCTTGCTGCGTGCAATCTCGGCCACAACGGGCGCAGCACCGGTTCCTGTTCCACCACCCATGCCGGCTGTGATGAATGCCATCTTTGTGCCGTCGTTGAAGAGTTTCTCAATCTCCTCGCGGCTCTCCTCGGCTGCTCTGCGTGCCACTTCGGGGTCGTTGCCGGCACCAAGTCCTTCTGTTATCTCCAGACCAAGCTGCACCTTCTTGGGGATAGGCGAGTTCTGCATTGCCTGCAGGTCGGTGTTACATACCGCAAACGATACATTGTGTATGCCCTTGCGGTACATGTTGTGTACAGCATTGCTGCCACCGCCACCAACTCCGACAACCTTGATGATTCTTGGAGCATCTGTAGGTATTGCAAATGGTAAGTTCTGTCTTACAGGTTCTTTAATATCCATACTTGTGTATCATTTATTTGGTTGTTGTGTCTTGGTTATCATTCTCATCCTCACTTGTGGCATTAGTTACAAAAGTCTTCGCAAAATCGAAAAGTGGACCAAGGATTGAATTGCGCTTCTGTCCCTGTGGCTTTTTATTTTTCTCTTGTCTTTCTTTCTCTTTTCTCTCTTTCTCTGCAGCCTCATCCCTTTTTCTTCTCTCTTCCTCTTCTTTCGCCTTCTTCAGTTCTTCTTCACTATTCAGTTTCTCTTCCTGTGTTGTGGGCTCTTCAGGGAAGAATAGCACGCCGTTCTCCTGCGCCGCTTTCTCTGCTGCAGTCATGGTTTCTTCGCAACAATTCGCCTTGCCCTGTTTCAAAAGACCGTAAAGCGCCGTGGTGATTGTTTCGTACACATTCACACTGCTTTCGCTGATGAGGTTGAACTGTGGTTCGGGTTTTATCTCTGTGCTGAAGTTAGGCATGAACTCGTCAAGCAGTTCCTTTATGTTCTTGAGTTTCGAGCCTCCACCGGTGAAGACGATGTGGTGAACCATTTCACCCGATTCCTCAATTTGGAAACGTACATTGCTGAGAATCTCTCCCATGCGGGCATAGATGACCTTGTCTACAGTTTCGTTGTTAACGCCATCGTTGTAGTTGGCTGTAGATTTGTAGCCACGTATGAATTTGATTTCCTCGGCCTGTGCAAATGAAATGAGTTCGGCAGTGAGATCGCGTGTTATGTTGTTGCCGCCGAGCGGCAACACGGTGAGCATCTTTGGCTTGTCGTTATTGTAGATAGATATGGTGGTTGTCTCGGCGCCAATGTTCACAAGGGCACAGCCGTTGCGGCGCTGGTCTTTTGTGAGCAGAATGTCCGCATCAAAGTGTGCTGCACAGAAACTCTTTTCAATCTCAATGCTTGCCTGGGCAAAACAGTCACACAGCTGTGTGTAGAACTGCTCTTTCATCACAATGTTCAGGTAGTTGCACTCTATTGTCTGTGTGCATGCTCCTGCCGGGTTGTGGTCTACATTGCCATCGAGCCTATACTCCTGCGGGTTAACCTGCAGTTTCTTGTAACCATCCGGTGCCATGAATGTCTCGGAGTTCTCCTCCTCCATTCCGGTAATGATTTCCTGCGTAATCTTGATGTATTTGCCAAAATCGCGGCTTACATTTGATTTGATGCTGTGTACACTGAGGCCTGCAAAGGAGATATATGCCTTCTTGATGGCGATGTTCTCCCCTGTAGCCTTGTTCAAATCGGTTTCGAGTCTGTTTATTATGTCGTTTATAGCTTCGCTTGCCTTGTCGACATTGCGTACAATACCTTTTGAGATGAAACCGTCAACACGCACGCTGGCTGTTGCCAGAATTCTCATTCCTTCGGTTGTCTCAACTCCCACAACGCCTGTAATCTTTGAGGAACTGAGCTCAATGGCTACGATGTAACATGTATTTCCCATATCTGTTAATTATCTCTTTTTGTACAAATGACTTTATTGCTTATCTTGATATTCAATTTGCTGTATTTGTTCCATCCTACGGTGTTCAATCCTTTCTGGTAGAATGCCTTCAGGTTCTCGAACTTTTCGTCAATCTGTCTGATGGAGCCAAGTTCAATCACGTGGTTTCCCATTCTTGGTGTAATTACAGCCTCTTTCTTTTCGTTGAAATATATCTGTTCAATCTGTGCAAGCCAAAAGGGGTCTTTTGCCATGGCAACAGCGACAGTCTGCAGCTCATTATCTATCATGCTGTCGTCTATCTCGCCCGAAGCAACCGGCAACAGTAGCGGTTTCTTTATGTCGTCGATTTTCTTTCCTTCGATGTCAACATAATATGTGGCTCCGCTCTTGTCAAGAACCTTGAGCACAGGTTCACGGCAGATGATGTCGACCTTTATCCTGTTGTCGTTGGTCTTGTACACCTGGCACTCCTTTATCAATGACATTGCACCTATGAAACCTTCAATGTCGCAGCATCTGATGCTGTCCATGAGCTCGTCCTGCGGGTAAAGTCCCTCGTCCATGAGCATCTCGACAATGGTTTCATCGTTTATGGTGCCAAGGCTGTTGTTGCCGATGTTTATGTCGACACCCTTGCAACTGTCATTGTCCTTTGTGCATGGAACAACGACCAGAGCAAATACCAGATAGCACAAAAGCAGTGTGCCCAGAATATATTTCAGTATCTTTTTCAGCATTATCTGTTCTTCAAAATCTCTTTGATTCTTGCAATTTCGTTTTCAATGTCTCCTGCACCAAGTGACACAAGTATCTCAATGTCGTTCTTCTCCCGCTCTATGGTGCTTACGACGTCGGCGCGGCTGCACATGCTCTTCTCCACACCGGCATTGAGGTGATCATATATGAGCTTGCTTGTAACGCCGGGCATGGGTTTCTCTCGTGCCGGGTATATGTCAACGAGTATCACCTTGTCAAACATTGAGAGGCTCTCGGCAAACTCCTTGTAAAAGTCGGCTGTGCGGCTGAAGAGGTGTGGCTGGAACAGCACTGTCACCTTCTTGTCGCCGTAGAGCTCCTTTATTGACTTTGCACAGGCGCGTACTTCGTCGGGGTGGTGTGCATAATCGCTGATGAGTACCAGGTTCTCTTCTTTTATGTGGAAATCAAAACGTCGCTCGGCACCGGCAAAGCTTTTCATGCCCTCTTTCATCTCCAGTGCTGTGGCACCGCAAATCTCGGCCATTGCCATTGATGCGATACCGTTCTCAATGTTGATGCTCATTGGCACGCCAAGTTCAACATCGGCGATTCTTTGCCATGGCGACACATAGTCGAACAGAATGGTTCCGCCTCCAATGCGTATGTTTTCGGCGTGGAAATCGCCATGTTCACGGCCATAAGTGTAGCTCTTGACGCCCTCTTTTGTGCGTGGCTTCACCTCAAGGCCCTCGTGTATGATAAGGTAACCGTCCTCGCGTATCCTCTCTGTGAACTGTGCGAATGCCTCAAGATAGTTCTCCTTGTTGCCGTATATGTCCAGATGGTCGGGGTCGGCTGATGTAATGGTTGCAACGTATGGCTGCAGGTGCAGGAACGAACGGTCATACTCGTCGGCTTCAATAACCACAAGGTCGCTTTTGTCGGTTGTGATGAGGTTGCTCTTGTAGTTCTTTGATATGCCGCCAAGGAACGCTGCACAGTCAACCCTTGAGCTATGTAGCAGGTGGGCTGTCATTGTGGATGTGGTGGTCTTGCCGTGTGTTCCGGCAGCGCACACCCCACGCTTTCCTTTTGTTATTATGCCAAGCACCTCGGCTCTCTTCTTTATTGTGAAGCCGCCATCCTTGAACAGGCTCCACTCCCGGTGGTCGGCAGGTATTGCGGGGGTGTACACAACGAGTGTCGATTCGGGGTCCTTGCATTCTGCGGGGACAAGGTCAATATTCTCCTCAAAGTGAAGGACTGCACCCTCTTCAATGAGTCTGTTTGTGAGTTCGCTTGGTGTGCGGTCATATCCGCCCACAAATTTTCCTTCGTTGAGGAAGTATCTTACGAGCGCGCTCATGCCAATGCCGCCGGCTCCCAGAAAATATACCGATTTGATATCCTTAAGCTCCATCTGTCTCTTTAATTACGTCTTGTCTTTTTCTCTATGTATGCATCGGCAAGCTTCAGCACCTCGTCGGCAATTTCGTTTGCAGCATCGGGCTTTGCCATCTTCTGTATGTTCGCCTCAAGCAGTGCAATCTTCATGCTGTCATTCACTGTCTCTATAGCCTTGTCCAACAGTTCCTCCTTGACATTCGCATCGGCAACGTAGATTGCTGCGTCCTTGTCAACAAGAGCCATGGCATTCTTTGTCTGGTGGTCCTCGGATACGTTAGGTGAAGGAACCAGGATTACAGCCTTGCCAAGCAGTGCAAATTCTGATATCGAGCCTGCGCCGGCACGTGATACCACTATGTCGGCAGCGCTGAGTGCGCTTGCCATGTTCGAAACGAAGTCGGTAATGGTAAGGTTCTCGGGCTTTCCAGCCTCTTCGGCTCTCTTCTTCATCTCCTCGAAATATAGCTTTCCTGTCTGCCAGATGAACTGAATGTCGTTGTTGGCTCTTATCTTTTCAATGCTTGCAATGATGCCCTCGTTTATGCTACGCGCTCCAAGGCTGCCGCCGACGATGAGTACGCATTTCCTGTTCTCGTCGAGTCCCATAGCCTTGATTGCCTCCTTGCGGTTTGCACGCATCTCAAGAAGGTTCTTGCGTACGGGGTTGCCGGTGAACTTTATTTTATCCTTGGGGAAGAAGCGTTCCATCCCGTCATAGGCTACACAAATCATATCGGCACGTTTCGACAGAATCTTGTTTGTTACGCCGGCATATGAGTTCTGCTCCTGTATGAGGGTGGGGATATTCATGCTTGCCGCCATCTTCAGTGTGGGGCCGCTGGCATATCCACCTACGCCGACAGCTGCCTGTGGCGCAAAATCCCTGATGATTTTCTTGGCCATGCGCTGGCTCTTGAAAATCTTCCACAACACCTTGACGTTCTTCAACATATTCTTGCGGTCAAAACCGGCAATGGGCAGTCCCACAATGTCATATCCGGCATCGGGTACTCTCTGCATCTCCATTCTGTTGTCGGCTCCTACGAATAATATTTTTGCATCGGGGTGCTTTGCTCTTATGGCATCGGCAATGGACAGGGCCGGGAAGATGTGTCCTCCTGTGCCTCCTCCGCTAATGATTATTCTATACTCCTTTTTCATAAACGCAATGTTTGTGGTTATTCTTTTGTTACCTGTTCTGTTTCTATGTTCTCATTCTCGGCGTTGGCATATCGGCTTATGCACAACAGGAATCCTATGTATACGCTGTTTATGAGAAACGATGTACCTCCCTGACTCATAAGCGGCAATGGCTGTCCTGTCACAAAGTTGCCCACAGAGATGAACATATGCAGCAGGGCTTGTGTGACAATGATCATTCCGGCGCCCATTGCAAGGAATGCCGAGTAGGGGTCGTCGCATTTCTTGGCTATCTTGCCGCAGCAGTAAAGCAATGTAAGGTACAGCAGCAACACGACAGTTGCACCCAGCAGACCTAGTTCCTCTATTATGACTGCAAAGATGTAGTCGGAGTAGGCATGCGGTATAAAGTCACGCTGTATCGAGTTGCCCGGGCCGCAACCGATTATGTGGCTCGATGCTATGGCAATGTGCGAATATGTCCTTTGCTCGTTCGCACTCCCGTCATACTCTTCGGCTGTGACGGGTTTTGAATTGAAGGCGTCTGTAATGCGGTGTTTCCATGTGATGACTTTGCTGCCGAAACTTCCGTTGTGCTTTGCGCTCTCCGGGGTCATCATGATGGCTGTCAGTCCCAATCCGGCGATGATGGCACCTACTCCCAATGTCCATAGAAGTTGCTTGCGTGGTATTCTGCCGACTATCATCATCAGGTATATTGTTGCCGTCAACAAGACTGCCGATGAGAAGTTCTCCTTGAGAATGATGAGTATTGGCGGGATGGCGTAAGTCACAATTTTGACGAATGCAACGTTGTTGTCGTTGATGAATCCCTCCTCGCGTTTTATCTTCAAGGATGCCAACAGGCGTATGTAAAGGTCATTTACAAACTTGACACCGGCAGTGTCGGCTGTTCCTTCGTTCTCCTGATGCCGGGCAAGGAATCTTGCCGTCATCATCACCAGACCCATCTTTGCAATCTCCATCGGCTGGAATGTGATGCTGGTACCGGGAATGGTTATCCAACGGGCACTGTTGTTGATTTCGCCCGAGAACTGTGCCCATATGAGTCCTACTACTCCGGCCCAATATACAAATTTGCTGAATTTGTCAATCCATGATGCCTTCAGGTTGTGTATGAACCACACCACAAAGATGCCACCTATGAGAAATTTGGTGTGCTTGATGATTGGACCCCAATAGCTACCGGCACCGTAGGTCTGGCGGCTTGTTGCGCTGAACACCTCAATCCATGAGATGGCACAAAGTGTGATAAAGACAACCCATATGACCTTATCACCTTTGAACAATATCCGTTTCAGTTTATCTCCACTCATCGTTTTTGTAATTTACTTACAAGGTTCTTGAATTGACGTCCTCTGTCTTCGTAGCTTTTGAAAAGGTCAAAACTTGCACAGCATGGGCTCAACAATACAGCTTCGCCACTCTTTGCCATGCGGTGTGCCTCTTGTACGCACTCTTCAATGCTGTGTGTGTCGGCAATCGGCAATCCATAATCTTTGAAGAACTCAAGCAACTTGCTGTTGTCGGCTCCAAGGAATATGAGTCCTGTACATTTGCCCTTCACCAGTTCTGCTATCTCGCTGTAGTCGTTGCCTTTGTCCTTGCCACCCAAAATGAGTATGGTCTTCTTTTTCATGCTCTGGAGCGCGTACCAGCAACTGTTTACATTGGTCGCTTTGGAGTCATTGATGTATTCCACACCGTCTACTGTGGCAACCTTTTCAAGGCGGTGTTCCACGCCTGCGAATGTACTCAATGCCTCGCGTATTGTCTCCTTGTGTATACCGGCAACGTTGGCCGAGATACCGGCTGCCATTGAGTTGTAGAGGTTGTGCTTGCCTGTGAGCGAGAGTTCCTCGAGTTCCATGTTGAACGGCGTAGGCTCGGTGAATATGAGCTTTTCCTCGTGGGTGTATGCAGCGCTTCCCTCCTGTAATTTCTCGGCAAACGGATAAAGCTTTCCGTGGCGGTATTTGGGTAGCTCCTTCTTTATTATCGGGTCATCGTTCCAATAGACGAATGCGTCATCGGGCTGCTGGTTCTGCAGAATTCGGAGCTTTGCATCAACATAGTTCTGCATGTTGTAGCCGTAACGGTCGAGGTGGTCGGGGGTAATGTTCAGGAGCACAGCAACGTTTGCCCTGAACTCGTACATGTTGTCGAGCTGGAAACTGCTGAGCTCTACAATGTAGTAGTCCTTGTCGCCTTGGGCAACCTGCAGGGCAAGGCTGTTGCCGATGTTGCCTGCCAAACCTACGTTCAGTCCCGCTTCGCGGAAAATATGATATATGAGCGATGTGGTGGTTGTCTTTCCGTTGCTACCGGTGATGCATACCATCTTTGCTCTTGTATAGCGTCCCGCAAATTCAATCTCCGATATAATGGGTATACCGGCATTCTTTATCTGCACTATCATTGGGGCTTCGTGGGGTATGCCGGGGCTTTTGATGACCTCGCCTGCGTTCAGAATGAGCTCTTTTGTGTGCTTGCCCTCTTCCCATGGTATGGCATGCTCATCAAGCATCTGCTTATACTTGTCGGCAATTGAACCGAAATCGGACAGAAATACATCGAATCCCAATTTTTTGGCCAGAATTGCTGCACCGCAGCCACTCTCGCCGCCACCCAATATAACTATTCTTTTTTCCATTATCTTATCTTCAATGTCATAAGTGTGATTGCAGCCATGACAATTGTCACAATCCAAAAACGCAATGTAATCTTTGCCTCATGCAATGGCCTTTCGGGGCCTTTGAAAACATATTTGCACTCCTTGTCGAGCTTCTCCTCATCCATGTTGTAGTGGTGATGGAGTGGTGCGCGACGGAAGAGTCTCTGCTTCACGCCTTTTCTCTTTCCCCACTTGAAATATGCTACCTGTGCCATGACAGATAGGTTCTCGGCAACAAACACGCCACACAACAGTACCAGGAGTATCTCCTTATGAATGAGAATGGCTATTACAGCTATTATACCACCGATAGTAAGGCTGCCGGTGTCACCCATGAACACTTGTGCTGGGAATGCATTGTACCACAGGAAACCCACTAGGGCGCCAATGAACGCAAAGGTGAATATTACAACTTCCTCTCCACCGGGGAGGTACATGATATTCAGGTATTCCGACCACACGACATGGCTCGATGCGTATGCCAGTATGGCCAGTGCAATACCAATGATTGCGGCGTTTCCGGCAAGCATGCCATCCATTCCATCGTTTAGGTTGGCACCGTTTGAAACGGCTGTTACAACGAAGATTGTTACAATGACGAACAGCGCCCATCCTGCCTCTTCCTTATAATCACCGCAGAACGACATTAACTCGCTGTAGTTTATGTCGTGGTCCTTTACAAAAGGTATGGTGGTCTTGTTTTCCTTTGTAGCCTTGTCGCTGAGAACCACAGTCTTCACACCATTGTTCTCAATGGTTTTGTTGTCGCGCATCACTGCCTGTGGACTGAAACAGAGTGTGAGACCGATTACCAGGCCAAGACCCACCTGTGCCACAATCTTTACCTTACCCGGAATGCCGTCCTTGTTCTTCTTGAAGGTCTTGATGTAGTCATCGGCAAATCCAAGAATGCCCAACCATACAGTAGATATTATGAGCAACAGCATATATACATTGCTCAGGTTACCAAAAAGAAGACAGGGGACAAGTATTGCGATTATTATGATGATACCTCCCATTGTGGGTACGCCGGCCTTCAGGTTGTTCTTGTCATATTCGCGAAGAGTCTCGGTAATCTGTTTCTTCTTGAAGTATTTGATAAGGTAGGTGCCGAACCATGCCGACACAAGGAGGGAAATGACAACTGCCAACAGTGCGCGGAACGATGTATAGTGCATAAGCCTTGCTCCCGGCAATCCCGATTTTGCAAAAAGATCAAATATGTAGTACAGCATATCTTATTGGTTGAATATTTCGTTAATCACTTCCTTGTCGTCGAAATGGTGCTTTACGCCATGTATCTCCTGGTAGTTCTCGTGTCCCTTGCCTGCCACAACAACAACATCGCCCTTCTGTGCAAAGGCGCATGCAGTCCTGATAGCCTCCTTGCGGTCAACAATCGCTATGGTCTTTTTCTTCTGCTCCTCGCTCAAACCGGCAAGCATGTCATTGATGATATCCTGCGGATCCTCGTTTCTTGGATTGTCCGATGTGAGTATCACTCTGCTGCTGGCCTTTGCTGCCTCGGCTGCCATCAACGGACGCTTGCCCTTGTCGCGGTTGCCGCCGGCACCCAAAACGGTGATGATGTTGCCACGGCCACGTAGCACATCGTTGACGGTGCCCAATACGTTCTTTATGGCGTCGGGAGTGTGGGCGTAGTCAACAATTGCCGAGAAACCTTCGGGTGAGTGTAGTGCTTCAAAGCGGCCCGATACGGGTTTAAGTGTGCTCATTATGCGTAACACTTCTTCGGGGTCTTTGCCCAATTCTATTGCTGCGCCGTAGATAGCAAGCAGGTTGCTTATGTTGAAACGGCCAGTGAGCAGTGTGGCAAATTCGCGGTTGTTGAACTCAAGCAACATACCGTCGAGGTGCGTCTCCACCAATCGTGCCCTGTAGTCGCAGATTGTGCGTGTAGAGTAGTTCTTGATGTCGCCTCTGCAGTTCTGTACCATCACCGGTCCGTTCTTGTCATCGAGGTTGGTTATGGCGAACGCGTGACGTGAAAGGTTGTCAAAGAAACTCTTTTTGGCCTTCAGATAGTTCTCCATGTTCTCGTGATAGTCCATGTGGTCGCGTGTGAGGTTGGTGAATATAGCGCCGGCAAATTCCAATCCAGCGGTGCGCTCCTGTGCCAAGGCGTGCGAACTCACCTCCATGAACGCATATTCGCAGCCTGCGTCAACCATCTGTGCAAGCAACCTGTTCAGCGATATTGCATCAGGGGTTGTGTGGGTCGATGGGTAGGGTGTTCCGTCAATGTAGTTGCACACAGTCGACAGCAGTCCGCAACGGTGTCCCATCTTGCGGAAAAGCTCGTAGAGCAGGGTTGCAATAGTGGTCTTGCCGTTGGTTCCTGTCACACCCACCAATTTCAGTTTCTGCGATGGGTTGCCGTAGAATGCTGTGGCAAGCTTGCCTGCAATGCTTTGTACGTTGGGAAATGTAATATACGCAACATTCGGCGAGAGTTTCTCTGGGGTCTTCTCGCACACTATTGCAACAGCGCCTTTTTCCTCGGCCGCTGCAATGTATTGATGTCCGTCGGTCTGCGTTCCTCTTACAGCGATGAACATGTCACCTTCCTGCACTAGTCGCGAATCAATGTTTATACCCCTTACGTCTACTTCCTCTTTTGGAAGTACCATTCTGGTGCATTGTGTCTCTCTTAACAGTTCACTCAGTCTCATTACCTAATATATATTATTCTTTATTCCTTATTTATGGTTCCAATGTAAGTCTTACAGTGTCGCCCTTTATTGCTCTTGTGCCGGCTATGACGCTTTGACGTTTTACCGTGCCATATCCTTTTATCCTTGTGTTAAGTCCGCATTTCTGCATCAGGTATATTGCTTCCTTTGCTCCCATGCCTTCAACATTGGGTACTTTCTCTGTATCAATTTCCTTTGCCGTTACCTTTATGCCGTCCTTGGTGTGCCTTACATCTCCCCACTTGTAGTTTTTCATGCCATGCAGCAGACTGTCGGGGGTACCGATGCATGAAAGGAGGTATTCGGCTTCGCTTATGCTGCCGCGTTTGATTGTTGGTCGGGACGGGTTCTTCTTGTCAACGGCATATTCAATGGGGCAGAATAACTTGTCGGCCATAATCTTTTCGGCAATCTCCTTGAATACATGAGCCGAAGTGCTTCCACCGCCATAACTGCTCCTCTCCTTTATATCTTTTGGTCGTGGGTCGAGCTCGTAATCATACATTATCTGCACGATGAGAGTATACTCCGGGGCGTCAGCAGGGAAGAAACCGCAGAAACTCAAAAGCTTGTCCTTGGTGCCGTCGGGGTGAGCCTTGCTGGCATACTGTTTTGCGGTACCGGTCTTTCCTGCAATTCTCATCAGGTCGCTGTGTGCGCCACTACCCGTTCCATCGCGTTTCCCTTTTCTCCATGCGTTGACCTTGTCAATACTCAGTCCGTTGACTACCGAGTCGAGCATTGCAGTTACGGAGCGCGCAACCTCTTTTGAGAAAAGCTGTTCGTTGAGTACCTCTGTGGGGTATTCTTCAATGATTTCCTCATTGTTCATCACAGCCTTTACCAGGCGTGGTTTCATTTGCCTTCCGCCGTTTGCAATGGTGTTGTAGAACGAAACGATGTTTATGGCTGTCATTTCAACGGCATATCCCATTGACATTGAGTGCAGGCTATATCCGTCCCACTCCTTTGTCCCTGGTTTCTTTATTTTGGGCGTAACTTCGTTTTCTATGAGGTTGTAGTTGTCCTCCAAACCGAATCTTACCAGTGTCTTTGAATACTCCTCGGGGCAGCTCTTGTATGCTCTCCTGATGTACTGTACAAGACTGATGTTTGACGAGTACATCATGGCATCGGTCATGCTGTATTTGCCGGTGCCGTTGTCGCGGTACATCTCGTCGCTGATTTTGTGTCCGTCGAAATTGTACTTCATGTCTTTGTATGCAAACACGGAGTCTTTGGTTGTCAGTTTGCCGTCGGCAAGCATGGCGGTAATTGCAACGGTCTTGAATATTGAACCTGGTTCATAGCGTTCGCTCATCGCATGGTTCTTCTGCGAATATTTCTCATTGTTGCCGAATACAATTATCCTGCTGCCGATGGTGTCGGTGTATTCACCTTTTCCATTGCGTGACAGGTTTACAATGGCCTTTATGTCACCGGTCTTTGTCTCCATGAGTATTGCCCAACCGCCTGCCAATGTCTTGCTCTTGAGCTCACGCTCAAGTGCGGTGTGGCAAATATCCATCATGCGGGTGTTGAGTGTTGTCTGGATGTCATATCCGTTGGTTGGCAACTTGTCTTCGCGTAATATGTACTTACCCCTCATCTTGGCTTTTGTACCGTGTCCGGGTTCTCCCTTGAGAAAATCATTGTATTTCTTCTCAAGTCCGTTTGCCTCGTCGACTTTCTTACCGTCAATCTCAACGCTTCTGACAATGCCGAAGGTGCTGTTGCCGGTGTTGCCAAGGATGTTTTTTCGTTCAGTTATCTCCTGTGTGTAACAGCCGCTCAATGTTCTGCCTTCTCTTATGATTGGCAACTCTTTGATTTTGCGGAACTGCGGGTATGATATACTACCCCTGTAGGGCTCATATCCCATTTTTTTTCTTCCGTTTTTTTTGCTTGGCGTCAATCCTGTCTTGAAACGCTCTTCAAGTTGATTGACGCTTGTTCCGGGCAGAATGTCGTTGAGACCAATACACAGCGCCTTGAGGTCTTTTCTCCAGATGGAGTCTCTGCGGGCGTTTATTTTCTTTTCATCCTCTGGCCTGTCCTTGTTTATGTATTCAAAGTCGAATTTCATCCTGTATCTCGGCAGGGTGCTGACCAGGAGCCCGCCGTCATCGGCCAGGATATTGCCGCGGTGTGCCTCAATGGGTACGTTGTGCTTTATGTTCTTCTCCTTGATCTTATTCCAGTCATCACGTTCAATGAACATTATTATGGCAGCCTTGCCAATAATAATAATTCCAAAGGTGGTGAACAGGAATATCACCAGCAGGTTGAAACGTAGAACGGAGTTTTCGCGGAACTTGAACATCTTTTAGTCGGTTGTTTATTTGTTTATCTTATAAGGACCATGCTGTGATGGTCTGTTGTCTTGTGAACGTTGTGATGAGAAATCGCTTCCCTTTTCGGCCAACAACTTTTCAATCTCTGTCATTCTGCACTGGTAGGCGAACTCGCTTTGTATTGTCAGGAGGTTATTCCTTATCTCGTTTTTCCTTTTGTTCAGTTTGTTTATTTTAACTACTTCCTGCTCGGATTGGTAGCGGTTGCTTACATAAAGGAAACAATATACTACAATCAGTCCCATGAGCATGGCATTCTTTGTGAATATTGTAAAGATGCGTCCACCCATCAGGGTGTCGAAAAAGCCTTGCTTGCGTTTTTTGTTTTTGTTTTTGTTTTCACCTTCCATCAGTCTGTCTCCTTTTTTATTGCAATTCTGAGCTTTGCACTGCGTGAGCGTGGATTACGCTCCATTTCCTCATCTGTCGGTGCAATCACCTTCTTCATGTCAAAAGGCGATGTGGTGTTACCGAAGAAATCCTTTTCCACCTTTCCCTCAAAGTTACCGCTCTTCATGAAGTTCTTTACAATGCGGTCTTCAATAGAGTGGTAGGTGATTACTACCAGTCGACCACCGGGCTTCAACAGGTCCTTGGCGCCTACGAGCATCTCCTGCAGGGCTTCAATCTCCTTGTTTATCTCAATGCGCAGCGCCTGGAACACCTTCGCCATCTCTTTTTTCTCGCGCTGTGGCGGGCAGAACTGTTTTGCTATCTCAATAAGCTCGTTTACGCGCTTGATGGGTTTCTCGCTTCTTGTCTTTACAATCTTTGCAGCCAGCTTGCGTGCGCAGTTCAACTCTCCGTACAATTTGAATATCCTTGTCAGTTCCTCCTCGCTGGCGCGGTTCAGCAGGTCGGCGGCTGTTTCGCCTCCGCGTTTGTTCATGCGCATGTCAAGGTCGGCGTCGAAACGGAACGAGAAACCGCGTGTCTCGTCGTCGAAATGGTGCCCCGATACACCAAGATCGGCCAAAATAGCATCAACCTTTGTTGCGTTGTGGTAGCGCATGAAGTTGTATATGAACCTGAAGTTTCCGCGCACAAAGGTGAAACGCTTGTCATCGGGAGCATTCTGTTCGGCATCGGCATCCTGGTCAAAACTGTAGAGATGTCCTTTTGCTCCAAGGCGTGAGAGAATCTCGCGCGAATGTCCTCCTCCGCCGAATGTCACGTCAATACATGTGTTGTTTGCTCCAATCTCCATTCCGTCCACGCTCTCCTTGAGCAGCACCGGGGTATGGTATACTTCGGGGTTATTCATTGTGGCCTCCTTTCTCTGCGGTCATTATCTTTTCGAGTTCGCGACCAAAATCGGTCGGGTTCATAAACGGTTTGTCCAGTTTCTCCTTTGCCCATATCTCGATAGTGTCGTCCATACCAATGAAACGCACTCCCTGGGTGATGCCGGCCATTGCCATATAACGCTTGGGTAACAGAATGCGGCCATTGCTGTCAATGCTAAGTTCCTCTACGTCAGCAACGAATTGGCGGAATATCATCTGGTGCGCCGCGTTCCATCGGTCGAGGCGGCTACGTAGCAGGTCAAGTTGCTCGTTCCAGCTCTTTTCTGGGTACAGTACAAGGCAGTCTTGATATACGTCCTTGCGCAACATCACCTTCTCGCAACCTGCTTCCTGCAGAATGCGGCGGAAACATGCCGGCAAGAATACTCTGCCTTTGCTGTCGCTTTTAGCCTCTATGTTACCAATGAAACGCATACTTTTAACCGAAAATATAATATTCGTTTCAAAATTACACAATTCCCCACAATTCCCCACAATTTTCAATGGAAAAATAAAATAAAGTTTTCAACAGCCTGTTAAGAACGTTTCTCTTATTGCTTGGTGGTGTCTATCGTGTTGATGTATAGTCTATTAATCAATGCTCTTCTTGAAAGCATTCCGGTGGGGTGTTAATCGAGCTTTTTTGTGCTCTTGATGTTGCAACCAAACGTTAAAAGAACTACTTTTGCGAAAAAACAAACTATCATCATGTCAAGGTTTACAGCAACATTTGCAGTACTGCTACTCTTTCCTTTTGCGGTGTTTTCTCAAAAATATATTGAGCGCGGATACCGCACAATTCTATCATCCGATGCTCGGGTTTTTGTTGAAACGCTTGCGTCCGATTCTTTGCAGGGGCGCGATGCCGGTGAAGAGGGTGGTCGCATGGCGGCTGAATATATTGTATCTTTGCTTGGGGAGTGGAGCATTGGGCCTCTTGCTGACGATGGATATCTGCAACCTTTTGTTGTCAACGGTTGTGAAATGAACAATATACTTGCCGTTATTCCCGGCAAGAGCGATGAGTATGTGGTGGTGGGAGCGCACTATGACCATGTGGGCATTGGAGTTGCAATTGATGGCGACAGCTGCTACAATGGAGCAGATGACAACGCCTCGGGTGTGTCGGCGGTGTTGCAAGTTGCACGTGCTGTAAAAAAGATGCGCCGTGCGCCGCAACGTGGTATTATATTCGCTTTTTGGGATGGCGAGGAAAAAGGATTGCTCGGCTCGCGTCATTTTGTTGAAAATTGTGCCTTTTTATCGCATGTTTCTGCCTATATGAACTTTGATATGATCGGTCGCGGACCGGTCGACAATCCCAAGCATGTAACCTATTTCTATACGGCCTCGCATCCCGCTTTCGGCGATTGGCTTAAAGAGGATATGGAACTGCGCGGCTTCTCCTTCGTTCCCGATTATCGTGCATGGGACAAGCCCGTTGGCGGTAGTGACAACACCTGGTTTGCCAAGAACGGAATCCCCATTGTGTGGTATCACACCGAGGGACACCCCGACTATCATCGCCCGTCGGACACGGCCGACAAAATAGATTATGAAAAGATGGTTGACATCACCCGCGCCGCCTTCCTATGTACCTGGCGCCTGGCGAATGAAAAGTATTGATACACAAAAAAGGAGTTGCGTCTGCAACTCCTTTTTTGTGTATATATGTTTCTTGCTTACACCTTTTTAGGCAGGAATCTGTTGAGCAGCAGACAACCGGCTATTGCCGAAATTATAGAACCGCACAGGATTCCCAATTTTGCTTCGGCAAGTAGCGTAGAACTGCTGCCGAGTGCCGCATAGGAGAGGTCGGCAATGAAGATTGATACTGTGAGACCAATACCGCAAAGCATACATACCGATGCGAATGATTTCCAGTCGGCTCCCTGTGGAAGCTGTACAAAACCCAATTTGATTGCAATCCATGAGAACGAGAAGACACCTATGAACTTGCCGGCAACAAGACCGATGATTACCGAGAGGCCGATGCCACCGAAGATGCTTCCTATGCTCATTGCAGATAGGTCGATACCAACATTTGCAAAGGCAAATAGCGGGATGATGAAATAGCTGATTATATTGTGCAGTCTGTCCTCAAGTTCCTGCAGGGGACTGATGAGCTTGTCGGCGGCTGACTCAATGCTCTTGAGCTTATGAATCTCCTCGTGTGTGAGTATGGCGGTGTGGTGTTTGCCCATAACGTGAACCTCATTGAAACCGCTTATATTCTCCTTTATACGCTCAATGTAACGCACAGCGCCTCTGCGCAGTGAACCGGGTACGCAGAATGCGACAATCACTCCTGCAATGGTTGAGTGTATTCCCGAGTTGAGCATAAAATACCAAAGCACAAGGCCTGTTACAATGTAGAAGTTCTTTGACATAATCTTCCTGTAGTTACCGATAACAAGAACGGCCACACAAGCGGCTGCAAGCAACAGGTAATTCAGGTCAATTGTCGAAGAGTAGAAGAGGGCGATGACGATGATACCGCCAAGGTCGTCGGCTACGGCAAGCGCGGCAAGGAATACCTTTAGGCCAATTGGTACTCGCTTGTCAAAAATGGAGAGTACGCCAAGCGAGAATGCAATGTCTGTCGCCATGGGTATGGCTACGCCGCGCAGCATGTCGGGGTCGCCGGGGCATGTGAGCCAAAAGAAAAGCACCGGAATAAGCATACCGCCACAAGCGCCAATGATGGGCAACATTGCTTTTTTTACCGATGACAGCTCGCCCACAAGTATCTCGCGCTTGATTTCAAGACCTACCGAAAGGAAGAATATTGCCATCAAAAAGTCATTGATAACCTGGATAAGTGTCATTGGGTGGCCGTTGTGGCTGAACAGGTTGAACTTTCCGATAGAAAGGCTTACCTCCTGGTTCCAGAATTTGAAGAACTCGTCCTTTAGCGGCGAGTTTGCAAGGGCAAGAGCAAAAATGGCGCACACAATGAGAACAACGCTGCTGTTCACATACTTCTTCACCATGCTCTTGAAACTGTAGTTGTGTGTCATGTGTATATATGTCTTTGTTATTTCTATGCGATTATTTTTTTTCGGCTGCAAAAGTATTTTCTTTTTTGTAGTAAATACCTGTTAATTTATTGTTAAATACGATTACAATGATAGATATTTCCGATAAATTGCGAATCTGTTTCCTATGCAATGCGGTGCGTTTGTGTTGCGATTTTTGGAAATGGCTGTTTTATCTCTTCAAATCCTGCATCTCATTCATGTTCATTATTTGTTCAATCTTCTTTATCCTTACCCACACGGTCTGTCGTGGATAATCGGTCAAGTTTACAATTTGTGGAGCAGACATGCCAATCTTCATAAGATAGCACACGCGCAACATTGGTTCACTTATTCGTTTGAACTTTGACTGCACCTCATATGTAAATTCCGGGTAAAGTTTGTCAATTGCACCAAGCAGTTCTTTCCACTCTTCGTCGTTAAGGCGATACTTCCCTTTTGAGGTTTTCTTCACTTTCTCAATTATATCACTGCCTTCCCCGGCAATATCATTCATAAGCATCAGTTTTGTAAGTTCGCGGTTCTGTGCAACAAGCAGTTTGAAATCCTCCTCGGCACCTTGCAACTGCTTGGCAAGCTTTGAATTGGTGATGTTTAAGGCCTCCAGTTCTCGGGTCTTTTGTTCAATTTCCCTTTTCTCCTTTGCTATCTCAATATCCTTTTCGGCAGTCAAAGTCTTTGCCTGCTTAATATTCTCTTCCTTGCTCAAAATAACATCGAGCAACTGCTTCTTGCGCCAAAAATGGAACACAGCGCCGCCAAGCAGCAGAATGATTGAGACCAAAACCACCAACATCGAGTTATACTTGAATTTTGCCGCCTTTTGCATCACAAGTGCCTCCTCTTCCTTGTCGCGTCTGTATTGGAAAAAGTTCTTTGCATTGCTTGTGTGCTCAAGGTTTATTTTGTCTATTACAGCCTCATTTGCATCAATGAACTTTATTGCATATTCTGCAGCCTTTTCGTAATTCCCTTTGGCTGCATAGTATCTTGTCAGCCATCTTGCGGCATCATATTTGGTTTCAATTTGGTTCGTGGTGTCATATTGTTTTAGAAGAACTATTGCTGCACTATCTGCAGAGATGAATGTTTCATAATATAAAGCAAGGTTAGTCGCATAATTCCGTGGCAGTTCTTCTTTTTTTAATAAGCCTAACAAATTATGGCATTGTAGTGCACTCTTTTCTCGTTTGTGTTTTGCATAATAGAACATTGCTATGGAGACTATGTCTGCATTCTTTTTGCAAATACCATTTTTTAAAATGGTATTTATAGCTTTGTCACAAAAAAGTTTTGTATTTGTAGTATCACTTATTTTAAAGTGTGCTGTTGCCATATTCATATATGTCCTTTCGTCTGCAGTAGCATTCTTTATTGCAATATCGAGTTGTTTCAGTGCTACATTGAGCGATTCTGAATAATTGAGTTGCATTTCATACAAATAACTTAATTGAGAATATGCATTTTCCCATAATGCATTGTCTTTGTGGGAGTGAGTCTCGGCAATCTCCGCTGATTTAAGGAAATAAGTTACAGCATTTGGGTAATCGTTAAGGTCACGGTATACACTGCCCATGTAATAATAGGCCTCTTGCTTCTCAATATCTGTGCCCATCTTTTCAAAGAAACTGCAAATGTTTTTTATTTCCTTGTCTGTTTTGTGCGTTATATACGCTTTATCCTGTAGCCTTATTTCTAATAAGGCCAACTTATTGCGCATGTACTCTGTCTCGTTATTAAACAATGGCCTTATTGAATCGAGTTTTTGCATTGCTGCTTGTGGCAATGTGTCACCCATTGCCTTTATATCGTCCAAATGCTTTAAAAGAACTTCGTTTTCTTGTTTGTTACAAGATACAAAAAATAGCGATGAAAACAGCAAAATTCGTATTAAATTTCTCATAATGATATTGTCTGTTCTTTGTATAATGCTAAAGTAATGTAAATATTTGAGTTGTGCAGCAACCTTTTGTCTAATCTTGTCTATTTTATTAAAAATATAGTGCTTGCTGTGGTGTGTTTCTTGCTTTTGCAAGGTGTTGAAAATCAATAATATAAAAATGGGGGGGGTGATTTTTTTTCTTGTGCTTGGACAGGCTTGGACAAGATTTTCTTTGATGGATATAATAGCACTTCTACCTTTGCATAAACCAAAACAAAAAGAATTATGAAGAAATTTTTTAACAAAGTTTTTTTGTGCTTTTCTCTACTATTGTTAAGTAGTGTTGTTTATGCACAGTCTGAAAAGGTGCTGGAGATTCCATTACAAGGTGCTGGTGACGATTTTAGGGGTAATCGAGAAGATGTAAAAAGGGACTTGGGCGTTTATTCTATTTTGCCAACTGTGTTATATAATGTAGCAGATGCTCATATTATAATAACCAGTCATTATACAACATTTGAATCAGTTGTATATTATATAGTGGATGAATTTGGCTTAGTGCAGCAACAAGGTGAAATGACATTGCGCAAAGGAGACGAGGTTGAACTACATCTTCTGCTTCTGCCTGTTGGTTCATACAAAATACTCTTTGATTTCTATGGAGATCGCTACGAAGGAGAATTTGAAGTGGAAAAATGAATGCATTATATGCAAAAGTTCATCTATTAGTTATATATAGTTTTATATGAAATATTCAAAAGTACTCATACTTTGTTTAATAGTTATTTTTATAATCATATCTTGTATGGTATCATGTTTTAAAAAGAATAAGCTTGAAGAGAATCTCTTGTATTACTACGAATATATTGATAGAGATAGCTTAAAACTTGAAGCTGCAAAGTTTCTACTTGAAAACATGCCGTACCATTTTTCTTGTAACAACATCGCCGAAGAATCTTTGGAATGGGAACAGTGGCGAAGGGAAAGCGATAGCATAATGACGGTTCTTCTTGAATACTACGGCTATGATGCTATACCACGCGATTCGATTAAGAAAATACAAACAATGCGTGATACATTGCTTGCGCATCGCAACATGCCTGACATAATGTTTAAAGACAGTGTAAAATGGGATAGTGATTTTATTACGACGGAATTTCTTGTACAACATATTGACAATGCGTTCAATGTGTGGAAAACAAATCCTTTTGCGGAAGAACTTTCATTTGATGATTTTAAAGAGTATATATTGCCTTATACTTCACTACGTTCGTATGGTTTTATAACGAATGGCAAACGTTTAAATGAGATTTTTTCAGAGATGTTGGTTTTGGATTCTGCAGAAAATTTATCAGACTGTGTTAAACGTTACAACAAGACTATTCGGAATCTGCGTGATATAAATGGCAAAGATCGTCGTACAACCCCGGCTGGAATTTATGATGTTTATGTTCACGATGCGCATGACTGCACAGACATTGCTGTGTGGGGGTGCAATATCTTGCGTGCTTGCGGTGTGCCTGCTGTCGTGGAGAATGTCGCGGGGTATAGGGATTTTGTTGGTAAACATTTCCATTGCAGTGTTTACGACTGCGACAGCGGAAAGTGGTATCCTTTTAATCCGGAATCTTCATGGATAGGGCATTTCAATTTTGATAAGCCAAAATGCCTTAATGTGTACAGGCAGATGTTCTCGGCTCAAAAGAATACGCCCTATTTCTTGAAAGGCGAAGATGAACTTGTCCCCGACGAACTGTCGAATCCCTGCATTAAAGATGTGAGCCCGCTCTATATGAATGTCCACAAGATTACATTACCCTGTGACACACTGCCAAAATGCAGGCTCGCTTATCTTGCCGTTTTCAATGCAGAAACAGGGTTGAAGAGTGTAACCTGGGGTGTCATAGACAGTGTTGCCAAAACAGCAACATTTGAAAATGTGCTTGAAAATATCATGTATATGCCGGTATATTACACCGGCGAGGGATATAGAAATTTCCATACTCCATTCTATATTCAAGTTGTTGACGGCAAGGCACAAATGAAAACGATACCCGGAATTGACGGCGATTCCGCAACTGTCACGTTACGTCTTACGCGTAAGTTCCCGTGGAAAGAGGGTATGAAAAGTGTTGCAGAGGGATTGGTGGGAGGTCGCTTCCTTGGTGCAAACAGTCGGGATTTTCGTGATGCCGATGTCTTGTACACTATTGAAGAAACACCGCAACCATTGTTCGCAGAATATAAATTCAAGCGGACAGGAAAATACAAATTCTATCGTTTCCAGGCTTCAGAAAGTAATCCACAAGCCAACATCTCTCACCTCGAATGGATAACCGGCAAATCATTTGGCTATGAAAATGTCGCCAGTGTGACAAGGATACACTGCTTGACACCGGAAGATACATTAAAAACACTCGGTGATG
Source organism: Bacteroidaceae bacterium (assembly GCA_045660825.1). Lineage (GTDB taxonomy): Bacteria > Bacteroidota > Bacteroidia > Bacteroidales > Bacteroidaceae > HGM04593. Next base: position 132,962 of record JAZREN010000045.1, read on the forward strand.
CAGGGTTTGTTAAACTGCTTGATAGAAATAGAAAACGTATGACATGGGCAAAGGAGTATGATGGTAATATGCAGACCGCTCCCGGTGCATATCGCGATATAACTCTAGCGCTAGATGATGCACAAATTGTGACAACCGTTCGTTTTGCTCCGTTGAACGCCGACAATGGAATAACGTCGGGCGATACATATCTATTGCGTTATTGGGACAATGGTTGGAGAGTTGTCGGCAGAGCCGATGCCCGATATGAGTATGTAGAGTTCAAGAATGTGCCAAAAAATAAACTTTATTGGCTTGACAATCTTATACGCGGCAAAGAGGAGATGCCTTTTGTCATTATCGAAGGCGAACAGAGATTTATATATGATGTAATTAATAGTAACCATAGAAGATTGAACTAATGAAATAGAGTATTTTAGTATGATGAATACACAAAGGTTGGTATTCAAGAATAATGCAAGGCATTTTACATACAAACATTGTTAAATAGGACAACCTTTAATATTATATCAATTATTTTTTTGAGTCATTAGTGTTCCATAAAAATTATGGGCTTAGGCTGGGGATGTGTATGGGGTGGATTCAATATGACATACATGTTGTATCTACAAGAAAAAAATATCCACAGTCCTACAATTGTATGAAATTTATAAATGTTATAGCGATGAAAATTAAATTATTTATAGTAACAACTTTATGTTTTATTTGTGCATCTTGCAATAATGATATCTTTGATTTTGGAATGAATAGTGAATGTAATACTAGATGTTCTATAAGCGACGAGTGGGAGATACAAAAGATGCGTGAAATTATTCAAATGTATAACCTGATACCCTTAGACTCTAATGAGTATACAGAAAGTGATATAAGCGGTTTGGCTCCTATTAGTTCTGCCGAACAGTTGCAAGCTATTTTAAATCAAATGAATATAGTGGAATATAATTCACAAATAGAAACTGAACCGCATGCATTAACAAGAATAAAAACTCGTGCCGAAATTGAAGATGAGCAGAATGTTGTTGCTATATCAGGAAGCAATTCAAATGGCAAAGCAACTGTATACGTAGATGTAAATACTCCTGCAGTGGTTGAGAGTACAGTGCAATTGGGACTTATAGATGCTTTTCTTTCTTACCGACATGTTTCTGGAAGTGCTTCAAGAAATGGAAATAAGATAGATTTTATTGCATACGGCGAAGGAATGGTGAAAATAATTATAGAAGGCATTGAATTATATAAATACAGTACGATTATTGAAGGGTATTGTAATTCAGACGGCACGGGGGGTAAATTAACAAAATTTTAAAAGATCATGGTTGTCTTTGTATTGTTTATTTTAATTCTATTTTCAGACATCCTTACTTTAAAAGATATATTATCTCGGGACATGGATGGTTCTATGAAAGTATTTTGGTCTATAGTTGTATTAGCAATACCTGTTATGGGTATGTCTATCTATTATTTTACTAAAAGATAGTTTTTCATGTCATTTATCTTCTTCCTGCTCTTTGCTGTTGCGATATTTACTTTTTGTACATGCATGACAGATACGCACATCCTGCCCAAATGGCTCTTTACACTAGGGATGGCGGCTATAGTGGGAATGGTTCGAAGTATAATACTTTTGTTCGAAAAACAGTGTAAATCAAAAGGACTGCTATCGTATATGACGGTAGCATTCCTTTGCTTTTGCCAATCTGTCTACAGTATTATGCAAGAATTTGAATTATGCTCTTCAAACTTTTCTTATCAAGTAGTGGGTAGTTTTGATAATCCTGCAGGATTGTCCGCCTGCCTCAGTTTAGGAATTCCAAGCAATATCTATCTATTCTATGTTTCAGATAGAAGGGCGATTAAAGGAGCGAGTGTGCTAATGGCTCTTTTTATAGCTATTGCATTATTCCTTTCAGAATCCCGTGCAGGGATACTTTCCGGTTTATTTCTCCCTATAATCTGGTTGGCGTTTGCTTTTACAAAAAAACGTGGGTTGAAATTTCTGATGTTAGGTATCTGTATCTTTCTCATGCCCATTATTTATATGCTCAAGAAGGATTCTGCTGACGGACGGCTTGGAATGCTACGTTGTGGGTGGGAAATGGTAAAGGAACGACCAATATTCGGACATGGGATAGGTGGGGTGCAGGCTCATTATATGGACTACCAGGCCAAATGGTTGAGCCAACATGTTGAAAGTGGTTTCTATATGTTGGCGGACAATGTTAAATCAGTCTTTAATGAATACCTTACTATTGGAATCTGTTATGGCATTGTTGGTTGGCTTTTATTAGGTGTGTTCATATGCCTGATGATACATTGTTATCTTAAATCTTCTTCAGAAGAGAGTCAATGTGCCCTAATGATGTTGGCTGTAATTGGGGTGCAAGGGTGTTTCTCTTATCCGTTCTCTTACCCATTTACATGGGTGGTTTTGGCATTGAGTTGTTATGTGTTGCTTCATAATGCTTACCCGATTACTTTGCCAAAAAACAAACTTGTACGATGTACAATGGCTTTCGCCTTGTTTTGTGCCTCATCATTCCTGCTTTACGGGACAGTGAAACGTACCCGCGCGGAACTGGAGTGGGGAAAGATTTCGCAAGTTGCATTGATGGGAAGAGGTGTAGAAGTCCTTCCGCGCTACGAATCGCTAATGCCAATATTAGGGAATGAACCATATTTCCTCTATAATTATGCAGCTGAACTATATATGGTAAAACGTTATGAAGAAGCATTGAAAATTGGTACACGTTGCCGAGTTTATTGGGCGGACTATGACTTGGAACTTTTGTTAGGTGAGTTGTATGAAAAACTATACCAATACGAAAAGGCGCTCGAACATTTTGAGATTGCGCACAATATGTGCCCAAATCGTTTTGTGCCGCTTTATAAGCTGTTTAAGATATACAAGGCTTTGGGTGACACGGCAAGGGTGATAAGTATAGGCAATGAAATACTAACCAAGAGAGTGAAAGTCCCTTCACGAAAGATTGACATAATACTCAATAACGTTAGGTATGAGTTACAGAAGATTAAAGAACGCGATATCACAACAATAGAGACATTTATTGATAATTTTAAATAAAAAACAATGAAAAAGAAATAAAAAATGCCAAGAGCGGTTGAGTTCGGAGGCGCGCATGGAGACCGTTTGATACTTTATGCAGAACCGAACACAACCGGCAATCCCCGTCAAATGGAGATGAGAATTGAAGGTGATTTCAGGTATCAGACAATAACTGTAAGACAAGAAGGTTGATAACATCTGCGTTGTTGCCAAAAATAATGTAGATAAACCGGCAATCCCCAAGACCGCATGACCTTGGGGATTGCCGGTTATCATTGTTTATGTTTGTTTACTCCTCGGGGGTGAACATCGGGTCCCAGGCGGGGAGCATTGTTGGCTTCTGCTTGAGGATATCCAGAATCTTTGCCGGTACGTACTTCTTGTCAACAACAAGGCGGAACATGTATTCGTTGAACCACTCGTCGGTCATGATGAGTGTGCCGTTGAAGCCCGATTTGGCGCCCCAGCTGTTCTCTACCTGCCATTTCTTGGGGTTGCCGTCTTTGTCGAGGTCAACGGCCATCAGTGTCATGGCGTGCGATGAGCCGCTGTCGAATGTCATGATGCGCTCACGCTTGTCCATGCCGAACTCAATGCCAAAGAGCTCGTCGTACTTGAAGTTTGCAAGGTCAAGTGTTCCGCGCTCGGAGTTCAGGAATTTCCCTACGTGCCAAGAGAAGTACATCATTGTGGTGTCCTTGATTGATGCAATTGCCATTGCCTTGATTTCTTCTATAGGAAGGTTGATGTAGAGCCAGTTGTGTCCGTCGTAGAGGTGGCGGTCGTACTCAATCTCATAGCTCTTCCAGTATGGACGTGCGGGGTCGTTCATGAACATGATGTAGTCGTCCTGCATGTTGATGTTTACATATTTCTCGTAGAAACTCTTTGGAGTGTATAGCTGTGGCTCCTCGCGGTACTTGCCGTTTGCATCCTTTGGCGCCCACATGAATTCTGTTGGGGGAACGCCATACACGTTGGCAAGCATCTTGTATACAGTCTTCAACTGCTCCTTCTTCATGTTCATGAGATCCTTCTCCTTTGCGCCCTTCTCGTGAGCCTGGCGAAGTTCGATGGCGAACTCGCGCAGCTTGCGGGTGAGGAGTGATGAGAATGCATTTGTGTTGTCGCTTGTGTAGGTCTCCTTCATCACGCCCTTGGGTACTACGCCATACTTTGCAACGAGGTCGGCAACGCCGGTGAACGTACCGCCGTCGCTCAATGGGTGCTGCAATAACCACTCAACTGTGCGGTCGTCAATAGGCTTCTTGCGTGTGTCAATGATGCTCTGCAGGAATAGGTTCGATTTCTCCAACTGGTCGAAGAAAAAGTTGTAGACCTGTGAGAACTCGAATGCACCGAGGTTTTCGCTTGCAATCATCTTGGCGCGCATAACGTTGAGGCCTGTGAAGAGCCAGCAACGACCCGATGACTTTTGGTTTGTGATACCTTTTGACGGTACACTGTGGCTGAAGTAGGTGTCCAGCTCGTTGAGGTTCTCCTGGTTGAGTGCCAGTTCCTTGATGGGCTGTGAGAGCAGGATGTTCTGCAACGCCTTCTCGGCAGTTGTAGGCTTGTAACTGTCGCTCAGTTCTTTGAGCATCTGTGAGTCAATGCCGCCGTTGTTCTGCGCCAATGCACTACCCGACAGCATGATGGCTGCTGCGATGCAACCGAATAGTCTTGTCTTTTTCATATTGATATGTATTGGATTGTTGTGTTTCGTATTAATCATTTTATAATGTCAATATGCCGTTGCATCTCTTCGATGAAAGCAAGTGCCGTCTCTACATTTTTAACGTTTTCAACGGTGATTATGCAACGTCCTTCTCCTTCGCGCACCTTGCACTTGAACTGGCTTGTGGGTATGTAACCCATTATGTTGCCAAAGAGTTCGCTTGTGTAGTAGCGTTCGTTTCGGGTGTCGACAAGGAATAGGTTCATTCTGCCTCCTTTGAGGTAAATTTTCTCAATTCCAAGTTTCTGTGCCTTGTGGCGCATGGTGACAACCCTGATAAGTTCCTCGCCCTCCTTGGGGATGGCTCCGAAACGGTCCTTCATCCTTGCCCTGAATGCTTCAATCTCGCGGCTGTCGGTGAGTGAGTCGAGCTCGCGGTACAATAGTATGCGCTCGTTGCTGTCGGGGACATAGAGTGCGGGGAACAGCAATTCAAGGTCGCTCTCTACAAAGCACTCCTTCACGTAGCTGTCGGCAGCGGTCTCGCTTTCCTCTTGCATGAGAATGTCGGCAAATTCGTCTTCCTTCAGTTCCTGGACGGCCTCGGCAAGGATTTTCTGATAGGTCTCATAACCCAGGTCGGCGATGAAGCCACTCTGCTCGGCGCCGAGCAGGTTTCCGGCACCGCGGATATCGAGATCCTGCATGGCAATACTCATTCCGCTGCCCAATTCGCTGAAACTTTCTATAGCCTCCAGACGGCGGCGTGCATCGGTGTTGAGGTTCTCGCGCGGTGGGGTGAGCATGTAGCAGAATGCCTTGCGCTTTCCGCGTCCCACGCGGCCACGCATCTGGTGCAGGTCACTCAAGCCGAAGTTCTGTGCCTGGTTGATGATGATTGTGTTGACGTTGGGTATGTCTATGCCGTTTTCCACAATTGAGGTGGCAATGAGCACATCGTGGTCGTGGTTGATGAATTCATATAGTCTTCTTTCAAGTTCCGCAGGCTCCATCTGTCCGTGTCCTATGCACACGCGTGCATCGGGGACGTGGCGTCTTATCATGGCTGCAAGCTCCTCCATGCCCGATATCCTGTTGGTGATGAAGAACACTTGTCCGTTGCGGCTCAGCTCAAAGTTTATGGCTTCCTTTATTACCTCGGCATCGAAATTATGTATCTCGGTGTGTATAGGGTAACGGTTGGGCGGCGGTGTCTGTATGATGGATAGGTCGCGTGCTCCCATGATGGAGAACTGCAAAGTACGTGGGATTGGGGTCGCAGTCATGGTTAGGGTGTCAACATTCACCTTGAACTGGCGCAACTTCTCCTTGACGGCAACGCCGAACTTCTGCTCCTCATCAATGATCAAAAGTCCCAGGTCTTTGAATTTCACCTCTTTGCTTGTGAGCTTGTGCGTGCCTATGACAATATCCACCTTGCCCTCTTTTATCTCCTCGAGAACCTTTTTGGTGGTTGCTGTGCTGCGGGCGCGGCTCAGGTACTGCACGTTGCAGGGAAAGTCCTTGAGTCGCTCCTTGAAAGTGAGGTAGTGCTGGTAGGCCAGTACGGTTGTGGGCACAAGCACAGCCACCTGTTTGCCGTCGGTGGCTGCTTTGAAGGCGGCGCGTATTGCTACCTCGGTCTTTCCAAAGCCTACGTCGCCGCAGATGAGACGGTCCATAGGTCGCTTGCGCTCCATGTCCTGCTTCACCTCGTTTGTGGCCTTGAACTGGTCGGGGGTGTCTTCGTATATGAAACTGGCCTCAAGTTCGTTCTGCAGGTAACTGTCGGGCGAGAAGGCGAATCCCTCTTCCTTGTAGCGCTGTGAGTAGAGCTTTATGAGGTCGCGGGCAATGTCCTTTATTTTGTTCTTGGTACGCTCCTTCATGCGCTCCCAAGCTCCGGTGCCAAGTTTGCTCACCTGTGGCGCATCGCCCTCCTTGCCCCTATACTTGGATATCTTGTGCAGGTTGTGGATTGAGACAAAGACAACGTCGTCGTTCTTGTATATGAGCTTTATGGCTTCCTGTGTCACGCCACCGTTGGGAATGCGCACCAGGCCGCCGAATTTGCCAATTCCGTGGTCAATATGTACTATGTAGTCGCCAATGCCGAACTCCTTAAGTTCCTTGATGGTGAGTGCTGCCTTGCCGTTGCGCGCACGTTCGCTGCGCAGACGGAAGTTATGGAAACGTCCGAATAGCTGATGGTCGGTGAAAAGGGCAATTTTCAGTGTGTTGTCGCAGAATCCCTCGTGTATTGTGTGTCCTATTGGCGTGAATGGTATCTCGTCGCCGCGTTCCTCAAAAATGGCTTTCAGACGATCGGCTTGATGCAGGTCGTCGGTAAGGAGCATGAGTTTGTAACCCTCGTCCAACAGTCGTTTGAAATTCTGGCTCACAAGGTCGAAATCTTTGTGGAACAGTGGCTGCAGCGATGTGTCGAACTTTACTTTTGTGCCTGTGCCTATGGATTGTGGGCGCAGCTCCCAGTGCTTTGTGCTCTTGGCATAGCGCTCAAGCTCGTCTGCTGTCATCAGTTCGGGCATCTGGGGCAGTTCGTCGTCCGACAGCTTTGCCTGCAAGGTAAAACCTTCGTTGTTGAGTTTTTCAATGCATCCTTTGACGAATGTGATATCCTTTGTTACGAGAATGGCATTCTTGGGCAGGAACTCTGTTATTGCAACAGCCTGGCTGCCGTTGAGCTTGGGAACAATGGTCGCTTCTGTTGTGCGCTCCTTTGAGAGCTGGTCCTCCACGGTGAATGTGCGTATGCTTTCAACCTCGTCGCCAAAGAAGTCTATGCGGTAGGGATATTCCGATGAAAAGGAGAATATGTCGATGAGGCTGCCTCGCACGGCAAACTCACCGGGCTCGTACACGTAGGTCACCTCCTTGAATTTGAGCGCAGCGAGTTTCTTCTCCACCTCGTCGCGGCCGATGCTGTCGCCCACGGCTATTGTGAGGGTCTTTTCTTCGAGCTGTTGCTGTGATGCAACCTTCTCGGCAAGTGCATCGGGGTGGGTGACAATGACAAGTCCCTCCCTGCGGCGGCGGTTGACAAGGCGGCTCATGACCTCGGTGCGCAGAATGCGGTTGGCGTCGTCTTCCTGTCCGTATTTCATTGCACGGCGGAACGATGACGGGAAGAAAAGTACGTTGTTGTCGCCGGTCATCTGCATCATGTCGTGGTAGAAGTATCCGGCCTCCTCGATGTCGTTCATCACCACAAGCAGTGTCTGTTCAGGAACACGTTGCTTGAGACCGCAGAATGCCATTGCTGCCGAACTTCCCAATAATCCCTCGAGGAGAACGCGTTTCTTGCCCCCCTCTTCGCGCAGCTGCATCAGAGCTTCAACTCCGGGATGTGCCGCAAATATATTCTGTATCTCCTTCGCTTCCATTGGTTCAACAATTGGCAAAAATAGCAACAAACTTGGGCAAAGCCAAATAATATCAAGTTTTACTTGAATATTTCACAGCGAGTGCAGCATATTTTCGAACTTTGTCTCAAAAATAGCAAATAAAATCTATAAATTTCTTAAAAAACCGTATTAATTATTTTATTGTTGTATATTCGCGGTGGATATTTGCATAAATTATGGAAAACTATATCTACAGGCTTGAAATGAAGGTGCGCGACTATGAGTGCGACATACAGGGAGTGGTGAACAATGCCAACTACCAGCACTATCTTGAGTATGCGCGTCACGAATTTCTGGAGTATATCGGCGGTAGCTTCTCGCAGATGCACGACGAGGGCTTCGATATGATGGTTTCGAAGATAACCCTTGAGTACAAGCGCCCTCTACGTGGCGGCGACAAGTTTGTAGTTTGCATAAACGCGCAACGCAAAGGTGCAAAACTGGTTTTCGTGCAGGATATCTACAATCTTGCCGATGATGCCTTGGTGCTTAAGGGTGAGGTGGATGTCATTTGCATGAAGAACGGTCGCCTGACACGCGGCGAGGTCTTTGATGGGATGCTCAAGGATTTGATTAATGTAAACAATGGTTGAATATGGGATCATTAGTTTCTTTGTTGGTGCTTGGCGCCATATATTCGGTTGTCTATGTAGTGAAGAATCTTGGTGGCAAGGAGGGTGGTAAACCATTCGGGGAGAGCTTCCCTACGATAGATGTGTTGGAACAGGATGCGGAGCCTGCGACACATGTTTCGCAGGTCATTGTACCTGCCGACACTGTTGGAAAACAAAAACCACGCAATAAGAGTACCGTGCAAACCCAGCATACAACGACCACAACACCTGCAAACAAGGTGGCTGAACCTGCAAGGGAGGGTCGTCTGGTGAAACTTGGCAGCAAGTCCGAGGCGAAACGTGCGTTCCTTTACTCCGAAATCTTCAACAGAAAGTATTGAGTGTAAAAACAATTGCTATGAATTATCCTATTTTGACAGCCGCTGAGGCTGCCTGTTACATAAATGACGGTGATGGTGTGGGCATTAGCGGCTTTACACTTTCGGGAACCCCAAAGACTGTAATCCCCGAGGTTGCAAAACGTGCCGAGGAGGCTCATGCTGTCGGGAAACCATTCAAGATAAACCTGTATACCGGTGCTTCGACCGGTGATTCAATCGACGGTGTGCTTGCGCGTGCCAAGGCGTTGAATTTCCGTGCTCCATTCATCTCGAACCCTACGGTGCGCGATGCTATCAACAATAAGGAGGTGGTATATGCCGATCTTCACCTCTCCCTTATGGCGCAGGATTTGCGTTACGGCTATTTGGGAAAGGTTGATGTGGCTATACTCGAGGCCATTGACATAACCCCCGACGGAAAGGTCTATCTGACAACAGCCGGCGGCATTGGACAGACCGTTGCCAACCTTGCCGACAGAATCATTATCGAGCGCAACACCTATCACCGTACAATGGGCTTGCACGATGTGTATGAACCGAAGGATCCGCCCTATCGCACCGAGATACCAATATACAAGGCTTCGGATAGGATTGGAAAACCCTATGTTCAGGTCGATCCAAAGAAGGTCGTTGGTATTGTTGATGTCTATTTGCCCAACGAACAGGTTGTGTTCAAGGAACTTGATCCTGTTACACGCAAGATTGGTGAGAATGTCGCAAACTTCATTCTTGGCGACATGAAGCGCGGAATAATCCCTGCAACAGGATTGCCAATCCAGAGTGGTATCGGCAATGTGGCAAATGCAGTGCTCAAGGCGCTTGAGAATTGTGCCGAGTTGCCTCCGTTGGATCTCTATTCCGAGGTTCTGCAGGATTCTGTCATTGGGCTAATGGAACGTGGCCGCGTGAATGCCGGCAGTACATGTTCGCTCTCTTTGAGCCAGGAGTGTCTGCAGCACGTATATGATAACCTCGACTTTTTCCGTGACAGGCTCATTCTGCGTCCGTCAGAGATTTCTAACCACCCCGAGGTGATACGCCGCCTTGGACTGGTAGCCATGAATACAGCCATTGCAGTCGACCTCTATGGTTGCGTTAACTCGTCGCATATCGGTGGCACGCGTCTGATGAACGGCATTGGTGGTTCGGGCGATTTTGCACGCAATGCATATATTTCGATATTCATGACCCCGTCTACACAGAAGGGTGGTGCCATAAGTTCCATTGTGCCAATGGTTACACATGCCGACCACACCGAACACGATGTGCGTGTTGTGGCGACAGAATGGGGTGTAGCCGACCTGCGTGGCAAGGGACCCGATGAGCGTGCGCGCATTTTGATAGAGAATTGTGCTCACCCCGATTACCGTAACCTGCTTTGGGATTATCTCAAGATTTCAAAGAACGGTCACGTATCGCACAATGTGGCGGCGGCTCTTGCGCTCAACACTGCGTATGAGCGTGAGGGTGATATGAGGAAAATTGATTGGAGCAGATATCTATGAACAGGAAAAAACTTGTAACAGAGATGGGGCGCATTGACCGTGATGCGTTTGTGCAAGCCGAGAAACTTCCATTGGTAGTGGTGCTCGATAATGTGCGTAGCCTGCATAACGTAGGTTCGGTATTCCGTACAAGTGACGCCTTCCGCGTGGAACGTATTATGCTTTGTGGTATAACGGCAACACCCCCAAGTGCCGAGATTCACAAGACGGCTCTTGGTGCCGAGGATGTTGTCGAGTGGCAATACTTTGAGTCTACAGTTGATGCTGTCGCGGCATTGCGCGGTGAGGGCTGTAAGATATACTCAATTGAGCAGTGCCAAGGCAGTATTGCGCTTCAGGATTTTGAGACTGTACCGGGAGAACGATATGCCGTAGTGCTTGGCAATGAGGTGAAGGGTGTGCAACAGGTTGTTGTAGATGCTTCGGACGGCGCAATAGAAATACCGCAGTTCGGCACGAAGCATTCGCTTAACGTGTCAGTTACTGCAGGAATGGTAATTTGGGAATTTGCAAATAAACTGGGACTCGTTTAGATGATGGGAAAGGGGAAGGTGAAAACGGAAAGGTGAAATCTGAAATGTGACAGCGAATGCAACCGGGGGCAAGCGTACGGGAGCGGTTGAACATTAATAGCTTGAAATGTAAAAAGCGGCAAGGATTTGTCGCTTTTTACTATACTTGGCAGTTTAAAACTTAGCTCGCAAGTTTTCACTTTTCCGTTTTCACCTTTTCTCTTTCCCCTTGTTATTCCGGGTTGTTCTTGTAGTATTCGTTCCACTCTTCCAGTACCTTCTGCCAATCAACGACTTCACCGTCTGCAATGGCTTCGGCCTGTTGTACGGCTTCATCGTGGAGCTTCTTCTCGGCATGTCGCAGTTTCATGGCTTCTATTGTGGCATCATCAAGCACGTGTATGCGCCCGCGACGCAAGCACTCGTCAAGGTCGGCCGGGCCAAATGCCTGGCCTTGAATGTTGAAATCGGATATGTTGAACTCAAAAACAGTGCGCAAGGTGTGGCGTACCATCTTCTGCTGTGCACGGTTGCCTCGCATTTTGCTGCCAAGCAACTTGCGTATGACGTCATACTCCTTTTGCGAAAATTTCTTTCTTCCCATTTTGAAATGTTTGTTTTGCACTTGTAAAAGTAGTTGTTTTTTGTCAAACAGGCAATAGGCGGTTCACCGTTTTTGGCTGATTTATGCCATTTGGACAACTCGGGCATTTATATACAATCACGTTAAATATTACGTTTATAGTATATTATATATAAAAAAAACGTAACTTTGTCAGGAAATATGCTTTTACCTCACTCTGTAAACAAAAAACTCATATATGAAGGAATTCTTTAAAGTCCTGAGAAGGTTCGTCCCTCCCTACAAGAAATATTTGATACTGTCAGTGGTGTTTACCCTGTTGTCGGCAGTGTTGAATGTCTTTTCTTTTATGTTGCTTATTCCCATACTTCAGATTCTGTTCAAGGTTACAGAGCCCGTGGAGGTGGATTTCATAGCGTGGAGTGCTATGGATTCGGACAATGCGAAGGAGGTGCTGATGAACAACCTGCAATACTATATGAATGATTTTGTGGCAGATCATGGCGAGTCGCTTATGTTGCTGTTGCTTGGCGTGTTCCTCATCTTCATGACTTTGTTGAAGACTGCCAGCTACTTTGCATCGTCGGCCGCTATAATCCCTTTGCGCACGGGTCTTGTACGCGACTTGCGTTCAATGATGTATGACAAAGTGGTTTCGTTGCCGTTGAGCTTCTTCTCAAAAGAGAAAAAGGGTGATATAATTGCCCGCATGACGGGTGATGTTGTCGAGGTTGAGAACTCTATTGTCACCTCTCTTGATATGCTCATCAAGAACCCGATATTCATTGTAATATATTTTACAACACTGCTATATGTGAGCTGGGAGCTAACCCTTTTCACAATTTGCGTGATGCCTGTTCTTGGTTGGATAATGGGTGCCATCGGACGTAAGTTGAAAGCAAAGTCGCTTGTGGCACAGCAGAAACTTGGCGAAACGACATCGCAGATGGAGGAGACCATTGGCGGATTACGTGTCGTGAAGGCGTTCGTTGCCGAGAAGAAGATGTCGGGACGTTTCTTGAAATGCTGTAATGAGTTGCGTGGCTCGGTGATGCGTGTTGCAATGCGTCAGGCGTTGGCACACCCGGTGAGTGAATTTCTGGGAACATGTATCATTGTCATTGTGCTGTGGTTCGGAGGTACGCTTATCCTGAGTGAAAACTCCATGATTTCTGCACCATCCTTCATATACTACCTGACAATGCTCTATAGTATCATAAATCCGTTGAAGGAACTTTCGAAAGCTTCGTATTCTATACCCCGTGGTTTAGCTTCAATGGAGCGTGTCGATGCAATTCTTAAAGCCGAGAACCCTATAACAGATGGTGTGAAAGGCGTTGAACTTTCCGATGTGAATGAGGGTGTCGAGTACAAGAACATAACTTTCTCGTACGATGGTGAACGCACAATCCTTAAAAACATAAATCTCAAGATTGAGAAGGGCAAGACTGTTGCGCTCGTTGGACAGTCGGGTAGTGGAAAATCCACGATGGTTGATCTTGTTCCGCGTTACTACGATGTGTTGCAAGGCGAGATTTGTATCGATGGTGTGAATGTCAAGGATATGAAAGTCAAGTCGTTGCGTGCGCTCATTGGCAATGTCAATCAGGAGGCAATCCTTTTCAATGACACCTTCTACAACAACATTACATTCGGTGTGGAGAGTGCTACAATGGAGCAGGTGATTGAGGCTGCTAAGATTGCGAACGCACACGATTTCATCATGGCAACCGAAAACGGTTACGATACTTGCGTGGGCGACAGGGGGTGTCTGTTGTCGGGTGGTCAGCGTCAGCGCATAAGCATTGCACGTGCAATACTCAAAAATCCGCCTATATTGATACTTGATGAGGCTACATCGGCGCTCGATACCGAGAGCGAGCGCCTGGTACAGGAGGCACTTGAACGTTTGATGAAGACACGTACCACCATTGCCATCGCACATCGTCTGTCGACCATAAAGAATGCCGACGAGATATGTGTAATGCGTGACGGCGAAATTGTGGAGCGTGGCAAACACGAGGAACTGTTGAAACAGAATGGCCTGTACAAGCGCCTTAACGACATGCAGACATTATAGAATATGAAGAACGTAGCAATATTTTGTGCCGCATCGGAGAATATAGCTCCAGGGTATTTTGAGACGGCAACCGAGGTGGGTGCCATGTTGGGTCGCCTGGGTGCGACAATGGTTTATGGCGGAGCGCGTTTCGGGCTCATGGAGGCAACAGCAAAGGCTGCAAAGGCTGCCGGTGCGCGTGTTGTAGGTGTGGTGCCCGATATACTTGTAGAGCGCGACCGTGTGAGCCGTTTGCCCGATGAGCTGGTTCCATGCCGTAATTTGAGCGAGCGAAAGGATATTATGCTCCAGCGTAGTGACATTCTTGTGGCACTGCCAGGTGGTGTGGGTACTCTTGACGAGATTTTTCACGTCATGGCTGCCGCAACAATAGGTTATCACAGCAAATGCGTGGTGCTGTATAATGTGAACGGATTCTGGAGTTCTTTGAATGCGACGCTTGAAGAGATGCTGCAGGCGGGCTTTGTGCGTGGTGAGTTTGAAAAATATCTGGTTGTGGCAAACAACATTACAGAACTTGAGGAAATAATAAAGAGAAAATAAGATAAGATGGCGAAAGTAATAGGAATTGGAGAAACAGTTTTTGATATATTGTTCAAGAACAATGTGCCGGTGAACGCAGTGCCCGGTGGTTCTGTGTATAACTGTATAATCTCTTTGGGTAGATGCGGAGTGCAGGCGGAGTTCATCAGTGAGGTGGGTGATGACCGCATTGGAAATATCATCCTTGAACATCTGCGCGACAATAATGTCGGTTCATCTGCTGTGTGCTGTTTTTCCGGTGGCAAGTCACCTCTTGCTCTGGCTTTCCTCAATGATAACAATGACGCCGAGTACCTGTTCTACAAAGACTATCCCAATAACCGTCTCGAGGTGGAGTTCCCTGAAATCAAAGAGGGTGACATTGTAGTCTATGGCTCATATTTTGTGCTGAATCCCGTGTTGCGCAATAAGACAAAAGCATTCCTTGAGTATGCGCATGAGCAGGGGGCGGTGCTCTTCTACGATATAAACTTCAGAAAGAATCATGTAAACGAGCGCATAAAGCTTGCCGAGGCACTTATCGAGAACCTTGAACTTGCCGACATTGTGCGCGGCTCGGCCGATGATTTCAGATATCTCTACGAGATGGATGATGCCGAGAAGATATACAACCAGAAGATAAAGTTCTATTGTCCCAACTTTATTTTCACCAATGGCGGCGGTGATGTAAAATTCTTTGCACGTGGCGTGAAAGCTGTGTATCCTGTGAGGCAGGTTGATGTTGTGAGCACTGTGGGTGCCGGAGACAATTTCAATGCAGGTGTACTTTATGGCCTTGTCAAGGGTGAGGTTACGCGCGAGAAACTGGCGCAGCTAACAGCCGCAGAGTGGGATTCCATAATGTCAAACGGATTGGATTTCAGTGCACATGCCTGCACACTGATAGAGAACTACGTGGACAAGGAGTGGGCGAAAAATTATATAAAAGGGTGATTGTAGCAACAACTCCCGCTAATGCTTTAAAATACATTACTATGAAAAAAATACTTTCAGTTCTTATTGCAGTGGTTGCCTTGTGCGGATGCGCAGGCCACACTCACGAAAATGCCGATGTTCACGAGGAACATCTCCATATTCACAGTTTTACGGCCTACACTCATAACGCTGAGTTCTTTTTGCAGCACGAGGGTCTTGAGGTGGGCAAGAAAGCATGCATCACGCTCTATGCTACATCGTTGGCCGGTTTTAAGCCATTGGAAGCGGGCGAGGCAAGCATATTGCTCAGGGCCGGAGGTGAAAGTCACGAAGCGACAGCCCATGCCCATGCCGCTGGTATGTTCCATTTTGAACTGACTCCCGAAACCGCCGGTGAGGGAATGCTGTACATAACCGTTGGTGAGGAG
Source organism: Bacteroidaceae bacterium (assembly GCA_045660825.1). Classification (GTDB taxonomy): domain Bacteria; phylum Bacteroidota; class Bacteroidia; order Bacteroidales; family Bacteroidaceae; genus HGM04593. Next base: position 148,650 of record JAZREN010000045.1, read on the forward strand.
ACTGCGCACTTTGATGTCGCTGTTACCGAGCATTGCGATGTACACGCCCATGGACATGCTCATGAACACAATCATGCAGCGCATTCACATGAAGGACATGCTCACGAAGGTCATGACCATTCAGGACATTCTCATGCGCATAGCCATGCACCTCATCCCGGTCATGGCAGCGAGACACCTGCCAAGAGTGGCGATGTGTCATTTGCTAAAGAGCAGAGCTGGAAGATTGACTTTGCAACAGAGGTTGCAACAGAAAGCAAATTTGCAGGTACTGTGAAGGTTGCAGCAAAGGTTCAGGCTCATCCAAGTGATTTTACAACTGTTGTTGCTACAACAAGCGGCAAGGTGCAGTTCGCAGGCAATGTGCTTGCGGGTATGCAGGTGGCTGTCGACGAGCCTTTGTTCTATCTTGAGGGTGGCGATGTCACAGACAATGATGCCGCTGTGAAATTTGCCGAGGCCGAGAGTAACTACGAACTTGCCAAGGCTGATTTTGAACGCAAGAAGCATCTTTTCATTGACAAGGTTGTTTCGGAGCGCGAATATCAGACAGCCGAGGCTCTCTATCGTCAGGCCGAGGCACGTTTTGAGAGCATGAAACGCAATTTTGGAGAGGGTAGGGTTACTTTGAAATCTTCAATGAAGGGTAGCATCGCTTCGTTGCTTGTTGCCAACGGTGACTATGTTGAGCCGGGAACACCGCTTGCCATTGTGCAGCGTGATGGTGGTATGAACCTCGTTGCCGAACTGCCGGTGCGTTATGCAGCGCAGTTGAAAAACATATCAACCGTGAATGTAGAGACTGCTCAAGGCGAAATCTTTGACATGGCAGAGTATGGCGCAATTCCCGTTGTTGGCAATGTGGCAAACAGCTGCAATATGCTGCCGGTTACAGTTTCCTGCATGGCTCTTCCCGGTGTGGTTACAGGCAGTATTGTAACTCTTTACTTGTCTTCGGCCGATGAGGAGTCGCATCACGTGGCAGTTCCACGTACGGCGCTTGTCGAGGAGATGGGCAACATGTTCGTCTTTGTGCAGAACAATCCAATTTCTTTTGAGAAACGAAGTGTGACGGTCGGTGCAACCGATGGACGTTACGTGCAGCTGCTCAGTGGTGTATCTCCGGGTGAGCGTGTTGTGAGCAAGGGTGGTGTGATACTGAAACTCTCACAAGGTGCTGCAGCGCTCGACCCACACGCAGGTCATGTACATTAATAGAACACTGTTGCTATGCTGAACAAGATAATCAAATTCTCTTTGAACAACAGGCTGCTGGTTATGCTGGCGGTCATATTGGTGGCAATTGGCGGTATATATTCCACAAAGAACATCGAGGTGGATGTATTCCCCGACCTTACAATGCCGACGGTGGTGATACTCACCGATGCACACAACATGGCTCCCGAGGAGGTTGAGCGTCTTGTGACGTTCCCCATTGAAACAGCCGTGAACGGTGCAACCAATGTGCGACGTGTGCGTTCGTCATCATCTCAAGGCTTCTCCTTCGTGTGGGTGGAGTTCGATTGGGGTATGGATATATACAAGGCCCGACAGATAATCAGCGAGAAGATGGGTCTGCTCACCGGACAGTTGCCCGATGGCGTTGTGCCTATGCTTGCCCCGCAGTCGAGCGTGATGGGCGAGATCATGTTTGTTGGAATGCAGGCCGACAGCACATCGATGATGGAGCTGCGTACGCTTGCCGAGTGGATTGTAAAACCAGCCGTGCTTGCAACCGGTGGTGTTTCCAACGTTACAATCATTGGCGGTGACTATAAACAGTATCAGGTGCTTGCCGATCCTGTGAAGATGGAGATGTATGGTGTTGCCATGGAGGAACTTGAAAGTACTGTGGCTGCAATGAGTGTGAATATAGGTGCCGGTGTGGTGCGCGATTATGGCAATGAGTATAACCTGCGTGGCATGGGACGTACAAGCGACGTCGGTGAACTTGGAAGCACTCTTGTGAAGATGAATGGCGATGCGGCCGTGCGTGTTGCCGATGTTGCCGATGTTGTTGTTGCACCGGCCGTCAAACAGGGTTATGCGGCACAGAATGGAGTACCCGCAGTTATTCTTTCCATTTCCAAACAGCCGGGTATCAATACTCTTGCTGTTACAGAGAATATTGAGCGTAACCTTGTGAGCATACAGAAATCACTGCCGGCCGATGTTACGGTGGATACAAAGATTTTCCGTCAGGCCGATTATATACAGTCATCGGTGAACAATGTGGGCCGCTCACTCATTGAGGGTGCAGTCTGCGTCATACTGGTGCTGTTCCTGTTCCTTACAAGTTTCCGTACAACGGTCATTTCGCTCTTTGCAATTCCATTGTCATTGTTGGGAACCGTGATTGTGCTATATCTGCTTGGCATGGATATAAATACTATGACTCTGGGCGGTATGTGTATTGCAATAGGTTCGCTTGTGGATGATGCTATCATTGATGTGGAGAATGTCTATAAGCGTCTTAAGGAGAACCATCGCTTGCCTGCGGAGCAACGCCGTCCGGCGCTGCATATAGTTTTTGAGGCTTCATCGGAAATACGTGCTTCAATCATACATGCTACGCTCATCATCATGGTAACCTTCACTCCGCTCTTCTTCTTGAGTGGTCTTGAGGGGCGTATGCTCAAGCCTCTTGGCTTGGCCTATCTCATAGCGCTTGTGATGTCGTTACTCGTGGCAATGACTGTCACTCCGCTTCTATGCAAGATGATGCTCTCGGGTGATGACTATCTTGCCCGCAATGAAAAGAAGAATTGGGTCGATCGTTGGCTCATAACCGGTTACAGCAAGGCCTTGGCGTGGGTTATCAGGCACGCACGTGTCGTTGTCGGCGGCGTGCTTGTGCTCTTTGCATGCTGCATGCTGCTCTTTACACAGATGGGACGAAGTTTCCTGCCGGAGTTCAACGAGAGCGCTTTGACCATCTCGGCCGTTTCGCGCCCGGGTGTGTCGCTCGAAGAGAGCAACAGGCTTGGTGCTGTCATTGAAAAGGAACTGTTGCTGATTCCCGAGGTTACAAGTACTGCGCGCCGCACCGGCCGTGGCGAGCTCGATGAACACTCACAGACATCAAACGGTGCCGAGATTGATGTCAACTTTAAACTTGGTGATCGCAGCAAGGCTGAATTTGTGGCCGATGTGCGCGAGCATCTCTCAAAGGTGCCGGGCGTGGTTACATCAGTAGGTCAGCCACTAGAGCACCGCATTGACCACATGGTGTCGGGTACGCAGGCCGACCTGGCAATTAAGATATTCGGTCCCGATTTGAGTACTCTGTTCCGCAAGGGTGTCGAGATACAGGAGTTGTTGAAGGCTTTCCCCGAGGTGGTTGACGTGAATGTTGAGCAGCAGGTTGAGATTCCGCAGATTCAGGTGCGTGCCAACCGTGAGAAACTGGCTTATTTCGGCATTACAATGGGTGAATTCAATGCCTTTGTAGAGGCCGCTTTCCCGGGAAAGGTCGTTGGCAGCATATACGAGGAGGAACGTAGTTTTGACCTCGTCTTGAGGCTCAACAAGGATTATACCGAGACTATCGATGGCGTAAGGCAGGCTCTTATTGATACACCTGATGGAAAGGTGCCACTTGAGTCTGTTGCTGATGTTGTTTCTGTCGGTGGTCCGGGTAGCATCAGCCGCGAGAATGTGCAGCGCAAGGTTGTAGTGTCGGCAAACATTGCAAGCGGCGACGTCTCTGGCACTGTAGAGCGTGTTGAGGCTCATCTCGAGAAGGAACTTCAGCTAGCCGAGGGCTATCGTCTTGAATATGGCGGCCAGTTCGAGAGTGCCGATTCTGCTTCGCGTACTCTGTGGCTCACAACGCTTGTTGCAATACTTGTTGTCTTTGTACTGTTATATACAGAGTTCAAGAGTATGCTGCTGTCGACAGTGGTGTTGTTGAACCTGCCTTTGGCGTTGATTGGTGGCGTGCTTGCGACATACTTTACATCGGCCGTGATGAGTATTCCGGCAATTATCGGTCTAATTACCCTGTTCGGTATTGCTACACGTAATGGTATTCTGCTTGTATCGCGCTATCAGCATTTGCGTAGCGAAGGTGTAGCTTTGGAAGATGTCATTATCAAAGGTTCGGCCGACCGTCTGACGCCCATCCTTATGACTGCCTTCACATCGGCTTTGGCGCTTGTGCCAATGATTATCAACGGCTCGGCATCGGGTAACGAAATCCAGAGCCCGATGGCGGTGGTGGTTCTTGGTGGTCTGTTGTCATCGACCCTGCTGAACATCTTTGTCGTTCCGGCGGTATACCGTTGGGTTGTGCGCAAGGGTTGGGTTTAATCATTTGAATATTGTTTATATGACAGCTCCGGGGCAATCCTCGGAGCTGTTCTTTTATGTAGCTAATAGTTTAGTTTTAAAAAAAGTACCGTACGTATAATATATTTCCATATTTAACATCAGTTAACATATTTATGCTTTTTAATAAGATACTTTCGTTGCGGAATAAATATTTTGTGTATGAAACGGTTACTTTTATCTTTGTTATTCATCAACGTGTTTCATCTGTATGTTGCTGCTTTCCCCGACAAGGATTTGGTTGTAATCTCTTTGGATGCTGTTTCCGGGTCTGGGATTAAAAGTATACGACGTATTACCTTCAATGAAGGAGTGATGATTGTTGACATGAAGGACGGAACTGCCATGAGTTGGGACACTGATTGGGTGAACTGTGTTATGTTTCGGGACAGTGAACCAGAACATGAAACCGTAGTGTCCGGCGTGGCTCCCCCTGTCTTATTTTCGGTAAAGGAGAATATGTTGTTTGTCGATTGTTTTGTATCTGTAAGAGTCAGCTTGATTGCATGTGACGGCAAGGTGGTGTATGATGGCTTCTGCACAGGAGAATTCTTTTTGGATATGAGTTCTTTGCCAGCCGGAATGTATATGTTGAAACTGGATGGTTGTACCTATAAAATTATCAATCGATGAAAAAGGCATTTCTTTCTTTTGTACTAATACTGTCGGCCCTGTCTGCTTTTGCCGACAAGGATGTACGTTTCTACATGTCCGGTGGTGAGGTAAAGTGCATTGCCCAGGAACGCATTGACAGCATCTTTTTCGATGACAATGAGGGGTATCTCTATCTGGCATTCGAGGGTCGTCTTGAATACCTCGCTATTAATGACATTGATAGCATTAAATATGGTTCCTTGCCACAAATGGTCGAGGTGACATATTCGGGTAATGTGGCAACAGTGGTGAATCCCTTTGCCTTTGACAGTGTTGCGGTGAACATCAATGGTGCAAAGGTGGTGGTTACATCATTGACGACAAAAGAGATTGACTATTGCCTACAGGGTGCAAGCGACGATGGTTGCTTCAAGATCTATGGTTCACGAAAGTATAACCTTTATCTCAACGGAGTGTCGCTTGCCAACGGCAGTGGTGCGGCAATCAACAGCCAGTGCAAGAAGAGGGCAAGGATGTTTGTGAATGATGGTACAGTGAATACTCTTGCTGATGCAGCAAAATATTCCACCGTTTCTGGCGAGGATGAAAAGGGAACAATTTTCAGCGAGGGACAGATTATATTTGAGGGTACAGGTAAATTGATTGTCAACGGCCTTTATAAGCATGCTATCTGTAGCGACGACTATGTCGAGTTCCGCGGCGCAACTGTTGAGGTTGCAAATGCTGCGGGCGATGCGGTGCATGTGAATGATTCGGTCATTGTCAAAGGTGGTAATCTTGTTCTCAATTCGCAGGGTGATGGTATTGATTGCGACGGTTATGTAAAGCTGCTCAGTGGAAAGGTCGATATCTCTACTGCCGGTGAGGACGTCAAAGGAGTGAAAGCTGTAAAGGATATCGTTGTTGATGGTGCGGAACTGTCTGTGCTTGTATCGGGTGATGCCTCAAAAGGAATAAAGAGCGGGTGTAATTTTAGCCTGTTAAGTGGAATTGTCAACATTGAGTCTACCGGCAATACAATTGTGCTTGGCGGTGATCCCTCATATGCCACCTGTATAAAGTGCGACTCAACAGTGACAATTTCTGGTGGTGCGGCAACATTGAAAGCAACCGGCATTGCGGGTCGTGGAATTTCGGCCGATGGCGATGTTGCAGTTACTGACGGAACCACCACCATTGTATGCTGCGGAAACAGCGAGACATACGACCCAACCTATGACGAGATACTCGGTGGCGAGGACGAAGAGGAACCAAAAAGTTATGTGGTGTATGTGAGCGTGCCTTCATCTACCACAAGCAACCGCCCGGGCGGAACATCTTCATCGGCCTGGAAGAGTGTCTATCTCTACAACAGCAGCAACACGCTTGTCGCGACGCTCACCAATAAGGTGGTAATCAACAATACAACATTCTACTATTATGATTTCGGTAGCGAGCAGACAGGTACATACTACTTCAAGAGCGACAACTACACAAGCGGCAGGACAACTTATACAATACAGAGTTCGTCGTTTACAGGTCTTTTATCTGATACCTATTACCAGATAGCATCGAACTATTCGACCTCGGGCTCTACACGAACCTATTCCATCACGGATGTAACCGGTAGTTATGCAGGCGGTTCAACAGCCTCATCTACCGAGGACTCCTATGCTGCAGCAGGCATAAAGTGTGATAGGGATTTTACACTCTCCGGTGGCAACCACACAATCACCATGAGCGGCAGTGAGTCAAAGGGTATAAAGGTAGAGGGAACTGCACTATTTGAGGGTGGTAAGTTGACAATAAATACCTCGGGTGTTGCAAAGGTGATAGCCTATGACCCGTCATATTGTACTGCAATAAAGTGTGACGGCGCGCTGACAATAAATGGCGGTGATATTGAGATAACCGCAACAGGACAGGGTGGTATGGGAATCTCGGCCGATGGTGTCCTTACAATGAACGGCGGTATGGTGGACATCACAATATCGGGTGCCGGCTCATCATATACTGCAACCACAGGAACTGATTACTACTCGACAAAATGCCTCAAGGGTGATGTTGCTGTCAATCTCTTTGGTGGTACGCTCAATTGCCTTGCAAAAGGCAATGGCAGCAAGGCTATTGTTGCATCGGGTGAGCTCACTATTGGCCGCGAGGGTGCCTCCAATGAGCTGTTGAGCATCTCGGCCATTACACAAGGCTCATCTCTTGGCTCTACATCGGGTGGTGGCGGCGGAATGAACAGTGGTTTCAATGCCGCTCCCAAGGCCATAAAGGGTGCTGCAAATGTGTATGTCAACAGCGGTAATGTATATGCCGAGACAAAGAACGATGGTGGTGAGGGCCTTGAGAGCAAGGCAACCCTTACAATCAATGGTGGCGTAATAGAGTGCAGCACATATGACGACGGTATCAATGCCAAGAGCGCCTTGGTGATAAACGGAGGCTGCACATTTAGTCACGCAACAAACAACGACGGAATAGACTCCAACGGAACAATAACCGTGAATGGCGGTATTGCGCTCAGTTCGGGAACTTCGGCGCCCGAGGAGGGCTTCGACTGTGACCAGAACCAGTTCATTATCAACGGTGGTATAATGATTGCTACCGGAGGTGCGACAAGTAACCCGACATCGGCTTCACAGCCCTATTCTGCAGTGAGTTCGGTGTCAGTGACATCGGGTAAGTATATTGCCGTAAAGAACAGTGCGGGAACCGTGCTTTTCTCTTATAAATGCCCTAACACGGTTAGCAGTGCAACGGTATTGCTCTCGTCGCCCGAGTTTACAAAGACATCTCACACATTGATGTATGGCGTGACATCTGTTTCCGGTGCAACCGAAACTCTCTTTGACGGTGTATATAGTGTGGGCGGAACGCTTTCAGGTGGTTCGTCAAAGACGTTTACACCACAGACAAAGTAAATGTCATCCGGTATATACGGTCAAAGCGGTGGGACTTCTCCACCGCTTTGATTGTATAGTCGTTATAATTGGTCAGTCTCTGATATCGGCTCCCCACATCAGTTTTTCCTGCAGGTTCTGTATGAACGAATGCTCACGATGGCGGATAATGAGCTGGCGGTAACTTGCCTTCTTGATGGTGACGGTGGTGCTTTCATCACAACTCTCGTTGCGGCCGTCAATAGCTATGAGGTAGTTGCCGCTGCGACTGCTGACGCTGATTTTAATAGATGTGTCGTCGCTCACAATCAAAGGACGGGCGCTGAGGCTGTGGGGGGCAATGGGGGATAGTGCCAGGACGCTTGCCTCGGGTGCAATGATTGGGCCTCCAACGCTTAATGAATAGCCTGTGGAACCCGATGGGGTTGCCACAATAAGTCCGTCGGCCTGGTAGGTTATGGTGTCGCAACCATTGACTGTCGCCTTCAGGGTTATCATTGATGAACTGTCGTGCTTCATGATTGCAATCTCGTTGAGTGCAAACGGGTAACTCTTCAGTTCTGCTCCGTTTGTGCTCGCCTCAATAAGGTTGCGCTCTTCGGTGTCAAAGTCTCCGTCATGTATCTTGCCTATAATGTCATCGATATTCTCGTTCGATGTGGCTGTGAGGAAACCCAATCGGCCGGCGTTTATTCCCAGGATAGGGATGTCCTTGTCGCCTACACGGCTGGCTGTACGCAGGAGTGTGCCGTCGCCGCCAAAACTGATTGCAATGTCGGCTGTGAAATCGTTGTCGGTAATCAGTTCCTGTGGGTGTGGCTGTGCGATATTCTCCTTGCACAGGAATTCATAGAAAGATTTGTCCATGGAATAACTGTCGCCACGTGATGTTATGGCATCGAACAATTTACCGATGCTTTCTGATTTCTTTGTCTGGTGTTTGTTGCCGAAAATAGCGAACTTCATAACTGTTGTCCTGTTTTTCTGTTGTTTACAATACAAAATTAAGATAATTTATTATACTATCTCTGTTATTTGTGCTAATTTTGCATAATAGAGTTAAAATAGGCTCTTTGCACTATTTTTTAGATTGAGACATTTATGAGAACAAAACTAAGTGTAAACATCAACAAGGTTGCTACCATAAGAAATGCCCGTGGTGGCAATAACCCCGATGTTATAAAGGTGGCAAAGGATTGCGAAGCCTTTGGTGCCGATGGTATAACCGTTCATCCACGTCCCGATGAGAGGCATATACGCCGTGCCGATGTGCTCGCCCTGCAGGGTGCATTGCGCACGGAGTTTAATATTGAGGGCTACCCCTCGAAAGAGTTTCTTGACCTTGTTTTGCGTGTGCGTCCGTCGCAGGTGACATTGGTTCCCGACAAACCCGAGCAGCTGACATCAAACAGCGGTTGGGATACAGAGAAGGAGCAGTTTTTTCTGCGCGACGTGCTCAATGATTTGAGGGCGGCAGGAATCCGTAGCTCAATATTCATTGATGCCGATGTGCGTATGGCTGAATTTGCGGCCGAGGCCGGTGCCGACAGAGTGGAACTCTATACAGGGCCTTATGCCCACAACTATTTGAAGGATCGCGAAGCGGCGATTGCACCTTTTCTTGAAACTGCAAAGCGTGTGAAGCAGTTGGGTATAGGCTTGAATGCAGGACACGATTTGAGCCTTGAGAATCTCAAGTACTTTACCGATGTGATTACATGGGTGGATGAGGTGTCCATAGGACATGCACTCATTTGCGATGCCCTTTATATGGGACTCGAGGCAACTATTGCCGCATATAAGAATTGTTTGATAAAATAATAAATTAAAGATAGAAACTATGAATTTACTTACTGCAGTTGTCGACAGCGTGGCAACTGATTCAATTGTAGTGGCGGCCGAGGCTGTCCAGGAGAACCTCAATGTGCTTGGCTTGGCAATGAAGGGTGGTTGGATTATGATAATCCTTGCCATTCTGTCAATAGTAGGCATATACATATTCATTGAGCGCTACATGGTATTGCGTAAGGCTGCAATCAAGAACCCTACGTTGCTTGAGCGTCTTAATGACAACCTGATAGAAAAGGATTTTAAATCTGCAATCAACTATTGCAACGCAGTCAATACTCCAACATCGCGTATTCTTGCAAAAGGTGTGAAGGATTACAGATTTGACAACGCGTCTATCCGTCAGGCTCTTGAGAACAATGCCGGCCTTGAAATTGCTGCATTGGAGAAGGGATTGCCTGTTCTTTCAACAATCTCGGCTGTGGCTCCTATGTTGGGTTTCCTTGGAACAGTGACCGGTATGGTGCAGGCTTTCTGGAATATGTCACAGGCCGGTGATAATATTGATGTAACAGCATTGTCGGGTGGTATATATGAGGCGATGGTGACTACTGTAGGTGGTCTTGTCGTCGGTATCATATCTATTTTTGCCTATAACTATCTTGTGACAAAGGTTGACAAGGTGCAGAATGCAATGGAGGCCGACATTATTACTTTCCTTGAGTATGTGGCAGACAGCAAAGATGGCATCAGTGAACCAGCAACCGTGAAATCTGAAACTGAAAAAACAGAAGCATAATCAGGGTATGATCAAGAGAAGAACAAAAACCATAGGCTCCTTCTCGATGTCGTCGATGACCGACATCATCTTCCTGCTGTTGATTTTCTTTATGCTCACATCTACAATTGTGATACCTAATGCCATAAAGGTGAATCTTCCACAGGGAAAAGAGAGAGCACACACCCAGCCGATGGCACGCATAACCATCAAGTCCGACCTTACATACTATGCCCAATGGGGTAAGGAGGCTGCAATGGAGATACAAGAGGCCGATTTGGCTGCTTTTCTGGCAGAGTGCAGTGAAAAGGATTCAGAGATGTTCGTGGCTCTTTATGCCGATGAGACGGTGCCTTATCGCGAGGTGGTCAAGGTGCTGAATATCGCTAACGAAAACAAATACAAGATGGTGTTGGCAACACGCCGTCCCGACAGCAAGTGATGAAGAATTTTACGAAAGAAAAAATAATCGGTATTGCCGGCACTGTGCTTGTACACGTGGCTTTGGCTTTGCTGTTGTATTTTCTGGTATTGGATAAGCCGCCTGTGCCTCAAATGGAAAAGGGTATCGAGGTGATGATGGGGTCTGATATGGAGGATGCTGCAATGGCGCAGTACAACGAGGTACCCCAGGTGGTTTCTCAACCTAAGCCTGTGGAGCCGCTCCCTGTCACACCCGAGGAGCCGCTGATAACACAAGATAGCGAAGAGAGCGTTGCCTTGCCCGAGGAACCGAAGGAGAAGCCAAAGAAGCAGGAGAAGACCCCCGAACAGATACAGAAGGAAAAGGAGGAGGCCGAGCGCAGGGAACAGGAGCGCAAGGAAGAGGAGGCCCGCAAGGCGGCCGAGAGTTCTATTGCCAATGCTTTCAACAAGGGTAGCCTCATGAGCAAGAAGGGTGAAACCGACAAGAATGAGGCTTCGAAAGGTTCAGTGCAGGGTAATTCCGACGAAGGACAACCCGAAGGTGTGGGTGTTTCGTTCAGTCTTGAGGGACGCAGTCCCGGAAAGGACGGTATTACCAAACCGAAAGAGAAATTGCAGGCAAGGGGTAGGGTTGTGGTGAATATAACTGTTGCTCCTGACGGAAAGGTGATTTCTGCCGGCATAAATCCGGCGAAGACCAATACCGCCGATTTGAAGTTGCGTGAGGCTGCATTGAAGGCTGCAAGAAGCACAATTTTCAACAGTATTGCCGGTGTTGATAACCAAGAGGGTACAATTACCTATAATTTTGAATTGAGATAATATGAACAAAGTATATGTTTTTCTTGCCGACGGCTTTGAAACCGTTGAGGCATTGGCACCGGTTGATGTCATGCGTCGTGCCGGTTTGGATGTGGTTACAGTTTCCATCATGGGACGTAAGGAGGTGCTGTCGGCACAGAATGTCACAGTAGTTGCCGACGAACTCTATGAGAACGTCTGTTTTGCCCAGGCCGATGCGTTGGTGCTCCCGGGTGGCGGTGTTGGTACCGATAACCTGTCGGCTCATGAGCCTTTGCGTGCATTGCTTGTAGACGCGTGTTCACGTGGCTTGTTGGTTGCTGCAATATGTGCAGCTCCAATGGTGTTCGGACGCATAGGTATTCTCAACGGCAAGAGGGCTACATGTTATCCCGGATGTGAGGGTGACCTCTTTGGTGCCGAGTATACAGCAAAGGCGGTTGAACAGGATGGCAATATAATGACAGCCTGTGGACCGGGTGCATCGTTCGATTTCGGCTTTGCCATTGTAAAACATTTCTGTGGCGCAGGTGTCGTAGAGACATTGCGCTCTCAAATGCAATTCTAAAAAAGAGACATTTTATGAAAAGATATCTTATTGTCGTTGCAGGCGGCAAGGGATTGCGCATGGGCGGTGAGATGCCAAAGCAGTTCCAACTCCTGGGCGGCAAACCGTTGGTCATGGTAACCCTTGAGCACCTGAATGCCATAGACCCCGCTATGCAACTTATTCTGGTGCTCCCCGAACAGCACATTGAACTGTGGAAACAGTTGTGCAAGGAATACTCTTTTGCAGTGCCTTTGATTCTTGCCCAGGGCGGTTCAACACGTTTCCACTCTGTGCAGAATGGTCTGGCACAGGTTGATGATATTGAAGATGCGCTTGTAGGTGTGCATGATGGCGTGCGTCCTTTTGTTTTGCCCAAAGTGCTTGACGAGTGTTTCTCTCGTGCATGGGTCGATGGCGCAGCCATTCCAATGATTGATCTGCAGGATAGTCTGCGTCACATTGTCGGCTATGACGCTACCGAGGTGGTGCCCCGCGACAGGTATCGTCTTGTGCAGACACCGCAGGTGTTCAAGCTTTCATTGTTGCGCCGTGCTTATGAACAGCGTTTTGTAGAGAGTTTTACCGATGACGCGTCGGTTGTTGAGGCACTTGGCGAGAAGGTCTCAGGCGTTGAGGGTAACCGCGAGAATATAAAGATTACAACACCGTTTGACATGCTTGTTGCCAAGACATTGATCGAATGCTGGACATCACAACAAGGGATATAAAATTTCTGCCGGGCGTGGGCGAACAACGTGCCACGCTGCTGAACAGGGAACTGGGTATACGTTCCCTGTATGACTTGTTGTACTATTTTCCTTATAAATATATCGACCGCAGCCGTGTGTTCAAGGTGAGCGAGCTTGGCGGCCAGTTGCAGCATGTGCAGCTGTTGGGCGAGATACGTTCGTTCGAAGAGATGGGCGAGGGCGCCTCGCGACGTCTTGTGGGGCATTTCACCGATGGCACTGCGTTTGTTGACCTTGTGTGGTTCCGTGGCATAAAATTTGTAAAGAACAGGCTGAAACTGAACACAAGGTACGTTGTCTTTGGCAAACCGTCGATGTTCAACGGCAGGGTGAACATTGCTCATCCCGATGTTGATGATGCTTCACTTCTGAAACTCGACACCATGGGTCTGCAGCCCTATTACAATACCACTGAAAAGATGAAACGCAGTGGCTTGAACTCCACTGCCATGCTGAAGCTTGTGCAGAACCTGTTCGCGCTGCTTTCTGCACCTTTACCCGAAACACTTTCGGCTGATATTGTGCAGAAGAACGGGCTCATGTCGCTCGATGACGCCTTGCGCATTGTGCATTTCCCCCGCAACCCCAAGGAGTTGCAACTTGCACAGTACAGGCTTAAATTCGAAGAACTGTTCTACATTCAGCTCAATATCCTGCACTACGCCAAAGAGCGTCAGATGCGTTATTTGGGTCACCGCTTTGCAAAGGTGGGTGATATGTTCAACCGCTTCTATAATGAGCAGTTGCCGTTCCAGCTCACAAATGCGCAGAAGAGGGTTGTGAAGGAGATACGTGCCGACGTGGGTAGTGAAAGGCAGATGAACCGTCTGTTGCAGGGTGATGTGGGTAGCGGAAAGACGCTTGTTGCGCTCATGTCAATGCTACTGGCGAAGGACAACGGCTACCAGGCCTGCATGCTTGCACCGACAGAGATTCTTGCCGAACAGCATTTCGCTACCTTGCGTCGAATGCTGGGCGCATTGCCCGTGAGGGTGGAACTGCTCACCGGCAGCACAAAGACAAAAGATAGAAATCCGCTGTTCGAGGCGCTTGAGAATGGTGAAATCGATATTCTTGTAGGCACGCATGCCGTGCTCGAGGATAATGTCAACTTCCGCAATCTTGGTCTTGTGGTCATTGACGAGCAGCACCGTTTCGGCGTTGTCCAGCGCGCCAAGATGTGGGCAAAGAACACTATTCCGCCACATATACTTGTGATGACGGCAACTCCCATTCCGCGAACATTGGCAATGACGCTCTATGGCGACCTCGATGTCTCTGTCATTGACGAACTGCCTCCGGGACGCAAGCCTATAACAACATCACATATATTCCGTAACCGCATAGATAGTCTTTACTCATTCATCCGTTCGCAGATAAACGAAGGACGTCAGGCCTATATTGTCTATCCTCTTATAAATGAGAGTGAGAAACTCGATCTCAAGAACCTTGAAGATGGCTACAAACAATTGTGCAATATTTTCTGCGACTATAAGTTGAGCAAGTTGCACGGCAAGATGAAGCCCAAGGAGAAGGACGAGGAGATGCGTCGTTTTGCATCGGGAGAGACCCAGATACTTGTCTCTACAACTGTCATTGAGGTGGGTGTGGATGTTCCTAACGCCTCGGTTATGGTCATTGAGAATGCCGAACGTTTCGGACTTTCGCAGCTTCATCAGCTACGCGGTCGTGTGGGACGTGGAGCATCGCAGTCCTATTGCATACTGGTTACCGACTATAAACTCTCCGAGGATACCCGCAAGCGTATGGAGATAATGACATCGAGCAACGATGGTTTTGAGATTGCAGAGGCCGATTTGAAGTTGCGTGGTCCCGGTGACATGGAGGGCACACAGCAGAGCGGAATAGCTTTTGACTTGAAAATTGCCAACCTTGCCCGCGACGAGCAGTTGCTCAAGTTTGTCCGCGAGGTCGCACGCGGAGTGGTGGCTGCCGACCCGCAATGCAACAGCGACCTTTATCGTGTTGTGTGGGAACGCCTGCGCCGTATAAAGAGCATGAACAACCGCAATTGGGGCGCAATTTCATAATAAATCCGTAAAAAGCCTTGTATTCCGTTTATTTTTCGTACATTTACGGAAACCGTGAATATTTTGTAAATAATTAAACTATATCATATTATGGAAAAGACACTTATTCTAATCAAACCCAATGCCATACAACGTGGTCTTATGGGTGATATCATTACACGTTTCGAACGCAAGGGCTTGCGCTTTGCAGGTATGAAAATGCTGTTTATGACCGATGAACTGGTTGCCGAGCATTATGCTCACCTGGTTGAGCGCCCATTCTATCCATATCTGAAGGCTTCAATGCAGGCTGCTCCACTTATTGCGTGCTGTCTCGAAGGCGCCGAGGCTGTCGAGACTGTGCGTCAGATGGTTGGTGTTACCAATTCACGCCGCGCTCTCCCAGGTACAATCCGTGGCGATTTCTCTATGAGTGGTGAGCAGAATGTTGTGCACGCATCGGATTCTGTTGAGAATGCCGTGGTTGAAATCAACCGTTTCTTCAAGCCCGAAGAGTTGTTCGACTATCAGTCGGCCGTGACCTGTTTTGAGTATGGTGGTGAGGAAACCCTTAAATTCAAATAACAGGTGAAGGGGTTTTTAAAATCATTGGCTTTTGCGCTTCTGTCTGTTGTTGCTGTTGGAGTGCAGGCGCAGGACGTGGCATCGGACCCGGTATCTCTGTACAGACCTACAGAGGTTGTGGATACCGTGGCGCCGCATTTTATGCTGTTGAACGAGGATAATATTATCCCATCGGATGAGATGTATCCAACCTGGACCAACTCTGTAGTGCACTACAACTCGGTGATGCCCGATTCGTTCAGGATTGATTTGCGCAACTATGCGATGCCAACGCTGAGCACAAAGATAACCGATATTTTTGGTTATCGTCCCAACCGTCGTCGCTTACATCAGGGAATGGATATAAAAGTCCAGACAGGCGACACCATCTATGCTGCTTTTGACGGCAAGGTGCGCATAACAAGTTATCAGCGTCGTGGTTATGGCTATTATGTGGTAATACGTCATAATAATGGTATTGAGACGCTCTATGCCCATCTTTCAAAAAGGCTTGTGAATGTGAACCAGAATGTGAAAGCCGGTGAACCGATAGGTCTTGGTGGTAACACAGGACGCAGTTCGGGTTCACACCTCCATTTTGAAACAATTCTCATGGGCAAGAGCATTGACCCTGCACTGATGTTCGATTTCAAGAATCAGAGAATGACCGGCGAGAGTTACATGTATCGCAAACCAGGCACCAAGTATATTGAGAACGGAAAGGTGAAGATTGCCGGCCCCGAGAAGAAATACCATAAGGTGAAGAGTGGCGATACGGTTGAAAAGATTGCGCGAAAGTATGGTGTGTCGCAAAAACGTATCTTTGAACTCAATGGTTTGAAATCGAATTCAATAATACGTCCGGGCCAGCAGTTGCGCTATCAGTAATCCTCTATAGAAGTTATGCGGACACTCCTCGCTGTAACCATTGCTCTTCTTTTGTCCTGTGGTACTGTGCTTGCAACTCCAGCCATGGCTGTAAAAAGTAATGTTGCAGTGGCCGAAAACATCCTTGACAAGTTGATAGCCTTGGTAAAGGAGTACACCGGCAGGGTTGAGGCTGCTACCTCAATGGAGGAACTTGACACTGCCTATCGGGCTTTCAAACAGGAGATGGCAGAGTTTACAGAGAGGCATGCTGACGAGATTGCTTCATTCGACAAGAACCTGACAACTGAAGAGATTGAAAAATACAAGGTCGCGTTTGTAACTGCAATCAAGCATTTTGAAAAATCACTTGAGAAGAAAGCAATGCAGTTTTTGGGAGAATTCTGAATGACGTCTTTATATTATACAACTAGAGCCTCATGAATAATTCATGGGGCTCTAGTTGTGTCTGTTGTTTTATTTCTTTTTACCGCAATATTGCCCTTTCAACTTTATGTCAATACCTAAGAACTCCATGATTGTCAAAGGAATGTCTGTGTTGTCAATGACACCATTGAACCTGTCGGCTCCCTCGCCAATGGCAAACAGGGGAACAAATGTGCCCGAGTGGTTGCCGCTCGCCCATGAGATGAGCGCCTTGCGGTTAAGGTCATAGATGGCATCGTAGGCAATTCTGTTTGCAAGGTCGTGGGTCATCTCCACAGCATCGTTGGCGCTGTGGTTGCCGCGTGGCTCAACGCCAACATTCTTCTTTACCATTTCATTGACTTTGCCCCATGTGGTTTCCTTGAGGCTTTCAAGCATTGCAACAAGGTTGTCGACGCTTACCTTCTGCAATTCAAGTACCTTCAGGTCGAGCTTGTACTGGCCTGTGTAGCCAAGAACAATACCACCGGTCTCGTGGTCGGCTGTAACAATGATGAGAGTCTCGTCCTTGTGTTTCTTGTAGAACTCATATGCCTCCTCAATGGCAGCGTTGAAATCGAGCACCTCGTGAATCATTGTTGCTGCATCATCACTGTGCGATGCATAGTCAATCTTGCCACCTTCAACCATCATGAAGAAACCCTCCTTCTTGTTTTTCTTGCTAAGGAAATCAATGCCGGCCTTTGTAATCTGTGCAAGGGTGAGATCGTCCTTTGTGCGGTCGATTGCATAAGGAACCTCCTCGGCAACGTTCTTCTGGTAGAGCATCATCTTCTCGGCTTTCTTGGCTTTTGACTTGTAGTCGTCATATCCGCGTGCAATTGTGTAGCCCTGCTTCTCGGCTCTGTCATAGAGGTCGTTGCGCTGCTCGGTTGTGCACTTTGCGTCACCTCCGGCATAGAAGTCATAGTCGGTCTCCAGCATCCACTGTGCAATCTCGTTGTAGTTGTTGCGGTCTACGTTGTGGGCATAGAATGCTGATGGGGTTGCATGGTTGATGCATACGGTGGTGGCAATACCCACAGCCATGCCGGCGTTCTTTGCATCAAAGGCGACGCTGTAGATGTCATTGCCCTCGGCATCTTTTCCAATACGGCCGTTGCAGGTCTTGTAACCGGTTGAGAGTGCTGTGCCCGATGCGGCAGAGTCTGTCACGCCGTTGCTTGCCGAGAATGTGGTGACAAACGCGCTCTCGGGGAACTGTGTGAATACCAGCTTTTGTGGGCGGCCTATCACACCCTGCAATTCTCCAAGGTATAGTTCTGTAGCAAGGACATGCGAAGGTCCCATACCGTCGCCTATGAAATAGAATATATACTTTGGCTTTGCAAAACCTGTTGCCGTTACGAGTAATAACAACAGTATTCCTAAAATACGTTTCATATCATTAATGTTTTTCTTTGATTACTTTATTGTCGGGTTGCCCACCTTGCCTGCAAACAGCACCTCGTTGCCACTGTTCTTTACTATTGCATATATGAATGGGCGGTCAAAAGTGATGACCTCAATCTTTGGTGGTCTCATTGAGAGTAATCCTGCGACAGCCACAGTTACAGCTGCAGCCTCTGTTCCCTTTTCGTTTACATTAATGTAGGTCTTCTGTACGACATCGCTGATGTAAAGAGCCTCGTCTGATATGCCACCGAACTGCGCCTTGCCGCCGAAAGCTCTCTTGATACCCAGGTTGGCAAGTGTGTTTTTAAGGCTCATGCCAAAATCTGTTGTGAACTTGGGCAGTGAAAGGCATACATCCTTCACCTCCATGTTTTTGAGGAATGTATCAAAATCCTTAGCCACATATTCTGCAGCCTCATCGCATTTCACGCCTTCGCCGGGCAAAATGAACAGCATGCTGTATCCGCCCTGTAGGTTTTTTGTGACCATGGAGACAACATCGTCCTTGTAGAACTGTTCGTTAGAACGCATCATCATCATGGGGACTTCAATCTCCTCGCCCCTCTCTGTGGTGAACTTCTTGTCTGTTGTGTTGCGCTCCTGGAATGGCTTGCTCCATGCCGCCTTCAGGTAGAGTGCATTGATAAGGAGCATTCTGTCGCTCTCTGTAAAGCGGTCGAGTATTGTCGGTATCTTGCCGTTGGTGTTTTCGTTACACCAATCATTGACACGTTTGACAGTCTCTTGGTTGAACTCTGCGCTTTCAACAAGCGCATCAAAATATTCTTTGTTTGTGTCAACAAACTTTTGCTTTACTTCAAAACCTTCTTTAATCCAGATGGAATTTGCAATTCTCACGTCACCATGTTCGTTCCAGACGGTCTTTTCGGCAATATCATCCAATAGTCTGCGGCCCTTTATGTTGGCACTGTCACCAAGTTGCATGACATCGAGAATCTCTGTTCTGGTCTTGCCTTCGGCACCACCAGCAGCCATAGCCATTGCAAACTGCGCACTCAGTGGCGAAAGGCAGATGTTCTCCTTGTCCATTTCCCTACACGCCTCGCCAAGCAGCTCACCCCAAAAGGAGTTGCTTGCATCAACAGTATTGTCAGTTATGGCAATACCGGTTATGCTGTTCTCAAGGTCGCCGGCCTGCGTTGTAGCCTCAACCTTGTTTCTGGTGGTGCCACACGATGCAATGCCTGCAATCAATGCAAAATATAGTGCTTTCTTTATCATCAGAATACGAATTTCATAAGGTCATTGTATGTTGCAAGAATGAAAAGTCCCAAAAGCAACAACATTCCTACCATTTGCGCACGCTCCATGAATTTGTCACTGGGCTGTTTGCCGGTAATCAATTCATAGATGAGGAAGACTGCGTGTCCGCCATCAAGCGCAGGAATTGGAAGAATGTTCATGAATGCAAGTACTATTGACAGGAAGGCTGTCATCATCCAGAATGCATGCCAGTCCCATGTTGCCGGGAAAAGACTTCCGATTGAACCGAACATACCGACTGACTTTGCACCCTCGCTGCTGAATACATACTTGAAGTCGCTTACGTATCCCTTGAGTACGTCCATTCCATACGCAATACCTGCAGGGAATGATGCAAGGAATGAATAAGATATGTGCTCCGGGGTGTAGTCGTTGCCAACCGGGATGATGCCAAGCCGGTAGGTCGTATCGACGGTGGCTGTCAAATGTACAAGGCTGTCGCGCATAACCTCAACGTCGAATGTGGCCTTGCCCTCTGCTTTCAGGTTCTCCAATACCGGTGTGATGTCGCTCCATGAATATATTTCTTTGCCATCGATTGAAACTATCCGGTCGTTTGTCCTGATACCTGCATTTGCTGCAGCTACAGTCACGCTGTCGATAGCGCCGACAATAGGGAGCATTCTGAATCCTATGAATCCTTTGTTCATGTTCAGCAAACCCAAGTCTTCGGGTATTGTAACATCGGTTTCCTTTCCATTGCGAATTACAGTTACCGTGTTTGCATCGCATATCTGGCGCATGAGTTTTACAGCGCGTATATTATCAAGATAGAATTCGTGCACCTCTTGACCGTCAATCTTTGTTATTTTGTCACCATCGGCAAAACCTATCTCCTTTGCTTTCTCATTGAAAACGAAACCGTTTTCCACCTTGTGCAGGTCCATGTACCGGTCGCCCCACGTGAACAAAACCATTGAGTATATGAACAGGGCAAGGATGAGGTTGAACATTACGCCGCCCACAATAATGAGCAGACGCTGCCAAGCCGGTTTAGAACGGTATTCCCAATTCTCTGCAGGCTTGTTCATCTGTTCGGTATCCATAGACTCGTCAATCATACCCGAGATCTTGCAGTAGCCGCCAAGTGGAATCCAACCGATACCATATTCGGTGTCGCTGTTCTTCGGTTTCCATTTGAACAGCGAGAATTTCCAGTCAAAGAAAAGATAGAACTTTTCTACGCGAACCTTGAAGATTCGTGCAAAAAGAAAGTGACCGAACTCGTGGACAAGCACCAACAGACTCAATGCCAGAATCAGTTGCAGTGCGCGTATCAAAAATATTTCCATAGTATAATGTTAGTTTTTTATTTCTTTTAAGGTTAAATCCAGCTTTTTACCATCTCTCTTATCTCCTTGTCTGTCTCAAGATAGTCGTCGAGTGTGGGTTTCAGTATGTATGTCGCCTTTTCCATTGCCCGCTCAATGAGTTTTGGCATGTCGGTGAACTTTATGCGCTCCTCAAGGAAGGCTGCTACGCAAATCTCATTGGCTGCATTCACCACGCAAGGGATGTTTCCGCCTTCGGCCAGCGCTGTGTAGGCATGGCGTAGGTTGGGGAACAGGTCAAGGTCGGGTTTCTCGAATGTGAGTTCCTTCAAGGTGTTCCAATCAATACGTTCGAATGATGAAGGCAAACGTACCGGATAAGTCAGTGCATACATGATGGGCAAGCGCATGTCGGGTGTGCCAAGCTGTGCCTTTATGGCACCGTCACCAAACTGCACCATGGAGTGGATTACCGACTGTGGGTGCACCACAACCTCTATATCCTCTGCTCCTACGCCAAACAGCCACTTGGCCTCCATTACCTCGAAACCCTTGTTCATCATTGACGCCGAGTCGATGGTTATCTTTGCTCCCATGCTCCAGTTGGGGTGTTTGAGGGCCTGCTCGCGGGTTACGTGCTCAAGTTGTTCCTTGGTAAATGTGCGGAATGGTCCTCCCGATGCTGTGAGAATAAGCTTCTCCACTTTGTTGTGCATCTCGCCGGCAAGACACTGGAAGATTGCCGAGTGCTCCGAGTCGACAGGCAATATTGGTGTCTGGTGCTTCATTGCCAGCTCGTTGATCATTTCACCCGCAACAACCATTGTCTCCTTGTTGGCAAGGGCAATGGCCTTTCCGGCCTTTATGGCGTTGATTGTCGGGCGCAGACCCGAGAATCCCACCATTGCGGTAACCACAATGTCAATAGGTTGCGACTCAACGATCTGGCAGATGGACTCGTATCCTCCGTATACCTTTATGGGAAGGTCGGCGAGCGCCTCCTTCAACTTTGGATATTTGCTCTCGTCGGCAATGACCACTGCCTCGGGCATGAATTTGCGCGCCTGCTCAATGAGCTCGTCAACGCGGGTGTTAGCTGTTATGGCATAGACCTCGAACTTGTCGGGGTGCTCCTCTACTACCTGTAGTGTCTGCGTTCCTATGGAACCTGTTGAACCTAATATGGCGATGCAACGTTTTTTAATCTCTTCCATAAATTGGTTGCCGTTATAGTATCGGTTATAAGTTATTTTGTGATTGGTTTTAGAATGCGATGTAGATATTGGGGTCGAGTGGCTTGCTGCGGTGCCACAGTTCAAGATGCAGGAATTTCTTCTCTTTTCCGCTCTTTTCGCCCGAGCCGTCACTCAATGTGCCTATGACTTCGCCGCCGTATACCTTGTCGCCCACCTGTTTGAGCAGGCGGTAGCAGTTACGGTATATCGAGATGAGGTTCTCGCGATGTTGCAAGGCAATCGTGTATCCGTCGTTCGCGGTGTAGTCGCTGAACACTACCACACCGTCGTGTATGGCAACGATATTCTCGCCTGCCACCTCCACAATGTCAACGCCATAGTGGTCTGTACTAGGGTCGAATGTTCTCATGATTTCGCCTTTGGTAGGGCGGAAAAGGTTCAACTCCTGCAACGCTGCAACGCTGGCGGCCTGGGAAGTAATGTTGTACTTTTCCCTCTCCTCCCAGTTCTTTACGAATTCGGCCTCCAGTTCGGTGATCTCGGTCGAGAAATCCTTGTTTGATACCGGCTGTGGTGAGTTCTTGAGTGAGTCGAGAGTTATGTCGCCATTCATTATCGCGCGGATGTTTGCCAAGTAGGCATCCTGTTTTTCAATCTCATGCATCAATGAGTCTACACGCAGGCTGTTGCTCACAATCTTGTCTTTCTCGCCCTTGTTTACATAACCCGGCAGCATGCTGCCTACAGGTGTGTACACAATGATGAGGAACAGGACTCCCGCCACAAGCATGAATGAGATGAAAAGCGACAGGATTATGCGCAGGGGCGATATGTAGAAACCGCGTACGTCATCAATCTTGTTCTCGTTATGTATTGTCAGGCGGTACTTGCGCAGAAGCCTTTGACCTAAACTTTTCTTTTCCATGTCAATTCCTTTTAAAGCGAAACAAGACCCTGTGGCAGGTCAAAGATTATGGTCTGCTCATCGTGGTCAATGTCTGCAATGAACTCCTCTTGTGCTGGTATAAGAATCTCCTCGCCGTCCTTTTCCAGGACAAACAATGTGTTCATTGTGCTATCGTCAATGTCTACAATCTCTCCAATCTCGCCCAATGTCCTGTCTGTGGCTGTAAATCCTATGAAATACCCCAACGATACCTCCTCGCTCTCCTCAACCCATTTGCGAGGGATGAAAGTCTCGCGGTTAGTGAGGTAGCGCACCTCGTCAGCTGTCTCCATGCGCTCCATCTTTGCAATGAGTGTGTCGCCGTTCTTCGGGCGCAGTGACTCAAAGAAGAACGGCACTAATATGCCGTCGATGTCGCAGGCTACAAAGTCGCAACCGTCGCCAAGAGCGAAGGTGTCGCCCTGCAAACCTATCTCTCCTTTTGTGCCGTGTGGCTTCAGGAACTTTCCAAAGTACACGAAATCTTCTTTCTTGAGCATATGCAGTTGTTTCTCTTATGAACGTGTGATTTTTGCACCAATCTGGTTAAGTCTCTCCTCAAGGTTCTGGTAGCCGCGGTCAATCTGCTCAATGTTGTCGATGCGGCTCACACCATCGGCGCTCATTGCAGCAATGAGCAGTGCAATACCGGCTCTGATGTCGGGAGAACTCATTGCACGTGGCTTGAGTGTGAAGCGGCGGTCGTGGCCGATTACCACTGCGCGGTGCGGGTCGCAAAGTATAATCTGTGCACCCATGTCAATGAGCTTGTCGACAAAGAACAGGCGGCTCTCGAACATCTTCTGGTGGATGAGCACGCTGCCTTTTGCCTGTATCGCTGTCACGAGTAGTACGCTCAAGAGGTCAGGAGTGAGTCCAGGCCATGGCGCGTCGCTTATGTTCATGATTGAGCCGTCGATGAACGAGTCAATCTCGTAGTGCTCCTGTGAAGGGATGTATATATCATCGCCCCTCTGCTCGAACTTAATGCCAAGGCGGCGGAAACTCTCGGGGATGATTCCAAGATTCTCGAACGATACGTTCTTTATCGTGAGTTCACTCTGGGTCATTGCTGCCATACCGATGAAACTGCCCACCTCAATCATGTCGGGCAGTGCTCGGTGTGTGCATCCGCCAAGTGACTCCACACCCTCAATTGTCAAGAGGTTGCTTGCGATTCCCGATATCTTTGCACCCATCTTGTTGAGCATTTTGCAAAGCTGCTGGATGTATGGCTCACAGGCTGCATTGTATATTGTAGTTGTGCCCTCGGCAAGCACTGCTGCCATAATTATGTTTGCAGTACCGGTAACCGATGCTTCGTCGAGCAGCATTGAACAGCCCTTCAATTTCTCGGCACTCATGCGATATACTCTCTTTTCGGTATTGAATGAGAACTGTGCACCCAACTTCTGCAGGCCTATGATGTGTGTGTCCAAACGGCGACGGCCTATCTTGTCACCTCCGGGTTCGGACATTGTAGCCTTGCCGTATCGTCCCAGCAGCGGGCCAATGAACATTACCGATCCTCTCAATCTCGAGCAACCGCTAATGTACTCCTCGCTTTCAATGTAGTCGAGGTTGACGTTGTCGGCCTGGAATGTGAAGCAACCCACACCGTTGCGTGTTACCGATACGCCCATGTTGATGAGCTGGTTTATCAGGTTGTTCACGTCGGCAATGTCGGGGATATTCTCTATTGTCACCTTCTCGCTTGTGAGCAGTGTTGCGCATATCTCCTGCAAAACCTCGTTCTTTGCACCTTGTGGTGTAATTTCGCCGTGCAGCTTGTGGCCGCCCTCTATAATGAATGATGCCATATTCTCGCTGTTTTAGTATTTGCGTTTGAAGTTCTTCTTGTTGTTTCTCTTGCCGTTGTTCTGGTAGTGTCGCTGTGTGCCATTGTTGGGGTTTATCCTTATCTCCTTGCCGGTGAGATCAATGGCGCCTTTGGTGTAGAGTCTCAAATCCTCTATGATTCTCTTGTCCTCCACGCCGTCCTTGTTCCATGCGATGTAGTTCTTCTTCATCTGGATTAGGATAAGCTCAACGAAACAGTTCTTCTCCTCGCCCTTCTCAAGTGTGAGTGCGTGGGCAATCATCTCCTCCACGATGCGACCATAGTGTCTGTTGCTTATTTCGCAGTTGCGGTACGAGAGATGCTCGGGTGCTACGTGGAACTCTTCGGGCTTGATTACCTCACAAGGGTAGTCGATATCCAGCTTGAAGTCGGACATTATTGCCAGGTGGTCCCATAGCTTGCGTTCGTGGTCGGGCAGGTCGGGGAACATGCTCTTCATTATGCGCACGATTGTCTCGGCGCATTGCTGGCGCTCTTTTCTGTCCTCTATGGTGAGCGCATGGTCCACCATCTTCTGCACCGAACGGCCGTATTCCGGCAGCGGGAGTCTTTTCTGTTTGGTATTGTATTCCATCATAGCGGTATGTGGTGTTAGATATTCTTCAATAGTTCCTTTGGTTTTGTTGCGACGAAGTTCTTCAGGTAGAACGGCTCAAAGTAGGCGATGTCCTCGAACTTCTCGTCGAACCATGCTCTCTCGGCCAGTGGCATCATGTTCTTTGCCAATGGGTTGACGTGCTCTGTGAGGAAGTGCGCGTTGGGGTGGTTTATTATCTTGCTGCATTTCTCGGCGCCGTTGCCAAAGAAGTAGACTGGCTGTTTATCGAGCAACTCCTTGTAGCTCTCTTCGGTTACCACCTCGGCATGTGTGGGCTTGATGACCTGTAGTGCGCGGTCATATACGGTTGCATACACCTCGTTGCGGCGTGCATCAATCATGGGGCACAGCAACGCGTTCTCGTCAATGTCGTCGCGGAAGAGTACCGGCACGCTCATGACAGCGGTGGTGGGTATTGCGATGAGCGGGATGTTGCGGCCATAGCACACACCCTTGGCTGTTGACGACGCGATGCGAAGGCTTGTGTATGAACCAGGGCCACAGCTCAATGCTACGGCGTTTATCTTGGCGCCTTGCTCATCGGCAGTCTGCAACGCCTCCTCCACGAATGGTGCAAGAACCTTTGCATGTGACATCTCCTCGCGGTTCACTCTCTCAAAGAATACGTGTCCGTCCTGGCTCAAGGCAACCGAGCAGACGTCTGTTGATGCTTCAATGTGCAGTATGATTGTTGTTCTCATGGTTCTATATCTATTTTTTGTATCGGCCGCAAGTGTGGTCTTAGGTAATTAAATGCAAATTTAAGAATTTATTGTTAGACTAACTAATAAATAATATATTTTAAATAAGTTTTACACCTGCATGCCAAAAAACGCCCTTTAAAGGTGCTGCATTCCAAATAATTGATTAAATTTGCCAAATTAGATGATTGTTTAATGATGCAGGGTCATATTCCTGCCGCAATAACTGATAGGCTATGATATACTCAATGACCGGTTACGGCAAGTCTGTAACCATTTTCCAAGATAAGAAAATCTGTGTCGAGGTCCGTTCACTCAATGGCAAGGCTATGGATTTGTCGACACGTATTGCTCCCCAGTTCAAAGGGCGCGAAATGGAGATACGTACACTTTTGACTAACGTGCTCGAGCGCGGAAAGGTTGACTTTTCGCTGTGGGTGGAGCAGGGCGAGAAGGCCGATACTCCTTCAATCAATGCGGCTGTGATGCAGGGTTACCTTGAGCAGATGAATGAGATTTCCAGAAACAGTGGTATTGCGTTGCCCGAGAACGTATTCGAGGTGCTGCTAAAGATGCCCGAGGTGATTGCTCGCAAAGAGGTGTACGAGGTGACCGATGAGGAGTGGGCTGTGGTGCTCGAAGGCGTCAAGACTGCCATTGCCGACTTGGTGGCTTTCCGTAAACAGGAAGGCGAGGCGTTGGCTGTCAAGTTTCAAAGCAAGATTTCCAATATCGGGCAGTTGCTTGAATCGGTTGAACCGTTCGAAAAGGAGCGCGTGGAGAAGATTCGTGCCCGCATTGAGGAGTCGCTTGCCAAATTCGCAGGTGTTGACTATGACCGCAACCGACTGGAGCAGGAGATGATTTTCTATATTGAGAAACTTGATATCAATGAGGAAAAACAACGTCTAGCAAACCATCTGCAATATTTTATTGAAACCATGAACGACGGGCAGGGACAGGGCAAGAAACTCGGTTTCATTGCTCAGGAGATGGGACGCGAGATAAACACCCTTGGCAGCAAGAGCAATCATGCCGAGATGCAGAAGATTGTAGTGCGCATGAAGGATGAATTGGAACAGATCAAGGAGCAGGTGCTCAATGTAATGTAAAGAAATATGAAAAAGGGTAAAGTCGTTATTTTTTCGGCACCTTCGGGTTCGGGCAAGTCTACCCTGGTGCATTTTTTGATGAAACAGGATCCTTCGTTCGGTTTCTCGGTGTCAGCTACAAGCCGTCCTCCGCGCGGCGAGGAAAAACACGGAGTCGACTACTACTTTTTTACTGCTGACGAGTTCCGTGCGCGCATTGCGGCCGATGAGTTCGTCGAGTATGAAGAGGTCTATCCCGGCCGTTTCTACGGCACGCTGAAATCACAGGTGGAGCAGCAGCTTGAGCAGCAGAATATACTCTTTGATGTTGATGTCAAGGGCGGCTGCAGTCTCAAACGCTACTATGGCGAGCGTGCCCTTTTTATCTTTGTGCAGGCTCCATCGATTGATGTTCTGCGTGAACGTCTCATCGGACGTGGTGACACGTCGCTCGAGGAGATTGAGAAGCGTGTCAGCAAGGCCGAGTATGAGATGACTTTTGCCAAATTTGCCGACAGGGTCATTGTCAACGACAATCTCGACAAGGCGAAGCAGGATCTTATGTCTGTTGTTGAGAAATTTCTTAATGAATAAGAAGAGAGTTACTATATTTGGTGGCAGTTTCGACCCCATTCATAATGGGCATCTTGCCCTTGCCGGCGAGGTGCTTTTGCGCGCCTTGGCCGATGAGGTGTGGCTGATGGTCACTCCGCAGAATCCCCATAAGCAAGGCAGTGCTTTGAGTGATGAGCGACAGCGTCTTCGCATGGTGCAGTTGGCCGTTGAGGACAAGCCCGGAATGGTTGCGTGTGATTTTGAGTTTACCCTTCCTCGTCCTTCGTATACGCTCAACACTCTCAAGGCGCTAGACGCGGCATTCCCCGACAAGGAGTTTTCTCTGCTCATCGGTGCCGACAACTGGGAGAAGTTCGACCGTTGGTACAAGGGCGATGAAATACTTGCGAATTATGGCATCATAGTTTACCCACGTGGCAGTGAGGCTTATCCGCAACTGTCGCAAGGTGTGTTGTGGCTTCCTGCCGAACTGCACGATGTCAGCTCTACAATGGTGCGCGCGGCGGTCAATGACGGCGTTTGTATCGCGGAGTTTGTGCCTGCCGCTGTCGCCCAATATATTAAAGACAATAAAATGTACAAAAAATGAGAAATGCTCTTTTTGCCCTTCTCTTTATGCTTGCTATGCCTGCGATGGCGCAGGATAGTGTTAAACTCTATGACGAAATGTGCGACCCCTTGCAGGCGGTCTTCTGTGACTATGTAAGGGCACAGTCGCAGACAAACTATATCTCAAATGCTGCCGGTGAGTACATTGGCACTCTTATAGACTACAAGTTTTATGGTTGGGGTTTGTTCCTCTCGTCAGCAGGAATGCAGTCCTATGGTCAGTATCGTAATGGAAAACTGCTTTTCGGTCTGCTTATAAACAGCGATGTGGCCAGAGTGGGCAGCGATGAACATCATGTCATCTATGACCTCTCTACCGGTGAAATAATCCGTCTGCACACCAAGGATGGCGATATGCCGCTGGAGTATCCACTTGTCGCATCTCCCGACGGGGGCGCGTCACTTTACTCGTTCAAGAAAGAAACCTACAAGAACGGCGATGTCTATTTCGGTGAGTTCTACAATGGCCGACGTCATGGATATGGCGTTTACCAATGGGCGAACGGCGATATGTGGTATGGCGCCTACCGGGGTGGCTACCGCGACGGTTATGGCATGCTTGTGAAGCCCGACCGCCATGTCTATTATGGCAAATGGGTTGGTGATACCAAGGTTGAATAGAAATATAACTTTTAATGATATTTGATATGAGAAAAAGAATTCAATGGTTGTTCCTGGCTGCAGCCTTGCTTCCTTTTGTGCCATCGGTTGCGCAGGATGAGAGTGTTGTTACCTTGGCAGGTAATGCGTACGTAACTGCTACGTCAGAGGGCGGTGACTCCAAAAACGTATATATCGACGAGCACAATTGTGCATTGCGCAATTGGGATAGCACTGAAGATGTCGTGAGCTTCTACTTCAAAGTGGAAAAGAGCGGCAAGATGAATGTTGCGCTCCAGGCAAAGGGAGACTCAAAGATTGAGGTGACCGTATTGGGTAAAAAGAAAAAAATCAGACTCGACTGCGATGATTTGTCGCGTGTGGAGGTCGGTACATTCAAGGTAAAGTCGCCCGGTTATGTTAAAATGGATATCCGTGGCTTGAAAATAAACAACGGTGCAGATTTCGGTAATGTGTCGGCTGTTCTTGTGAGTGGCGATGCGGCTCCGGTGGTTTGTGTCGCTCCCGATTTCAGTACCCATTTTGGCCGTCGCGGTCCATCGGTCCACATGGGTTATGCTCTCCCCAAGGAGGATGTCGAGTGGTTCTACAACGAGGTTGTAGTGCCCGAGGAGGGTGATATCCCCAGCAGCTACTACATGGCTTGTGGTTTCGGACAGGGCTATTTCGGAATGCAGAACAATTCCCCTTACCCAAGAAGAGTGCTCTTCTCGGTGTGGAGTCCTTTTGAAACAGACAACCCTGCAGATATTCCCGATTCTTTGCGAGTGCAACTCGTCAAAAAAGGAGAAAATGTGAAGATAAATGATTTTGGTAATGAGGGTTCCGGCGGTCAAAGTTATATGCACTATGACTGGAAGGCCGGTGAACGTTGCCGTTTCCTTATGGGAGTGAAGCCCGACGGTGATAACAGCACGGTTTATACAGCCTACTTCTACGATAACCATCAGGACAAGTGGGTGCTTGTGGCATCGTGGCGTCGTCCAAAAACCTCAACATGGTACACAAATGCACACTCATTCCTTGAGAATTTCAACCCTGTGATGGGATACATTAACCGTAAGGCTTGTTATTGCAACCAGTGGGCACGCACAGCCGAAGGTCGTTGGATTCCTGTGACACGCGGACGTTTCACTTGTGACACAACCGGCCACCTCAGACACCGTCTCGATTATACCGGTGGTGTTGAGGGTGAGGGTTTCTTCCTTTCAATGGGCGGTTTCTTTGATGATTATTTGACATCGGGAACCTGGTTTGAGCGTGCAGGCAATGTTACCGAGGCTCCTGATATTGATTTTTCAACACTTGAATAAGACATTGTTTTTGGTATTTGGTATATAAGGGACATCGGTGTTTGCCGTTCTCTAAAAAAAAGCCTTGAATAATTGTAAAATAATATTATTGTGACTATTTTTGTAGTCATGAATCGGCGGAGCATCCTTCTTTTAGGTCTCCGCGGTGACTGATAAAATGATAAAACACATCATATTAATTTAATTAACTGTAATTATGAATTTGAAGAAATTTTTTAGTGCAGCCCTTGTTGCTGTGATGGCATTTGCCGGAACAACATCGCAGGCTCAGTCACTCTCGCCATCTACAAAGTGGCATTGGGACAAGGGTACTATCGTTGTTGAGACCCCAGAGCGTCCTGCAGGTCAGGAACACGTTCTTAATCTAGCTGTTGCTCCAATCAAGACAGTACGCGTAGCGTTCGTAGGTCTTGGTATGCGTGGTGACGGTGCTGTTATCCGTTTCTGCCGTATCCCCGGTGTTGAAATCGTTGCTCTCTGTGACTATGAGTATGAGCGCGCCGAGGAGTGCAACAAGTTCTTGCGCGAGCAGGGCTTGATGCCTGCCGACATCTACTATGGCGCCGATGGTTACAAGGCTCTCTGTGAGCGTCCCGACATCGACCTCGTTTACATTGCTGCTGACTGGAACCACCACTATCCAATTGCAAAGTATGCGATGGAGAATGGCAAGCACACAGCTATCGAGGTGCCTTCTGCAATGAACCTCGAGCAGTGCTGGAGCCTTATCAACCTCTCTGTGCAGACACGTCTCCACTGCTTCATCCTCGAGAACTGCTGCTACGACGACTATGAAATGAACGCTCTTGCAATGGCTCAGGATGGCGTTTTCGGTGAGATTATCCGTGCCGAGGGTGCTTACATTCACAGCCTTGAGTGGTTCTGGGATGCATACTGGAAGGATCCTGCCGACAACGATGTTGACAACCTCCACTGGCGTCTGAAGTACAACAAGGAGAACCGTGGCGACCTCTACGCTACTCACGGCCTTGGCCCCGTTGCACAGTGCATGAACATTCACCGTGGTGACCGTTTCACTACACTCGTTGCAATGGATACTGATCCTTTCTTCGGTAAGGAACTTGTAAAGGAGAAAACCGGCAAGGAGTGCAAGGAGTTCCGCAATGGTGACCACACAACAACTCTCATGCGTACAGCAAAGGGTAAGGTTGTTGAGATTCAGCACAACGTAATGACTCCACAGCCATACAACCGTCTGTTCAAGCTCACAGGTACAAAGGGTTATGCTACAAAGTATCCTACACCTGAGCTCGCACTTTCAGGCGAGGCTCTCCAGGGCACAGGTGCTCCACAGGTTGACAACTTGAATGCTCACGGTTTCATGAATGCAGAGCAGAGAAATGCAATGATGGCAAAGTACTACCACCCAATCCTCAAGAAGTATGTTGAGAAGGGTCGCGACCTCGGTCACGGTGGTATGGACTTCGTTATGGACTCACGTCTTGTTTACTGCTTGCAGAACGGTTTGCCACTTGATATGGACGTATATGACATGGCTGAGTGGTGCTGCTTGGCAGAGCTCGGTACATTGTCAATGGACAACAACTGCGCAGCCGTTACATTCCCCGACTTTACACGTGGTCACTGGAATGAGGTAGAGGGTTACAACCACGCTTATGCGGCTCCTGAGGTTGAGGCTGCTACAGAGGCTGAGGCTGAGGCTTACAGCGCAGCACAGAAGAAGGTTACTGCACAGAAGAATCTTTGGGCTCTCTACGATGCAGTGAAGGCTGCTAAGGCTGCCGGCAATGCAAAGGCTGAGGCTGCTGCACAGAAGAAGCTCGACGCTGCCAAGGCTGCTGCCGACAAGGCAATCGCAAAAGAGGTTAAGAAAGCTCTTAAGAAGTAAGTTCCTTACCTGTAAACATAAAAGATGACGGCCAAAAATTGGTCGTCATCTTTTATTGTACATGAATTGCTGATAACTATATATTGATATCCTTTGTCAATTCTGGCCTTCCGCATGCAATACTACCTCCAGCGAATAGTAGTAGTTCCATTCACCAAAATAGTAGCTGCATCTCTTGGATTTCTCGCCCAGAGTCACCTTGTATGGACCGTCCGTTGTGCTTCCCCAACGGTGTGCCACCTCAATCATGGCATAATCCTCGCCAATCTCTGTTACGGTAAAACTGTGGTTCAGGTCATACTTTGCATCAAGTTCCAAACGGCTACATTGCAATGATGAGAATGGTATGTAGAACTTCTGCTCGCCTCCCATATCATCCCCTGTCACTTCATTGACCTTATAATCCCCATCGATAATTTTAAGCATAATCTCTCTTGCCATAGTAAATATTTTTTAGTGTTTGCAGCAAAGATATCAAACTTATGGCCATTACAATAATTCTGGTGAAGAAATTTATTATACAGTTGTAAAAAAAGAGAAGACCAAAGCCCTGTGATGAGCCTTGGTCTTCTATCGATTATATCCCGTTTCAATTACTTCTGTGGGTGTGCAATCAGGTACTCGGCAATTTGCACTGCGTTGAGGGCTGCACCCTTCTTTATCTGGTCACCTACAATCCACATGAGAATACCGTTGGGGTTAGAGATGTCCTTGCGTATGCGGCCAACGTAAACAGGGTCTTGGCCTGCAAGGAAAAGAGGCATTGGGTAAATCTTGTCCTCGGGGCTGTCCATGAGGATGAGGCCTTCGCCGTCGGTGATTGCGCAACGTACCTCTTCGACGCTCAATGGACGCTCGGTTTCAATCCACAATGACTGTGAGTGAGAACGCAAGGCAGGAACGCGCACACACTGTGCACTTACCTCAATGTCGCTGTGCATAATCTTGCGTGTCTCGTTGTACATCTTCATCTCTTCCTTGGTGTATCCGTTGTCGGTGAACACGTCAATCTGTGGAATGACGTTGAATGCAAGCTGGTAAGCGAACTTCTCGACTGTGGGCTCTTCGCCTGCGAGCACCTGACGGTACTGCTCATAGAGTTCGGCCATAGCTGCAGCACCTGCGCCGCTGGCTGCCTGATAGGTTGATGAGTGCACGCGCTTGATGTGTGAGAGGTTCTCGATGGCCTTGAGTGCCACAACCATCTGTATCGTTGTACAGTTGGGGTTTGCAATGATGTTGCGTGGGCAGTTGTATGCATCGGTCGGGTTAACCTCGGGAACAACAAGGGGCACATCGCTGTCCATGCGGAATGCGCTTGAGTTGTCAATCATCACAGCGTCGTGCTTTGTGATAGTCTCGGCAAACTCCTTTGAAACACTGCCGCCTGCCGATACAAAGGCGTAGTCAACGCCCTGGAAATCGTCGTTGTGCTTGAGTTCCTTGACTACATAGTCTACACCACGATAGTTGTAAACCTGGCCTGCACTGCGAGCCGAACCAAAGAGTACCAGCTCGTCAAAAGGGAAATTTCTCTCGTCGAGCACGCGAAGGAACTCCTGTCCTACTGCTCCACTGACACCTACAATTGCTATTTTCATAATCAGTTAATTATTTGTTGTTTGCAAAAATACTTAAATTTTGCATTATATGCCCCCGGCTATGCTATTTTTTTGTATTTTCGCTACCTGAAAAGCGAAAAACAGCAATTTTATGGCCGAAAACTGGTTGCAACGTGGTGAACTTTTGTTGGGCGAGGAGAAACAGAGAATCCTCTCCGGTGCGCATGTGCTTGTCATTGGACTTGGTGGCGTGGGATCTTGGGCTGCCGAGATGTTGTGCCGTGCGGGAGTAGGTGCCTTTACGCTTGTAGATGCCGATGTTGTGGATGTTACCAACATCAATCGCCAGATGCCCGCGTTGCTGTCAACCGTAGGGCAGCCGAAGTGCAATGTGGTGGCCGAGCGCTTGCGTGCCATAAACCCGGATGTGAAGCTGGTGGTGAAACAGCAGTTTGTCACTCCCGAGAACATAGCGCAGTCACTCGATGAGCTGCAGTTTGCCTTTGTTGTCGATGCCATTGATACTCTTGAATCCAAATGTGCACTCATACGCGCCTGCTGGGAGCGTGGCCTGAAAATCATTTCAAGCATGGGGGCAGGCGCAAAGTGCGACCTTGCTGCCATACGCAGTGGCGATTTGTGGAAGACCGAGCACTGCACCCTTGCAAAGAATGTGCGCCGCATGTTGCGTGATGCACGTGGTCGCAAGCTTCCGGTCATTTACAGTGCCGAGGAGCCGCGCCGTGATGCCATACGTCCCAACCCTGCCGGCGGCAAACCTATCATTGGCTCGCTTGGATATTTTACAGCGACATTCGGTTGTTATATTGCTGAATATGTAATAAAGAATATATGATTCAGATAGAAAACCTGACCAAGAGTTTTGGCGACCTTCAGGTGTTGAAGGGGGTGAACCTCACCATTGAAAAAGGCGAGGTCATCAGCATTATCGGTTCCAGCGGTGCCGGCAAGACAACTCTTCTGCAACTTATTGGAACGCTCGACAAACCTACCGGTGGAACAATACGTTTCAATGGCGAGGATTTGGGACGTTTGAATAGCAAGCGTCTGGCGGCATTCCGCAACAGCCATATAGGTTTTGTGTTTCAGTTCCATCAGTTGTTACCCGAATTTACAGCGTTGGAGAATATTGTGATTCCTGCACTCATTGCGGGCCGCAAACGCTCCGAGGCCGAGGCTGAGGCCATGCAGCTTCTGCAGGTGATGGGGCTCGAAGAGCGTGCACACCACAAACCCGCCGAGATGTCGGGTGGTGAGAACCAGCGTGTAGCTGTTGCGCGTGCGCTCATCAATCACCCCGATGTTGTGCTTGCCGACGAGCCTTCGGGCAGTCTTGACAGCAAGAATAAAGAGGAACTGCACAAACTCTTTTTCGACCTTCGCGACCGCTACGGTCAGACTTTTGTCATTGTTACCCATGATGAGACTCTGGCTTCTTATACCGACCGTACACTGCACATGGTTGACGGAGTTATAGAGAATGAATTTGTTAAACAAGGTTAAAATAATCTTGAACGCTTTTACATTTCCGCTATTCCGTCATCAAAAGAGCAGGAAATCAATTAAAAGGATATAATGATGAAAAAGATTTTACTTTGCATTGTTGCTACAATGTTCGCAACAATGACCTTTGCGCAGCATCAGCGCCCTCAGCACCAGCCACGTCAGTTCAACCCCGAGGAGATGGCTCAGCGTCAGACAATGCGTCTGCACGAGGCGCTACAGCTCGATAGTGTTCAGCTCCAGGCTGTATTTCTTATCAACTATGCCGATGCACTTACTATGCAGGACAGCATGAATGTGCGTCGTGAGCGTATGGAGAAGATGCGTGCCGAGGGTAAGAAACCCGAGCGCATGCAGCCATCGGAGGAACAGATGAAGGCGATGATGGAGTTGCAGAAGCAGCGTGAAGAGGTGCGCAATGAACAGATGAAGCAGATTCTCAATCATGAACAGTACGAGAAATACCTGAAGATGCAGCAGGAGCAGCGCGAAAGAATGCGTCATGGTCGTGGAGGTCGTCCCGGTGGTCCTCAAGGTTTTCCCGGTGGTGCAGGGAATAAGGTTAAAACTGAAAACTGAAATCGGAAAGCCTTATTTGGTTTTATGCGTTTATGGGTGATTTGTCCATGAACGCATAATTTATTATCTTAGCGGGCAAAATAAGGAATTTATGGCAATAGACCTGCAGATAGAGAATGTGTCCAAGAGTTTTGGTGACCTTGTGCTTTTCAATGATATCTCGTTTACCGTTGAGGAGCGTCAGCGCATCGGACTCATTGCGTGCAATGGAAAGGGTAAGAGTACGTTGTTGAAGATTATAGCCGGCGAGGAGCCGCTCGACAGTGGCAAGATTACCCTGCGTGGTGGTGTGAGAGTCGGTTATCTTGAGCAGGAACCCGATTTTGACCCGTCGCTCACTGTGATTGAGGCCTGTCTGCAACGCAATAGCGAAAGGGCTGGCGTCATTGCACGATACGAGGCGGCGCTTGAGAGCGGTGACCACACGGCGTTGCAGCACCTTATGGAGGAGATGGACCGTCTCGAGGCGTGGGATTATGAGACACGTGCAAAGCAGGTGTTGTCGAAACTGAAGCTGGACCGCTTTAACCAGCCCATCAAGGAACTTTCCGGTGGTCAGAAGAAGCGCGTGGCGCTGGCATCGGTGCTCATTGACGAGCCACAGCTCATGATTCTCGACGAGCCTACCAACCACCTCGACCTTGAAATGGTGGAGTGGCTCGAGGAGTATCTCTCGCGCCTTAGCGGCAGCCTGCTCATGGTAACCCATGACCGCTATTTCCTTGACAATGTCTGCAATGAGATTGTCGAGATTGATGACCAACAAGTTTATCGCTACAAAGGCAATTACAGCTATTTCCTGCAAAAGCGCGAGGAACGCCTGCAGAACCTTGCGGCAGAGACTGCGCGTGCACGCAATCTGTTGCGCACAGAACTTGAATGGATGCGCCGTCAGCCACAGGCACGCGCACACAAGGCAAAGTACCGCATCGATGCATTCTACAAACTTGAGGAGAAGGCTGCTGCAATGCGTGACGACAGCAAAGTCTCGCTCGAGATAAAGTCGCAATACATAGGCAATAAGATATTTGTGCTCAACCACTTGTCAAAGGCTTTTGGCGACAGGGTGATTACAAAGGATTTTACTTACACCTTTGCACGCTACGAGAAATTGGGTATTGTTGGCAACAACGGCACGGGCAAGTCTACATTCATCAAGATGTTGCTTGGCCGCGTTGCACCCGATAACGGTACAATTGACGTGGGCGAGACTGTGAAATGGGGTTACTATAGCCAGGATGGCCTTGTGTTCAACGAGCAGATGAAGGTCATTGATGTTGTAAAGGATATTGCTGAGGTTATACCCGTCGCAGGCAAGATGCTCACGGCATCACAGTTCCTGCAGCATTTCCTCTTTACTCCCGAAAAGCAGCATAACTATGTCTACAAACTCAGTGGTGGTGAGAAACGCCGTCTCTATCTGTGCACGGTGCTGATGTCGAATCCCAACTTCCTTGTGCTCGATGAGCCAACAAACGACCTTGATATTGAGACTCTGCAGATTCTTGAGGAGTATCTGCGTGATTTCAAGGGATGTGTGATTGTTGTAAGTCATGACCGTTATTTCATGGATAAGGTGGTTGACCACATATTTGTGTTCAATGGCGGTGGCGATATAAAGGATTTTCCCGGTAACTACACCGACTGGCGTGACTGGCGCGAGGAGGAGAAGGCTGCTGCTGCAGCTCAGGCAGCAGCCAAGGCTGCAAAGGAGAGTGCCCCCAAGCAGAGCTACCGTGTGGAGACAAAGCGTAAACTCTCGTTCAAGGAACGCAAGGAGTATGAGGCACTCGAGGGGGAGATTCTGGAACTTGAGGAGGAAAAAAGTTCCATTGAGCAGGCTCTGTGCAGCGGCATGCTCGGCAATGACGAGTTGCTTGCAAAGTCAAGACGCATTCAGGATGTCATTGCGCTCATTGACGAAAAGACAATGCGTTGGCTCGAATTGAGCGAATTTGCTTAATGGGGTTAAAGGTGAAAGCGGAAATGTGAAAACGGGAAACATTACGCGCAATAAGTGACGTTTTTTTGCGTTATATCATAGATGAAAAGAACCATTATATACATATTGTTGCTGTTGTTGC
This sequence comes from Bacteroidaceae bacterium, assembly GCA_045660825.1. Taxonomy (GTDB): domain Bacteria; phylum Bacteroidota; class Bacteroidia; order Bacteroidales; family Bacteroidaceae; genus HGM04593. The sequence continues at coordinate 186,563 of JAZREN010000045.1, forward strand.
CGCTGTTTGCGGTGGCGCAGGAGCGTAAGGTGCAGAACAAACCGTATATCGACTTCCGTCGTCTTCACTATGGTTTTTTCATTGGTGTCCATGCGCAGGATATGGAGTTCGTGAACAATGGTTTCGTGACCGAGGACGGCGAAACCTGGTATGCCGATGTTGCCGACTACAATCCGGGCTTCAGTGTCGGTGTGCTTGCCGATTTAAGGTTGAATACTTATATGTCGTTGCGTGTAATTCCTACGATGCACTTTGGACAGAATCTGGTCCGCTTCCGTGAACAAAAGAGTGGCGAAACATCAAAACAATCGGTGAAAACGACATATATTGCAGTCCCGGTCCATGCGAAATTTGCCGCAGAACGCTTCAATAACTATCGTCCTTATTTCACGGCCGGCGTGAGTCCCATGTGGAATCTTACAGTGAAGAAGCAGCAGCAACTGTTGCTCAAGAAATTCGATTTTATGATTGAGGTGGGAGTGGGCTGCGATTTCTATCTGCCATTCTTTAAACTGATACCGGAACTGAAATTCTCTTTCAGCCCATTGAACGTCCTTAAAAAGGAGCGTAATGACCTGCTCGATGCCAACTACCTGAAGTTTACACAGTCGGTTGATGAGGTTACGAGCAAGATGATAACGTTGTCACTTTATTTCGAATAATTTGTTGTCTTGGTGTTTTGAACAGATGAATGATATGCGTAAAATGATGTATGTCCACGGCTTTGCATCGTCGGGCAGTTCGGGAACAGTGATGAATCTGCGACGTAGTCTTCCGGGGTGGCGTGTCATTGCCCCCGATCTTCCAGTGGACCCGTTCGAGGCATTGGAGCTGCTGCGCACCATTGTCAAGGAAGAACAGCCCGAGATTGTTGTGGGTACCTCTATGGGAGGCATGTATACGCAGCAACTTTGGGGTGTGCCGCGCATTGTTGTCAATCCGTCATTCGAGATGTCGCGTTCATTGCTCTTCGGCAAGATGGGGCGCAATAAGTACATGTCAAAACGCAAGGATGGCGCTACCGAATTCCGCATCGACAAGGCTGTGGTCGAGCGTTTCAAGGAGATGGAGAAACATCAGTTCGATGGCGTTACCGATGAAGAGAAGCAACTTGTCGTCGGCCTTTTTGGTGACAAGGACCCTGTTGTGCATTTCTATCCCTTGATGGCCGAACTCTATGGCGAGGAACGTTGCCGATGGTTTAACGGCGAACACCGTCTCAATGACAAAGTGGTCGATAAGGTGTTGTTGCCGCTTATAAAGGAAATGGTGGGTTGTCAAAGCGGAAATGTGAAAGATTAAATCTGAAACATGTGATAATGAACAGAATTAAACACCATAATATGAAAAGAGTTATTTTTACCGTTTTGGCAATGGCAATGTGTTTTGGCGCTGTTGCACAGGTGAAGGCTCGTTGGGGCAGCATTGATGTCCGCTACCCCGTGGAGTGTGGAACACATGTAAGTGGTGAGGCTATAGCGAACGCTACAGCTTGGCGTGGCGAGCGTGTGAACCTGCAGCTCGTTGTTGAGAACGGCGCAAAGGAGTGTGCCGTAGAGTATAGATTCAGCGACTTGAAATGTGGCAAGAACGTTATCCCCGCGGCGAATGTGGTGGGTGGCTTTGTGCTGCCTGTACTCACCGATAAGTTTACCGGTTGTGGCCGTCACGAGGTGGATGCCTATGGCGAGGTGCCTGTTGCCGACCGCATCACCGCCACCAACCCCACAGTGCTCGATGCTGCAGCCCGCCGTGGCTTGTGGTTGACTGTGCAGGTGCCGCAGGACGTAAAGACCGGTACATACAAGGGCGCGGTGGAACTTGTCTGCAATGGTAAAAAGAGAAGATATAACTATGCTGTAAAGGTCCTCGACCGTACATTGCCAGCGCCAAAGGAGTGGGGATTCCACCTCGACCTTTGGCAGAATCCATATGCCATTGCGCGTGTGCACAACGTGGAGCTTTGGAGTAATGAACATTTTGAGGCTTTGCGCCCTTATATGTTAAAGCTTGCATCGGCCGGTCAAAAGGCTATCACCGCAACGCTCATCGACCGCCCTTGGGACGGACAGACATATGACCCGTTCGGCAGCATGGTTACATGGGTGAAGAAGGCCGACGGCAGCTGGTGGTACGATTTTACAATCTTTGACCGTTGGGTGGAGTTCATGATGTCGTGTGGCATTGACAAGGAAATTACCTGTTTCTCAATGATTCCATGGAAACTCTCTTTTCGCTACTATGACCAGGCGACTCACTCACACAAATATATCAACTGCGCTCCCGGTGAGGATACCTATACACAGTTCTGGGGTGGAATGCTCAGTGCGTTCGCTGCCCATCTGAAAGAGAAAGGATGGTTCGAGAAGACCTTTATCTCAATGGATGAGCGCAGTCTGCAGCAGATGCAGGCGGCTATCAAGGTCATCAAGGAGTATGCTCCCGGAATGAAGATTTCAATGGCGGGTAACTATCATCCTGAGATTGAGGCTGATATTCATGACTACTGCCTCGATATCTTTGCCTACGGTGCATATACTCCCGAACTCTTGGCAACCCGTCGTGCGCAGGGTAAGGTGTCTACCTATTACACCTGTTGTAGTGCCGAGTATCCCAACCTGTTCACATTCTCGGATCCTGCCGATGCTGCTTTCATTGCCCTTGAGGCACTGGCAAAGGATCTCGACGGCTATCTGCGCTGGGCATACAACAGTTGGACAGTAACCCCCGAGGAGGACTCACGTTTCACTGCATGGCCCGCAGGTGATACATATGTCATCTACCCGTTCAGTGTGAGTTCAATCCGTTGGGAGCGTCTTGTGCAGGGTATCCAGTTGTTCGAGAAATATAAGATATTGCTTGCCGAGGCAAAGAACGCCGGTAATGAGGCGCGTGTCGCAGAACTTGAAGAGTTGTTGCGCAGTGTTGATATAAAGAAAATCTCAACCGACAGCGAGGCTGTTGTCAGTGGCTTCGGCAATGCGTTGAATGCGATGTAACCGTTTGAAAATGAGAAATAGGATATTGGGTATACTATTGCTTTTGCTCTGCTTCATCTCTGTTGCAGAGGCAAAGGTGTACAAGGTTGAGGATGTTCCCATGGTGCATCTTGCCGACCGTACCCGCTATGTGAGTAACCCCGACGGAATCCTCTCTTCCTCATCGGTCGCAACAATTGACAGTATGCTGTATGCTCTTGAGGAGAGTACAGGTATTCAGGTGCTGGTGGCTGTGCTCGGAGACATTGAGGGTGGCGACTGCTTCGACTTTGCCTATCGTTTGGGCAAGGAGAACGGAGTGGGGCAGAAGGAGAGCGACAACGGTCTTGTGGTGTTGCTCTCAACCGGTGAGCGCTGTGTGCAGTTCGCTACGGGCTATGGACTCGAGGGCGTGATGCCCGATGCCATATGCAAGCGCATACAGCAACAATATATGGTGGAGCATTTTGCCGGTGGCGATTGGGATGCGGGGATGGTGAACGGAATGCGTGCCGTCTGCGGTGTCTTGGATGGGACAATGGAACCTCCTTCCGAAGATGATGACCTTCTCGCCATGATACTTGCCATGGCTGCTGTTTTGTGCTTCATCATATTGATAGTTTTTGTTGTGTGGTATTTCAACCGTTGCCCAAAGTGTGGCAAACACAATATCCAGCGTATCGCCTCGCAGACCATAAGGGATGTTAACGGAACAACGATATTGGAAACTACATATGTATGCAATAATTGTGGGCATACTTTCAAACAGCGTAACAAGACACTCAATACCAATGGGGGAGGCCCGCATGGTGGAACTATTATCGGTGGTGGCGGTTTTGGCCGTGGAGGTGGCTTCGGCGGCAGTTTTGGCGGTGGAAGCTTCGGTGGCGGCGGTGCCGGCAGCCGTTTCTGAGAATATCTACAAACAATAAAAAGAACTATGAATATGAAAAAGTCAACAATCATTATTTTAGCAGTTTTATCAGTAATAGTTATCTGGGGTATAACCGGTTATAACGGACTTGTAAAGGCCGATGAGGCTGTCAGTACAGCCTGGAGTAATGTAGAGAACCAATACCAGCGTCGTGCCGACCTAATTCCAAATCTTGTGAATACCGTCAAAGGTTACGCGGCACACGAGAAAGAGACTCTTGATGCCGTCGTTGCAGCTCGCGCACGTGCGACACAGGTAACTGTCGATGCCGAGAGTATGACTCCCGAAATGCTTCAGGAGTACCAGAAGAGCCAAAGCGAGGTGGGTGCGGCACTTGGTCGCCTGCTTGCTGTTGCCGAGGCGTATCCCGACCTCAAGGCAAACACTAATTTCCTTGAGTTACAGGCACAGCTTGAAGGTACAGAGAACCGTATTAGTGTAGAGCGCCGTAATTTCAATGAGGTGGCAAAAAATTACAACACCTCAATACGCACATTCCCCCGTAACATCCTTGCCGGTATGTTCGGCTTTGAGAAACGCCCTTATTTCGAGGCACAGGAGGGTGTGGAGAACGCACCCGTGGTACAGTTCTGATAGTCTTCTTCTAATATTCTGCAACAATGGAAATATCATCAGCAATCAGATACGTTGGGGTTGATGACCTTGATATCGACCTCTTTGAGAGCCAGTATGTAGTGCCCGAGGGAATGTCGTACAATTCCTACATCATCCTTGATGAAAAGGTGGCAATTATGGACACAGTCGATGCACGCAAGGGAGCGGAGTGGTGGGCGAATGTTGAGGCTGTGCTTGCCGGTCGCACCCCCGACTACCTTGTCGTGCAGCACCTTGAACCTGACCATGCGGCACTCATCCACGAGGTGCTTGGAAAGTATCCCCGGGCAAAGGTGGTTGCGACTGCAAAGGCCATACAGATGATGCCACAGTTCTTTGATAGTGTGGATTTTGAAGGCCGCACAGTCGCGGTGAAAGAGGGTGACATGCTGTCGCTCGGTAGCCACACATTGCAGTTCTTTGTTGCTCCCATGGTGCATTGGCCCGAGGTGATGGTCTCTTATGAGCAGAGCGAGAAGGTGCTTTTTGCCGCCGATGCATTCGGCAAGTTCGGTGCTTTGTGCAACGAGGGCGCTTGGGACTGCGAGGCACGTCGCTACTATATAAACATCTGCGGCAAGTATGGCGCACAGGTTCAGACGTTGCTCAAGAAGGCTGCGACGCTCGATATTGCAATCATTTGTCCGCTTCACGGTCCTGTACTTACAGAAAACCTCTCTCATTACATCGGGCTTTACGATATCTGGAGCAAGTATGAACCCGAAACCGAAGGTGTGCTTGTTGCGTATGCCTCAATACACGGCGGAACAGCCGTTGCAGCCAACCGTCTTGCCGCTGTTCTGCGCGAGAAGGGCGCTCCCAAGGTGGTTGTGACCGACCTTTCCCGCTGCGATATGGCCGAGGCCGTGGAGGATGCTTTCCGTTACAGCCATATGGTGGTTTGTGCAGCGTCGTACGATGCCGATGTGTTCCCGCCCATGCACGATTTCCTGCACCACCTGAAGCTCAAGAGCTACCAGAACCGCAAGGTGGCGATAGTGGAGAACGGCTCGTGGGCACCCACGGCGGGTCGCGTGATGCGTGCAATGCTCGAGGGTATGAAGAACATTGCAATCGTCAATACTATGGTGACAATCCGCTCGCGCATGAAGGAGAGTGACCAACCGGCAATGGAGCAATTGGCGGTGGAGTTGCTCGGTTGAATTGTTATAAAATGTTAAGAAGAACCGGTTTGCCCGCATGGGTGAGCCGGTTTTTGCTATAATATTATAATAACTAAATATTTATTTGCTTTTGTAAATAGTATGCTTTACTTTTGTTCATTGAAATGGTATGCTCCAAAGAGTGTGCCTGTTTTTGAGAAGATAGATAAAACTTAATACTAACAATTTAAAACAAACTCTATGAAAAAGATCTTATTCATGCTGGTCTCTTTCTTGTGTTCGGCTTTTGCGACACAGGCGCAGACAGTAACTGATCTCTCGCAATTGAGTAACGACAAGGTTTACACATTGCGTAGTGCCCGTTGTTTCCTGTTGTACAGTGACAAGGTACCGGGCGAAATCTGTGGTAGCACAGGTAAACTGGTGGGTACTGTAACAAGAAACAATGCAGACCCTGCACAGTTGTTCCGTATCGAAAAGAACGGTTCGAACTACTATCTCTACAGCTTGGGTGCTGAGAAGTATGTAAGCTCAAACGGTAGCTTTACAGCAACACCATCTTCTGCTCTCGGCTTGACAAAAGTTGGTGGCAACTATCCCTGGAAGCTCACTATCGGAGGTAACGGTATGAACTCACAGGAGCCCGGTCAGATGGATGCCGGTATTGTAGTTAACAGTTGGACAACAACCGACCCGGGTAACTGCTACATCATTGAGGAGGGTGTTGCTCCATCTTCTGATTTCACTGTATCTGTCCTTGGTACTGACGATGCATCTGCAGGTGTTGTAATCAATGGCACAGAGTACAAGAACGGTGCAAAATTCTCTGTTGACTTCGTGCTCAAGAGAAGCCACCTCAAGGCAAACGAGGTTGCAGGCAAACTCGCTACAGCAAGCATAGACGGTTCTGTAGTTTATGTAAGCTACTTTGATGCTGCAACAAAGTTCTACACAATCCGTGGTGGTCACGGTGGTTATGTAAGCTTGAATCCCGAATATCTTGAGGGTAACAGCATGTTGCTTACAAATACAAACACTCCACGCGACAACCAGGGGATCTGGGCGTTTGTGAAGGATGGTTCTGCCTATAAGATCTACAACTATTCTACAGGTCTTTCAAAGGTGCTTGGCATGACTGGTAGCGAGGCCAACGCACGCGCTACAATGGTTGCTCCCGAGAACACATCTTACACAACAAAGTTCGACGGTACAATCAAACTTGGTTCCACAGAGCCTTCTTACATCAAGAAGTCCGGTACAAACAACGACTACTGGAACAAGCGTGGCAACTACCTTGCATTGTGGAACAGCTCGGCTGCTACAAACAATGATACAGGTAGCCAGTTCTTCCTCGAGGAGGTTGACTGCGCTGACTATCCCGATGAGTACATCCACGAGATTTCAGAGATTCAGGGTGTATCTTCATTCTCTCCAAAGAATCCTAACACATTGTGGTACACAACATCGGCCGAGGCTGCCGGCGTAAGCTACCCATGGATGGAGTACGCATTGCCACTCGGTAACGGTGAGCTCGGCTGTATGGTATTCGGCGGTGTACGCACCGAGGAACTCCAGTTCAACGAGAAGACTCTCTGGAGCGGTCCTGCAAACGTTGTAGGTGCAGGCGGTGGTAACCGTACATTCATGAACTTCGGTTCATTGTTCATCGCAAACAACGACAACACCGTTTACGAGGGTGTTACAGACTATGTACGCTACCTCGACATAGAGGAGGGTATCGCAGGCGTTGAGTTCAAGAACCTTAACGGTACAAAGCAGGTTCGCAAATACTTCAGCTCTGCCCCTGACCAGGTAATCGCAGGTCAGTACAAAACAGAGGGTGCTGACAAACTCAACCTCACATTCATGCTTGAGCCGGGTACAGGTATCGGTGCAAGTGCTGTAACATACAATGCTGACGGTACTGCAGAGTTCACCGGTGCAATGACTTCTGTTAACTTTGCTACACGTCTGCACGTTGTTGCCGACGAGGGTGCAACAGTTACTGCAACAGGCAAGGGTGTCGTCGTGAAGAACGCAACAGAGGTTACATTCTACCTCAAGGGCGCTACAAACTTCAACGGTGACATGGAGGTTCTCAACAACTACTTCACAACAGAGACTCCTGCTCAGGTTAACGAGCGCGTGAAGGGTGAGATTGAGGCTGCACAGGCAAAGGGCTTCGCTGCTGTTGAGGCCGATCACGTTGCCGATTTCACTGCAATCACAAAGCGCATGACATTCGACCTTGGTCTTACAACTCCAACTGTTGATACAAAGACATTGGTTGACAACTACTATCCGAACAATCCAAACGCAAACAGCACACAGAACGACCACCTGTTCCTCGAGCAGTTGTACTTCCACTATGGCCGTTACTTGGCCATCAGCTCAAACCGCAAGCCTATTGCGGCTCCAAACAACTTGCAGGGTATCTGGAACGACCGTGGTGCCGATTCTCCATGGAATTCAGACGTTCACACAAACATCAACATCCAGATGAACTACTGGCCAACAGAGATTACAAACCTCAGCGACCTTCACAAGCCATTCGTTAACTTCATCATCCGTGGTGCACAGAGTAGCGGCTGGAAGGCTGTCGGTACAAAGTACAACGCAGGCCATGGTTGGAGCGTACTCACAGAGTCTTCACTCTACAACAGTATGAGTACATGGGGTGACAACTACCTCGTTGCAAATGTATGGTATACAAGCCACTTGTGGACACACTGGCGTTATACACAGGACAAGGAGTTCCTGAAGAAGGCATTCCCTGTTATGTGGGATTGTGCCGAGTTCTGGTTCCACCGTCTCATTGAGGACCGTCGTGTCAAGGATGGTACATTTGTTGCTCCAGACGAGTTCAGTGCCGAGCAGCACGGAAACGAGAAAGAGGATGGTACAGCACACGCACAGCAGATGATCAGCTACCTGTTCCAGAACTTGAGCGAGGCAGTAGAGATTCTTGGTGCTGAGAATACTGGTCTTTCACAGGCTCAACTTGACAAACTTGCTCTCTATCTTGAGAAGACAGACAAGGGCTTGCACACCGAGACATATGATGGAGGTTGGGGCAATCCTTTCAACGGTGTCAAGACAGGTGACATCCTGCTCCGCGAGTGGAAGTACTCTCCATATTCAGTAGGTGAGAGAGGCCACCGCCACATCTCGCACTTGATGGCGCTGTTCCCAATGGACCAGATTACTCCCGAGAGCGAGTACTTTGTTCCTGCGGTAAACGCTCTCAAGCACCGTGGTGATGCAGCTACAGGTTGGTCAATGGGTTGGAAGGTTAACCTCTGGGCTCGTGCACAGGACGGTGACCACGCTCACATCATCATCAAGAACGCATTGAAGCACTCAACAACATACGGTACAGACCAGGGGCAGGGCGGTATCTACTACAACCTCTTCGACTCACACGCTCCATTCCAGATTGACGGTAACTTCGGTGTATGCTCTGGTATTGCCGAGATGCTCTTGCAGAGTGCACACGGTTACATCAACATCCTCCCTGCAATGCCTGCAGTATGGAAGAAGCAGGGTACTGTAACAGGTATGAAGGCTATGGGTAACTTCACCGTTGACTTCAACTGGTTGGATGGCAAGTGCCAGAAGGCAACTATCACAAGCAATGCAGGTGCAGAGCTCAAGGTACGTTGCAAGGTGGGTGCTATGGAGATTGCAAAGGCCAAGATTACCGTTAACGGTAAGGAGGTTGGCGTGACAGTTGACGAACACGGTATTGTTACAATCCCATGTGCTAAGGACGATGTTGTTGAAATCGACTTCACAACCGAGACTTCAATTGAAGCCGTTGCTGCCAGTAATGTAAAGAATGGCGCAATCTACGATCTCAGCGGCCGCCGCGTTCAGGGCGCTCCTGTTGGTCAGGTATACATCCAGGACGGTGTAAAGAAGCTCAACAAGTAAATATATTCTAAAAAGAATATCCGTATCCAACGGCATAACATTGGCAATGTTATGCCGTTGGAATTTTGGGTATTTTAAAAAGGATGTAATCAAACCGTTCAAAACACATAAATCAAATTAAATGAAAAAAGCATTTACTCTATTAGTTGCAATGTTGTGCTTTGTTGCTACAGCATTTGCACAGAATACCGAGGCGCTCTCGTGGAATGTGGGCTCCGGAGCAAATGACAAGGCCAACGTCACTTGGATTGGTCTTGCAGTTCCAACAGCAGACGGCGTTACAGCCGTAGCGCTGAACAACATCCACTTGTGTACAAACAAGAACAGTTCAGGCGAAAAGACAGCCTATATGGTAATCTCTTCTTCAAAAAACATCAGTGATAAGGTTGCGGTTTCTACAAACAACCCCACACCGCTGCACAACGAGTTTATCGTATATAATTTTGAGAATGTAACACTTACACCGGGTACTACATACTATATGTTCTTCTCGGAGTCAAACGAGAATATCTCTTCTTGCGGACAGCGTATTGCCATTTCCGATGCAAATGGTGGCTATACACCACAGGTGAGCGGCAATAACTGGCTTCCTTACTTCAAGGTGAATGTTCCCGACCCAACAGCAGTGCCCGCAGTATTCTCAACAACATACGGTGAAAAGTGGTTGCGTCTTACAAACTGCAGCAACCAGAACTACGCGTGGAGTGCTCCTACATCATCTAAGGCAGGAACAGCAACTTTGGATATGAGCCTCGAGAACCAGCTATTCTGTTTCGTGGGCAACAACACTGACGGTTTCGACATTTACTGCAAGGCCTTGGGTCAGCAGTACAAACTCACAGCATCTACAACTCCCAGCAACGGAACTGTAGCATCATGGACAACGGGCGAGTCGGCAAAATGGTTCCTGAATATGAGTTATAACGGAGCCTCTACAAATCCGGGTATCGGTATTACTACAAATCCCAGCCAGGCATTCTCTTTGAACATGTACGGTGGTGCCGGTGGCGATTTAAAGTTCTACACATTTGGTGAAACAAACCACGGTTCACGCTGGACAATCACACGTGTAAACCCCAATGCTGTAAATGTGCGCCTGAATGTAACGGGTGAGACAAAGTATCCACAGACAAACACACGCATAGGTGACTTCAAACTCACATACGGCAGTACTACATCTACAACAACCATTACAAAGGAGTTGAATGGAGAGCAGAAGACATACTACTTCCCACACGGCGAGAAAGTGTCAATGAGCACATTTACCTATCACGGTTGGAACGCAAGCATTGTTGAGGGTGAGAGTGTTGAATATACAATTAACAAAGAAAACGGTAATTTGTATAGAGACAACGGCAATAGCGCCAATCAAAACTGGAACAGCGTGTGGAGAAGTAATGCGACTCCCCAGTTGACATTCGGTTGTGGCGTAAACAACATGAATTGGGTTAACGATAATAATGTGCAGATGATGAGCGGTCAGGTAGGGTCGGCAACCTATACATTGACTGCTCCCGAGGGCTACAGAATTGAGGAGTACTCATTCACTTTCGCAAACAACAACCACACAACAGGTCTCACACTCACATTCAACGGCACATCATACACTACAAGTAGCGAGGCGCAGACAATTGCCTCGGCAAACGAGAACCTTGAAAACCTGTCTTTCACTTTGGCAGGAACAAATGGTAAAGGTGTGCTTCTCACTGACTTTACGGTCAAGGTTAAACCTATAGTGAATGTAAACTTCACAGGTGACATGGAGAGCGAGTACCAGTACTTGTGGTATCACAACAACCCTCCTTACCGCATCCCTGCCATTGCAACACGCAAGGACGGCAAGTTGCTTGCACTTAACGACTATCGTCCTTGTGGTGCCGACATTGGTTTCGGTCGTGTTGACTTGGTGCAGCGTATCGGTTCTGCCGATGGTACAGTATGGGGCGAGGGTACAACTATCATCACCGGTAATGTAGATGACAATGTAGACGGAGATATAACAACCCAGCACAATGACGGTTACGGTGATCCCGCAGTCTGCATCGACCGTGAGACAGGTCGTGTATTGCTCATCTGTGTAACAGGACACACCGTGTGTGGTAGCGCAACACGCGAGAACCCTAACCGCATCGCACGCTTCTACAGCGAGGATGGTGGCGAGACATACCACTCGGTAAATGACGAAAATGCTATCTTTGACGATATTACCGAGGAGTTCTATGGCTTGTGGGATACCGAGGATTACAAGGCCGGCGACAAGACAAGCCAGGACCAGTATACAGCGCAGAGTTTCTTCTTCGGTTCAGGCCGCATCTTCCAGAGTTCAAAGATTAAGGTGGGCGAGTACTACCGTATCTATGCAGCTCTCTGGAGCAAGGATATGCACAACCGCGTTGCATACTCTGATGACTTTGGTCTCACCTGGCACATCCTTGGTACACGCGAGGATATGCCTTTCCCCAACTTCGGCAATGCAAACGAGCCCAAGTGCGAGGAGCTGCCTAACGGTGACGTGATTATGTCATCACGCAAGCCTCACGGCCGCTACTACAATATCTTCACATATACAGATGTTGAGAACGGTCAGGGTTCATGGGGCGAGGGCACAAACAGCGATATCCCTGCGCCAAGCGACTGGAACGGTACAAACGGCGAGATTACAACATATCAGGTACTTGGTGCCGACGGTGATATTCATAACATCGTATTGCAGTCGTTGCCTCTTGGCCTTGAGGAGTACTCGGGCGACGTTCGCCGCAACGTAGGTTTCTACTTCAAGGATATCACAAGCAAGTACAGCTACCAGAAGGGTGGCAAGAACGATGTTCCCACATTCGCGACAGGCTGGGAGAGAGGTTTGCTTGTAAGTACCACACAGGGCTCTGCCTACAGTACATTTACCTTGCAGACCGATGGCCGCATAGGTTTCTTCTACGAGGAGACTCCCGGTGGCTACTCAATGGTCTACGTGCCTTTGACAATCTCTGATATTACAAACGGCAAGTATGTTAAAATTCTTGGCGATGCACAGGATACAGGTGCAGAACCAGTAAACATTACATACTCTTACCGTTACGGCAACACAGAGTGGCTCAACCAGAGCGAGGTTGCATACGTTGGCGAGGCGTTCCCGCCAGTTCTCTCTGCTGCATTTGCGCAGACATCGGGTACTCCCGAGGGTGTTGCGACAGCCGAGGACGAGGGCAAGACATTCGTGATTGAGTGCGAATTGGAGGATATGCCTTTCAAGCCTTCATCTTCTTACGATATGGCTTGCTGGTATTCACTCAAGATTCGCGAAACAAAGAATGTGTACTATGATGAGGCAACAAGCAAGTTCGCTTGTGCTGAAACCGCACAGAACGGCGACAACACACTCTTTGCCTTTGTGGGTAACCCATTTGCTGGCTATAAGATTGTGAACCGTGCGCTTGGCAACTCAAAGGCCATTGGTGGTGCCGTGTCAAACAATGCGCATGTGTCTGCTGTTGACTATGAAAAAGCGCCAATTTATATGCTCGAGAACAATAGCGGTCACCTTGTGTTCCGCAACTCGGCACACTCTTTGGGTTACCTGAACGATGTGAATGGCAATTTGGGCTATTGGACTACAGATGCAGCTGCAACTGATGGCGGTTCTTCATTGACAATCACTCTTGAGAGCGATATTCACGAACTTGCAGTAGGCGATGCTGGCTATGCGACACTTTACCTCGGTTTCAATGCTGCAATTCCGGCTTCTGTAGAGGCTTATGTTGTGTCCGAAATCAATGACGGCTATGTTACATTGGAACAGGTGACAGGTGTGCTGCCTGCCGAAGAGGCTGTGATTGTAAAGGCTGCCAAAGGTAACTATGGTTTTGTACAGTCAAACGGTGATGTAGCAACTATCGAGAAAAACCTGCTCGAGGGTACACTCGTTGATACCAATGTCCCAGGCAATGCATACGTACTTGGCTATGTTGACGGCGAGCCAGGTCTTTACAAGGTCGAATTAAACAAGGATGACGGTACAGCATTCCTCAACAATGCAAACAAGGCATACCTGCCTGCTCCTCAGGGCTCACAGGAGGCAGCATCCTACAGCTTCCGCTTCCCTGGCACAACAGGCGTTGAAGAGGTGAAAGTTGAGAATGTGGTGAAAGGTATTTATGACCTACAGGGCCGCAAGGTGTTGAAACCTGTCAAGGGTATATATATCATCAACGGCAAGAAGGTATTGGTGAAGTAAATGACTGAAACTAAAAATCCGCTACCCGAACGCCGGGTAGCGGATTTTTTTACATCCTTGTGGTTATGTGAAAGCACTTTTGCCTTACTTCATATTTTACATAGCATTTCTTCTGTTTCTTCAGGTCGAGAAGAACCTCGCTCAGCACCTTCTTCAATGTTCTTGAATCCACTGTTTCGTACGGTCGCAGTCCCTTAGCCTTTATCTTGTCAAATCGGGCGTATGTGATGTCAAAGGTGGTGGCATAGCAATGGGCCGAGTTGGTGGTGGCGTTGGGGTTGCCCGACTGTTGCAGCCTTTTGATATCCTCCTGCGTTCTCAGGACCGATGTGACGATGACCCGGTTGGGGTTCAGTCCCTTGCTCTCTAATGAATCGAGGAAGTCCTTGCCAATAATGTCGAGCAGCCCGGCAGCGCCCGGTGTCAAATAGGGGATAGAGTGGGTAAGCCTGTCGACCTTGTAGTGGGTGTTGCTTTTTATTCTTACCAGTTCTTTTTTTACCTTCTCGGCCTCGCTCCTGTTTTTCAACGGTTGCTTTATGCCAAATTTCTTGGCTGAACCAAGTTGAGTCCTGTTTCTGTCATCGAACAGGTCCAGATAGTTCCTGTCCTCTATGTTTACAGGCCTGTTCCTGCGCTGGATGTAGTGGCTTGTCACCCTGATTATCTCTCGGTCATACCCTGTGTAATGCAGTATTGCAATGCCTGCCAGCAGAAGGCCTAACAGCAGCAGTAGCACAGTGATTGTTTTCCTCATATTTGTCTCCTTGTTGTTTTAACTATAAGTCTTATGCATATATGTCCTTGTCGCGGTAAGAACTTTATTTTCCTTTTTTCTTATAAATAGTCAATAGGGTTCAGGTAGAACATCTTTTGCAACATGTATCAAATAGCCATTCCATCATTTTGTCTTTTGCAAACTCTTAAAAATCGTTCTTGTGTCTGTAAATCTTCCAATCAGTCTTATGGTAGGCTTTGGCAGGAATCATATTTTTCTGCTTAAAATCAGACACCCATTGTTTGCCATTCCACATCTGTATATGTCCCCAAATGTGCTTTCCCACAGCAGGGAAAACGATTATGTCACCCTTTAGTGGAGTATAATTCTTCTTGCTCACTTCTACAAAATCCATTTGCGGAAGAAGCCACGAATATCCGTATGCTGGCAACAGGTATGCAGGGCAGCCACCAGCATTCAAGGCACGCATCACGTACCATGCACACCAAGTCCTCGACTTAGTTTCTGCGTTCTTTGTGAGGTACTCTATAGTCTTGTCTTTGTCATAGGTGTAGTTGTTGTAGTTTGCATATAGCATTATAGACAGCGCAACTATTATCAGTATGGCAAAGAATATTCCAACTCCCTTAAAAAACTTTTTCATTCATCTACGCCGTTTAGATGTTCAGAATTAAATATATCCACAGGTGCTACGGCATATTGCTCTTTTGTGATTCCTCGCCTCTTCATTGCCTTTTTAATCTTTGGCAGTTTATCTGTCCCAATAATTAGATAGTCGCCCACTTTCTTTGGTTTACATAATTCTATGCCCAGTTGATTCTTATATATGTCATATATCAATTCTGAGCAATAGAACTTGTCATTTTCAAACTTGAAAGCCAGGTCATAAGGTTTTCCAAGGTAACTTTTATATTTAATTTTGATGTTCTCTTTATTGGAACGCTTCAACCAATATTTGCTATCTACTCCACGAGCAATGAACTTATCCAATGGAGTAAGAACCAATGTTTTCAATGTTTCAAGAACATAAGGCTTGCCGCCTTTCATTACAACTATGCCGCAATGTGTAATCATTGAGCGTGTGCCAATCTGTATCAATGGCGATTGTTCTGATTGCGAGGTCTGAAAAATTACATCACCTTCTTTAACGTTCTTTACCGCTCCTGTTTGGGCTGTAAATGTTTCTGTTACCATAGAACTGAACGGTAACGCTAGCAACAGTAAAATAATACCTGATATTATAAGTGCCTTTTTCATTTCAAATCTTATTTTATAAAATTAATGGTATTGTCTTGCCGCTATCATAACCAAGCTGGCAAAAACAATAATAAATCCTTTTAAAATCTTCATTATTCTTGTAAATAATCAATAGGATTTAAGTAGAACATCTTTTGCCAACCGAGCGGTGCGCTGTCAATTCTCCAGGGGTACGGTATAAGCGTTCCAATGCCATAGTGCAGGTGTGATGGGGTTGTGATGGCATTGCCTGTGTTGCCAACAGTGCCAATTTCTGTGTCCTGTGTAACGAATGAGAGTGGCGATGTCCTTATCTCATCTAGGTGTGCATAGTAATGCAATCTCCATTTAGGGCCAAGTACAACCACAAATTTGCCCCCTTTGCCGCGCTCGGCAGTTGCAAGTACAATGCCACATGTCGAGGAATAGATGCTTGTCCCGCGCTTTGCAAACACATCAACGCCCTTGTGCACGATTGATGTTCCCCAACCCTCGTACCAGAATGTGTCGTGGTTGTAGTCATTGCTGCTTGCACCTACAACTGACGGGATCAGTGTGAGAAAATGAAACCGAAATATACGCGTGGACCCATTGGCTCGTTCAGCCCTTCTGAATTTATAGCCATAAGCCAGTCTGCCTTTACTGTAAGCCTGAGTGCTTTGCCTACTGTATATTCAATACCTATATAAGGGTCTATTGCAAGGAACGGTTGTTTGTGTAAAACCGATTCCTGCTCAATATCCCAGTCGTGCTTATCTCCCTCGAACATATAGAATGACGTTTCCATGCCGCCACCGATGGTTGTACCTATGTATGGTGCGATTTTCCCTTTTTGCCAAAACCAATCCACTAAAAGGCCAGTCCAGAATAACTTGTTGTTGCTTCCCTTTTGAACGTCTTTATATATGGGGGCTGTTGAGAAGAAACCTTCGAATCCTGTTCTGAAATGCTTGCTAAGGTGGATTTTTGCACAGCCACCAATGCCAAAGGTGGGACTGTTTATATTCAGGTTGTATGGGTTGTCACCACCGAATTGGTATCCGGTATGAACCATCATACCACCTGAGAAACCCTTAACAACATTCTTTTCTTGAGCGTATGAGAATGTTACAAGAAGAACGGATAGGAGTATGCTAAGTATAAATCTGTGAAATTTCATATTTAAGTCGTTTGGTGGGCAAATTTCGTAAAAGTTTTTCAAACTGGCAAACCTCGCGAGATGTAATGTCTTGTAACCAACATTCTTGTAGGGTGCGATTTGGCTGTCGCTATTAAAGCCTGTGCAAACAATAAAAAAAGAGAACCGCGTATGCGATTCTCTTCGTAGCGAAGAGTTATGAGTAAGGTGGTTTCTTTTTTTCTTTGTCTTTACTGTATGTCAGGACTCAAAAAGGTCATCCATTGTTACATCAGAATGGACGATGCTACGATATTTACCGTTTGCAACACCATAGGTCGTGATAAATGTGTTTACGATGGTTTTCTTTGTTCCGGTGATGTACTTGAATAATCCTGCTCTTTCGCGGATATGCTTATCGTAGTCTTTAGTGATATGATATACATCCTGACTGAATTTCATTTCGCATAAATGAATGATTCTGTCTGCTCGTTCAATAATCATATCAATCTGTGCGCCCTCTGTTTTATCAGCTTCATTAGGTAGAACCTGCCAAGTAGAAATCTCTGTTGACATACCTCTTATTCCTAGCGCCTCCTTAATCTGGGCATGATGTTTCATACATACAAGCTCGAAACTATTACCCATCCATGACTCAATGCTACGGGAGTTGATGTTGTTGCTCCACCAGTTAGCATCTTTTGAATGATTTGGCTCTACAAACTTGTAATAGAACAATGTATAGAAGTCTGTCAAACGATATATGCTTCCACGCTTCTTGTTCCCAAATTGACGCCACTGTTCTATGATATCACTCCTTTCAAGATTCTTTATTATTGTAGAAATCTTACCACCATTAAAACTTAACATCTTGGAGATTTCGCTACAAGTAAGACCTCGTTTGTTCTCACTCAGAAGTTTTACCACTGCAAGATACTTGTCCGCGTTATTGAATAAAGCTGTGTATAATTCGTCAAACTCAACTTTCAAAGCCCCATCACCACCGAAGAAAAGTTCATCAATATTCTGTGCAAGACTTAATGCCGGTGATAGCAGGCTGTAGTAGAAAGGCACACCTCCAAGTAGCATATACGCTTGTGTTATGTGGTATCTGTCCCACTCTATATTCCTGCTTTCAAGATATTTCTCCGTCTCCTGTAGTGTAAATGGCGATATATGTATTCTGGCTGTTATACGGGCATGCAGACCACCTTTGTTTGCTATCAGTTTATCTCGCATCCAGGATGTTGCAGAACCGGTTGCAATCAGCATTATGTTGCGACGTGACATAGCCCAACCATTCCAGAAGTTTTCCAATGCGGTTACAAAATTTGAACGGCCGGAATCCATCCAGGGCATTTCATCGATAAAGACAATGAGTTTTCTATCGGTAGGGAGTTGTCCAAGATAATCTTCAAGAGCATAGAACGCTTCGTCCCAGTCTTTGAAATCGTATTTTTGACGAGAATATGTTCCCAGGACGTGAGCAAAGTTGCGTAGCTGACGACGAGTAGTCATTCCATGAGCGCCGACATATCTGAAATCAAACTTCTGATTAAAAAACTCTTCTATCAAAAAGGTTTTACCGACACGGCGACGACCATATACAATCACAAGTTCAGACCGGTCAGATTCTATACATCTTTGAAGCTCGGCACACTCGCGATTTCTTCCTATCAGTTCATTCATATCACATCAATTTTTGTATCGCAAATGTAGTCAGTTTTTATTTTCAATCCAAAGTTTTCGACCACAAATCGTGCATTATGTGGGTTAAAAAGTGAGATAATGCACTCTGAATGGTTAAAAATGATGTTTTTACCCCTCCGTTTGGTTCCTTAAAAGCCTTATATATGTAATAATCAACAATATAAAAACAAGCAACAGTAAACAGAGAGAAATAGAGACAATAACAAGTAATTAACCAACAATCAAATGAGCAAATTTTCAAAAGCTATGAGAGAGGTGCAAACGAATAGAACGAAGGAGATAACCGTAGGTGAAAGCTGAGCCTAATGGCGAAGTTTTGATAACACCGCCAGTAGTTTGTCGCAGGTAGCGTGAAGTAGTCACGCCCTGCGGGGTGCGATCAGGCGGTGTTGTCAAAGCCTACAATAAAAAAAGAGAACCGCGTATGCGATTCTCTTCGTGGGCCATCTAGGGCTTGAACCTAGGACCTCCAGATTATGAGTCTGTTGCCAAGCATGCTGAATTTTGCAAATTCAGCACGTGTAACCAACTGAGCTAAAAGCCCTTAAAGCATTTATGCTTACCAATTAATTCTCTCGTAAATTATCTACCGGTAAACTACCGGTAAACATTTGTTTGGTTACAAATTTACACAA
>JAZREN010000046.1:0-70206 GCA_045660825.1 Bacteroidaceae bacterium
CCTGCACAGGTGATTATTGAACAGAACAATTATCTCCGTCGCTTGGAAGCCGGAGAACTCGAAGTTAGGTATTTGCGTAATTATGCCGACCTTACTCCTGAGACACTTGTTGCCGATTCATTGCTTGCAACAATTCTTGAGCCACATCGCGGGAAGGTAGTATATGCCGATTTTTGGGGTTCGTGGTGCGGACCGTGCAAGGAACAGCTGAAACATATGCAAGCGGTCAAGGATGAACTCAAAGGTAAGGATGTCGTCTATCTCTATTTTGCGAACAACACCCCCGAAGATGTCCGCCAGGTGATTGTAAAGAAGCTGGGGCTTTACGGTGACAATATATTCCATTATAATCTGCCTTACGAGCAGCAAGAGTCTATTGAGCGACTGTTGGGAGTCACAAGGTTCCCCACATTTATGCTCTTTGACAAGAACGGTAAGTTGGTAAGCTCTGATGCACCGTTCCCACAACATTTGGATGCTTTGATTAATGAAATAAATAAATGTTTGGAGTAATGAATAATTGTGCTAAAATACATATGAAAAAACTAATTTTAACCCTCATTATCGCATTTGCCACCGTATGTGGCTTTGCACAGGAGAAAGTTTGGGAAGATGTTGTGACAGGCTACAGAACGAGCACTGTCTTTGATGTAAACAAAGTGTGGTTTTATCCCGACAGGACTGATGTTCTCTTGCATATTGATTTTCCCGCGGGTTTTCAGGCGGGTATAGCACTGGGAACTACGCTCGACGACGGTGTAAACAGTTATGCCTTGAAAGGAAAGACGTCGAGTGAGTACGACGGCGCGATGTGTGTGGAGTATGATGTTCCTTTTGTGGTTCCTGCAAGCGGAGAGGTCGATATCCTGCTATCTTTCGAACCTCTGCCCGCAAATACAGAACGCTTCACGCTTGATGGACGCGTTGGTTGGGTTGTGCAGAATATACGCAGTGCAGCTACCTTGCCGAGTGGAATAACCGACACCTATTGGCGTAACAATGCCACAGGCGATTGGCTGATAGGCTTTGCCGAAAAACAGGTTATCTACGATTCACGCTTTTGGGATATAAAGTCAATGGCGGAGAAGCGTGGCGGTTACACTCTTACCGTTGTCAATGGCGACGATGTGCTTGGCATAAAGGTGGGCAAGATGAAGAAAGGCACACGCACAATCACCGTAGGCGGTTCAAAGGCTGTAAAGTGCAGCCCCATAACCAACGCCACATTGCCCGATTATCCAGTGAAGGACACTCGCGTTGGCATCAAGGACAACGGCTACCGAATGGGCGACAGCGTTACAATAATCGGCTGGCTAAAGGATATGCCTGCCGAGGCTTGGCAAAGAGGTGGCAAGGAGTTTGAGGTTTCCATTGAGAATATTATTTCCTGCGATGAAGAAAATTACTATGCCCAACTGGATTCAATAGGCCGTTTTGAAATAAAAGTACCGGTAATGAACTCCACCGAGGCATATCTTGATTGGAGAAGAAGCCAAGCCAATGTTCTCCTTGAACCGGGTGAGACATATATGTTTGTAAATGATTTCACTACAGGCCAGCAACTTATTATGGGTAAGGATGTCCGCTTGCAGAACGAAATCCTTGGCTATCCTTTCGAGTGGTTCTCGACACCGAAATTCAAGAAAGAGGCAAGCCACGTAGAGACAATTGTGTATCTCGAGGGAATAAAATCGGAACTTGGAAGTTTTTGCAACGGGGTGGTTGAGTACACAAAGGAGCACCCGAACCTATCAAGGCGTTGTGTGGATTTTGTCAATGGTTACTACCAGACAGGTGCCTGTCGTGAACTTATGCAGGCGAGGTTTGCCTTCAAATCTTTTATACCACCAAGGGAGTTTATGGATTATGTCGAGAGTTTTTGGAATCATAGTAATTTGCATAGCTATACAATTTACAGGGATTTTCCAAGATTGATGACTGATTATCTTGATGTATGTGCCGATGAATTCGACGACAAACGCAGCTTTGCTACTATACTGCAAAAGTTGGTTGCGACAGGTTTGATAACCCTTTCGGAAAAAGAGAAATCAGTCATGGAAGTATATGATAGGGAGACCGAAAGGATGCGCACTGAAATTGAATCTGCAACGTCTGATGGAGAAAGGCAAAGATTAGCAGCCGAATTCAATAGTGGAGAGATTGTGACTGTTATGAACGGACTCCTTGCCCGTGTAAACGATGAATTGATGCTTGAAACGATTTGTAATGAGACACAGCAGATGTTAAATGAAACAACCCTCGATTCTGCTGTTTGTGATATTTACAAGGCAAAGCGTTTGTACGAATATATGGACAATAGACGTAAGCCTCTTACTGCTGCCGCAGTAGAGTGGATGGAGGAAAATGTAAAAATGCACGCAGCAAAGGCATTTGTTCTCGAACTACACGAAAAGTACCTTGCAATAATGAACAGGGAGATGTCATCGGATGCCAACCTTATGTCATCGAAAGATGTTGCCGATATGAGTGACGGCGAGAAAATCCTTCGCAAGCTCGTTGAGCCATACAAAGGTAAGATTATACTCATTGATGTTTGGGGTACTTGGTGCAGCCCTTGCCGTCAGGCTCTCTCACACAGCAAAGAGCTTTACAATAGAATGGCACAGTATGATATAGTGTTCCTTTACCTTGCCAACCGCAGCGATGAGGATAGCTGGAAAAATGTAATAAAGGAGTACAATGTCACAGGCGAGAATGTAGTGCATTATAACCTGCCCGAAGAACAGCAGAGTGCAGTCGAGAGTTTCCTTAAAGTAAACCAGTACCCGACCTACAGGCTAATCGACAGCAACGGCAACCTGCTCGATGTCAATGCAGACCCAAGAGACCTTGATGCGTTTGAGAGTTTGCTGAAGATGATACAATAAATATAGCAATAATATAGATATTGACCCAGCAATGTCATTTTTCGGGCTAGCCCTCAACAGCACGTCCGACAGAGACAATGTTGCGAGTAAGTGAGTGCAGAATCAAGTTTACTTGAATTATGCCGAGCGTGAGCAACTTCACTAAAAGTAAAGCGACGAGGGATCTTTAACAACGGTATACGAGATGTCTCCACTACGGTCGACATGACACCAACGCGGTTTTTCAATATATGGGGCAACATCTATATTATTGCTAACTTTTATCAATATAGTGAACCGCGAAGATTACAACTTCACGGTTCACTTTTCGTATATTCTACCCTCATATTTTCCTATCGCTGCCAGCCCTCGACGCGGTACACCTTTTCTATCAGTTTTCGCTCTTTGCCTGTCTTGGCATTCTTGTGCCACACCTCAATGCGCGCGGCGTAGTAATCGCCCCAATCGCCGGGGTAGATTTTGAAGCACTGCTTTTCAACTACTTTTGAGAATGATGTGGTAGAGGGTGTTGCAACCATGCTTGCGGCCGAAATGCGCTCGGGTGAGAGCGGTATGTTTTCAGTTGCCTCGTAGCAACGCAGGTATATCCATCCTTCTTCAAGTGCCGGGTGGTGGAATTCGTATGTATACATTCCACCCTGAAAATCGTTCCATATTTGCAGCCATGTGTTAGACGCAATGCTGTCAATGGGATAGGGTGGCTCTTCTCCCTCTTCGAGCGGGAGGTTATAGTCCAACCATGTGGGCGCGGGATGCTCCTTGCCGAAATCATCGGGACCGGGGTTGAAAGCCTGTTCAATAGCTGTCATCAGTAAATAGACGAAATAGGTTACTGTAAGTGCTCCCAATATGAACGAAAACAGAAATCTCCACCACTTTTTGAATATGAGCAGAAGTATCCATGACGTTATCATTGCCACAAAGGTCAATGGCACTGAAATTACAAAAAATATTGGCCACATTGAATCAAAGTATGCCGAAATCAAAAATGATGCAATGAATGCCAGTGGGAATAGCCACCAGAATCTGTTGATGAAGTTTTTCATGGTTTTCGTGTGTTTGTTTTTAAACAAAACGCTTGTGTCATCTTGATATTGTATGTGATAACATACTTTAACACTTTATTATGTAAAATCTTTTATAGTCAAAGTTTTTGAAACCTCTGCTATTATTTGGCGTATGTTTGCCGTATATTTGTAGCATAAGATGTTTACGAAAAATGAAACTATGAACAACGACAAGGGACAAGGATTGATGAGAAAATATGTGTGGGTATTGGAAACCATTCATAGACATAGGAAACTTTCGTTCAGGGAACTGAATGAACTGTGGCTCAATGATCATGACATCAGCATGGGTGTGGAACTTCCAAAACGGACATTTGATAATTGGAGGTATGCCATATGGGATATTTTCAAGCTTAATGTTGTAAATGAGCAAAAAGGGGGATACCGTTATTATATTGAGAATGAAGAGGACTTAAGTGGTAATGGATTCACTTCATGGCTCTACAGCACGCTAAGTGTTGCAAACATGTTTTACGACAGTAGGAACCTAAAGGAGCGTATTCTCTTGGAAGATATTCCCTCAGGACTGCAATATCTGCAACCCATTATAAAGGCGATGAAAGAAAACCACCAGCTTAATATCACACACAGGAGTTATTGGAGTGACGAAGAGTGCTGTTTTGATGTAATGCCCTATTGTATAAAGTTGTTCAAACAACGCTGGTACATGGTTGCGAAAAGCACTCACGCTTATTACAATGACAAGCCGCCGATGATTTATTCGCTCGATAGAATATTGCAGCTTACGGTAAAGCAAGAAACATTTGAAATGCCAAAAGATTGGAACTCGAAGGAGTTCTTTGAGGGGTGCTTTGGGGTTTGCCGCAGTTTAGATGTTGAGGTCGTGAAATTGAAAGTGTCGGCACTGCAGGCCAATTACATACGCGACTTGAAACTGCACGACACCCAAGAAGAGATTGAACGCAACAGCAATTATAGCATTTTTACATACAGCATACGCCCGGAATTTGACTTCCAGCAGGAACTGCTGCGTCAAGGCGAGGACGTTGAAGTGCTTGAACCGCAATGGCTGCGCGAAGAGATGGCAGGAAAAATAGAACGCATGTGGGGAAAATATAAGAGTGAAAAGAGAATGGGAGAATAATAACTATTATCATACTTATGGAAAGTACAATAACTGATACACAAAAATTTGAAGACTATTCTTCAATTTTATCATTAGCAGAAAAGTATGTTGCCAAAAAACATGAAGTAATAAACAAATATCCTTATCATGTAAATCCTATTGAAGAATTACATGCTAAAGAAACTGCCAACAGCCGCATACTTTGTGCTATGCTACGTTACCAACACAATGGGGAATATAAAATTTTGAAGAGCTTTGCAAGAAAGTTCATCACTGAATTTAACTCAAAATTAGATATAGGAACAAATCCTATAATTGCGGCCGAACAATATCGAATAGACTTATCAGTGCGTGAGCCTGGCAAGTATGCTCTTATTTTCGAAAATAAGATTCACGATGCAGTATTACAAAAAAACCAGTTAGCTCGATACATAAGAAAGCTGCAAGCGGAGGAAGGGTTTAGACTTGATCAAATATATATTGTCTTTTTGCCATCTTCAAAAGACTACGAACCAAATGATTGTAGCTGGCACGATTGGGAGGAGTGCTGTGACAAGTGCAATCAACAAGAATGCTCATTGAAGTACAAAAAACCAACACTTCGCGAGGATTTTAAGAATCGTTATCACACAGTCACATTTCGAGAGAATGTGTTGAATTGGTTAAAAGAAGATGTTTTGCCAAACTTAACAGAGAAAGAGGAACTGTTGAAGTCTTCTGTGATTTTGTATATAGACTATTTGGAAGGATTGTTTCAATTAAGAATGAATGAAAAAAATATTTATATGGAACTTAGAGATTTTATTGTTAAGAAACTAAAACTTGATGACAAAGTATTGGAGGGTAAAATAGATGTTTTGCAACAAGAAGAAGAAAAGATAAATTCTTTACGCAAAGAGCTTGAGAATATGAGACTTTCCTATATGTGGGAGCTAATAGAAGAAAAGATTAAACCTATAGTTGAAAATATTGCAAAATCCTATGAATTGGAGTGTGATCTAAGGGTTTATAATGATGGAAATCGTACGTTTTCTATAGGTTTCAAAAGAAAAGATTGGGATTTGAATATCATCTTTGCATGTTTTGTAAATTGTGGAATGGATTTATACATAGGTAAGCACAATGGGGAACTTATTAGTGGATATTCAACTTATAAGTGCATAAATGGATGGAATAGCAGTAATAGAGAAAAATTTCCTCACGGATGGGAGTGGTTGAAAAAATACGAAAATAAAATATTAGATTTGCTCCGTGATGTAACAGTAGATGATGGTGCTGAATTTAAAAGATTTTTAGAAGACAAATTGTATCATACTCTTAAAGAGATAGAAGGGCATCCTAATGAAATAACTATGAAAATCTCTAGTTCTCAATAATAAAATATCCTTAATATTTATTTCTTCCGACCTCTGCCACAGCTTGGCAGAGGTCTTTTTTTCTTTTGTACGGAATTAATTTATGTAGTATGAAAGTACAAGGAAAAACAACTGAAGATTTGAAAGCAATGCTTCTTGCTATATATGATTGCAAGTTGCCTTTTGCTATTAGAATCTCAAAAAGAAAATGTAAAAGAATTCTTGCGTCATATACGCATCGAAATTCTACAATAACAATCTATGACCTGAAAGGAACGGCCGATATTGTTCAGGTAGCGATACACGAATATGCGCACCATATAAACAGGACAGAGTGGTGGAATGGCGCCGCGCCTATGTCAAAATTTGAAACATCCCACGGGTATCGGTTCTGGTTCCTTTACAGTAGATTAGTGGAATTTGCAAATGAGAAAGGATATGCAGTCAAACCACATTATTACGGCAGAGCAGGGATTTCGTTTAAAAAGGAAATTTTAGGAATATGGGAATGAAAATTATTAAAGAAAAAAAAGAATTTGGTTTGTCAGATGTGCTGATTATTGGTGTAGGCGGTGGCAGTGGTAATATCATTAGCGACCTTGTGGGTTGGGGAATTGGTATTGATACAGCAGTTGTCGAAAATGTTGAGCAACCCGACATTGATGCAATGCTGAATGAAGAAATAAAAACGGTATTCATTGTGACTTGTCTTGGTGGTGAATATGGTTCGGCAGTAGCTCCGCAGATTGCTGCTGAATGCAGGAAAAGAAAACTAAGGACTATCGGTGTTGCTACATTGCCGTTTGGGTTTGAAGGTGCAGCCAAAACACAGTGTGCGAAGGATGCCGCAAATGAACTTGCAAAGAACTGTGATTCCCTTAACCTGGTACATAATGAGGTAATCTTGAAGGGCGATCAGACAATTGCTGTAAATGAAGCATTTAAGGATGTCAACATACGCATTTTTGAGATAATCACCAAAGAACTTTATTCAATACCTGTATGGTTTTTTAGTATGAGTAGAGGATATCTCCTCAAGTATTGGTTTAAAAGGTGGTTCGGATGGTTACATAAAAATGATGGGGCTTTGGTTTGTAAATCTTTCAAAGAGAATGATTATAAGATAACCTCGCTATGCATTGATATTGTGGAGCGGAAAGCCAAGAAGATTATGGGAAAAGAGTGGTTCTGTCACCTTGGAGACCACATAAAGTTTATAGCTTTGTGTAATACTATAATACATGAGCTTATTGAAGAAGGTGGTTCGTTTTTGTTGTGTGATAAAATTGTGAGTGATGTACTGACTATCACTAGAATATGGCCTATTGAAAGTTGGATGTTTATGTATGAAGAAATTCATATTGAAGACTCTCATATGGTGGTAGCTAAAGTGCGTAAAAAGAGAAGAGAGGTGCTCAAATCCATAAATTTTTGCGGTATGTCTTCATTTGCTTGATGTATTTACTGTATAAGGTGCTTTTATTGCCGTAGTTCGCGAAATTTTTGTTATCTTCGCGAAAGATTTCTAAATTGGGAATAATATAATAACTAAAATAGATTTATGGCAACAGTTGATGACAAGAAAATCATCTTTTCGATGGTGGGCTTGAGCAAGACAATCAAGCAGACAAACAAACAGGTGTTGAAGAATATTTACCTGTCGTTCTGCTACGGTGCAAAGATTGGTATCGTGGGTATGATCGGTGCTGGTAAATCTACATTGATGAAGATTATCGCAGGCCTCGCCAATGACTATCAGGGCAATGTGGTTTGGTCTCCCGGTTATTCGGTGGGTTACTTGCCACAGGAACCGCACTTGCAGGATGGCAAGACCGTGATGGATTGCGTAAAGGAGGGTGTACAGGCTACAGTAGATGCTCTTGCAGAGTATGAGGAGATAAATATGAAGTTCGGTTTGCCCGAGTACTATGAGGATGCCGACAAGATGAACGAGCTTTTTGCGCGCCAGGCCGAATTGCAGGATATCATCGATGCAACCGATGCGTGGAACCTTGAGAGCAAGTTGGAACGCGCCATGGCAGCACTCCGTTGCCCGGCTCCCGATGAACTCGTCGACCACCTCTCCGGTGGTGAGCGCCGCCGTGTGGCACTTTGCCGTCTGCTTCTTTCAAAGCCCGATGTGCTTTTGCTTGATGAGCCTACCAACCACCTCGATGCCGAGAGTATCGACTGGCTTGAGCAGCACTTGAACCAGTACGAGGGTACAGTAATTGCCGTTACCCACGACCGTTATTTCCTTGACGATGTTGCAGGCTGGATTCTTGAACTTGACCGTGGTGAGGGAATTCCCTGGCAGGGTAACTACTCATCTTGGCTCGACCAGAAGACAAAGCGTATGGAGCAGGAGGAGAAGAGCGCAAGCAAGCGCCGCAAGACTCTTGAGCGCGAGCTCGAGTGGGTGCGTATGTCGCCCAAGGCACGTCAGGCAAAGGGTAAGGCTCGTCTGAACTCATACGAGCGTATGCTTAACGAGGACCAGAAGGAGCGCGAGGAGAAACTCGAAATCTTTATCCCCAACGGTCCACGCTTGGGTAACAAGGTAATCAATGCCGAGAATATCGGCAAGTCATTCGGCAGCAAGCACCTCTTCAGCAACCTCAACTTCATGTTGCCACCTAACGGCATTGTAGGTGTGATTGGTCCTAACGGTGCCGGTAAGACAACTCTTTTCCGCATGATTATGGGTCTTGAGACTGCCGATGAGGGTACATTCGAGGTTGGTGAGACAGTGAAGATTGCATATGTCGACCAGAATCACAAGGATATCGTTGCCGATAAGAGTGTTTACGAAGTTATGAGCCAAGGTAACGAACTCATGCGCCTTGGTGGCAAGGAGATTAACGTGCGTGCATATCTTTCACGCTTCAACTTCTCCGGTGCCGACCAGGAGAAGAAGTGTGGTGTACTTTCTGGTGGTGAGCGTAACCGCCTGCACCTTGCAATGGCGCTTAAAGAGGGTGGTAACGTGTTACTCCTCGATGAGCCTACCAATGATATCGACGTCAATACACTGCGTGCACTTGAGGAGGGCCTTGAGAACTTTGCGGGTTGTGCTGTTGTAATCAGCCACGACCGTTGGTTCCTCGATCGTATCTGTACACACATCATTGCTTTTGAGGGTGATGGCAATGTGTTCAGTTTCGAGGGTTCATACTCTGACTACGAGGAGAACAAGATGCGTCGTCTTGGAATTGAAGAGCCCAAGAAGGCACGTTATCGTAAACTTATGGAGGACTAAGTCGATGTGTTCAAAAGCGTTATTACTGCGTTACGCAGTATTGTAAAATATCCTCATTTAGGTTTACTAAACTCCGGTATTTTTCAACACTGCAAGCCTTGTACTAACGGCTTTGAACTACATCTTGAATTGTTTGTATTAAAAGCTCACTGGCTGTGTTTTGCTTATTGTGGCGGCAGGTCATTTAGGGTTTACTAAACTCCCTACCACCACAATTGCGCAAGCCTTGTCATTGAACCTTTTATACAACAAAGGGGCGTTTTTAGAGTGCGTTTTAACAAACATCTTTGTAAACATTATATTTGACTTTGCAGCTATGATACCGATATTGCTATATATCCTTTACAAGAAAAAAGGTAAGGACATATCCCGTGCTGCGAAGAAAATGCTCGGCAAGGCCAAGGCGAAGAGAATGTTGAAGAGGGCTGAAAGGATGTCGAGAGTCGAAAACAAAACAAGGAGAAGACCTTTGAAAAATGTGTATAGTAAATTCAGAAATCGTAGACGCTATCGTAAAGGAACTCGAGATTGAAGATATCCGTTCTGCGTCAATCCGTCAAATAGGGGCAGTAGTGCGTGCTGTAGAGGCGCGTACCGGCACTGAATTTATCCATTTTGAGATGGGTGTTCCGGGCCTTCCTCCTGCAGAAGTTGGCGTGCGTGCCGAGTGTGAAGCTCTGCAACGTGGGGTAGCATCGGTATATCCTATAATAGATGGAATACCGGAGTTGAAGAACGAAGCTTCCCGTTTTGTCAAGGCATTTATAGACACCGATATAAATCCAAGTGGTTGCATTCCTGCTGTAGGCTCAATGCAGGCTTCGTTCGCCTCGTTGATGCTTGCTTCGCAGCTTGACCTCAAGCGTGATACAGTGCTCTATATTGACCCGGGATTTCCCGTGCAGAAGATGCAGGCGCAGGTGATTGGCGTGAAGATCGCATCGTTTGACATTGCGGAATATCGTGGCGAAAGACTTGAGGAGAAACTCGAAAGCTATTTTGCGCAGGGTAATATCTGTGCGGTGCTTTACTCTTCGCCCAACAACCCCACGTGGATGTGTCTTAAGGACGAGGAACTTGAGATAATTGGCCGTCTTGCAGCAAAACACGATGTGGTGGTGATTGAAGACCTGGCCTATATGACGATGGATTTCCGTCGCGACATGAGCCGTCCGTTTGAACCACCATTCCAACCGAGTGTGTCAAAATACACCGACAATTACGTTCTGCTCATCAGTGCATCCAAGATATTCAGCTATGCGGGGCAGAGGATTGCTGTTGCGTGTATTTCCGATGCATTGTACAACCGTGCTTATGACACACTCAAGCGGCGTTATGGTATTGCGCGTTTCGGTGCGGCATTCGCGTATGTTTTTCTATACTCATTCTCGTCGGGAGTGTCGCACTCGGCGCAATGTGCCTTGGCTGCGATGTTCAAGGCTGCATGCGACGGTGAGTATGACTTTGTGGGTGATATAAAAGAGTATGCCGAGCGCACGGCGCGCATAAAGGATATACTGCTACGCAATGGATTCAATATTGTCTATGACAAGGATGTCGACGAGCCTGTGAGCGACGGTTTCTTCTTCACTATCGGTTACAAGGATATGGATGGCGGTGAGCTGTTGAAGGAACTGCTCTATTATGGTGTCAGCGGCATTGACCTTGCCACAACAGGTGGCACGCGTAAGGGTATCAGGGCTTGTTCGTCAAACATAAAGCCACACCATTATGCAATGCTTGAAGAGAGATTGCGTTTGTTTAATGAGAATCACTAACTTATAATCTGTTATAATATGAAAAGAATAGTGTTTGCACTGCTGTTGCTTCTGTGCGTTTCACTGCAGGCTCAAGAGATTTCAATCATACCGAAACCTGCTGAAATGCAGATAGAAGAGGGTGAGTTTTCTTTCAATGGGAAGGTCGTACTGTGTTATCCCAAAATAAAGGATGGCGGCATTGATGCTGTCGTGGACAATTTTGTCAGGGAGATAAAGAAAACAACCGGTGTAAAGCTTGTCAAAGATAGGCTGAAGGATGGTCTGTTCCTTGGTTTACATGTGGAAGAATCCGCAAAGAAGGGAGATGCGCACATTGTGTTGTATGTCGATGAATATATGCTCAAAGAGGCTTATAGACTATCTGTTACCCCGAAAAGAATAAACATCGCAGCATCAACACCAGCAGGCTTCTTCTATGCGTTCCAGACACTAAAGCAGCTTATGCCGCGCAATGTCATGGCCGGCGTGCCCGATGCGGGCGTGAAAGAGTGGAGCGTTCCGTGTGTATTTATAGAGGATAAGCCACGTTTTTCATGGCGCGGATTCATGCTCGACGAAGGTCGTCATTTCTATGGCAAGGAGGAAATTAAGAAAATCATAGATGTGATGGCGGCATACAAGATGAATCGCTTTCACTGGCATTTGACCGAGGACCAGGGCTGGCGCATTGAGATAAAGAAATATCCCAAGCTTACCGAGGTGGGTGCATGGCGCGACAGCAAGGTGTGCGCATGGGGCGATGTGAAGCCCGATGGCATACGCTATGGCGGTTACTACACTCATGAGGATATCAAGGAGGTGGTAGAGTATGCAAAGGAGCGTTTTGTGGAGATTATCCCCGAAGTTGATATTCCCGGACATTCACAGGCTGCAGTGGCATCATACCCCGAATTCCTTGCCTGTGACCCCGAAAACAAGCACGATGTGTGGTTGTGGCAGGGTGTGTCGAGCGATGTTATAAACGTTGCAAACCCTCTTGCGGTGCAGTTCGCAAAGGATGTCATTGATGAACTCACAGAGCTCTTTCCATTCGGCTATATACACCTTGGCGGCGATGAGTGTCCCACATACAAATGGGAGCACAACAGTGATTGCCAGGCGTTGCTGAAAGAGATTGGTTCGGAGAACTACCGCGACCTGCAGATACATTTCTACAAGCAGTTGCTCGACCACGTAGCGCAAAAACCGGCTGACAAGCAGCGCAAGCTTGTCTTCTGGAACGAGGTCCTGCATGGCAATACAGCCTCGTTGGGAACCGATATAACCATTATGGCGTGGATTGGTGCCGATCGCGCTGCAAAGGAGGCTGCAACGCGTGGAATGACAACAATCCTTTCGCCACAGATTCCTTACTACATCAACCGCCGTCAGTCGAAGCTTGAGACCGAACCAAAGTCGCAGGGATATGGTGATGAGACCGTTGAGCGTGTATACAACTACAAGCCAATGAATGATGTTGCCGAGGAGTTGCAGTCAAAATACCTTGGTGTACAGGCCAATTTCTGGACTGAGTGGGTTGTTGAACCATCTGTTGTGCAGTACCTGATGTTGCCACGTTTGGCAGCCGTGGCCGAGGCCGGTTGGACACCTGCCGAACAGCGCAATTACGACGATTTCCTCAATCGTCTGCAGGGCGAAGCCAAATATTATCAGTTGAAAGGCGTCGATTACGGAAAACACGTTTTCAAGTAATTTGCTAACAGATATTGTTTTACGCGACAGTGTTGATTTGTTCAACGCTGTCGCGTTTTTTAGGCTAAGTAGAAATTTACTGTGGACTCGCTTTTGTTTACTATTGTATTCTAAGGCAGTCATCAACCTTGATTGTTCACTTATATTTTCTTCAAGTCTTTCTATCATGTCCTTTGGTCGCCCCAAAGGACCAAAGGGCCCGGCACCCTAAAGCCCAGTCGGTCTCTAGTTGACAATACCGCCTTTTTCGCATCCCGTGCGGTGCAAACTACGTCTGCACTACGCACGACTAACTGCTGGCGGTATTGTCGATTAGCAAGCAAATTCAGGAGTTGCAAGCAACATCCTTCAGTCAAAGAGGGTGCTAAAGCACACTCCTTTGGGGAGCTAAAGCTCCCGTCGTCGCAAACATTGCTCACCCGCAATGGTCTCACTTGAACCTTTCTGTTGATTTTTGGGTGATGCGGATCTTCCTCAGTTAGTCACTCGCCAAGGCGAGCACCTAACTAACGGGCGAACATACCTCTCACTTTATCCAAAAATCAACAGGCTTCAAGCTGTGTCCTTTAACGGAGCCGGTGTTTATTTGATATTACCATTGTATGCGTGAAGTTCGCGGAGTATCCCATTGCAAAGGTAATTCCCCGCCAACGGCGGAAAGTTACGCGTAAGTGAGCAAAATCCAAACTATAATAGTTTGAGATTTTGCAGCGAGCGCAAGTAACTTATTAAACGGCACCGTTGAAAATTGCGAGTAAGCGAGTGTGTGAAAACTTGTTTGCACACAAAGCGAGCGGAAGCAATTTCAACCAAGTTAAAAATCCAATGTTTGAATAATACTGTTTTTGACAACACTCGCTTTTAGCGACCCAAACGGTACGAGCTATGCGCGTACTACGTTTGACCATTCGCTGCTCGTGTTGTCGAAGGCTAAAGCCTTTCCCGTGTGCCGAAGTTTTTCGTACTTTTTTCCAAAAAGTACAAGATAGAACGAAAACAATAAGAATATAAGACAACTGATTAAGGGTAAAAACTACAGCAACTAAAATTCAAGATTTACCCACACTTTTTTGCTACTGAACCGTTTTTTATTTATCACTCAAACCACTAGAATACAAATGAGTGACTTTGCTTGGTTATATCGATTTATATCCTTTTGTGGTATTTATTCTTTGTTGAAAGATATTTACATATATCGTTCAGGATAATAGCTCGGAAAAACGGCGTTGCTTACGGTGTTGGCTGTCATGTAAAATTTATGCGCGCATAGTTATTATATATATAGCGATTTTTTGTATCTTTGCATCTAAATTTGCCGAAAAGGCTTTTATTCATCGAAAAAAACAATTGACATATATGGAGAAAATCAGAAATTTTTGCATTATTGCTCACATCGACCATGGCAAATCGACCTTGGCCGACCGTCTGCTTGAGACAACAAAGACCATAAACGTTACCGAGGGACAGATGCTCGACAATATGGACCTCGAAAAGGAGCGTGGTATTACCATCAAGAGCCACGCGATACAGATGGAGTATATGTACAAGGGCGAGAAATATATTCTCAACCTCATTGATACTCCGGGACACGTGGACTTCTCGTACGAGGTTTCACGTTCAATTGCTGCCTGTGAGGGTGCATTGCTTGTTGTGGATGCCACACAGGGTGTTCAGGCGCAGACAATTTCTAACCTCTACATGGCTGTTGACCACGGATTGGAGATTATCCCTGTGGTGAACAAGTGCGATATGATTAATGCAATGCCCGAGGAAGTGAAGGATGAAATCATCGATCTCATCGGTTGTGATAGGGAAGACATCATTGAGGCTTCGGGCAAGACCGGCCTTGGTGTCGAGGATATCCTTGCCGCAGTCGTAGAGCGCATTCCTGCACCTGTGGGCGACGAGGAGGCTCCATTGCAGGCTCTTATTTTTGACTCTGTATTCAACTCGTTCCGCGGTATCATCGCATATTTCAAGATAACCAACGGTGTTCTGCGCAAGGGTGACAAGGTGAAGTTCTTCAATACCGGCAAGGAGTACGATGCCGACGAAATCGGCGTACTCAAGATGGACCTTTGTCCACGTCAGGAGTTGCGTACGGGCGATGTGGGTTACATCATCTCCGGTATCAAGACATCTCGTGAGGTTAAGGTGGGTGATACAATTACACACATTGCACGTCCATGTACTGCAGCTATTGCCGGTTTTGAGGAGGTGAAGCCTATGGTCTTTGCCGGTGTATACCCAATTGATGCCGAGGATTATGAGGATTTGCGTGCTTCGCTTGAGAAATTGCAGCTCAACGATGCATCGCTCACTTTTTCTCCCGAGTCGTCGGCAGCTCTTGGCTTCGGTTTCCGTTGCGGCTTCCTTGGTCTTTTGCACATGGAAATTGTTCAGGAGCGTCTTGACCGCGAGTTCGATATGAGTGTCATCACTACAGTGCCTAACGTATCGTACATGGTGTACGACAAGCAGGGCGAGGTGAAGGAGGTACACAACCCTGGCGGAATGCCAGACCAGACACTTATTGACCACATTGAGGAACCATATATCAATGCAAGCATCATTACACGTGCCGAGTACATCGGTCCAATCATGACACTCTGTCTTTCAAAGCGTGGCGAGTTGCTCAAGCAGGAGTTTATCACCGGTAATCGCGTGGATATACGCTTCTTGTTGCCGCTTGGCGAAATAGTCATCGATTTCTATGACAAACTCAAGAGTATTTCAAAGGGTTATGCATCGTTCGACTATCACCCTGCAGGTTTCAGGACATCAAAGCTCATCAAGCTCGACATCCTGCTCAACGGTGAACCGGTAGATGCACTTTCAACACTTACACACGTTGACAACGCCTATGGCCTTGGCCGACAGATGTGTGAGAAATTGCGCGACCT
The DNA here is from genome assembly GCA_045660825.1 of Bacteroidaceae bacterium. Classification (GTDB taxonomy): domain Bacteria; phylum Bacteroidota; class Bacteroidia; order Bacteroidales; family Bacteroidaceae; genus HGM04593. Next base: position 16,033 of record JAZREN010000046.1, read on the forward strand.
CATCCCAAGACAACAGTTCGACATTGCCCTTCAGGCTGCCATTGGTACAAAGATTATTGCCCGCGAGACAATCAAGCAGGTGCGTAAAGACGTTACCGCAAAGTGTTATGGTGGTGACGTCTCACGTAAGCGCAAGTTGCTTGAAAAGCAGAAGAAGGGTAAGAAACGTATGAAGCAGATTGGTAACGTCGAGGTTCCACAGAAAGCGTTCCTTGCAGTGCTCAAACTCGACTAATTGATGTATGGTAAACGGTTGCTGTGTGCAGCCATTTGATTTGAAACGATATTTTAGAGAATATGGGAATATTCAGTTTTTTCAGTAGAGAAAAGAAGGAGGTCCTCGATCAGGGACTCTCAAAGACAAAGCAAAGTGTTTTCAGCAAGATTGCCCGTGCCATTGCCGGCAAGAGCGAGATTGATGATGAGGTGCTCGATAACCTCGAGGAGGTACTCGTGACATCGGATGTCGGTGTAGAGACAACGCTGAAGATTATTGACCGCGTGCAGAAACGTGCCGCGCGCGACAAATTCATGAATACAAACGAACTCAACAAATTGCTTAAGGACGAGATAGCACAGTTGTTGATGGAGAACAACACCGAGGATGGCGGCACTTTCGACATCCCTACAACACCTGGCGCTCCATACGTGATTATGGTTGTAGGTGTCAACGGTGTGGGCAAGACCACTACAATCGGTAAACTTGCACATCAGTACAAGAAGGCCGGCAAGAAGGTTTACCTTGGTGCTGCCGACACATTCCGTGCAGCTGCAGTTGAGCAGCTTGTAGAGTGGGGACACCGTGCCGATGTACCTGTCATCAAGCAGGGTATGGGTGCCGACCCCGCATCTGTGGCATTTGACACACTCTCATCGGCTGTTGCCAACGGTGCCGATGTGGTAATCATTGATACCGCTGGCCGTCTGCACAACAAGGTGGGTTTGATGAATGAGCTCACAAAGATAAAGAACGTGATGCAGAAGGTTGTTCCGGGTGCTCCAAACGATGTAATGCTTGTGCTTGACGGCTCAACAGGACAGAATGCCTTTGAGCAGGCGAAGCAATTTACCAAGGCAACCGAGGTTACATCACTTGCCATCACAAAACTCGATGGTACAGCAAAGGGTGGTGTGGTCATCGGTATCAGCGACCAGTTCAAGATTCCTGTAAAGTACATCGGTCTTGGCGAGGGTATCGACCATTTGCAGATTTTCAACCGCGAGGAGTTCGTTGATTCATTATTCGGATAAGAAACTGTTTGAATTTATTTCCTTGAAATTTTTATAGAACTTTTTTAGAGTGTTTTTTCATTTTTAAAAGGCGCATAGTGACTATGTAACTGTGAAAAATGGAAAAACAGGCAACAAAGCCGCAGGTAAGCGAGCGCAAAGAAAGTTTACTTGCTTTGCCGAGCGAGAGCGGGTTCGTGAAAACAAAGGGCATAAAAAGACAAGCGCCTTTTGCGGATAATGTAAATAATATTTTTGAAAGAAATTTAAACAGTTTCTAATGATGAAAAAGAACCGTGTAGATGTCATTACAATGGGTTGCTCAAAGAATCTTGTCGATTCGGAGCACCTCATGCGCCAACTTCAGGAGTGTGGCTATGAAGTGACCCACGACAGTGAGGAACCTTGTGGCGAGATTGCCGTGATAAACACATGTGGTTTCATTGGCGATGCAAAGCAGGAGTCAATAAACATGATTCTCGAGTTCTGCCAGCGCAAGGAAGAGGGTGATTTGAAAAAGCTGTATGTCATGGGTTGCCTCTCCGAGCGTTACCTCGACGAGTTGCGCGAGGAGATTTCACAGGTAGACAAGTTCTACGGCAAATTCAACTGGACAGAACTGCTCAACGACCTCAAACAGCAATATCGCGAGGAACTGGCACAGGAACGCGTTTTGACAACCCCCGGGCACTACGCATATATCAAGATTTCCGAAGGTTGCAACCGCCGTTGTGCATATTGTGCGATACCAATCATAACCGGTGTGCACAAATCGCGTCCCATTGAGGAGATTGTTGACGAGGTTCGTGGATTGGTGGCAAAGGGCGTGAAGGAGTTCCAGATAATAGCACAGGAACTTACATTCTACGGCGTTGACCTTTACAAGAAACAGAGCATAGCCCAGCTTGTTGAGCGTATCTCGGATGTCGAGGGCGTGGAGTGGATACGTCTGCACTATGCCTATCCCACAAATTTTCCCTATGACCTGTTGCGTGTGATGCGCGAGAGGGACAATGTGTGCAAGTATCTTGACATTGCATTACAGCATGTGAGCACAAAGGTCTTGAAGAAGATGCACCGCAACGTTACCAAAGAAGATACTTATGCCCTTGTTGAGAGAATGCGTCAGGAGGTGCCCGGAATCTGTCTGCGCACCACAATGATGGTTGGCTTCCCCGGTGAGGGCGAAAAGGAGTTCGAGGAACTCATGGACTTTGTAAAATGGGCGAGGTTTGACCGTCTTGGCGCTTTTGCCTATTGCGAGGAAGAGGGTACATTCGCGGCTGAAAATTACCGCGACAGCATCTCCAAGAAAAAGAAACAGGAGCGTCTTGACCGTTTGATGGAGGTGCAGCAACGTATCTCCACACGTCTTAACGAGGCGAAGACAGGCAATGTTTATAAGACCGTCATTGACAGGGTTGAGGGCGACTATTACATAGGCCGTACCGAGTTTGACTCGCCCGATGTAGATACCGAGGTACTTATTAATGTAAATGAAGGAGAGTTGCTCGTCGGCAATTTCTACAATGTGCGCATAACCGATGCCACTGAATTTGATCTGATGGGTACTGTTGAGAAATAAATAACTATCAAATTATGAACAATAAGGAATTTATCACCGGATTGGCGAAGAAATGCGGCATCTCTATTGCCGATGCAAGCGCGAATGTCGATGCACTTGTGGGGCTGATGACAGAGTGCCTGAAGGAGAATGACCAGATTAACGTTTCGGGCTTCGGTATTCTGGAGGCCAAAATGCGCAACGAAAGATTGTCTGTGAATCCAAAGACAGGCCAACGTTTTCTAGTACCACCCAAGATTGTGCCTGTATTCAAGCCAAGCAACAAACTCAAGGATAAATTCAAATAAAACAATGGAGATAGAGCTATGGATGCAAAATTGAACCAGTCCGATTTGATTTCGCTGTTGGCGAAAGGGGGGAATATCTCTGTTGCCAAAGCCGAACTGTTTACAAAGAATTTCTTCGAACTCATTATTGAGGGCTTGGAGAAAGATGGCATAGTCAAGATCAATGGTCTTGGCACATTCAAGATAACCGATGTCGCAAGCCGCGGCAGCGTCAATGTCAACACGGGAGAGAAAATTGAGATAAAAGGACATAGAAAACTCTCCTTTACTCCGGCCGATGCATTGAGGGATATTGTGAATCAACCTTTTGCTATGTTTGAGCCCGTAGAGGTTGACGACAGTTACCAACCCGAAACAGTAGAAGAGACAGAAAATGACGATGCCGTAGACACAGCAGAATCTGTAGTAAATGCAGACGAAACTGTTGAGGTTGTTGAAATTGAAGCAGAACAGCCCCAACTGAACGATGAGAATACAGAGACTGAAAGCACAGCAACTGAAGAAAGCGTCGAAACTGCCCTTGAAGAAGAAACTGAAGATGCAGAAACTGTTGTTGAAGAGTCGGTTTCTCCTGAGGTCGAAGAACAGACCGTTGACGAAGAACCTTCAGTCGAGGAAGAACCCAAAGAGGAGAGTGCTCAGGAGAATAATCCTGATGTGCCGGTCAAGAATCACGAACCAGTTGTTACAAAGAAAAAGAACAACTGGAAATTTGTTGTGTTTGCGTTGATTGGATTTGCTGTGGGCTTTGTGGCTGTGAAGATGATGGAACGTAACCACACTGCCGATGTCGACAATACTGTCGTTGCAAATGTAGAAACTGTCGTAGCCGTATCGGAGACTGAACCTGTAGAGAATACACCGGTGGCTACAGATTCCATTGCTGTTGTTGCCAGTGACACTATTGCAGTTGAGGAGAATCCTGTTGACAGCACAGCTGTTGCCGGTGTCGCCGGCATGGAACAGCCCGAGGTGGCTGAACCGGTGGCTCTCGAGGAGGAACTCTACACCTTTGTAATGGTTGAAGAACTGGCAGCGACACCTCTCAAGGATATCACACTTGCCGACACTTTGCTCTATGTTGCCGATGGCGAACTAACCCGCCACAAAGTTGCAGCAAATGAGACTTTGACAAAGATTGCAAGAACCTATTACGGTGACAAGAAATTGTGGCCATACATTGTAAAGTTCAACAACATGCGTAACCCCAACGGCTTGGGATACGGTATGGAGATTGGCATTCCACGCTTGCTACCAAGGAAATGACCGCATAACGTTAAAGTTTGTTTAAAGCTAACAGTGCTTAATTCTATTTTAATGAATTTAACATAATAGCAACTTTTGTGGTTGTAATTTTGTCCAACAATAAAACTAAAACTTACTATATATAATTATGAGTACTACAATTGACATTCGTGAATTGAATGAGAAAATAGAAAGTCAGAGTGCCTTTGTAACCAATCTGCAGACCGGCATGAGCCAGGTCATTGTGGGACAGAAACACCTTGTGGAGTCCCTGTTGATTGGTTTGCTTGCCGATGGACACATTTTGCTCGAGGGTCTTCCCGGTCTGGCAAAGACACTTGCCATAAAGACATTGTCCGAGCTCATTGAAGCCGATTTCAGCCGCATACAGTTTACACCCGACCTTTTGCCTGCCGATGTTGTGGGTACAATGGTATATAGCCAGAAGAGCGAGTCTTTCAATGTAAAGCAAGGTCCGGTGTTTGCGAACTTCGTGTTGGCCGATGAGATCAACCGTGCTCCCGCAAAGGTGCAGAGTGCTTTGCTCGAGGCCATGCAGGAGCGTCAGGTTACAATTGGCAAGCAGACATTCAAACTGCCCGAGCCTTTCCTTGTAATGGCAACACAGAACCCAATTGAGCAGGAGGGAACATATCCGTTGCCCGAGGCACAGGTCGACCGTTTTATGCTCAAGGTGGTAATCGGTTACCCCGAATTGTCCGAGGAAAAACGCATCATCCGTCAGAATATCACAGGCGAGAAGGTTGAGGTAAAGCCATTGCTCAAGCCTGCCGACATTGTCGAGGCACGCAAAGTTGTGCGTCAGGTATATATCGATGAGAAGATTGAGCAGTACATAGCCGACATTGTCTTTGCCACACGTTTCCCCGACAAGTATGGTATGAAGGAGATGAAGGACTACATTTCGTTCGGTGCTTCTCCACGTGCATCAATCAACCTGGCACTCGCTTCACGTGCTTATGCTTTCATCAAGCGTCGTGGCTATGTGGTTCCCGAGGACGTGCGCGCTGTGGCACACGATGTCCTCCGTCACCGCATTGGTTTGAGCTATGAGGCAGAGGCAAACAACCTAACAACCGACGAGATTGTAAGCCGTATCCTTAACAGTGTCGAGGTACCCTAACCAAGATTCCGTTCCATTAAGACATGGAGACAAGCGAACTCATAAAGAAAGTGCGCAAGATTGAGATAAAGACGCGAGGTCTTTCTCATAACATCTTTGCCGGACAGTACCACTCGGCATTCAAAGGGCGTGGTATGTCGTTCAGCGAGGTGCGCGATTATCAGTATGGCGACGACGTTCGCGATATTGACTGGAATGTTACGGCCCGTTTCAACAAACCTTTCATCAAGGTCTTTGAAGAGGAACGTGAACTTACTGTGATGCTTCTTGTCGACCTTTCGGATAGCCTTGATTTCGGTACTGCCACACGTACAAAACGCGAAATGCTTGCCGAAATTGCTGCAACAATCGCCTTTGCCGCAATACAGAACAATGATAAGATTGGCGTCATATTCTTTACAGACAGGATTGAGAAGTTCATTCCGCCACAGAAAGGCCGCAAGCATATCCTTTATATAATAAGGGAACTGCTCAACATTGAGCCTGCAAGCAAGAGAACCGACATAAAGGTTCCTTTGGAGTTCCTCACGAATGCCTTGAAAAAGAAATGTACCGCATTCATGCTCAGTGACTTCATATGCACTACCGATTACCGCAATGCAATGACTATTGCCAACCGCAAGCACGATTTGGTAGCCATTCAGGTATATGACCGTCGTCTGGCCGAACTGCCCGACATCGGACTTGTCAGGGTACGTGACGCCGAGAGTGGCGAGGAAATTTATATTGATACCTCGTCAAAGAAGGTGCGCGAGGCACAACACACATGGTGGCGCAACCAAAGCGAAACCCTTAAGGATACATTGCAGCGAAGCCGCGTGGATTCTGTCTCAGTGCGTACCGACCAAGACTACGTAAAAGCCTTGCTAGCCCTTTTTGCACAACGCAGTTGAGCATAACGCATTCAAAGTACAACAACCGATGAAGAGAATATTCAGATATATAACTGCACTGCTTCTCGTCTTTATGGCATTGCCCGTAAAGTCGCAGAACGTCATGTTCAATGCCTTTTTCGACTCGCTGTATACCGATACAAAGGAGATGCGCATCGGTGAGCATGCAAAGTTCATCCTTGAACTCAATGTCGACAGCGGCTACAACGTGGAGTTGCAGGTGCCCGAAAAACTGACAGCCGACATTGAGGTGCTCGAGAAGAAAGATTACAAGAGTACCGATACACAAGGGCGCGAGACATACAGGAGCGAGTGTGTAATAACCTCCTTTATTGACTCTGCCCAGGTCATACCACCAGTGTTGGCAACAGTCAACAACGATGTCTATTACACCAACGCCACCAATCTCATTGTAAACACCGTGCCCATTGACACTACAGACCTCAAGAACATTAAAGGGTTCAGGCCGGTGTGGAATGTCAATCTCACCTGGGAGGAATACCGTGACACAGTACACCTGTCGTTCCTGCTGCTGGTATTTGTTGCACTCCTTGTTTGGATAATTGTCAGACTTATAAACAACAAGCCTGTAATACGCATTGTAAAGATCAAACCACGTGAACCATCGCATTTTACAGCGTTGCACAAGATTGACGAGATAAAGGGTGACGATACATTGGTTGGCGATGGAAGTGCCAAAGACTATTATACACGCCTCACCGATACGTTGCGCGAGTACATGCATAACCGCTACAAGTTCAATGCGGCCGAGATGACCACAGATGAAATCATTGAGAATCTTCTGCGTTTCAATGACAAGGAGGCCATCAATGAAGTAAAGGAGATACTGCAGGTTGCCGACTTGGTCAAGTTTGCCAAGATGGTTCCGTCGCAGAACGAGAATGCACGCAACATGCTCAATGCAATAGAATTTGTCAATGCGACAAAGGACGTCGAAGAGGAAAATCTCAAACCGGTTGAGCAAAAGATAGTGAATGAGCGTTCGCGAAGTGAAAAATATATCCTCATAGCATCTATAGCAATAGTCTTTTCAGCGGTGGTAGCCGTTTCGGCGCTCCTGATCATTGACCTTGGCAACATGCTCGGCTAAAAGTTTTTGAATATGCATTTTACAAGAATAATATATCTGCTTCTTTTCATACCGCTCATTGCATATATCGTGTGGTATATATGGCAAGGATGCAAACTGTCACCTTCGATGAAGGTGTCGACAACGTTGCCTTTCGGAAAGGATCTGAAGACATACAAGCACTACCTTCTTCACCTGCCGTTTGTGCTGAGGGTGATTACAATGTCAATGCTCGTTCTGGTTCTCATGCGCCCTGTTTCAACACATCGTTGGAGCGAGGAGAGTGTCGAGGGTATCGACATCATGCTTGCCATGGACGTCTCTACAAGTATGTCGGCGGTGGATATTGAACCAAACCGCATCGATGTGGCAAAAGATGTTGCCTCGCAGTTTGTTTCGGGCCGCAAAAGTGACAACATCGGTCTTACACTTTTTGCAGGTGAGAGCTTCACACAGTGCCCGCTCACAACCGATTACCGTAGTGTGCTCAGCCTCATTGACAAATCGGGCATAGAATATGTCTTGAACGGAGCCCTTAAGGACGGAACTGCCATTGGCCTGGGAATTGCCAATGCCGTGTCGCGCCTCAAGGACAGTAAGGCTGAATCAAAAATCATAATCCTGCTTACCGACGGTTCCAACAACAGTGGAGAGATAACTCCCGAAGATGCAGCCGGCATAGCCAAGGAATATGGCATCAGGATATACACCATCGGATTCAGAACCGACGAGAACGTTGTGAAGACACCATATGGATTGCTCGACAACTCTGAGTTCGATGAAAAGACGCTTAAGTCAATCGCCGCGGTGACAGGTGGCGAGTACTACAGTTCCTCGAGCAAGGCCGGCCTTGTCGAAATCTACAAAGAGATTGACAAACTAGAGCGCACAAAACTCGAGGTAAAGCATTTTGGCAACGAAGAGGAACGGTTTATGATTTTTGCTCTCATTGCAGCCGTGTCATTGATGGCAGAAATTCTGTTACGCAACACAATATTGAAGAAAATACCTTAACATATTGTCATAGAGATGAAATTTGCAACTCCCGAATATCTGTACCTTCTCCTTTTCATACCTTTGGCTCTCATAGTCTACAAGTATGCATGCTACAGGAGGAACAGAAATATAAGACGCTATGGCGACCCGGAACTTACCGCCAGGCTCATACCATCATACTCATCGACACGTTCAAGAGTCATCTTTTGGACATCGTTGCTTGCGACCGCGCTCATTGTAGTGGCATTGGCACGTCCACGCTATGGTAAGGGCAAAACAACCATCACCACACGTGGCGTGGAACTGGTTGTTGCATTGGATATCTCAAACTCAATGTTGGCCGATGATATCACCCCCAACCGTCTGGAGAAGGCCAAAAGACTCATCCGTCGCCTTGCCGAGCAGTTGAAGGGCAACAAGATTGCACTCGTTGTCTTTGCCGGCGATGCCTATGTGCAGTTGCCCATAACCGACGATTTTATCTCAATAGAGATGTTCCTTGAGAGTATCTCGACCAATCTTGTCACCCGGCAGGGTACCGATATCGGTGCGGCCATCGACATGGCATCAAGGTGCTTCACACCAAATGACAAGATAGGTAAGGCTATAGTTCTCATAACCGACGGCGAGAACCACGAGGGTGGTGCCGAGGAGGCCGCAAAGAAAGCTTCGGAAAGTGGTAAGCAGGTCTTCATACTGGGTATCGGAACACCAAAGGGTGGCCGCATCCCGTTGGGCGACGGCAACTTCTTGCGCGACCGCGACGGACAGGTTGTTATAACCAAGTTGAACGAGGAGATGGCAATGAATATTGCCAAGGCCGGTAATGGCGTATATCTGCAGGTCGACAATACCAACGAGGCGCAGAAAATCCTCTCGGACCAGCTCGACAAGATGAGTAAGGACGAAACCGTTACCGAGATGTACACCGGCTATAACGAACTATTCCCTTATCTTGCAGCACTGGCATTGATGCTGTTGTTTGTAGATTTGATAATTGTTGCGCTTGCCGACGTCAAGAACCACAAGAAAATATAACGATATTGATATATGAACTTTGACAAAAGAAAATATACATTGATTGCCGTTGCCGCTATCCTGCTAGTAGCGACAATATATGCAATGTCGTCGCTTATAATCAATGGAACTCCCACGGTCAAGAGCCAGAACGAGTTTTTGAAAGAAGCCAACCGCCTGCATAACGACAGCCTGTTCGAGCAGGCCGTTGAACCATACATGAAGGCATGTGCAATGGACGGGCAGGAGAGCCTTGCCAAGTACAATACGGCGGTCAACTCAATTATGAAGAACTACCCGACATTGGCCACCACCTTCAACGAAGAGGGTTATAAACCCGATTCGGCACAGATCATAGCCTTGAACGATGCCGTAAAGAAACTCGGCGAGGCAGGCGTTGGGCTCTCCGATACAGCCAAGTATTCATCGGTATACCAGAACATCGGAGTAGTAAAGCACATGAACAACGAACTAGATGCCGCAGCTGAGGCATATAAAGAGGCACTGCGCAAGAATCCGGCCGACGAGGATGCACGTTACAATTTGGCTGTGATACTGTATCAGAAACAGCAGAATGACCAGAATCAGAATCAGCAGAATCAGCAGGATGAGCAGCAAGAACAACAGCAACAGCAGCAGCAACAGCAGCAACAGGAACAGAATAAGGACGAACAGCAACAGGACGAAAAGGAGATAGAGGAGGAGAAAGAGAAGATTGAGCAGATGCTGAAAGCTCTTATGCAGGACGAGAAAGAGATAAGGGAAAAGATGGAGAAGGCCGAAAAGGCAAACCCCAAAAACCTTGAGAAGAACTGGTAACAACCAATTGAACAAACTGTAAAACTGCCAATATAAAACATTTAGATGAAAAGAGTATTCATATCGACACTATTGATTCTGACAACAATCTTCACTGCATTTGCCGACGAAGTATCTTTCGTTGCATCTGCTCCAAAGTCGGTTGTTGTAGGTAACCGCTTCAAGATTGCTTATGAGGTAAACACCAAAGCCGATAGCCAACCGACTATCTCTGATGTCGATGGCTTGAGAGTTTTGAGCGGTCCTCATCATTCAACATTCATGAGCAGCAGCAATGTAAACGGACGTGTCACTTCAAAACAGACAATAACATACACATATATTGTTGTAGCCGACAACGAGGGCGATATTACCGTTCCCGGAGCATCGGTGATGGTTGACGGCAAGAAGTATACATCGAACCCGCTCACCATCAAGGTGTTGCCCGAGGGGCAGGCACCACAGCAGCAGAGTGGTGGTGCCGGGGGGCAGGCAAACAACAGTTCCACAAACATCACCAACGACAATCTTTTTGTCAAGGCTCTTGTAAGCAAGACAAAGGTATATGACCAGGAAGCCTTTTTGCTTACATATAAGGTCTACACCGATGTCAATCTTGTAAATCTTGACAATCCGGCGCCCGATCTTAAGGGATTCAACATACAGGAGGTAGAGCTCTCACAACAGCGTCAGTTCGAACTCGAGCACTATAATGGCCACAACTACAACACTCTGGTGTGGCGTCAGTTTGTGCTCTTTCCACAGGAGAGCGGAAAGCTTGAGATTCCATCAATGGAATACGAGGCTGTAGTTGCAGTGCAGACACGCCGTTCAATGGATCCCTTTGAGATGATGTTCAATGGTGGCAGTTCGTATGTCGAGGTAAGGAAGAAACTGAAATCGAACAAGGTGGTCATTGATGTTGAGAAACTCCCTGCCAAACCTGCCGGTTTTTCGGGTGCAGTAGGACATTTTACTATCAACAGCACCGTCAGCACCGACAAGTTGAAATCAAATGAAGAGTTCACGCTCAAGGTTGTAGTCAAGGGTGACGGAAATATGAAACTCATGGGTGATCCAGTCGTTGAATTCCCGTCTGAATTCGATGTGTATGACCCAATCATAACAAACAATTACAAGCTAACTGCCAAAGGCTTTGCCGGCGAAAAGGTATATGAGTATGTCGTCACTCCACGCACTGCCGGTGAATACACTTTGCCTGCTGCTAAATTCACATACTTTGACACAACTGCCGGCAGTTACAAGACTGTGGAGAGCAAGACGTTTACAATTCAGGTAGAGAAGGGTGCAGCTGTGCCGGCTTCAAGCGGTAATGTCTATGTGGTAAAAGAAGAGGGCAAGCTGCTGGCAAACGATATCCGATACATCAAACTTGGAGATGATGCCGAAAAAGATGGCCGCTTCTATGGCTCAACACTCTATTGGTTGCTCTACGCCGTGCTGTCAGTGCTCTTCGCCATTACCGCGGCAGTCTACAACAAGCACGTCAAGCTCAGTTCAAATGTCGCTTTATCAAAGACCAAAAAGGCAAATTCCGTTGCAGTACGAAGGTTGAAAAACGCAAAGAAACTGTTGCACGACAACCGCACAAACGAGTTCTATGACGAGACTTTGAAGGCTGTGTGGGGATACATGAGCGACAAGTTGAATATCCCGCTTTCGCAGTTGTCAAAGGATAATATAGCCAACGAACTTACAAGACGTGGCTGTTACAGTGCGCATGTTGAGGAACTTGTGAATCTGTTGAACGAGTGTGAGTTCGCGCGTTATGCGCCCGGCGACCCCGGAGCCACAATGGACAAGGTTTATAAAATGGCTGTAGATGTCATCAGTAAAATGGAAAATTCAATCAGAAAATAATATGAAAAAGATTATATCGGCTCTTGTATTCTTGCTAATGCCTTTTGCTGCAATATCTCAAGATGTTGCAGGGCGTGCATGTACAAAGGAACTAGGTGATTCTGCCTATGCTGCGTCGCAATTCGCCGACGCGATAACAATCTATGAAACCGTCATGGCCGAGCAAGGAGCATCGTTGCCGTTGTATTACAATCTCGGAAACGCCTATTATCGCACCAACCAGCTTGGCAAGGCAATCCTCAACTATGAACGTGCACTGCGCATTGATGCTAATGACGAAGATGTAAAGGCAAACCTGGAGTTTGTGCAGAACCGTATTGTGGACTCTGTTCCACAGGACGAGGTACCATTTTACAAGGAGTGGGGTAATGCTGTCTCGTCACTCTTTTCAAAAGACACCTGGGGCGTCATTGGCATTGTTGCTTTTGTCATCATGCTTGGAACAGTTTTTTTCCTCATCTTCAGGAACAACGCACGTGGCATCTTGCTTGGCATTGCCATTGCTTGCCTTGTAGTCACCATTGTTGCAAACATGTCGGCAGGTAGCCTTGGCAACAAAGGAAACACAATGCCCGAGGGTGTCATACTCGATGAGATGGTGCTTGTCAAGAGCTCGCCCGACAGTTCGGGTACTGAACTTACAAAGATACACGAAGGTCTTAAGGTGACAATCATTGACAGCACACTTGCCGACTGGGTGAAGATTGAAGCCAACAACGGAAACCGTGTCGTGGGCTGGATAAAGACAAAATCAATGGAACGTATTTGACAATCTTTTCAAGAGGAATTACAATGGACACAAACACAATCATAGACTTTGACAAATACTTGCTGCTTGCCATCAACGGCAGCGACTCTCTGTTCTGGGACGGATGCATGAAGGTGTATACAACCATCGCAGTGTGGATTCCTCTTATACTGGTACTTGTATATATGCTGATAAAGAACAACAGCTTCAAGGATTTTGTGCTGCTGTTTTTCTCTATTGTACTTGTTGTTGTGCTCACCGATGTCATTTCATCGGGTTTCTGCAAACCGTTCTTCCAAAGATGGCGTCCGACCAACGACCCTGAACTCATGTATCTGGTCGATGTCGTTGACAACATAAGAGGCGGCAACTATGGCTTTACATCAAGTCACGCAGCTAACTCGTTCGGCATTGCAACATTCCTGTTGCTGCTTGTGAAAAACAGGGTACTTACTGTTTCACTACTCTTTTGGGCATCGTTGAATGCATATACCAGGATGTATCTTGGAGTGCATTATCCCGGCGACATACTTGCCGGCACACTCATTGGCGTTGCTGTCGGTTGTGGAATGTATGCACTTTACCGCTATATAAAAAAGCGACAAAGACACAGCCATCGTGACTGGATATCTACCCAATATACAAAGACCGGCTACCTGGTGTCCGATGTCTATCTTTTCCTTATAGTAATGTACGGAACATTTGTCGCCATCCCGCTGATTTCATTCTTTACCTTCATGTATTGATGATACAATAAAGGCAACCATTCATCACTGAAGGTTGCCTTTTAATTTATCTTTCTGTTTAATTTTTACTCTTCGCTATCGGCAGTGTGCAGAATGAGCGTTGTAGCGCCAAGTGTTATTATTGCACCGTCCTCAATGAGCAGACGCTCGCGGTTGCCCAATATGCGGTTCATTACGAATGTTCCAGTAACACTCTGGTTATCGCGTATTGTATAAGTCAAATCACCCGCGTAGCCACGTTTTACGTTGATTATACAGTGACGGCGGTCCATGCTTGGGTCGCTTGTTTCAATGGGATTAGAGATTACTGTTCCCTTGTTGTAACGGCCGAACATGTTGTCGCCCTCGTGCAAGGGGATAATCTGCTTGTAACAGAATGTGTTCTCAATGACAACAATGTGACCGTAATCCTCGGTCTCAATATCGTCTTCATTCTCTCCAATCCTTATTGTGAAACTCTTGCGGCAGTGCTCGCATTCAAAGACCAATGACTGGCCCTCCTTGTAGCCGCTGGCATCAAAATCAATGGCATGGTCGCACTTGGGGCAGATTATCTTGCTCATAATTTCTTTGCAGATTATTTGATATATACCCAAGCATCGGGGAATGTAGTGTGAATGCGTTCCAAGGCGACGTTTGTGTCGGCCTCATTGTCGTAGCTCTCAATTGCTATACGGAATCGTCTGTCACCCTCTACAACCTTGTAGTCGGCCTTCACTCTTGTCGACAACTCAAAGATAGCCTGCTGTGCATTCTTTGCGTTTGGTGTGCTGGCTACAATTATATGGTATTGTTTTTTGTTTTCGTTTACTACAGTTGCGGGCTCTTCAACAACAGCGGGGACAACCTCCTCTGTTACTTGTTCAACCTCTTCAACTGCAACAGGCTCAATCTCCGTTTCGGCCGGAGTGGTGAATATGTGCGCAGTCACAGTGTCCACAACAGGAGCAATCTCGCAAACAGCTTCTGCTGTTTCCTCAACAACAACCGGGCTCTCTGCTGCATCCTGTATTGTTACTACAGGCTTCGCCACGTTCTCAACAGGAACAAAGCCTGCAACCGACAACTGTATGCTGCTGTCATAGATGCTGCTGCCAATAGGAATGAGTACAAATATAGCAACAATGGCAGCCGCAATTGCCGAAATATATCTGCTTATGCTGCTACGCTTTATTACAATATCCTTCTTCTTGAGTTCCTTCAGTGGGGCAATCAACAATGGTTCAAAACCATAGTTGTGCGGGTCGTCAATGCTGTTGGCCTTGGCTGTAAAAGAAATCTTGCCGTTGATGTCCATTTCAAAGGTACCCAAATCGCCAAAGCATACAATGCCGTTGTCCGATAGTCTTGAACGCAGTGAATCTATGTCATTTGCAAGAGAGCGGTTTGCCTCTTCATATGACATCATACCATCGCTCATGTACTCCGACAGCAACAAGGCATCGTCCACAGTCACCTGTGGGTTGAAACCAAGCTCGCGGTGGGGTGGCATGAAAACCCTTTCGGCAGCACTGTAATATGCTGGTACTCTGTGCGCAAGGAATGCGCCCACGCCCGGCATTATAACGCAATTATGCTGCGCAATTAATCTCGATATGTACTTAACTAATTTTTCCACGAAGCAAATTTAATAAAAAAAAACGGTGCGGCAATGAAAATAGAAATATAAATTTTACCATTCTCCTTTGACAATGCCAACTGAATACCATCCCAAGGGGCACAAACTACGGTGTGCTACCCGCGACTAACTGCTGTTGGCTTTGTCGAACCCTCGGTTATTGTTTAGCTTTGACAAAGCCAACCAATCGCATCCCGCGGGGCACAAACTACGGCTGTGCTACCCGCGACTAACTGCTGTTGGCTTTGTCGAACCCTCGGTTTTATACAAACCTCGGCTTTCACATTTAACCACACTATCGTGTGCTTGAACCTCGGCGGCACTCGTTGCGTACGTAAATAAATTTCCGTCCACTCGTTTGCACGAGCTTTCACATTTCACATTTCACCTTCTTTGGTTCCATATGGATACCAATGTGTGTTGCGACACCAAATTCCTCTCTTATTGCAGTTTCAATCCTTTTTGTTACATCGTGTGCATCCTTCAATGACATTGAACCGTTCATTCTTATGTGAATCTCAATTGCAATGTTGTTGCCAATGCGGCGTGTGCGCAGGTGGTGTGGCTGGTCAACCTCGGGGAATGCTGTCACAATTGACAATATCTTCTCCTCAACCTCATTCGAGAGCGATTTCTCAAGCAGCTCATCAATGCATGGCTTCACCAGGTCAATCGCCACTTTAATTATGAATACGCTCACAATGAATGCCGCAATGGGGTCCAGTACTCTCCATTTCTCACCCAGGAATATTGCGCCGGCTATTCCCAAGAGTGTTCCAATAGATGAGAACGCATCGCTCCTATGGTGCCATGCATTGGCAATGACAGCCTTCGAATCTAGTTTTTTCCCTTTAATTACCGTATATCGGTACAACACCTCTTTCAATACAATGGAAACAGCAGCAGCCACCAATGCAAGCATGCCCGGTGCCTCAAGCACCTTGCCGTTGAGCGCATCGATAACACCGGTAACGGAGTTTACAAGAATACCCACACCCACGGCAAACAGCACAACTCCAATTATTGCCGTTGCAAGCGTTTCATATTTACCATGACCGTAGTCATGGTTCTCGTCCTGTGGCTTGCCCGATATTCTAACAAATATAATAACCACTATGTCCGTGACAAAATCGGACAACGAGTGCACGGCATCGGCCACCATTGCGGCACTGTGGCCGACTACGCCTGCTATGAATTTGAATACAAGCAGAAGAAAATTGACAATGCTTCCAATGATGGTTACCTTGTAAATTCCTTTTTCACGTGTTGCGGTATGTGATGTCATATACTGTCTGTTTTTAGTTCCTACAGTTGCGAATTTATGTAAAAGCTATAAGATATAACAAGCAATTGGGTATTATTTTTTTAAAAAGATATTATTGCCATTTTTTTTCATCGTTCAAACCGTTGTGGGGTTAAAAACCGACTTTTATTCTTGCGGTATTCGCTTGCCGGCACACCTGTCATCCTCTTGAAATATTTTCCAAAGACAGATTGGGAAGGAAAATTCAAATTATCACTGATTTGCTGGATTGACATGCTTGTTGAAAGCAATAATGCCTTGCTTTCTGTTATGACATACTCCTCAATTATATTCAATGCCGTTTTGCCCGTGACATCTTTGACAACTTGGGACAGGTGCTTTGCCGTCATGCACAACTTGTCTGCATAAAAACGGACCTCTCTTTCTCTTTTGAAATTCGCATTCAGCACATTCAAAAAAGAAGTATAAATTTCTTTTTGTCTATCTGTTCCTTTAAGATTATTTATAACACGATGCTTGGTGTATGAATATCCATAGAACATAGCAAGCGTAAGATGTCGCGCCGCTTCAATCTTGAAATCGGAAAGAGGTGATTTTGCAATATTCCGCAGCAATTCGTAATATTGGTTGAAAACATAGATATCATTTTCATCACCAAGTATCGGATTTCCTAATAATGAAGTAATTATCCCTTGCGACTTGCTTGCAAGGTTTTCAAACATATTGTCCGTGAAGAATCGGGACATTGCAATGGCTCTGCTTTTCAAATCATTTGAGTAGCTTACCAGTTCACACGTCTGTCCTGTCATTACAACAACCGCTGCCGGTGCTTTAATATGGTATTGTTGCATGTTGATATTGAACACAACCTCGCCTTTGTCATATATGATGGTCATTGACTCTTCAATTTTGAATGGATGACCAATGTATCTGCTTGCTCTTTCCGCACCGGCATCACCAATCAATATGACATCATCACCAATTCGATATTCATTTATAGTTGTATTTATCATCATTTATTTCGGACATTTGTTACAAATATAACAATTTTTCTATGTGGAAAAACTTATTTTACACAAATATTCGGAAATTTATACCAATGTAAAGGAAAAATCTCAAACATACCCTATCTTTTAATATTTACCTTTGCAATGGAAAACAGGCAAATAATTAAAAATAGGTATCAGTATGACAAAGTACAGATTGAAGACTAAAAAGAGTGGTAAAAGCAATGGTGCTCTAAAGGAATTGTACAAGGAGATAGAAAGCGGGGTGGCAGACAGCAACAGAACTATTGGGAACGCGGTTGTCGATACATACAAGAGCATTGAAAACGGTACCGTTGGTGCATACAAGGCCATAGAAAATGGAGTGGTGAACACATACAATAAAATAGAGAATGGTGTGGTAAACACTTATAAAAAGATAGAAAAGAAATTTGTAGACAAATTCCTTGAAGAAGTACCCGAAGAGTAAATTCGTGTCTTCAAAATACGAATGGAAATGGAATACTATTTTGATAGAATCATCGAACGCAAAGGTACAGGAGCCATAAATTCGAATTTATCTAACAGCCTTGACACAGTTCAGTTGACGCCCCCTCAATCCCTGACGTTGATATCTTATTGTATAAACATTCTGTTATTCTGCAATTTTTGAACTAAATTTGTAGCATATTACAAATTTAGGAACAATATGTCACAGACTCCACGCAAGATAGAACTCCTTGCCCCGGCAAAGGATTATGAAACGGGTATTGCTGCAATCAACCATGGTGCCGATGCCGTGTACATTGGTGCGGCGCAGTTCGGAGCGCGACAAGCTGCCGGCAACTCGGTAGAGGATATTGCACGCCTGGTGGACTATGCCCACATCTTTGGAGTGAAGGTGTATGTGACACTGAATACCATTATCTATGACGAGGAGATTGCGGCAGTGGAGCAACTTGTGAAGGAGTTGTACGATGCGGGCGTTGATGCGCTCATTGTACAGGATATGGGAATTTCGGGAATGAACATACCGCCCATACCTTTGCATGCCAGCACGCAGATGGATAACCGCACGGTGGAGAAGGTGAAATTCCTCTCCGATGTCGGTTTCCCCCGCGCTGTGCTTGCACGCGAGTTGACCTTGGAGCAGATAAAGGAGATACACAGCGCTGTGCCCGAAACTGAACTCGAGGTGTTTGTGCATGGTGCGCTCTGCGTGAGCTACAGCGGGCAGTGCTATGCATCGCAGCACTGCTATGGCCGCAGTGCCAACCGTGGCGCCTGTGCGCAGTTCTGCCGCCTGGCATTTGACCTTGTTGATGCCGAAGGCAAAGTTGTTGAGCGTGACAGGCATCTGCTCTCGCTCAAGGATATGAACCGCTCGGCCTCGCTGGAGGAGATGCTCGATGCGGGCGTGACATCGCTGAAGATTGAAGGACGTTTGAAGGACACATCGTATGTGAAGAACATTACTGCATATTACCGTGCCAAGCTTGACGAGATCTTTGCACGTCGCAATGAGTATGAGCGTGCTTCACAGGGAAAATGCTATCCGCAATTCGCACCGGCACCAGAGAAGAGCTTCAATCGTGGCTTCACCGACTACATGCTGCATGGCACAAAGGACGGAATGACATCGTTCGAGAGTCCCAAATCAAAGGGTGAATACATTGGCAGGGTGAAATTCGTGTCACGTTACTATTTTACCATCGTCGGTGGTGACTTCAATAATGGTGATGGAGCCTGCTTCGTTGGGCAAGACGGCAAGCTACATGGTTTCCGCATAAACAAGGTGGAGGGCAACAGGATATACCCGCAGAGAATGCCGCAGATTGAGAGCGGTGACGAACTCTACCGTAACTACGACTGCGATTTCGAGCGCCAGCTCTCGCGCCCCGATGCACCGCGTCGCATTGCCATATCGTTGCGCTTTGCTGACAGCGCCTCCGGCTTCAGCCTGCAGGCTACGGATGAGAGCGGGGCAGAGCACTGCGTTGAGTTCCCGTTCAAGAAGGAGGTGGCGCGTTCATCGCAACGTGAGAACATCATAAACCAGCTTGGCAAGTGGGGCAACACTCCGTTTGAGGTTGCAAAAGTTGATGTGGAACTGGCCGATGATTGGTTTGTGCCATCATCATTGTTGTCCGAGATGCGCCGCACATTGTGCAAACTTATCCTAAAGAACAGACGTGCTGCGGTTGAGCGCACCGACATGCGACTCAAGGATAACGATATAAGTTATATTACAACTGTGCTCGACTACAAAGGCAATGTATCGAACAAATATGCACAACAATTCTATAAGCAGCACAAGGTTGCTGATGTGCTGCCGGCTTTTGAACTTGCGGGCAAGGATGGTGCAACGGTGATGTTCTGCAGACATTGCCTCAAGTACAGCATGGGGTGGTGCACAAAGAGCGGCAAGCCTTCGCCTTATAAGGAGCCATTCTACATAGTATCGGGCGACGGCCGCAGGTTCCGCCTTGCTTTCGATTGCAAAGAGTGTGTGATGAGGGTGGTAGCAGAGTAATACAAAAAGCCGCGCCTTAGGGGAACGACGCGGCTTTCTTCTACAGGCAAACGCTTTTGCCCGCCGGATTCCGACCTTCACAGGCAGGAGTTTCCGTATTGAATCTATTACTATGAAAAACACATAAATATAACAATCCGTGGAAAGGTTTTGTTTTCCACGGATTGTTAAAATTTATAAAAAGGTGAAGTACCTCTCTTATTTGCCACAAATCTTGCGATAATCGCAGTATTTGCATGTATCGCTGTTGCAAGTTGGCTTGAAAGGTATGTTGTTGTCAAAAATCTCCTTTAACACAGCATCTAACCTAATCATATATTCTTCCTTTATATCACTGATGTCGGTGACAGGCCTTGACGAAACATCAATGACAAAATTCTCACGCTGTGGGTTATTGGGGGTATGTATATATAACAATGACGGAGATATTTTTCTCGCAACCGACGCCCTGACAGTGTCAAGCCACTTGAAATCACCTTTACCTACCGGCTTCTCGCCCTTCATCAGTTCGTCAAGGATAACGGAATACAAGAATGCCTGTACGCGATTACCCGCCGAGATAATCTCGTTGGCAAAGATATCGTCGAGCGATGTCTTTGATTCGGTCTTGTACTGTCCTGTCTTGTAGTCAACAATGTTGATTGTGTCGTCCTTTATGTCAACGCGGTCAATCTTTCCACCCAATGCGGCATAAATGTCATAGTCCGGGCAGTTGATGGTGTAGGGCATGGATATGCTACGTTCGCCACCAACATACGTGAACGGTGCAAAGTCGTAGTCTATTTTCACAAGTCTCACGAGGAAACAATGAAGAACGTCACGGTTAATGTACTGCTCTCCATTGTACTCCACATCGTTGCCATTGAAGAATTCTTTTGAGAATGCCGCGTCAATATATTTGTACAAAAGCGCATCGTTCTTTATGTACGTATCAAGCATCTCTTTGTATATGATACCATCGCCACGTTTAGCCAGTTCTTTGTACAGTGTGTCGGCTGCACAATGGAATATGTTACCGAAATCCAATGTCTGCACCTCGTCATTAATGTCATCGGGCTTCTTTATGGCAAGTACGTAGTAGTAGAAGAACTGCAAGCCACATCTTATGTATCTGTTAATGGCAGAAGGTGTTATAGGCTGTGCATTCTCGTTTTTTCTGCTGTCGAATCGTTCACGCAGTTTGTCGATAATCTTGTCACTCTTGTCTATCTCTGCGACATCAATATTGTTGTTTCCCTGCTGCGATGTGAGAGACAAATGCTTGACATCATACAGTTTGCTACCGAGCAACTGTAGTATATAGCGTGAACACTCACCTCGGCTTTCGGTAGAACTGTTATACACCAATGTGATGTTCTCGGCACGCTGCAACAGGCGATAGAAATAGTATGAGTAGATTGAGTCTCGGTGTTCGCTGAGGGTGAGACCGAATGCACGGCGAAGATTGTATGGGACGTATGAGTTCTCATTGCTCTTCTTGGGCAGGTTACCTTCGTTCACTCCAAGCAATATGACATTCTTGAAATCGAGGTTGCGTGTCTCGAGCAATCCCATAATTTGCAATCCCACGACCGGCTCGCCGTGGAACGGCATCGTCAAAGACGAGAGTACTCTTGTCAGCAGGCGACCCAAGGTTTTCTGCTTCAGATGCAACTCGCCACTGGCTACAAGGCTCCTGAATCTTTGCACCTGGGTGAATACCTTGTAAATAGCCTCTATAAATATCTTGTCATACAATGGCGCATCCTCCTCTTCTTTTTGCAGATATGAGTCGGCGATGCGTCTTGTGATGGCAAGTATGTTGTCGAGCCACTCCTTGTTGTCGGTGTGGTGAAGGAAAAGAAGCGACAGGAACTCGTCTTTTGCCAGAGTCTCATATTCAGGGAAGAATTTCTTTTCGTTCATCAACTCATCGCACAATGCCAAGGCATTCTGGCTGCAACGCACTACATAGGGGTGACGCAAAAGCTCACTCACAAAAGAGAGTGTGTACCTGTTGTGTTTTTCGCTCCAGCCTCTTGCAGCGAGTTCCACCATCTGCTTGATGAGTGTGAAGATTGGGGTGTGCGACACCGGGAATCCCATTGTAACATTCAAGTGCTCAAGCTTATGACCATTAGCTACGGGTGGCAGGGTATGGATTACCGACTCAAGCATTGTTTCATCACATAGCACAACAGCTGTTTCAATTTCCTTTTGGGTGAGGTTGTTGTCAAGCCAGGTAGAGAGGTAACGCGTTTCAATGCTGTCGTTGTTCGCCTCCACAACAGTGACGTTCTTCTTTTCGGCAAGATTATTGAACGCATAACCTTTTAACTCATTAGGGAAACGCTCAAGGTTCTTGCGCATGAAATGACCCGCCTCGTGTCTTGGGTTTGTAGTGTAATGCTTGTCGTAGTCCCAGTAGAAAATGGCTTTTCCCCTTTTGTGCACGATGTCAAAAAGCGTCCTCTCCACATCGTTCAAGGCGTTGAAACCTACAAACACGTATTTGCTGTGCTCAAGGACTATGTTGTCGCTGTTCTCAATCACGTCGCGGTACAGCATACCCTCGTATGCAAGATTCTGTTGGCGCAGCGACTCCTTGAAACTACTGTAAATGGAATACAATCTCTCCCACAGATCAATGAAATTCTGCTTTATTTCGCTCTCTTTGTCCATGTTGAAATTGACAAAGAAACGCTGTACAGACTTCGCCTGCTCCTCTGTGAGTGTGCCTTTTCCATTACCCAGTTCGCGTAGCTCCTTGATGTTTGCAAACAGTTCCTTTGCATTGACAAGGTGCTTGTCGATATCGTCGAAATCCTTTATGAGAATCTCGCCCCAATAGTAGAACTCGTCGAGTGATTCAATGCTTTTTTCGTACTCCTCCTTGCTTTCGCCCGGTTTCATGGGGCGCATATATTCCTTGTAGAGCTTGCTCACAAGCAGCACAGGGTCGCATATTGCCAGCTTGCTGTTCTTCTGGAATAGTTCTCCAATGGTCATGTAACGTGGGCTCCACATTGGCTTGCCGCCGTTCTTCTCCAATAAATATTCGCTAAAGAAGAGGCTGGCACGTTTGTTTGGAAAAACAATTGCCACATCCTCGAGTTTACCATTGAATTTCTCGTATATATCCTCGGCTACAATTTTCAAAAACGGTGTCATATGTTTATACCTCCTTTATGTAATTTTTATATACGTACCACACGAATCCTTTGACATTGGTGTAACCAATAGCCTTCAGCAGTTCCATGTAGTTCTTTACCTGATCATAATACTCTTCGCGTTCCTTACCGAACTTGTAGTCTATGACAATTGCTTCATTGTCCTTTACCATAACACGGTCGGGGCGACGGCTCTTTGTTTCGCCGCTACTGAGAATTGCACACTCATTGTACAGTTTGTAAGTGCCATCGAACCAACCCGCAGCGTCCTTGTTTGAAATGGCCTTTTCAATCAATCTCTTGATCCTCTCGTAATGTTCGGCCGAGGAGATGAGTCCCTCAATCATCAGTTTGTCAAGAGCTTGTGAAACGTCGTTGGCATGTGAGATACCCGACATGACAAGGTGCATGAGTTTTCCGTCCTCGATGTATTCATATTGGCGTACCTCCTCCTCGTCTTTAGCCAAAAAGCGCTCGGTTTCGTTTGATTGTCTGAACTCAATCTTGCTGTCAAAGTATTTGAATGGCTGCAAACAGACTTCGCACTCCGCGTCGAAAGGATTCTCGTTGTTAACCTTGACTTCACATCCCTCTGTCTTGCTGCAACTGACGCAATGGCCGTATGTGAGACAGCCGGAAATGTTGGCACCCATTGTGCCATCGGCATTGTCGTTGTAGCCGAAACCCGGCAAACTTTTTATATTCTCGACCACTTTGTTTACCAATTTCGACATGTTCTCACCTGTTCCATTGTCGGCATTGGTAAAGACGAAAAGGTTGCTTTTGGCTCTTGTTGTCGCTACATACAGGATGTTCAGGTTGTCGACAACCTGATACATGTACTCACTGTAGTACTCCTTGTCGAACATACTTTCTCTCAAATCGCTCTTGCATTTTATAGGCAGCAGGCTGAGTTTGTCAAATGGCGCCGCTGTTGGCTTGCACCACAGGAGTGTACGTGTGTCGCCTGTCAGAATCCAGTTGCAGAATGGGATTATGACAGTGTGGAATTCCAATCCCTTTGACTTGTGTATTGTCATGACACGCACACTATCCAAGCTCTCGGCCGGGATACACTTTCCACTAATCTTTTCGTCCCAGGCATTCAACAGCTTATTGATGTCGGAACTGCGGCTGTTTATGAATTGTGAAACATGGTCAAGGAAGGTGTATATGTATGCCTCCTCGTCCTTTGACTTTGAGACATTGAGCAGTGCCAATAGTTGTTCTATCATTTCGTACAATGGCAACCCTTTCAACTTTTGCAATGATTTGCAGAACTCCTCTGGCAACAGATCCTCGATATTGCTGTCTATGCTACCGGTGAAATCCTGTCGGGTTCCTTTTATCACCTTGTCATACAACTTTACCAAATTAGCAATATTGATGCGGTCACTTGGTGTTGCTATGTAGCGCAGCGCCGATATCACCAACTGCACTGTGAGCGACGAGGATAGTTTGTACGCCTCGTCTGAAACAATTTTTATACCATCAAACTCTTTGTCGAAGGCTTCTACAACCCTTTGCACTTCATAGTTGTAGCGCGTTAGGATTGTGATGTCGCCCGGAGCCACATTCTCCTCATCCAAGAGTCTGTGCAATGTCTGCATCAATTGGGCGGTTGCGGCTTCGACGAAATCCGCGTATGCTTCTGTTTTTTTCACTTGGAGAACCTCTACGTAACCCTCATCAGGTTTTTTCGCCGGCACAGCCTGTTCTACATCGCTGTATGCCTGCTTAATTTCAGCAATTCCATCTTTGCCGATATCCTGGATATAACTGCTTCCTATGGTGTTAATAGAAGCCCTGTATAGCGTGTTGTTGAAATCAACGATTCGCCTATCGCTACGGTAGTTGGTTGATTTATATGTTGTACCGTCCACTTTCACATCCTGGTTGGCGAATGTAATCTGGTCATCGCGGAATTTATCCCCAATATTGTTCATGATGTTCCAGTCGCTATTGCGCCAACGGTAGATAGACTGTTTTACATCACCTACGATGAGGTTGAAATTGCCGCGTGAAAGAATCTCCTTGAGTAATACCTCGAAACATATCCATTGCAGTTTTGAGGTATCCTGAAATTCGTCAATGAACACATGCTCAATCTCTGTTCCAATCTTCTCAAATATAAAAGAGGTGTTGTTGGCAACCATTGTACTCAAAAGGTGCGAAGTGTCGGCAAGCAAGAAACGGTTCTCGCGTGCGTTCTCCTCCTTTAATATATCGGCGATGTTGTTCAACATACCCAATTGGTGAAATTTCTCAAGTACGAGCTTGCAGTTTGTCTGTGTAGTGACGAGTTTGCTGGCTTCCTTTATCAACATCGCAATCTCGTCCACGTATGGGCAGACTGAGGAAATTTCAGAAGGCGTGTCGGCAAGCGCCAGAAGAGCGGGACTTATTTTACAAACACCAACTTCCGACATTTTATTAAATACCCAGCAGGTACTGCCAGAGGCTGCACCTCGCTTGAAGTCCTTTGGGCTGTATCCCTCGGCCAACTCCGAGAAACGTGCGGCAAGCTTCTTAGCTTTTGAATCCAGACTGTCATTCAATGCTTTTACAGCTTTACGGAAATCTGTGAGCAAATCACCGTCGCTCTCTATTTGCTTGCGAAGTTCCTCACCGCGTTCCTGGTATTCTTCTTTTGTGATATTCTTTGCAAACTCCTTCAATTCATTGTTCACTCTCCATCTCTTTCCGCTCAACAGCTTTTCCTCAATGTAATCGATGACTTGTTTGAAGTTGGCACTGCCTGGTTCAAGTTGCTTGATGTATGTGTCAACGGCATCGCCAAGCAACTCCTTGTCATCGAGCGAAATCTCAATGTCGCCGTTCAGGTCAAGTTCCTTGGCAAGTCCACGCAGGACTGACTGGAAAAAAGCATCAATGGTCTGAATGCGGAAATGGCCATAGTCATGCAACAGCATGTCAAGGGCAGTTTGCGCTCTGGCGGTAATTGTCTGCTCATCGAGCTCAGGCATCTGCTCCTTTATCTTTGCCATATAATCCTTGGCATCATCCAGTCTGTTGGCTACTCCGTAGAGTTTGCTGAGGATACGTTCCTTCATCTCGGCCGTAGCCTTGTTGGTGAAGGTCACGGCAAGGATATTGCGATAGGACGAGGGGTTCTTTATCAACAGTTTGATATACTCGAGAGCCAAGGTAAATGTCTTACCCGAACCCGCTGAAGCTCTGTAGATTTTTAGATTTTCTCTCATGTCTTGTACTATATGGAATATATGTTATTCTAGTTCTGATTCAATAGAAGATGTATTGTTTCGCGAATATACTTTTTTTATTTGTAGAACACAAAGAAATCTTTGAGTAAAAACTTCCGTTTTATCCATCTTTTTTTCGCTCATTAAAATGTTTTGTGCTACCTTTGCTGTCGGTTTCAATCAAGCCGATACAAACACCGGCAAAGTTTAACTTTATAACATTCATTAAAATGTCAAAATATTTAGTCGAAGATACACGCAAGGTGACTACACAGCGTTTCGCCGAGATGAAACGCAAGGGCGAGAAGATTGCCATGCTCACAGCATATGATTACACAACAGCATCAATCCTTGATGCGGCAGGCATCGATGCATTGTTGGTCGGCGACTCGGCCTCCAATGTCATGGCCGGTAACGCAACGACACTTCCCATCACAGTCGATGAGATGATCTACTACGCAAAGGGTGTGGTGCGTGGCGTGAAACGCGCTCTGGTTGTTGTGGACATGCCATTCGGTTCATACCAGGTGAATGCCGATGAAGCAGCGAAGAACGCAATACGCATAATGAAGGAGACAAATGCCGATGCTGTGAAGATGGAGGGTGGTGAGGAAATCCTCCCTGCAGTGCGCAGAATCCTTGACGCAGGCATTCCAATAATGGCACACTTGGGTTTGACGCCACAGAGCATCAACAAGTTCGGCACATACGGCGTGCGTGCCAAGGACGAGGCCGAGGCTGCCAAACTGTTGTCCGACGCTAAAATGCTTGCCGATGCGGGTTGTTTTGCACTTGTGCTTGAGAAAATCCCCGCAACACTAGCCCAGGAGGTCGCAAAGAATATCGATATCCCGGTCATTGGCATCGGTGCCGGCGTGAACGTGGACGGTCAGGTTCTTGTCTATGCCGACATGCTTGGCATGACAGCCGATTTCAAGCCTAAATTCCTGCGTCGTTATGCCGACTTGAACACCATCATCACAGATGCTGTAGGCAGCTATGTCAGCGATGTGAAGGCTTGCGATTTCCCTAACGCAAATGAACAGTACTGATACTTATTTTTTAGAATATTGTAAAGACTTGTTCTCTTACGAGAGTTTATCTCTCCATCAGAGAACGAAGGTTTAAATAAGTAAATCCTTGATTATTGTTATGATAGTCAAGGATTTTTCTTTTATCAAACACCATATCTACAGGTTGCCGTCCATCCTCGCCTCAAAAAACGCCGAAATTTGTGCAAATTCAGAAAATATTTTGTTAAATTTGTCACAAGTGTTACAGATCTATAAAAATAAAACTTTAGTTCCGTAAATGAATTAAAGCCAAAGGATATGGCAAAAATCGTAAATTGGATAAAGGAGTTTTATCCACAGTACATGGGTATAAAGCGCTATCCTGCTAATCAATGTGCCTATGTGAAAGGCGTAGCAGATGAGTGGGGAATACTAGGGAATTTTGGTCGTGCATCAGTAGTGGTCAACGGCGTAGTGTTTAGCAATACCGAGAAATTATTCCAATGCATGAAGTTTACGCATACTCCTATTATTCAGGAAATTTATGCTCAAAGTAATATGAGCATAAAGATGAAGGCTAGGAAAAAGGAGTACGAACAGTATGTCCGCGAAGATTGGCCAAAAATCTTTCTGGATGCGTTGAAATTTGTGCTTGTGACCAAGTACGAGCAATCCGAGGATTTTCGCAATGAACTGGAGCGCAGCATTGGACTTTATATTGTGGAAGATGAGACTGGTCGCAGAAAGGAGGCTGACGCTTATGGTGCAGTACTTGTAGGCGACGAGATGGTAGGTCCAAGTCTTTTGGGACAATTCTTAATGGAGCTTCGCGATACAGGTAAGTTAGATTATACCCTGCCTGATGATGCGCTCGATTTCATCAAATCATTAACATAATACCGAATAATTATGTCAGTAAATCATTTAGAACTGGTTAAGCAAGTAGCTCAACAATTGGAACCGATAATTGAAAAGATAGACAGCCTGGAATTCTGCCCGTTTACTTGGGATGAAAGTTATCACTTGCTCAGAGAATTAAAAACAGCTGTGGCGCAGATTGATGAACTCTCAGAACAATTGTATCCGATATTTGATGATGATAGTTTCTGCGATGACGTACAGAATAAAGCCTTTGTTGAGAATATTAAAGAAGCCGACAATTGCTTTATTGATTTTTCATCACACTTTAGCAAGATTGAAAATGTGCTTGAGGAAGAAGGTCCAAAGGATAATTATGAGTGTGATTATAACCTTCTATCAGCTCAATTGAAAAAAGCAAAACAACACCTGGATCAAATTTTAATTATGATGGAAAATATAATTGATGGTATCAAATACCGTCTCGATGATGACAATATGACCGCAGAGGTTATCGAAAAAAGAGACGCTTTCGAAATCGATGAGACCAAATTGACTGCAAAGAAATTATTGAAAATGATTTATAATGGTTACAAGGGTGATATCATTATCCCCAAGACCGTAGAGTGTAATGGACACACTTATCGCGTCACAAGTATTGGAGCGAAGGCTTTTGCGCGTAGTCGCTCATTGAAATCCGTCACTATCCCTGATAGCGTCACGAGCATTGGAACGGAGGCTTTTGCGGATTGCAAATCGCTGAATTCTATTGTTATCCCCGATAGCGTCACGAGCATTGGAGAGTATGCTTTCTTGCGTTGCGAATCGCTGACCTCTAAAGTGGTGATAGGTGAAGAAACAATCGGTGGTATCAAGTACCTTCTCTATTGTAATCGGACTGCAAAGGTTATCCAAAAGAGTGCTGATAGCAAGGAGGATATCATTATTATCCCTGGGACCGTCGTATTTAACGGACTCACCTATCGCGTCACAAGTATTGGAGCGGAGGCATTCGCGTGGTGTGAATCGCTGAAATCTATTCATATCCCAGATGGTGTGACGAGCATTGGAGATTCGGCTTTCTATCAGTGCTCCTCTTTGACCAAGATTGCTATTCCCGACAGTGTCACTAGTATTGGACAGAAGGCTTTCGAGAATTGTAAAAAACTGCCCTCTATCATTATCCCTGAGAAAATCAAGAGTATTGGAGAACAGACTTTCTCATGGTGCTTTGCATTGACAGAAATTGTTATCCCAAATAGTGTGACGAGTATTGGATATGAGGCCTTTGAATCTTGCTCCTCATTGAAGAGTATTGTTATCCCCGAAAGAGTAACGGAAATTGGAAAGCGTGCTTTCTGCGGATGTTCCGCACTTACAAGTATCATTGTGACCAATGGTAACCCTAGATACGATAGCCGCGTGAATTGCAATG
Organism: Bacteroidaceae bacterium; assembly: GCA_045660825.1. Taxonomy (GTDB): domain Bacteria; phylum Bacteroidota; class Bacteroidia; order Bacteroidales; family Bacteroidaceae; genus HGM04593. The sequence goes on from JAZREN010000046.1 coordinate 45,773, forward strand.
CGATTATTGAGACGGCCACCAACACATTGATAAGCGGCTGCTCTCAAACAATCATTCCAGAAAGTGTGACGGGGATTGGAGAGATTGCTTTCGCAAATTGCAAATTTCAGACCATTACTATCCCTGAAAGAGTGGAGAGTATTGGAAAGGAGGCTTTCCGTTTTTGCGAATCGCTGAAATCCATTACTATTCCCGCAAGTGTTAAGAGTATTGGGCATGGTGCTTTCGATAACTGCGAATCGCTGAAATCCATCATATTCCAAGGCACTATAGCGCAATGGAAAGAAATAGAGTTAGGAAGTTTTTTTCCAACTGCAGTTGTTCACTGTACCGATGGAGATTGGGTAAGAAATAGAAAAATATGAATAGCACACATAACTGTGGTGAACTTAGCATTGAAAATGTAGGCCAGACAGTTACATTGACCGGATGGGTGCATAGTTCAACACCGCTAAATGATACGGTCTTGGTTGACCTCAGAGACACTCGTGGTATCACTCGACTTGTTGTTGATACACTTGTTGCGGAAGAACTCGTCAAGACAGAACAAACGTTAGGTCGTGATTGGGCCCAGGTGACAGGTGTGGTTGTCGAGCGCCAGTACAAGAACCCGGAGACGAAAACAGGCGACATTGAGATTCGCGTCAGCGAGCTCAAGATACTTAACAATTCCCATATTATAAACATCAAACAACTCATTTGGGCTTATGAGAATTTTGGGCTTGGGGCGGCCATCAGGTTTTTTACTTATGGCGTAATCGCAATTCTTGCATTTATGGGCTATTGTCTGACACTGCCATTTCGGTTCATATGGTTAGTTTGGAAGAATTTGAGAAAAAAGTGACATTACCCGGCTAAACTCCGGAACTAAGTAAAACAGGTGTTCGTGTCCACAGGCTTGAACACCTGTTTTTTCAATGTTGACAATGCTGCAAATATCTCAAGATTCACTTATTTTCCTATCCTCTTTGTCGTCTGCATTATAATCTCATAAAAAGGATTGTTGCTTTTGTAGGCGGGATAGGGTGGTATGCGCTGAATCAAAGAGTGTAATTCATTGGAGGTGAACAGTTCGCCATACACGGCAAGCATATATATACCTAATGGATTTTCGATATTCTTGTCAATGGAACACCGCAGATACCTTGTCAGTTTTTCCTGCAGCTCAAGTCCTTCAAGAGAAAGGCGCATCAACTCTTCATTGTTGAAAGTTCCTGTGTAAAACCTGTTTTCAATTTCCTCGAGCTTTGCAACATAAAATGCAATGCTGTCCTCTATGCTCAAGTAACGTTCTTTGAGTGTTGCGCTTGTGGAAGAAGCTTGGGAATCAAGTTCACGCGAGGCGATGACAGTCTCGTCATCAATCCGTGTGTCCTTTGCTTTACCACACGAAACCATCAACACGAAAAAGAATAGCAGTATGGGGGAGTTGCTCATGGAGGGTGGCTTGATACATAAAAGAACAAGCCACCGAACAAAATTGTTCAGTGGCTTGTGGATTATCTTCTCCTTTTATCTATTAGCAGATGTAGTGTGAGCTGATAGACTGGTTCTCAAGTACGCATTTGATAGCCTCGGCAAAACCTGCAGCAATAGAGAGCTGCTTTACCTTTGGACAACCCTTTGTGTAAGGAATGCTGTTTGTGAACACAATCTCAGTCATCTTTGACTCACGTACACGCTCCGATGCGTTACCTGACATGATGCAGTGTGAAGCAATGGCGCGAACTGACTTTGCGCCGTTCTCCATCATAAGGTCGGCAGCCTTTGAGATTGTACCTGCTGTGTCAACGATATCGTCAACGAGAACAACGTTCTTGTCCTTCACGTCACCGATAATCTGCATTGTGTCGACAACGTTTGCCTTTGCACGTGTCTTGTGTCAGAGTACGAGGGGTACACCAAGGCACTTTGCATATGCGCTGGCACGCTTTGAACCACCAACGTCAGGAGTTGCGATTACGAGATCCTCGAGGTTGAGTGACTGGATGTATGGCACGAATACCATTGATGCATAGAGGTGGTCAACAGGGATGTCAAAGAAGCCCTGGATCTGGTCGGCGTGCAAGTCCATTGTGATTACGCGGCTTACACCGGCAACGCTCAAAAGGTTTGCAACGAGCTTTGCACCGATTGAAACACGTGGCTTGTCCTTGCGGTCCTGACGTGCCCATCCGAAATATGGCATAACTGCTACGATGCTGCTTGCCGATGCACGCTTTGCTGCGTCAATCATAAGCAACAGCTCCATCAGATTGTCCGAGTTAGGGAATGTTGACTGTACAAGGAAAACATCCTTTCCGCGGATTGACTCTTCGAAAGACACTGCAAACTCACCATCGGCGAAGTAAGTAGTGTTCATCTGTCCGAGTTCACAACCCAATTCCTTGCAAATTTCTTCTGCGAGATAGCGTGATTTTGTTCCCGCAAATACCATATAAGGAGTCTTGTTCATAATAAATTAGTTATTAGTTATGTTATTATTCTGTTTTTGTCGTTTTTATAACTTGTCAACCACCTTTTTAATTCTCTTGAAGCGGTTGATAAGATCTGTGTAATCCGTAGAACGGCAAGAGTCGAAATTGTTCCAGATGAGTTCATCGAGGATGACACCTCCGAAACCATACTTTGTGAGTCGTTTGAGGTTATCCTCGTCAATGTTGCCGAATGCCCATGTGTTTCTGTTGATCATCTTCTTGCCAATCTCGTTAAGCTCAGTGCTCTGGTAATAGGTACGTCCAAGCGGTCCATAACAAACGATGTCATAAACCTTGCGCAACTCCTTCAAATGTGTCAAGTTGTTGGCATAACCGACGAATTTTCCCTTTTCATTGCCAATAGGTGAACTGCCCATGGGGAAAAGAGTGCCGGCAAGACGGTACTCCTGCATGAGTCTGTTGTTGCAGGAATATATTTTTTTGTGATATTTCTTGGGTATAAGATTCAACAGTCTTTCCATGAACTGAGGATGGGCATATTCCTTGTACAGGAATAGATAATCGAGTCCCTCTTCAAATAGACGGGTAATTATCTTGTCCTCCTCAACGAAGAATGTCGGTATAGTGGCTATAGCCAGTTTCATATTGATTGGTGTTTTAATCCTACTTGAGTGCAAAATTAATAAAAATTAAAATAACGTAAGCAATTATAAAGGACAATTATTCCATAATGCCACTATTATTTTCACCCATCACAGCCTAACGCCGCCGGAGTGGTCTTTTATGTTTGCATACTGCTGAATTTAAGAACAAAGCATGCGCCCGCTATGTTTTCTTTGTGTAACCAGTAAAACTATAGTTTATGGCACGAGAAAGTATTTTGATTTTGAAACAGAGAATTGACGTGCAGGCGCTGCTGGGGCAACTTAATGCAGCCTTGAGCGAGGAGTGGCTCGCCTTTTACCAGTATTGGATTGGTGCAAAGGTTGTTGAAGGCGCAATGCGCTCCGATGTACAGCGCGAGTTCGAGGAACATGCGGCCGAGGAACTCTCACATGCGAGAACGGTTGCCGACAGGATAATACAGCTCGAGGGAACACCTGTGCTCGACCCGTCACAGTGGAGCACATACGCCCGCTGCAAATACACAGCACCGTTGAACTGCGATGTATTGAGCGTGTTGAAACAGAACATTGCGGCCGAGCGCTGCGCTATAATACGCTACGAGGAGATTGCCACCTACTGCAACAATGTAGACTACACCACCTGCGACATTGCCAAACGCATTATGGCCGATGAGGAGGAACACGAACAGGACCTGCAGGATTTGCAGCGCGACGTGGAGTGGATGATAAAAGAGGTAAGCGTGAAATGCTGATGCCCGGCAACTCCTGCCCACTCATACACCTGTCATCTCAAGAGAACATAGTGACGAGAGATCTCTTCAAATACTATATGCGAGAGTTTACAGGAAATATACGATAAATGCCTCGCAGACAGCGAGGCATTTTGTCCTGCAAACCAAGGCTTATATTATTTGAATCCTGTTACTTTCCAAACACCATTAACTTCTTTAAGCAGAACCTTGACATTTGTATTACCATAACGAGTTATATCTTGAAATCCAACATAATTAATTTCTGCCGTTGGACTGCAGGTTACATACACCTTTTTCTCTAATATTCCAGCACGAGGTTCTGTTTCTCCTGGCAAATATATCATTCCATTTCTAACAACCTGTTCAAAATGATGATACATCTCACCATCTTTTTCATAATACCAAGTATCTTGTACATACGCAATTGCTACCTCATAATTGCGTGCTAATGCCGGTATCCATCCAAGAATATTTAACTTTTGCCCACCCTGTTCTGAAAACAAACTGGTAAAAAGAAGATCATTTGTAAGATTCCTACTTTGAATTTCATTGATAATCAACTTTGTAAAGTTATAATCAGTATACAGCAACATTCTGTCAAGATCTCTACACAAAATTGATTCAATAAAATTATAAGCTACAGAGGATGGTGTTGAACACTGTGATATCTCTGTCTGGCTCAATCGTTTTACAATAGGATTAGGTGATTGCGCATAGGTGGTTATTCCAACCTGTAAACACACAATCATTAAAAGGAGTTTTAACACTTTTGATAAAATTTTCATGACTATTACTTTTTTATAAATATATCATTTTTATAAATATATCATTAGTCGTCAAGGTATCGTTTTGCAAGCGCTCCGAACTCCTCGATGCGACGGTCGCGGAGGAATGGCCACCATTGGCGCACGGTCTCGCTTCGTTTGAGGCTAACCTCAATAACCTCGCACTGCTCAGTCTCGCCGAAATCGGCAATGAACTCACCCTGTGGGCCTGCAACAAAACTGTGCCCCCAGAACTGTATGCCATTGGTCATCCCCGATGGGTCGGGCTCGTGTCCGCAACGGTTCACTGCAATCACAGGCAAGCCGTTGGCAACAGCATGTCCTCGCTGCACTGTCTGCCAAGCGCCAAGCTGGCGTGACTTCTCCTCGGGAGTGTCACTGCTTTCCCAACCGATTGCAGTGGGGTAGATGAGCAGGTCGGCACCACGCAGGGCCATAAGACGTGCACCCTCGGGGTACCACTGGTCCCAGCACACCTGCACGCCAAGTATGCCAAGAGATGTGCGTATGGGGCGGAAACCTATGTCACCGGGAGTGAAGTAGAACTTCTCGTAATACGCGGGGTCATCGGGGATGTGCATCTTGCGGTATTTGCCGGCAATGCTGCCATCCTTCTCAAAGACAACGGCCGTGTTGTGGTAAAGTCCTTTGGCACGTGCCTCGAACAGTGATGTGACAATGACTACACTACACTCTGCCGCCAGCTTGCCATAGAACTCGGTCGATGGGCCGGGAATTGGCTCGGCATAAGAGAAATTATCGGTCGATTCAACCTGGCAGAAATAGAGTGAGTTGTGCAACTCCTGCAACACAACAAGCTGTGCTCCCTTTGCTGCAACCTCGCGTATGCATGCCGCCAATTTGTTCTTGTTAGCCTCCACATCAGCACCGATGCTCTGCTGTATGATTCCAACTTTTATAGTATCCATAATTCAATATCTTTTTAATTTGTTATCGTCCTTTGGGGTATTGCATTGTCGCGCAGTGCAATGAGCCATGCTGCTTGATGAGTGCACGGCAATCGATGCCAACGATTTCCAGACCCGGAAATGCACTTTTCAGCACTTCGGCCGCACGTGCATCGTTGTCGGGCTGTGCATACGTGGGGTAGAGCACTGCACCATTCATTACAAGGAAATTCGCATATGTTGCAGGCAGGCGTTCGCCATCCTCGTCGTGTATCGGTGCTGGTGAAGGCAACGCAAGCATGCGGTAAGGTGCACCGTCGGCAGTGCGCAAAGCGGCAATCTGCTTTTCCATTTCAAGGAGGTCGGTATACTGCTCGTCGTTCTCGTCGCGGCACTGCATGTATACGATTGTGTCATTAGGAGCAAGACGTGCAACGGTGTCAACGTGTCCGTCGGTATCATCGCCAATTAGGTTTCCATAATCGAGCCATAGCACACGCTTTGCATGGAGCATCTTCAGCAGACACTTTTCAATATCCTCCTTCTCCATTGGCTGGTTGCGGTGTGGAGCAAGCAGGCATTGGCTTGTTGTAAGTATAGTACCCTTGCCGTCGCTCTCTATTGAGCCACCTTCGAGTACAAAACTTGTGCAGTCCTCATATTCGCCCTTTACAATGCCTGCGTCATAGAGCTTGCCGTTGATGGCGTTGTCGAGCGTGGCCTCGAACTTGCGTCCCCAACCGTTGAAGCAGAAATCCACATAATGTGGGACATTGCTGCCAAGCAGGGTGATGAAGCCATGGTCGCGTGCCCATGTGTCATTGGTGTCGCACTCAAAGAATGTGATGTTGTTTGTGGCAACACAGTTCTTTTTGAGCAACGAGCGCACCTTGTCGACATTTGGGGCAACGATGAGTAGATGCTCGCGGGTGCTGATGGCTGCAGCAAGCTGCACATAGCACGCCTCCACCTCCTCAAGCATGTAACTCCAATCGGTATTCTCATGTGGCCAAGTGAGTTGCACCATCTGCTGGTCGTGCCACTCGGCGGGCATATATAGCTGTTGTTTTGGCTGTTCCATCGTTATACTTTGCGTTTACGGTCAAAAAATGGATTTTTAGAGCTTGCGCTGACAGGGATTGCGATGATGTAGTTACACTGGGGCATCCAGCCGAGCTTGAGGGCTGCATAACCGACCGAGTACATCACGCGGGTGTCAAGGCGAAGGTCGGCAGCTGTTGCACAGGCCGAGCCTACAGCAATACCCACATCAATGGTATTCATTGCACAGGGAACACCCGGTGTGCGCTCGCCACATGTGGGAAAACCGCAATAACCGCAGTTCAGGCACATCGCCTCCTCGCGTGAGCCAATGAGCACAACAGCCTCGGCCGACTGTATGTTGTCGGCGTCGCGCATGAGTCCGCCACGCCCCATATCCTCACCCATCTTGTGGAGTGCACTGCTCAATGTTATGATATCATCACCGGTAACCATCATCACCTCAATGATGTCAACGCCCTTTGCCTTTGGGGCAGTGCGGGCAGCGGTCATCATCTGCTTTGCGCACTCTATAACATGTTCGTTGCGAACATCTCTTTCATTGTATACCATATTATATATGTTGTTTTTTATGCTATTATTTTGCGAAGATAATGAATATATTTGTATTAGGGCATGTCAACAGTGGAAAAATATTTGTGACACTCTTGTGTAAATAACGTTAAATGTTTTAAATGTTAAATTCATTTGTTTACCTTTGCACGAAACAAAATAAACAAACCTTAATTATTTTTATATGAAACGTTTAATTTTAATGTTGGTCGTAACGATAGTTGCGCTGACAACATTCGCACAGACAGTGTTGCCTGTCGACCCGAATGTGAAGATTGGAAAGCTGGAGAACGGCCTTACCTATTACATCCGCCACAACAGCCAGCCCGCACAGCGTGCCGAGTTCTACCTGGCGACAAATGTAGGTGCATACCAGGAAGAGGACGACCAGGACGGTCTTGCACACTTCCTTGAGCACATGTGTTTCAACGGCACAAAGAACTTCCCCGATAAGAAACTGCTTGAGTATCTGCAGAGTATCGGTGCCGAGTTCGGCCGTAACATCAACGCCTCTACAGGCTTTGAACAGACACAGTACATGCTCAACAATATCCCTATCATACGAGAGGGCATCATTGACTCGTGTCTGCTGGTGTTGCACGACTATGCACACTACGTGACATGTGCCCCCGAAGAGATTGATGCCGAGCGTGGTGTCATTGTGGAAGAGCGCCGTTCACGCCGCGATGCCAACTGGCGCATCTTCGAGCGCATGTTGCCATATTACTTTGGCGACACAAAGATGGCTCGCCGCACACTCATCGGCGGCGAGGAGCAGCTCAAGACATTCAAGTATGAGAGCCTCACCAACTTCTACCGCAAATGGTACAACCCCGATATGCAGGCTGTGATTGTAGTGGGCGACTTTGATGTTGATATGATGGAGCAGAAGATAAAGAACACCTTCAGTTCAATCCCTGCACCGGTAGAGCCTACTGTAAAGCCTATCATTCCTATCCCGGGCAATGAAGAGCCCATTGTGGCAGTCATTACCGACCCCGAGGCTACAAGTTCTTCAATCCAACTCATCTGGAAGGGTGATGCATTGCCAAAGGAGTACGCATCTACCGATGTGGCTTTCATGACCGATATCATCAAGATGATTATCAGCGACGCATTTGCAGAGCGCATGGAGGCTATCACCGCATCATCTACAGCGCCATTCCTCAGTGGTGGCATGTACGTTTCGCAGTTTGTTGAGGGTACAGACGCTGTGATGTCAGAGGTTACATTCAAGGATGGCGAGTACAAGACTGCGCTTGAAGCATTCTATACCGAAATTGAGAGAATCAAGCGCTACGGTATTACAGAGAGTGAACTTGAGCGTGCGAAGATGGAACTCATCAGCAGCGCCGAGAGAGGCGTGGAGGCAGCTCCTACACGCAAGAGTCCTCAATTAGTGTACCCGATACTTGCCCATTTCTTCCACAACAACTACATGCTTGAGCCCCAGATGGAGCTGCAACTCGTACAGGCTGTATGTGCGCAGTTGCCGGCGATGGTGTTCCAACAGGTTATAGAGCAGCTCATCACCGACGAGAATATGATTATCGCATATGCTGCACCCGAGCGTGAGGGTCTTGCACACCCCACTGAGGCCGAGTTGCTCGCTATAATTGAGAAGGTAAAGGCAAGCGAGATTGAGGCACCCGTAGAGGAGAGCGCAAACGAGCCTTTGCTTGATGCCGAAGCTATAAAGGCTGGTAAAATCAAGAAGGAGAAAGAGACTGCCTACGGCGCAACAGAGTGGACTCTGAGCAATGGTGTAAAAGTTGTCTACTTGCCAACTGCACACAAGAACGACGAGGTACAGGTGCGCGTTGTGATGAATGGAGGACGTTCACTCATTGAGACAACCGAACTTCCATCGTTCGATGACAATGTATGGGCACTCTATAACCAGAACCGCGGTCTTTCAAAGTTCAGTGGCGTTGAGTTGAAGAAGATGCTCGCCGGCAAGAACGTACGTTGTGAGCTCAATATCGAAAAGACACGCCATGGCATCAACCTCGTTTCAACACCAAAGGACCTTGAAACAGCAATGCAGTTGCTCTACTTGAATATCACCGAGCCACGTTTTGACAACGAGGAGTTCCTCATTGGTATCAACCAGATTAAGGCTGTTCTTCCAAACCTTGAGAAAATGCCACAGTTGAAACTGCAGAAGCTCATCAGGGAGACACTCTATGGCGGCCACGACCGTGTGCTTACAATCAACAGCGAGTTGGTTGAGAAAGCCAACATTTCCGACTTTGAGAAGGCTAGCCGCCGTCTCTTTGGCAACGTAGCCGGTGCAACAGTATATGTTGTGGGTAACGTAGATGCACAGACTCTCAAGCCACTTGTAACAAAGTACATCGCATCATTGCCTGGTGGCAAGAAGGGTAGCAAGTTCATTGACCGCAAGGAGGATATCGTAAGGGGTAATGTAACAAAGAACGAAACAATGGCAATGGAGACTCCAAAGAGCACAGTGCTTCAGGTGTACACAGTCAACACTCCTTACAGCATCAAGAACGAGGTGTTGCTCGACATTGCAAAACTCTATCTCGACATGGTTTACGTGGAGACTCTGCGCGAGAGCGAGGGCGGCACATACGGTGCCGGTGTTGCTACGGTTTGCGGCCGCGAGCCAAAGGATGTTGCTATCCTGCAGGTTGTATTCGAGACCAACCCCGAGAGTGCCGAGAAACTTGCAAAACTTGCTGTTGACGGCGTGCAGAAACTCATTGCAGAGGGCATCCCAGCCGACAAGTTCGACATGATTATCAAGAACATGCAGAAGAACATTCCACAGGATAGAATAAGCAACAGCTACTGGGGTAGCACATTGCAGAAGTTCGTTGAATTTGGTGACAAGTACGACAACGAGTACGAAGAGGCTGTAAACACAGCAACACCCGAGGCTGTTGTAGAGGCAGTGAAAAAGCTTGTAGAGGCCGACAACTTCATTCAGTTGATTGTTTCTCCCGAGGAGTAATTTTATATATAAGCACACATATCAGCCAACCGGGTCTTTATGGTCCGGTTGGCTTTTTACATTTTCGCCATTCCGGTATCCAAAATATTGCACTACGTTGTTCTTGTTTTTATATTGCCTTTCTTTTTTGTATTTTTGCAATGGCAACGTGGCTTATGAAAAAGGGAATATACATATTGCTTTATGTGGTTGCGGCAATGACAATATCATGCCGCAGTAGTTTTGTTGCAATCGAGCGTGATGGGCATGAACGTTCCGATTCGGTCTTCGCGCAATACTTGAAGGACGAAGGGATACCTTATACCCACAATAATCAAGTGAGCATCCTGAATGGCGCACAAGTGAAGTTCGACTCTCTTTTCAAGGATATAAAGGATGCAAAGCATCACATCCATCTTGAATATTTCAATTTCCGTAACGATACTATAAATGCACGCCTGTTGGGGCTTCTTGCTCAAAAAGTAAAAGAAGGTGTTGAGGTGCGCGCCATGTTCGACGCTTTTGGCAATATCTCCAACAATAGCCCTTTGAAAAAGGATGACCTGGAAGCCATAAGAGCCACTGGAATTGAAATTGTAAAGACAGACCCTATCGAATTCCCATGGATAAATCACATGTTTGCACGCGATCACCGCAAAATCGTTGTCATAGACGGCAAAACGGCTTATACCGGCGGTATAAATGTGGCCGACTATTATCTCGAAGGTCTTGAAGGTGTTGGTGAATGGCGTGACATGCACTCAAAAGTGCAGGGAGAGGCTGTGAACGAACTGCAGAGAATATTCCTCGATATGTGGTGCCAGGAAACAGGAGAACGCATAGAGGGAGTAGAGTATTATCCTTTACAAGAATTGGAGAGCGGTGCCGACATCGCGGTGGTTGACCGATGGCCTCACAAGACTCCCGAACGCATGAGGAATGCATATGCCAATGCCGTTAATGCTGCAAAGGACAGCGTTATTATTATAAGTCCTTATTTTGTGCCGCTGCGTAATGTGCGCAAAGCCATTGAAAAGGCACTCGACGACAGTGTGAAAGTGACAATTCTGCTCTCTGAAAAAGGAGACTTGCCAATGATTCCCGATGGAGTGTGGCGCGTGGCATACAAACTTATGAAACGTGGGGCAGATGTGTATATATACGCCGATGGTTTCAACCATTCAAAGGTGATGTGTGTTGACGGGAGTTATTGCACAATAGGTTCGGCCAACCTCAATAGCCGCAGCCTGATGTATGACTATGAGACAAACCTTTTTATTTTTGGCAAGGAAGATACTGAAGAACTTTATCATTATATCGACCTTGATAAACAGAAAAGCTATAAATTGACAAAGGAAATATACAAGAAGCGTTGTTGGTGGCGCCGTTTCTGCGGCTGGTTGGTAGCATTGGTGACACCGCTTGTGTGAAACACTTGAAACCGAAGCTCTGATCAAGACCCCGGCTTTCAGCTTTCACCTTTCTGATTTCACCTTTCTGCTTTCAGCGCCCACACCAAGGTCGCTATTCTCCACAAGAACCTCAATCTGTGCGTCATCCTTTAAAATAGGGTAGAGCTCATTTACAAACCATGTAGCAAGTTCTTCATCTCTTTTCACTGCTGTTGTGTTGTTGCAGAAGAGATTGACACTGAAATACTCGAAATGCTTTTTCGCTGTGGCTATGTCGCTCGCAATTCGCTCTTTTGTGTCACCAACTGTGCAGCATAGAAGGCACACACCTTTGAAATGCTTCGCCACATCGGCGGCTGTAAGACTTACAGGGATTCCTTTTGCCCAACTTGAGCGCAGGGCTGCATCGAAACTCTCTACACCACAGCGAAATTTCACTGTAGCTGGCGCAAACTGCGCGGCGAACTCATCAAGACGGTTGCGGTACATATAGTGAGCCTCAAACCAGATGGTCTTTATACCTTTTGATTGGACTATGTCTTTAATCATCTCAATGGTCTTGCCATCAAGTTCCATTGCCGAGCCGGAATTGATGATGTCAATAACACCGTATTCACCAGTCACCTGCTCCAACACTTTGCGGTTGGTCTCAAAAGGAGAATCGCTCCTGTCGATGTGGTAGTCGCAGAATGTGCATTTTCCCCAACGGCACCCGGTTCCTTGCAACAGCAGGAATTCGCGCGGGAATTTCTCGGTAATCAAAGAGTAGCGTTGCATGTTATCTCTTGCGTGTAAAACGTTTTATGCCATAGATGGCGGCATATGCCATTGGAGTTCCAAAGAGTACCTCAATCGACAGTTTTGAGAAATACTGGAAGATTATCATCATCACCAAGTCGCGTGTCGATACTACGCCAAGAAATGCAATGAGTACGAATGGTAAAGAGTCGAACACATATGCAATGGCAGAACTACCTATTGTACGCACCCAAAGATGACGACCATGCGTCTTTTGCTTTATTCTCTCCATAAACCACGCGTTTGACAACTCGCCAAGCAAGAAACCCACTAGTGATGCAAACACTATGCGTGGAACGTATGAGAACATTGCGTTGTACACAGCCTCACTCTCGGCAAGATAGTCGGGCGACGGCATCAACACGCCAATCTGTGTGCATATTACCAACAGAATGTTGCACAACAGGGTCAACCATATGACCTTGCGCGCTGTCTTGTAGCCCCACACCTCGGTGAGTACGTCGCCAAGCATGTATGCAAAAGGGAATGTGATTGTACCTGCGTCGAAATAGAAGAGATTGAAAAAACCGACCACCTTGACGGCCATGATGTTCGACACCAGGTAGAGTGTAACGAATAGTGCGGTGACAACCATCAATGCAGTCTGGTTGTCGATTCGGTTTTTTAAAGGGTTGTCCGAGACCTTGTCCATAATTTAAAGAATTGAGTTTATATTACAAAAAAAGGAGTTCCAACGAACTCCTTTGTGACCTCGACAGGATTCAAACCTGTAACCTTCTGATCCGTAGTCAGATGCTCTATTCAGTTGAGCTACGAGGCCGTTTTTGTTGTTATCAACCGTGTTGTTTTCGTTTGACAGTGCAAAGGTACTGCTTTTTTTTATACCTGCAAACTTTTAGCAACTTTTTTTTCAAAAAAATGCATTTTTTATTCCAGGAATCTTTCGTTGAACATGAACCACCCAAGCGAAATACCAAAGTTGACACGCTTTTTGCTTGAGCTATAATAATTTACGAATGCACTGGCCGAGATATTGGAAAATTGTGCCACCAACGTCAAATCTGCGATAAATTGAAAATCATTGAAACGTTTTTTGCTGTAATAGGCGGTGCCGTCACTTTTTTCGTAAATTTTCCGATAGGGTATAAAGGCATAGAATCCGGGGCGGGCCTGCAAAAAATTGTTCAATTTGAATATAGGTATCACTCCACCTGCGATGAACTGGTTAGCACGGAACTTCGGGTCGTAGTTGAAGATACTGTTCTGTGTTGGCGTGAAGGCACCCGCCTGCATCATGGTTGCCTGATATGTGCGTGAGAGTCGGCGTGTAGAGTAGAACATCTGCGCATATGTACCAAGAGAGAATATCTTTCCAAGGTTGAAATTATCGCGTCGTGTGTAGCTTATCTGCAGCCACGACTGTACCTGTTCTTTGTTGTTCACGTCAACTATTCCCTGATACTTTTCGTTGCCTACGACAAATTGTGCAATCAACGTCTCGTGCATGCCCTCTGTTGGGAACACCTTTTTGTTGAGTGTGTTTCCTTCAAACCTTATCGAGCCACTGAAGAGGGTAGACTCGTTGCTGTCGAACTGAGGCTTGTTCAGGTTTATTATCTCCGACTGCACATACTCATCCTTTATATTGCCCACTCCAATGCCGATCTCGGCCTTGCGTCGGTTGAGGAACGGGAACATGACCTTCATCTTCGCATAATACTCGCGCTGATGATTAAGCGCCACCAGTTTCTCATTCGAGAACAGGAAGTTCATGTTGTAATAGTCGATAGTGGAGTATGAACCTATGAATTTCAGCGACACCGGCAGCGAGGTATAGAAATCGACACGCCCCGACAATTGTACATTATTATATACTTTACCGAAGTGTCCGTCAAGTATCAGCTCCTTTGAGTGGTTCTTGAGGGTCCTGTAGTGCAGACCAAAGTATATCTGGTTTGATATGCTCGTAGAGACCGCCGCACCCATCTTCAGAGTGAAATGCGGGTTCAACGTCACATCCAGATGAAGAGTGTAGGCACTATCCTGCTCGTTGTAGACCGCATGTGGAATTATATCCTCGATCATCTCGCCCGACAGCAGGCCATAGTAACCTCGCCTGCAATCCTCGAGCGTGAACTCGCGACCACGTTTGTGGAATTCTCCCGCAATGGCCTTCTCCTGTTCCTTGTTTACGCCATGCACAACGACGTCATTGAACACCCACTCGGGCACACGTTCCCTGAACGCCATGCGCTTGGCAGCAAGCATCTCGGCATTCTCGCGACGTCGCACACGTTGCTTTATCTCATCGGCATATTGGCATGCATTCTCATATCCCGTCTGAGTAACTGAGTTTATCTTATGAAAGTCAAGCAGTCCAACACCTTTTATCGGCATCTCTATCAGGACACCTTTCTCTTCTGGTACGGTATAATCGCTACGTCCCATAATCAGATTTTCGGCCTGACTGACAATGTCACGGGCATCGGGCAACGTGGGAGTACTGCTAACAACACTTCCAATTATTATATCGGGTGCAAATTCCTCTTCCATCACATCGCGCGGGAAATTATTGTACAATCCACCATCGTAGAGCAGCACACTGTCTACTTTTATCGGTTTGAAGAAAAATGGGTAGCTCATTGACGCACGTACAGCATCACCCAAGTCGCCATGGGAAAAGATGACCTGTTTCTTATTATATGCATCAGCTGCCACGCATCTGAACGGAACCATCAGCTTGTCGAAATCGTTCCCGCACGCGGCAGTGTAACCCGCAAATGTCTCCATGAAACCAAGATTCATGGGAGCCGACTTTACAAGATGAGCCGATGGTTTTACAACATAAAGTGAATCCTTGAGGTCGAAATGCAGGCTTACCAAGTCGGGGACATCCTTATTCTTCTTGAAATAGAACATATACTTCTGGTCCATAGTTCCCGTGTACCAGCGCTGGAAATCTTCGGTTTTCATTATTTCCACCATCTCATCGGGCGTGTATCCCATAGAGTAGAGAGCCGCGACAATAGCTCCCATAGATGTTCCTGCAACATAATCAATGGGAATGTTGTTCTCCTCGAGCATCCTTATTACACCGATGTGTGCCAATCCACGGGCGCCGCCACCACTCATGACAAGGCCGACCTTCTGTGCACAGAGCACTGAAGGAAGCAACAGAAGCAGAATTATGCATTGCAGCACACGTCTCATTGTTACAGATGATTGTCAAAAGACAAATTTAGTGATTAATTTTATATAACAATGTACTTTATAAAGAGTTTGCTTTTCTTTTATCTGTTAATTTTCAGATTTAACCCCGACTGTAATGGATAAAGGATGTCTTGAATAAAAAAAGTGGTATCTACCTCAAAGGCCGATACCACAAAATTGATAGTGTGTCACATTTTATGCAGTCATGTGCATCATTCAAATATCAATTTGCCGAACTGCTCGGGTCGATGAAAACTTGGCCCTTCCCACTCAATGGGGTTCCATGACAGGAAGTGTGGAGTAGGGAGCTCGTCGCCACATTTATAGAAATTGGCAGTCATCACTTTACCATCGAACGACTCAACGCCACTGCGGAACAATGCGGTCACTGGGATTACCTCAACAACATTCCATGAATGTTCGCCTGTACGCAATTCAAATGCCTCAGTGCCAAGTGATGGTGTACGCTCAACACTGTCAAGAACCGCCTTGCAAGCCGGTTCTTTTGGAGCATCGGTCGGGTGCCATGCCAACAATAGTTTACCGGTGCAGGTACATTCAAAATTGTAATAGTCGAGATTTCCCTCGGGCGATACAAAGAACTCTACGCAAGGGTCGGTCCATGTGCGTCCCTGGTCTTCGGTCACCGCAGCCTTTATATCATTCTCTGTTACAAGGAATTTGATATACAACCTTTTGCCATCATGGAACAGCTTGAAACCCGCGATTGGAATGTAGGGGTATTCCTCGGGCCAATTGCAGCAGTCGATGGCATGCGTGGGCAGAGTGTCGAAAATGATGTCCAAATTTTCCTGTGGAGCAATCTTGGGTACTGTAATTGTCTTCATTGTCGCATCATTGTTATAAGTTCATGTGCGAAGATATATCAAAACATGTATAGTAATGCTGTTTTCTGTTTATTTTTTGACAATAATTGTACTACATCGTTATTTCCGATAGTTGTTATCGTAAAAAATGATGGATATATAGTGTAAAAATAAATTATAGATTGTAAATTTGTGCAAATTTTTGGGGAACATTAAATATTAATCAAATAATTATCAACTATGTTTAAAAATTTCCCGGGATACAAGCTTCTGGAAAAGATTCAGAAGAGCAATTCCCACAAGAGAGAAAGAAAATTGCCTCTCAATGCCATCAAGCTGATTTTTATTGTTGCGATAACATCTGTTATTGCACTTTTGCCAACAGAATCATTCGGTATTGAAGGTCTGACAGTGGTTCACCAGCGTATCATCTCTTTGTTTGTGTTCGCTGCACTCATGTGGCTTACCGAGGCAATGCCTTCATGGGTAACATCAATGATTGTGGTTACAATCATGTTGCTCACTGTCTCTACCAGTGCATTCAATTTCCTTCGTCCCGAGGACGGTGCCGGTCTGGTACCATTCAAGAGCATCATGGCTTGCTTCGCAAACCCGACAATCATGCTCTTCATCGGTGGTTTTGTGCTTGCAATCGGTTTGACAAAGGTTAAGCTCGACGTAGCTCTTGCACGTGTTCTTCTGAAGCCTTTCGGTACACGTTCTGAGATTGTATTGCTCGGTTTCATCCTTGTAACAGCCATCTTCTCGGCATTCGTGAGCAACACAGCTACAGCAGCCATGATGCTTGCGTTCCTTACACCGGTATTGAAATCTTTGCCAGCCGACGGCAAAGGCCGCATCGCGCTTGCATTGGCTATCCCTGTAGGTGCAAACCTTGGTGGTATGATCACACCAATCGGTACACCTCCTAACATGATTGCCCTTGACTACCTCTCTTCACAGGGTATGGGTATCAGCTTCGTAGACTGGACAATCAAGATGGCTCCATTCGTAATAGTACTTCTTTTGCTCTCATGGTTACTTTTGCGTGTCCTCTTCCCATTCAAGCAGAAGCACATCAAGATTGAGATTGAGGGCGATATCAAGTGGAACCGTCACACATGGTCGGTTGTTGCAGCATTCGCTATCACAATCTTCATGTGGATGTTTGGCACAGACCTCTGGGGCGTAGATACCAACGTTGTAGCCATGATTCCTATCGCAATCTTCTGTGCAACAGGTATCCTCACACGTCGTGACCTCGAGGAGATTAACTGGAGTGTTCTTTGGATGGTTGCCGGTGGTTTCGCACTTGGTGTTGCATTGAACTACAAGGACGCAAGTTCTGTAAGCTTGAGCAGCCTTATCGTGAACACTGTTCCATTCGACAACTTCTCACCACTTGTAGTAATGATTCTTGCCGGTGTCATCTGCTTCGGTTTCTCAAACTTCATCTCTCACTCAGCAGCAACATCGTTGCTCGTTCCAGTGCTTGGTGTGGTAGCAGGTGGTCTTGGTTCATCACTCGACAGCTTCGGTGGTCCACAGGCAATGTTGGTAGGTATTGCAATTGCATCTTCAGTTTCAATGATTCTGCCAATCTCTACACCTCCTAACGCCATTGCTCACTCAACTGGTTTCATTGAGCAGAAGGACATGATGAAGGTTGGTATAATCATTGGTCTCATGGGTCTTGCACTCGGTTATGCAATGTTAATCTTCATCGGCTTCTAATAGCTCAAGAGAAAACACTTTTATATATTTCTGCTCCGCATAATTCGTTATGTGGAGCAGATTTCTTATATTCGCACCCGAAACAAGAAACAGCTTATCACAGCTATGGAATTGCGACAACTGAAATACTTTGTAAAGAGCGCCGAATACCTCAATTTCTCGGTTGCAGCCAAGCATCTTTACATAACACAAAGCACGCTTTCGCAGCAGATAAAACAGCTTGAGTACGAACTTGGGTTCGAACTTTTTCTGCGCAACAGCCGTCACATTTCTCTCACCGAGGCCGGTGAGGAGTTCCTGCCCTTTGCGCGCAAGACAATACAGGACGCTGAGGACGGCGTGCAGCGCCTCTATGACCTGCAGCATGTAAAGACCGGTACATTGAAAATCGGTGTCACATACAGTCTCAGTACGGTGCTCACCGAGGGCGTAATCTGTTTCCTCAAGGAATTCCCAGGCATAAAGCTCGAAATCATATACAAGACCGTTGACGAACTACTTGAGCTCTTGCGCGAACGAAAGGTTGATTTTGTGTTGTCCTACAAACCTTTATGCGAAGCGAATGATATTGATGCAATGCCGCTTTTTGAGAACACACTTGCACTTGTTGTCTCAAAGGAGCATCCGCTTGCCACGCGCAAGGATATCAAGTTACAGGAGCTTGTGGGGAAGACACTCCTGCTCCCTTCAAAAGGCCTGCAGGCACGCACAATGCTCGACCGCTTGACCGAAAAAGAGGGTATTGAACTCCATTCGAGCCTCGAGCTTAATGAAACAAACATATTGCTACAGATGGTTGCGACAGGACATTATGCCACAATTCTCTCGACATCGGCTGTATTCGGCAAGACACGCTTCAAGGCCGTACCGCTCGACGAACCCGGTAACATCATGGAAGCATCACTGCTGAGATTGAAGGACGCCTACCAGAAGACCGCAGCAACGAAGTTTATCAATATCCTGGTCGATACAGACGCTGTCAAACGCAGACTCATGAATATGTTTGAATAAGATAAAAAACACTGCCTAAGATTCATTTCTTGGCAGTGTTATGTTTTTGTGCTTTGAGCATACGCTCCAGTTCCATTATCTCTTTATCCAGCGAAACATTCAAGTCATCAAGATACTCTTCAAAACTTTGCGGGCGATTACATCTTTCGGTGTCACCGGTATCCTGTGGCGTCTCTCCGAAAAATTCAGCGCCCTCACCGGTAATCATGTAACGGTCATAAACCTCGTCATTCTCGTCCTCGTAGTCGCCCATAGCCGCAGGTAAATTATTCCTCAACCTCAATTACCTCAAGTTCCTCAACCTTTGCAGGCAGCATCTCGCCCTTGATGTACACCTTTGTCATCTCGGTCTTGGCATTGCTGTGCACAGTGATGCTTGTCCTGAACTTGCGTGGAGCACTTTTCTCTCCATTGAAGATTACAATGATTGAATCCTGTGCACCCGGTTTGATGGCATGAGTAGGGTACTCCTTGCCGGTACAGCGGCAACTGGTGAATATCTGATGTATGTACAAGTCGGCATCACCGGTGTTGGTGAACACAAAGGCGCATTTGCGTATTGGTGTTTCGCGACCGAACTTTCCCAAGTCAATGACAGTGTTTTCGAATTTTATGTCGGCACGTTTTGGGTCATCGGCTTTTGCTACGAATGAGAACAGTGCGCAAAATATAAACAATAGTGTCTTTTTCATTCTGTTGTGTCTTTGTTTTTTACAAAAGTAGTGTAAATCAATATTCCAGTTCAGTTTTTATGCTTTTTTAACCACGTTTCACCTGTTTCACTCCCTTCACGCCCTCAATCTTGGCAATGAGTTTGTTGAGCTTGGTGTTGCCGCCAACAAGCAGTGACAAGGTTCCGGAGAAGAGAGTGTCGTGCGACTCGATGTTGATACCGCGCATCATCACATCCTTCTCCTGTGAAATGACTGACGTAATGTTGGTCACAACACCGATGTTATCATTCCCCACAATGCGCAATGTAACGGGGAATAGCGCATTTGAGTTCTCAATCTCGCTCCAACGTGCCTCAATGACACGGTATGGGAAACGCTCCTGCAACTGTCGGGCGTTGGCGCAATCCTTGCGGTGAATGGATATTCCGCCATTGATTGTCACAAAGCCGAAGACATCATCGCCAAAGATAGGCGAACAGCATTTGGCAAGTTTGTAGTCAACTCCTTTGAGATTGCGCTCAATAATGAGCACATCACCGTTACCATGTTGTTCATTTCCTGTGAAGGTAAAATCGCCCGCACTGCGCTGCACTTCGGTATTCTCGCTCTCGGGGTTGAGCAGCGCTTGATATCGTTTGATTACATCGGCAATATCAATCACTCCGTCCGACACGTTCTGGTAGAAATCTGTCAGGCGCTTGAAGCCCATCTTGCGTATCAGATGGTCCATTATAGACTCATCGAACTCAATCTTGTGATTCTTGAGCTTTCGAACAATGGTCTCGCGCCCCATATCGGCCTGTTTTGCACGTATCTCCTTCAATGCCTGGCGTATCTTAGCACGTGCACGGCCGGTCTGCACAATGTTTAGCCATGCAAGTTTGGGCGTCTGGCTATTGGAGGTAATGATTTCAACCTGGTCGCCATTGTTAAGGGTGTGGCGCAGCGGCACATTACGTCCGTTGACAAGCGCTCCAGTGCATCGGCAACCCAAACCGGTGTGTATTGAAAAGGCAAAGTCGAGAATTGTTGCACCTTTGGCAAGACGGTAAAGGTCACCCTTTGGGGTGAAGATGAATATCTCGTCCTTGTAGAGTTCCATCTTGAACTTACTCTCTACAGCACCCTCATCGCTAATATTCTCAAGGGTATCACGGATTGATGCAAGCAGGTTGTCGAGTCCTTTCTCGCTCTGCACACCCTTGTAGCGCCAGTGTGCTGCCAAACCATGCTCTGCAACCTCATCCATTCGCTCTGTACGTATCTGCACCTCAACCCAGCGTCCCTCGGGACCCATCACAGTAGTGTGCAACGACTCGTAACCGTTGCTCTTGGGCACAGAGAGCCAGTCGCGCAAGCGGTGAGGGTTTGGCGTGTACATATCAGCCACAATGGAATAAACCTGCCAACACTCGCTCTTTTCGTTCTGCGGCTTGCTGTCAATAATTATTCTGATGGCAAAGAGGTCATATATCTGTTCGAAGGAACATTGTTGCTTCTTCATCTTCTGCCAAATGGAGTTGATGGACTTTGTGCGTCCCTTGATGCGGAACTTGATGTGCGGTTGCATCTTCAACTGCTTTTCAATAGGCTTGATGAACGATGCGATGTAGTCCTCACGCGACGCCGCCGTCTCCTCGAGTTTGCGGCTCAGTTCGGCATAAATCTCCGTTTCGGTATATCGCAGCGCAAGGTCTTCCATTTCCGATTTCAGTTTGTAGAAACCAAGCTTGTGCGCAAGCGGAATATATAGCTTTGACGCCTCATTGGCTACAAGGCGGCGTGCCTCGTCGTTGTCCGAGTCGAAAAGCCCGCGCAGCATCACAAGACGGCTGGCAATCATTATCAGAATCACACGCATGTCGTTTGTGAACGAGAGCAACAGATTCCTGAAATTCTCGGACTCGATGGTGGGGCTTTTTGCATAGAGCGAGTTTATCTGCATGAGATTGGTAAGAATCTTTGTGACACTCTCGCCATAAATTCCGTTTATCTCCTCAATGCTTGCCGTGCCGGCATTCACACAACGGTTCAACAAGATACTGGTGATGATTTCATCCTGGAAACCGATTTCGTGCCCCACAAGCACAGCCGTCTGCATGTCGCTCACCACGGGGCTGAACCCAAGCGCATCACGTGTAATCTTGCCTTCGGCAATGGCACTCAATATTCTCTCGTGGATATATCTGTATGCAGCGGACTCGACTCCGCCCTCAATGTTCTTTACAAGAACCTCGGTAAGTTCAAGGATTACTCTCTTCTCATCATCGGTGTGTATCAAAAGCTCGCTCATAATCATTTTCTCTCCTTTCAAAGTGCGAATTTAGCTTTTCTATTTTAAATATCAGCATTTTTTTGTCATTTATAGAAATTATTCCTATTTTCGCTAACAGAAAAACTTTTAAACTTCCATACTATGATTAGCAAATCAGACGAATTGCATTTGAGCAAGAAAGGTATTTCGGCCGAAGTGGTTGCCGAACAGTTGAGAAGATTCAAGACAGGTTTCCCATTCCTGAAACTTGAAGGAGCTGCCACAACCGAGAGGGGAGTGCTGGCACCGACAGAACAGGAGATTGAAGAGTACCTGAAAGAGTGGGACAACTACTGCGCCGGCGACAATGCCATCCTTAAATTCGTTCCTGCATCGGGCGCCGCAAGCCGCATGTTCAAGGACCTGTTCTCATTCCTGAGCGCCGACTATGACGTGCCGACAAATGATTTTGAGAAAAAGTTCTTTGAAAACATCGAGAAGTTCGCATTCTATGCCGACCTTGATGCAATGTGCGTTAAAAACAACAAGCTCTCAATCAAGGAGTTGATTGAAAATGGGAACTATAAGGGTGTTGTGTTTAACCTACTCGACTTTACAGGACTCAACTACGGCTCATTGCCAAAAGGCCTCCTAAAGTTCCACACCTATGAGGAGTATGCACGTACATCGGCCGAGGAACATTTCGTTGAAGGTGCACTCTATGCAGCCACAAACGGTGTTGTAAAACTTCATTTCACAGTTTCGCCAAACCATAAGGCTCTTTTCGAGGAGCTCGTTGCCGAGCGTAAGGCATACTATGAGGGTCTCTTCAATGTGAAATATGAGATCTCGTTCTCGGAGCAGAAACAGAGTACCGATACAATTGCGGCCAATGCCGACAACACACCTTTCCGCGAAAATGGCACATTGCTGTTCCGTCCGGGCGGACACGGTGCCCTCATTGAGAACCTCAACGACATTGATGCCGATGTAATCTTCATCAAGAACATCGACAACGTTGTTCCCGATCGTCTGAAACCAGAGACCGTTACATACAAGAAGGTTCTTGCCGGCATACTCGTGAACAAGCAGAAGAAGGTATTCGAGTATCTGCAGCTCATTGACAGCGGCAAATACACTAACGAGCAGGTTGAGGAGATGATACGCTTCCTGCAGCAGGAGCTCCAGTGCCGCAATGCCGAAATCAAGCACATGGAGGATTGCGACCTTGTGCTATATCTGCGCAAGAAGTTCAACCGTCCAATGCGCGTGTGCGGTATGGTAAGGAACATTGGCGAGCCCGGTGGTGGTCCATTCCTTGCATATAACCCTGACGGTACAGTTTCATTGCAAATTCTTGAGAGTTCACAGATTGACATGAACAACGCCGAGGCTAAGGCAATGTTCGAGAACGGCACACACTTCAACCCCGTTGACCTTGTATGCGCCGTGAAGAACTACAAGGGCGAGAAGTTCGACCTTCCAAAGTATGTTGATCAGGATACAGGCTTCATCTCACACAAGTCAAAGAATGGACGCGAGCTCAAGGCTATGGAGCTCCCGGGTTTGTGGAATGGCGCAATGAGCGACTGGAACACAATCTTTGTCGAGGTTCCGCTCATTACATTCAACCCAGTGAAGACCGTGAACGACCTGTTGCGTGACGTTCACATGTAATTAAGATATACATACAACATAAAAGGTCAACTCCGTCGGGGTTGACCTTTTATTATAATCATTTGTCATACAATTCAATAAACTCAAAACTATTACCTACTGCATTAAGGTAACGCATGAATTCATCCACCTCAATGACCACCGTTGCATGGTTGTCGTTGGGGTGAAAACTCAATGACTTCTCTTCCTTCAGGTTCTTGTCCATGAACAGGTGCACGTGGTTCTCAGTGTCGTTTATCAGACCAAAAGGAGATACCGAGCCCGGCTGCAAGCCAAGATACTTTTCCATGCGCTGTGGCGATGCAAAAGAAAGTTTGCCCTGATGAAGGCGTTTTTCAAGATCGTGTATGTCAAGGTCACGCTCGCAATCGAGCACCACAAGATAGTGGCGGTTGCCCTTGTGATTCCTGAAGAAGAGATTCTTGCAGTGTTTCGAGCCATCCTGACGCCAGTGGGCCTTGGCAATAGCAATGGTGGGCGCCTCGGGGTGCTCGTACCAATCATAGACGAAGCCTCTCTCGTCGAGAAAAGCCAATACCTTTTTTATTTTTTCCGATTCCATAATTACAGAGACATAATATCGTTACACAATGCGTCCACCGCTTCGTCGCACGTAGCCCAGCTTGTACAGAAACGAACCACGTCGCGTTCGTCGTCAAATTTCCCCCACACCTCGAAAAGATATTTTTCGGCCAGCGTCTGCTGCTGGGCCTTTGTCAATGCCGGGAACTGCATATTCGTAACCGACGGCACCCACATGGGCACTCCGCGCTGCTCAAAAGCATTGCGCACAC
>JAZREN010000047.1:0-3891 GCA_045660825.1 Bacteroidaceae bacterium
ACATAAGACTTTAACCAATCTGTCAAAAAGTGTATTACCATTATACCAAGGGCAAGCCACCATCCGCGGAAATCCCATATGGCAATCCACGACAGAATACCTATAATCAAAGAATGCAGCCACAAACTTTTACCTTGAACAGAATAAAGGAATTTGTTGTCACATGATTTCTTGGTCTGCAAATAGAAATCTCCCAAGATATGGGCTATGATAAGATTGAAGATCAAATAGTGTATCATAGTTGTCTTACTATTTTCCGGTAATAAATAATTGCTTGTTCTATTGCACTCCAGCCAATATCCTTCAATGTTTGATTGACTCCAGAAACGGATATCCCCATTTTCTCAGCAGTCTTACTGCTATCAGAGGCAAGTATTCTTTCACATAGAGTTTCGCATTTACGTGCCGTTGCGTTATTCAACAATTGATTAACTAGGGTTAGTATCACCTGCAATGATTGTTCATATTCTTCATTCACCATAGAAATTGCAATTGAATACTTGGCTCTTCCTTTTAGTTTACCCAATGCACGCCCAGAACGATAAATGGCATCGCCATCCATCATGTCTAAATTACGGTCAATGGTCTTCATTTCACCAATGCCGATAGCCATTCGAAGCCCATATCTGTTAAATCTTTTCGAATCATTAACATCACTTGGTTCAAATGATTTGACCAGAGTCTTTAATATGAGTGCCGCTTCAAAAGCATCCTCGGGACAGTCCATAACACACTCTATAGAGTCACCTTTAACAATACGTCCCCAAAATCCCTGGTAACGTAATTCTAAAGTGATCAGACATTTCTTCAGCCTCTCATTGAGCTCAATCATAGCATCTTTTGAGAGAGAAGTTGATGATACCACATCGGCTGATATTGTTGCGTACATATTCTTTTCCTTTTTACAAGTGATATTACTTGTTTTCTATTATTGCAAGCCCATTAGCTTGTTTCTGCCAATTACAAGCTTATTCACTTGCAAATATAACAAGAAATCTTTATTTAATGAGATAAATGACCAACAATTATATTATAGTGCGTAAAGTTGGCTCTCAACCGCCATAACAGCAAGTAGCCTAATACAAAATCAGTTTTTTAGTATGCGAACAACGGGAACTCCTCCATTGTCTCATTGACCTTTGCACGCACGGCTGCAATTACCTTCTCATCCTCGGGGGCACTGAGAACGGTCTCTATCATCTCGGCAATGAACGGCATCATATCCTCCTTAACGCCACGTGTTGTGATGGCTGGTGTACCAAGACGTATACCCGATGTCTGGAAAGCGCTACGTGTGTCAAATGGTACCATGTTCTTGTTGGCAGTGATGTCGGCAGCGACAAGCGCCTTCTCAGCCAATTTACCTGTCAGGTCGGGGTACTTGCCACGCAGGTCGACAAGCATTGAGTGGTTGTCTGTTCCGCCCGAAACAATACCGAAGCCACGGTCCATGAGTTCCTGCGCCAGAACAGCGGCGTTGAGTTTCACCTGTGCCTGGTACTCCTTGAACTCGGGCTGCAACGCCTCGCCGAATGCAACGGCCTTGGCTGCAATAACGTGCTCCAACGGACCGCCCTGGATACCGGGGAACACAGCCGAGTCGAGCAGCTGCGACATCATCTTTACCTCGCCCTTTGGCGTTGTCTTGCCCCATGGGTTGGGGAAGTCCTTGCCAAGGATGATTACACCACCACGTGGGCCACGCAGAGTCTTGTGGGTTGTAGAGGTTACGATGTGGGCATATTTTACGGGATTATCGAGCAAGCCGGCTGCGATGAGGCCCGCGGGGTGCGCCATGTCGACCATGAGTATTGCACCTACCTTGTCGGCAATCTCGCGCATGCGCTTGTAGTCCCACTCACGTGAGTAGGCCGAACCGCCACCGATAATCATCTTCGGTTTCTCGTGCAATGCGGTCTCCTCCATCTGGTCATAGTCTACACGACCAGTCTCTGGGTTGAGATTATACTCCACTGGGGTATAAATAAGACCCGAGGTATTCACTGCCGAACCATGAGAGAGGTGACCACCATGAGCAAGGTTCAAGCCCATGAACTTGTCGCCGGGATTGAGCACAGCAAGGAACACAGCAGCATTAGCCTGGGCACCACTGTGTGGCTGAACATTCACCCACTCGGCATCGTAGAGTTCCTTGAGGCGCTCGCGTGCAATCTCCTCAACAATATCTACAACCTGACAACCGCCATAGTAGCGTTTGCCGGGATAGCCCTCGGCATATTTGTTTGTAAGCACCGAACCCATAGCCTGCATTACCTCATTGCTCACGAAGTTCTCGGATGCAATGAGTTCAATGCCCTTGAGCTGACGGCGATATTCAGTCTCTATAAGTTGAAAAATGTGTCTGTCTCTTTTCATAGTAATATAGTTTTCAATTAATTTGCGCGAAGATACGGAATTAAAAAGGAAACTGCTTTAATTTTCCCACAAAAATGTATAAGTTTGTAAAAACATAATTAAAATCATATATATGAAAAGAACTGTCATATCACTGTTTGCCGCCTGCTGTCTATTCACGGCATGCAACAAGGGTACATCTGTGGACACAACAGCGAACTACAACGTAGTGCCGTTGCCACAGGAAATAAGCATGGTACAAGGCGACGGTTTCGAACTGCGCGCAAACACGGTAATCGCCTACAGCGGCGATGAGGCCATGAAACGCAATGCCGAGCTGCTTACTGCTTACATCAAGGAAAGCACAGGCCTTGAGCTTGCGGTTGCAGAGAGCGAGATCATCGCAAACAACGCCATAAACCTTGTAATTGACAACGTCTGCGAGAACAACGAAGGTTATCGCATGTCCGTCACAAAAGAGAATGTCGAGATTGCTGCGCCAACAGCAGCCGGAGTATTCTATGGCATGCAGACACTGCGCAAATCCCTGCCCACTGCAGCATGCAAGAAGGTTGAGTTGCCTGCAGTGACAATCAACGACTATCCACGCTTTGCCTATCGTGGTGCCCACCTCGACGTTTCGCGTCACTACTTTACAAAGGACTCCATCAAACGTTTCATCGACATGCTTGCGATGCACAACATGAACCGTTTCCACTGGCACCTCACCGATGACCAGGGTTGGCGCATAGAGATAAAGAAATACCCCAAGCTCACCACCGTTGCAGCCGAGCGCGACGAGACTGTGATTGGTCGCAACAGCGGCGAGTATGACGGACAGCACTACGGTCCATTCTTCTACACACAGGACGATTGCCGCGAGATTGTTGCCTACGCAGCAGAGCGCCACATCACCGTCATCCCCGAGATTGACCTCCCAGGTCACATGCAGGCCGCACTTGCCGCATACCCCGAGTATGGTTGCACAGGCGGCCCATATGAGGTTTGGAAGATGTGGGGAGTGTCGGACAACGTGCTTTGCGCCGGCAACGATGCCACATTGAAATTCATTGAGGACGTGCTCGACGAGGTTATAGAGGTGTTCCCATCGGAATATATCCATGTTGGTGGCGATGAGTGCCCCAAGACACAGTGGGAGCAATGCCCCAAATGCCAGGCACGCATAAAGGCGCTTGGCCTAAAGGACGACGAGAAGCACAGTGCCGAGATGTACTTGCAGAGTTTCGTCATAAACCATGCCGAGAAGTACCTTAACAGCAAGGGACGACAGATTATAGGCTGGGACGAAATACTTGAGGGTGGTCTTGCACCAAACGCAACCGTTCACTCATGGCGCGGTATTGAGGGCGGCATTGAGGCAGCAAAGCAAGGACACGACTGCATCATGTCACCAACAAGCTTCATGTATTTCGACTATTACCAGACAACATACACGGATGACGAGCCTTTGGCTATCGGCGGTTATGTACCGGTGGAGAAGGTTTACAGCTTTGAACCTATGGACGAGTCTCTAAC
>JAZREN010000048.1:0-30676 GCA_045660825.1 Bacteroidaceae bacterium
TGTCACCGTGAACAGGGATACATGTAGGGTGAATCTGTGCATAACATGGGTTAGCGAAGTAAGCACCCTTACGGTAGCACTGCAATGCTGCAGAACCGTTGCTACACATAGCATTTGTAGAAAGCAAGTATGCGTTACCATAACCACCGGTAGCGATAACCACAGCGTGAGCAGCAAAACGCTCTACCTTACCTGTTACAAGGTTACGCGCGATAATACCGCGTGCACGACCGTCGATAACAACGAGGTCAAGCATCTCGTAACGTGTGAATACCTTTACAGTACCCTGGTTTACCTGGTAGTTGAGTGCAGAGTAAGCACCGAGAAGAAGCTGCTGACCGGTCTGACCGCGGGCATAGAATGTACGCGATACCTGAGCACCAACGAATGAACGGTTAGCCAAAAGACCGCCGTACTCACGTGCGAAAGGAACACACTGTGCTACGCACTGGTCGATGATAGCACCTGACACCTCAGCCAAACGGTGAACGTTAGCCTCGCGTGCACGGTAGTCACCACCCTTGATTGTATCGTAGAAAAGACGGTAAACAGAGTCACCATCGTTCTGATAGTTCTTTGCAGCATTGATACCACCCTGTGCAGCAATTGAGTGAGCGCGGCGTGGTGAATCCTGAATACAGAAGTTGAGCACGTTAAAACCCATGGCACCAAGTGAAGCGGCAGCTGATGCACCGGCAAGACCTGTACCTACAACAATGATATCCAACTTACGCTTGTTGGCTGGGTTAACCAATTTCTGGTGTGCCTTGTAGTTAGTCCATTTTTCAGCCAATGGGCCTTCGGGGATTTTAGAATCCACTTTTATTGAACTGATTTTAGCCATAATATATATGTTTTAGATTTTACACTGATTAGTAATTAGCAGCAAGTTGCAGCGCACTCAATTGTACCCAAAGCGCCAAGACCAAAGAAACCGGCAACAACAACTGCAAGGAAGCCGAGGATAATCAAAGTAACGATTACGCAACCGATAGCCTTCCAACGGCAGAACCAGACCTTGTTGTTCCAGCCAAGTGTCTGCATTGCACTCCAGAAACCGTGTGTGAGGTGGAACCACAAAGCTGCCAACCAAACAACATAAAGAGCTGCATATACAGGACATGTGAATGTCTTGACAATGTAGCCTGAACCATCGGCCACGCTAGCCATTGTAGCTGGTTCTACGTGCATACCCAACTTGTGAAGTACCTCGGGCAACTGCATGTTTGCCCAGAAATTGAAGAGGTGTAAGCCCAAACCAAGAACTACGATGATACCGAGAACAAGCATGTTCTGCGATGCCCAAGATACGCCCTTTGGTCTTTCGGCAACAGCGTAGCGCTGTGAACCGCGAGCCTTTCTGTTCTGGATTGTAAGGATGAAAGCATACACAAAGTGCACAAGAACAAGGAATGCAAGACCTGCAGTTCCTACCAATGCATACCAGTTAGCTCCCAAAAACTCACAAATCAAGTTGTAACCCTCGGTGCTGATGATAGCAACCAGGTTCATTGCCATGTGGAAAAGAAGGAAGAGTACAAGGGCAACACCCGATACACTCATTACTACCTTTCTTCCCACTGAAGATTTAGATAACCACATAATGAATTGATTTAAAATAATATAATTAGTAAATAGTTTAAAATTCGTCCAATTACGCATTTTAACAAAAGACAAAAATAAACTTTTTTTTGAAATTAAACATCTCTTTTATGATTTTTTCCCTGCCTGACACTTTTTTATGCCCGGTGCCGTTGTGTTATTAAAACTTTTGACTACATTGCAGACACTTTAAAGCCTTTGATTATGACTGTATGGATTGTAATGATTGGAGTTCTTGTTATGGCGTTTGGCGCCAAGGTATGTATGACGCTTCGTCACAGGAAACGTAACGCTGGTACCATGCCAGACATCACTACAAAGAAACGCCTCAAAAAGTTTGTGAACCGTTTCCGTCATCTTGAAGGTATCGGTGACTGATATACAACATTTTGTTAAACTATGTTAAGCCGGATTAGGGCGTGGCTTAAATGGTGTACATTTGTGGCACAACTGTTCATGTGTAGTATGGTTTGATTGTAACACTAAATAATAAATATTATGATTAAGAGTAGAATATGTGAATTATTGGGAATCAAGTATCCTATTTTTCAGGGTGGTATGGCTTGGGTTGCCGATGCAGAACTTGCCGCTGCTGTATCAAATGCAGGTGGCTTGGGATTGATTTCGGCTATCAACTCGGGAACAGAGGCTGTGCGTGATGAGATACGTAAGTGTAAGGCTCTGACCGACAAGCCTTTTGGCGTGAATATCATGTTGCAGGCTCCCAATGCTGCGGAGATTGCTGCCATGATTGTTGAGGAGGGGGTCAAGGTTGTTACAACTGGTGCCGGCTCTCCTGCAAAATATCTGCCCATGTGGAAGGAAAATGGTATTAAGGTAATTCCTGTAATTGCATGTGTTGCCCATGCGGTGAAGATGCAGGCCGCAGGTGTTGATGCCGTTGTTGCCGAGGGTGCCGAGTCGGGTGGTCACGTGGGTGAACTGCATACCATGCCGCTCATTCCACAGATTGTGG
Organism: Bacteroidaceae bacterium; assembly: GCA_045660825.1. Lineage (GTDB taxonomy): Bacteria > Bacteroidota > Bacteroidia > Bacteroidales > Bacteroidaceae > HGM04593. The sequence continues at coordinate 2,579 of JAZREN010000048.1, forward strand.
ATGCCGTTGATATTCCGGTCATTGCGGCCGGTGGTATATGCGATGGCCGAGGCGCTGCCGCTGCATTTATGCTTGGTGCCGATGCAGTGCAGGTGGGTACACGCTTCATCACTGCAACAGAGTGTACTGCGCATGAGAACTACAAGGAAAAACTGGTAAGTGCTACCGATATCTCGACAATTGTTACCGGCAAGACACACGGTCACCCGGTACGCTCTTTGAAGACTCCGTTCTCAAGAAACTTTGCAAAGATGGAGACTGATCCTAATATAACCCCGGAGGAGATATTGGCATTCGGTGGCGGAGCTCTTCGCAAGGCCGTGAAGGAGGGTGATGAAGATGGCAGTTATATGGCAGGTGAATGCGCGGGCCTGATAAAGCAGGTTGAACCCGCAGTAGCCATTGTCGAGGATATCATCCTTGGAGCCGAGAAGGTGATGAAGGAAAGAATGAACAGAATATGTTGATATTCTTTTATTGAATACACGAAGGGGGTAACCGTTTGGCTACCCCCTTCATTTGTATCACTTGTTGCGTTCAGCTTCAATCTCCTCGGGTGACATTGGCTTGTATTTACCAAGGCGGCGGGCACCGTCGCCAAGTATGAGCCAATCCTCCTCGCCACGCATACCACCGAATGTCTTCCAACTCTCGAGCTTATCGTAGCAGATGAAATCGGTGAACTGCTTCTCGGCACGCCATTTGTCAATGAGGTCGGGGATAAAGTAGATTCCCGGCTCAACGGTGAACACGAATCCCGGTTCCAGAGCCTTTGCAAGGCGCAGTGACTTCCAACCAAAGAGAGGGCTCTTTGTGCGGCCTTCCTCGTAACCTACGTGAACCTCGCCAAGATTCTCCATGTCATGGACATCGAGTCCCATCATGTGGCCAAGGCCATGTGGCAGGAACATACAGGTTGCACCGGCTACTGAAGCCTCGACAGGGTCGCCCTTCATGAGTCCAAGGTCAATCATGCCCTTGGCAATTTCAGTGAGTACAAGCTTGTGTACCTCGCGGTATTCGATACCGGGGCGTAGGTTTTCTGTTGCGGTGAGGTGGGCGCGGCGCAGGATGTTGCACACGGTGCGCTGCTGCTCGGTAAAGTGTGTGCCTACAGGCATGGTAGTGGTGAGGTCACCGGCATAGTGCATTGCATTCTCGCAACCACTGTCGAGCAACAGCATCTGTCCATCTTTCAATGGGGTTGTGCCGTATGCGTGGTTGTGCAGGGTCTGGCCGTTGATGGTTGCAATGATTGGGAACGAAAGACCGAAGTTGTGCTTCTGTGCCTCAGCCTGGACAACTGCGACAATCTCAGCTTCGGTAGTGCCCAGGCGAACAGCACGCATTGCTGCGCAGTGCATGTCTACCGATACGTTGACAGCCTCTTCAATCTGTGCAATCTCCTCTTCGCTCTTGTAGTTGCGCTGTGAGATGATGGCCTTTACAAACTTCGACGATGCCTTGGCTGCCTGCTCGGCGGGGTTGATGCCAAGCAACTCCAGCAACCACACTTGGTGCTCACCGCGGTAGGGTGGCAGGAAGTGGATCTCCTGTCCCTTTGCCTGTGCATTCTTCAGGTATGTGGCAAGGTTAGCCATAGGTTGTGTGAGTTTGATGCCCACGCGCTCACATTTCTCTTTGATGGTTGGCTGTACACCGGTCCATACAATGGCATCGATGGTAAGCTCGTCGCCAAAGATTATCTCCTTGTCGTTGTCAATGTCGATGATTGCTGCAAGGCCTTCGTAGTCCGATGCAAAATAGTATAGGAAACTTGAATCCTGTCGGAAATGGTATGCATTGTCGGCATAGTTCATTCCGGTGAAGTTGTTACCGAGGAACAACAGCAAGCCGCTGCCGACCTTCTCCTTCAACGCCTGACGGCGTGCAATATAAGTCTCTTTTGAAAACATAGTTGTATAAGTTTTATTGTTTGTTCTATCTCTTTATCACTGCGCGGATAACGAACCACAGATGGCGTCCCAGGGTGGGCAAAAAGCCATAGTGCTTGCTCATGATCCAGAAACGTTCCTTCAACGAGGCACGGTGATGTTGCAAAGATAACCCATTCTGTAAATAATTGATGACAGTAGCATTTACATTAACAAGTTTTTTTGATTGCTTCATCACTTTGATGCACCAATCTACATCGGCCGACAGGCGGTACTTCAAATCGTACTTCGGGGCTATCTCGCGTTTGGCATAGAATGCCTGATGGCACACCATCATTCCGTTTTTGAAGCTGCGCCATGTGAGCTCCTTTGGTGCCTGCAGACGGCGCATACGCACGAAATTGCGTTCATCGTCAATTTCAGCTGTCTCGCCATACAGTACGTCGGGGAGCGTCTCCTCGGCCATTGCTGTGTTGGCAATAGTCTGCAGGGTGTCGGGGGCATAGAAGGCATCGCCGGCATTCAGGAAACATAGGTAGTCACCAGTGGCAAGGGCTATTCCCTTGTTCATGGCGTCGTATAGCCCATTGTCGGGTTCGCTCACAATGTGTGCGAATTCAATGCCGCTTGCCTTGGCTTTGGCTACAGTGTCGTCCTTTGAGCCACCGTCAATGAGCAGGTACTCATAGTTAGTGTATGTCTGTGACAACACGCTCTGCAGCGTTGGCTCAATTGTCGTTGCTGCATTGTAGGTTATAGTTATTATTGAGAATTTGGGTTCCCTCTTCATAAATCAATCCTCTTTTTTCACCTTGCGGTATATGCCGAATCCGGCAAGTCCAAGAATGACGATGCCTACAAGAATTGACATGTAGGTCGACCACTGGTGGCTCTTTATCATAAGCTCATCGACGCATTTGAACTCTATTGTGTGTTCACCTGCGGGGATGGGTAATGCGCGCAGTATGTAGTTTGCGCGTATGGGGGTAACCTCCTTGCCGTCGATGTATGCTTTCCAGGTCTTGTAATATACCTCGGAGAATATTGCCATCTTGGGCTCTGGGCTGCTGCTCACGTAGATGATGTTGCCGGGGTTTCGGTATTCGGTCAATCTGATGATTCCTGCAGCGCCGTTGTTGTACAGTTCCGGATTTTCAACATCCTTCTTCCACATGTTGTCGATATATGCAGTGTGCTTGTCAACGTTTTCAATGGCGGCAATCTCTTCGTTGGCGCTGTTCACCCACTCTATGTTGTTGACAAACCAACAGTTGCCGAATACGTCATAGTTCTCCTGAACACCGTCGGGGGTGATGAAGAAGCGGGTGTTGAGCATTGAGATTACATTAAGGTTGAGCTTGCTTAGGTATCTTTCGATGATATCCTGGTAACGGGCCAGCTTTGCGGGGCTGTAACCGCCGATAGATTTGTGCTTGTATGATGTGAATGCCTCGTTGAAAGGACCATTGTGGTCGGTGAGGTTGAAGACGCGATAGTGCGGGTCGTTGCCGGCGAGCATCTTCACCTCGCGGTCGGCGGCGGTTTCGCGTATTGCTGTAGTCTCCTTCTTGGGCATGAACTTGTCATTGTTTACAAAACGTTTGCATACTGGCCACATGTCTACAAGCAACAGCACTCCCAATGCGGCAATGAACAGCTGTTGCTTCATGTTGTACTTTGTATATGCCCACATGAGCGCTGCTGTTGCTGCGATGAACGCGAATGAGCGCCAAGCGTCGCTAACGAGCATGCTTCTTCGTTGCATTACAAGCGCATCAAGCAGTTCCGGTACCTGTGCATAACGGACGTCGGCATTGGATGTAAAGTCGAAGAACGCATCGGGTACCACAGCAAACAGCAATGTTATGCCTCCCACAACGCCCATTGCAATATACATGGCATTCTGTATCTTTTCGTTCTCTTTAGCACTCTCCATGAATTGCTTTACCGCCAGTATGGCAAGTGTAGACATTGTCAGTGTTGTCACAACCAATGCCATAGACGGTGCGCGGAACTTGTTGTAGAACGGCATGTACTCGAAGAGGAAATTGTTTATTCCCGAGAGATTACTTCCCCACGCAAGGATGAGTGAGAAAACTGTTGCGCCAAGTAGCCACCATTTTTCGGCACCGTGTACAATAATCAAGCCAAGTACAAAAAGGAAGCAGATTATTGCTCCGGCATATACAGGACCCGATGTTCCCGGCTGTTCACCCCAATATGTTGGGGCGTAGCCTACAAAGTTTGCAGCGTCGGAGTTGATTTCCTTCATTATCTGACGGTTGTTCTTTATGTAACGTACCGCTTCGCTCTTGCTTGCGCCGGGGTTCTGCTCAAGAACCATGTCGGCATAGCTGTCAATCATGAAATCCCTATAGGCTTTGTAAAGTTCACTGTCTGTACCTACATTGTATGCCGATGATGAGCCGTAGAGGTTGGGTACAAGCAGGGTGAAACTTTCGGCTTTGCCATAGCTCCATGCAAAGGCGTAGTCGGTATCGAGTCCGGTGGATTTCTCGCCGTTCTTTGTGTTGAGCTCGGAACCGCCACGCATGGACGATTTTGCATAGTCGCTTGTCGGTAGCAGGATACCCACAGCCGGTGCGGCCGACAAAAGTGCTACAACAGCAAGCACCCCAGTGGCTTTCCAATAGTACTTGAGCCATTTCTCGCGGAGGGCATATATAAAATAGACAATGGTCATTATGAGTGCTGTGAGCAACACATAGTAGCTCACCTGCTGGTGGCTCCAGTAGATGTTCAGTCCGGCAAAGATAAGCGTTACCAGCGCTCCGACGAGCAGCTTGCGCCTGTAGCACAGTATAATACCGCCAATGAGTGGTGCCATTGTTGCAATCACAAGGCTCTTGTTCATGTGGCCGGCGTCGATGATGATAAAATTGTATGACCCCAATGTATATGCTATTGAGCCGGCAATGCTGAGCCACGATTTACACCCGAGTGCCAACAAAAGTATGTAACAGCCTATGAAGGTGAGGAATATGCAACCTATATGTCTGTATGATGCACCAAATACGTTGAGTGTGACAACCTCGCCGATTGGCTTGAATACATTGTCGGGTTGTGGTGAGAATGTGTAGTTGCATGGCATGCCCGAGAACATGGCGTTGGACCAATAGCTGTATTCGCCGCTCTCTTCGTGATAGTCGCGTGCATCTTTACCCCATCCCATGGAGCCAATGGCATCGTCCTGTTTGATGTCTTTCCCTTTGAGCACGGGGCTGAAGTAGACCAATGTGAGTGCAAGGAAAATAAGTACAGCGACAGCGTGCGGTACAATGCTTTTCCAATTGAAATCTTTAATATTCATCGTTTTATTCCTTTATTATTTCCTTAATGTATCTGTACATTGTCTCGCGATAATTCTCAAGGGTGTATTTCTCTTTCACAAGTTTATGTGCAGCCAGTGCCTTCTGTTCAATGGCCTCTGTTGGCATGGCGGCAACGGCAAGCAAGGCTTTCTTGAAATTGTCGTAGGTGACATCTTCAACCTCTACGCCTTCGTTCCCAAGGTCAAGGCCTGTTCCTTTGCTGTATACAGGCAGCAACGCGCTGTTGCCAAGTACGTTGAGTACAGCTACAGCACCGCTTTCGCTTAGTGACGGGTTCAGTAACAGGCCACACTCGGAAAGTACCTGGGCGAATTCATTGGAGTTGATGTCTAAGAATCCGTGTATGACAATGTTGTCGGCGGCCTTTATTTGGGGCATATAGAATTTCCAGAACCCCTTTTCATGACGGCTACCACCGCATATGTGCAGTGTGAACTGCGGATGTTCCAAGGCAAAGTCTATGGCAATGTCGAGTCCTTTGTGCATCATGCCCGAACTGCCGAACCACAGGATATTGTTGCGGCATTTTGAGAAATCCTTCTTTTCACCGGGTGAACACACGTTGAAATAGAAAGCCGGCAGTTGCTTTACTTTGTCTGTGGCCTCTCCCTCATTGGTCATCTGTTGTATGAGGAAACTGTCGCCAAGTGAAATGACAGCATCGCTCAGGTGCGACATGTAGTAGTTCATACCGTTACCGGGGATGTAGTGATATGATGTCAACAGCCAAGAACCGTGTCTGTCGAAGAACTCCTTGTTTCGCTTGGCTGTGGTGCGGAGATTGTAGAATGTGTGTGCGCCTACCGAATAGAAGATTCTGACAGGTGAAATATTCTTGTCTGCTGTGAATGATGCTGCATAGGCCGGGCAGTTGATACCCATAACAACATCGTAACGGTTGTAGTCAATGCCCGCCTTGTTACGTGAAGCGCAGTCGACGTTGTAGCCCAGCTTGTCAAATGCCTCGGCAATGGTGTGGCATTCGGTGAGGTTCGAGTGGTGTCGGGGCAGTTCCTTGCCTTTGAATGCCTCGGGTAGGTAGCAGAGCAAAGCCCTGCGCTCGTGTTTGGTGCCGAATACGTTCTTTACAAGCTTTTCGCTGTTGAAAAGCCGTTGTATCCAACGTGTCAGACTTTCACCGGTGCGACGTTTGGCGATGGGCAGTATGCGTGATATTTCGGAAAATGACAGTTTCATAGGTCTATACTACAATTTACGGTAAACATTGCAGGTTTGTTCAACCATGCGCTCCAGTGAATATTCCTTACTGCGCAACGCTCCTTTGTTTTGCAGTTCCTCGCGCAAGGCTTGGCTTGCAAGTATCTCCTTTAAGGTGTCATGCATCGACTGTGCGTCGTTGGGATTGAAATATATTGCGGCATCGCCGGCAACTTCGGGGAAACAGCTCGCATCGCTCAGGCACACCGGGCAGTTGTTGTGGAATGCCTCCAGAATGGGTATGCCGAATCCCTCGTAGTGCGATGGGAATACAAAACATAGTGCATGGCGGTAGAGTGATGCCATCTGTGCGTCGTTGGCCGATATGTGTACCATGCGGTTGCCGATGCCCCATTGTGCAAATTGTTCCAATTCAGCCTTGGTGAAAGGAGAACCCGTGCACACAATCTTAAGATTGGGGTCAAGATGCAGGAGCGGACATATTGCTGCCAGCCATGGAAGGAAATTCTTATACCCCTTGCGCTCACCGACATAAAGCACGTAACGGTCAAAAAGCTGCGGTGCAACTTCGGCTATCGGCCTGTAGCCGTGATGTACGACACTGATTTTTGCCGGGTCTGTACCCAATATCTCCACAATGTCGCGCTTGGTGTTCTCGCTCACTGCTATTATGTGGTCGGCCTCGGCAATGAGGCGTTTCTTGTGCTGGATGGTGCGGTCATATATAAGTACATTCTGCGGGTAACGCTCGAATGTCATGTCGTGGATTGTAAGAACGAACTGTTTTTGGCGTTCCTTGACGGCTTTTAGGAAATATGTGTCGTAGTAAGTGGGGTGGAATATGTCGTAGTCGTTCTCCTTTACCGCTTTCCTGGATATATAGTCATTGGCAAACGCATATATGCGGCGCTTTATGCGGTAGTTCTTAGGGAAACCGATTGCGCTGTATTTGTGACCGTAAGTCTCGGTGACATAATGGTTCTCGCAGTATTTCATTGGAATATCTGCAACGAATTCGTCTGCCGGGAGATTGTATATGAGGTCGGCAAAGTATCTTGTTACACCTCCAAAACGTTGGAAGGTGAACATCTGGTTGTCATACAGAATCTTTTTCATGTCACTTGTCGGCTTTACGTTTGAAAAGGAATTTCGTTATCTCATAAAGTTCCTCACAGTGCACCATCCAAGCTATTCCAATGTACAGCAATGCGGCAACGGCAATTCTTGTAACGAGCAATGCGCACATGTTGTTGATGTTGAGTGTCAGGTAGTGTGTTGCCAACATTACACCCGTCGCCAATAGCAAATAGGGGAGGGTGTCGGTCAGGAACATCCTAAGTTTTATTTTTATCTCCTTCTCGGCAAAATAATGCCACACGAAAAGCCACATAGCATTGAATATGCAGTATGCAATGATCATGTTCCTTATTCCGTATGGGTGGAGCAGGAGCAGTAATGCTAATGTGAGCACTCCCTGTATTATGGTGCACCACATGAAGATGCCTGCTTTGCCACGGCTGACAAGGAGGTTTGTGAACATTGACTGCAAGGGCATGAAAGCACCCCAGATTGCCAGTACCTGCAGCATGTGTGCGCTCTCAATCCATTTTTCGGTGAGGACGACAACTATCAGTTCCTTCGATACCAACGAAAGCCCAAGCATGAGTGGAGATGCGACAAACGCCGTAAAACGCAGCATCTTGCGGAACACGCGCAGTTGGCGTTCGTTGTCATCGACCACCTTTGCAAGTGCCGGTTGTGCAACGGCATTGACCATGCCGTTTACCACCTCGCCGCCCATGTTGAACCACTCGGCCGACTTGACATAGTTGCCAACGTCGCGTGGGTAGTATTTACCAAGTATAAACGAGAATATGTTCCAGTTGAATCGTTGGAACAGGTTGGTTATGAGTAGTCTGTAGCTGAATGCAAAAAGGTATTTGAGTGGCGCGAAGTTTATTTTCAGACTTGGGCGCCATGGAGTGAAGTACCAGCATACGACGCCTCTGACAAGTACGTACACAATGCTCTGCGTCGCTATACCCCAATAAGAGTATCCGTTCAAAGCAAGAATGATACCGGTTATTCCCGATATTGATATCGCAAGTATGAGTGATATCGATTTCTGCTTTACTTTCAGTTCCCTGAACAGATAGGCCGATGGGGCAATGCCGAATGCGGCAACCACGAATCCAAGGAAATTGTACCTCGAAAGGTCTACAAGGATAGGCTGATTGAAGAAATCGGCAATGAGCGGAGCACAAAAGTATAGACCGGCATACATCAGCAATGAAATGATGATGTTGAACCAGAAGACGGCATTGTAGTCATCGTGTGTCGCTGTCTTGCGGTTGGCTATTGCAGCCACAAAACCGCTGTCCTGCAGGGAGCCTGCGATGGCTGTGAAAATGGCAAGCATTCCAATGGGGCCGTAATCGTCGGGCCCAAGGATACGCGCCAGATATATGCCGAATAGGAGGCTCAGCAACTGGCACACGGTGTTGGTGACACCGCCCCAAAGCATACCCTTTGCGACGGTGTGTTTCAGACTGTGTGCGTTGCTCTCCTTTGTCATTGCTTTATCTTTACAGTGTGTATTGTTGTCATCCAGAACATGGTAAAAGGTCTCTGTTGGATTCTTCGCTTTGCTCAGAATGACAAATCTGATGTTACTTAATCTCGCTGCCGGGTTTTGCTGTTGGGGCAACGGTGAGCAGTGACAACTTACCCTCGTTGTCCTCGGCGCTCAAGATCATTCCCTCGCTCACAATGCCGCGCATTGTGCGTGGTGGCAGGTTGGCGATGAAGCAAACCTGTTTTCCTACGAGTTCCTCTGGGTTGAAGTGCTTTGCAACACCCGAAAGGATTGTGCGTGTTGCAAGGCCGTCGTCAATCTTGAACTGCAGCAGCTTGTCGGCCTTTGGAACCTTTGTACACTCGAGTACAGTACCCACGCGCATGTCGAGTTTCATGAAATCGTCGAATGTACACTCTGGGCGTATTGGGTTTGCCTTGTAGTTGGCAGCCTCGTTCTCCTTCTTGATGCGCTCCAGGCGGTCAAGCTGTGCCTGGATGGTCTCGTCCTCGATTTTCTCAAAGAGAAGGCCAACCTCGCCAAGTTCGTGACCTTCGCTGAGCAGTGTTGTGCTGCCGAGGCTTGTCCACTCGAAATTGTCGATGTTGAGCATCTCGCGCAACTTCTTGCTGCTGAATGGCAAGAATGGCTCGAATACGATAGAGAGGTTCGCTACAAGCTGCAATGAGAGGTTCAGGATTGTTGCAACGCGACTCATGTCAGTCTTTGCAAGTTTCCATGGCTCGGTCTCGGCAAGGTAGCGGTTACCTATGCGTGCAAGCTCCATAGCCTCCTTCTGTGCCTCGCGGAACTTGTACTGGTCGAGCAAGCTCTCCACTCTTTCCTTTACATTCACGAATTCGTCGATGATTGCCTTGTCATAGTCTGTGAGTTCTCCGCAGGCTGGAACCTTGCCCTCAAAATATTTCTTGGTGAGTACCAATGCGCGGTTGACGAAGTTACCGTAAACGGCAACAAGTTCGTTGTTGTTGCGTGCCTGGAAATCCTTCCATGTGAAATTGTTGTCCTTTGTCTCGGGTGCATTGGCTGTGAGTACGTAGCGCAAGACATCCTGCTTGCCGGGGAAATCAACGAGATACTCGTTCAACCACACAGCCCAGTTGCGTGATGTTGAGATTTTGTCGTCCTCGAGGTTGAGGAACTCGTTGCTTGGTACGTTGTCGGGCATCACGTACTTGCCGTGGGCCTTCATCATTACCGGGAAGATGATGCAGTGGAACACGATGTTGTCCTTACCGATGAAATGTACAAGGCGTGTGTCCTCGCTTTGCCACCACTGTTCCCATGTACCATGTTTTTCGGGGTTCTTGTCACACAACTCCTTTGTGTTCGAGATATATCCGATAGGTGCATCGAACCAAACATAGAGTACCTTGCCGTCGGCTCCCTCTACCGGTACAGGGATTCCCCAATCGAGGTCGCGTGTCATGGCGCGTGGCTGCAGATCCATATCGAGCCAGCTCTTGCACTGCCCGTATACGTTTGGACGCCACTCCTTGTGGTTCTCAAGAATCCACTCCTTGAGCCACTGCTGGTATTCGTTGAGTGGCAGATACCAGTTTTTGGTTTCTTTAAGTATAGGCGCTTCGCCGGTCTCCTTTGAGCGGGGGTTGATGAGCTCTGTCGGCTCAAGCGCGCGGCCGCAACCCTCCTCGCACTGGTTGCCATAAGCCTGTTTGTGGCAGTAGGGGCACTCGCCCACGACATCGCGGTCGGTAAGGAACTTCTCGTTCTTTACATCGTAGAACTGCTTTGAAGTCTGCTCCACGAGCTTGCCGTCGTCATATAGCTTGCGGAAGAACTCCGATGCGAATTTGTGATGGGTCTCGGATGTTGTGCGGCTGTACACGTCAAACGAAATGCCAAAACCTTCGAAGCTCTCCTTGATGATGTTGTGGTAACGGTCTACTACATCCTGTGGAGTGATTCCCTCCTTGCGGGCACGTTGTGTAACGGGTACACCGTGCTCGTCGCTACCACCGATGAAGAGTACATCCTCGCCTTTGAGACGCAGGTAGCGTACGTAGATGTCGGCTGGTACATACACACCTGCAAGGTGACCGATGTGGACTGGGCCGTTTGCGTATGGCAAGGCCGATGTCACAAGTGTTCTTTTGAATTTCTTTTCCATATCTTTTTCTTTTTTTAGTTTTGTTTTTTGCTATTGTTGGAGACTGGTGTCTCGCGCTAAACGACAAAATTAGTTATTTTATTTTAAAAAGCAGGCATGCGCGCGGGAAAAGTGTGCTATTATATTCGCTTTGGTGCATAAACGAGAGCGCGTTTTACTGGAGTAATGTGAAAAATGTGTTATCTTCGCCATTAGAAACATTATGACAATGAAGAATATAACAGCAAAAATAAAACATTTTCATCCGGTTTGTGATGAGGCTCTGCATGCAATGTTGAGTGAAATGACTGTTATGCATTGCCCTAAAAATACAACAATTGTACATTCGGGCAGAATTGACCGTAATGTCTATTTTGTAGAGGAAGGGGTTGCTCGTTCTGTTTTCCACAAGGATGGCGTGGACACTACAACTTGGTTCAGTATGGAAGGTGACATAACATTCGGCATGCATTCTCTCTACTATAATACTCCGTCGCTTGAGAGTATAGAAACTGTAACGGATTGTGTAATATATAAAATTCCAATTGATGTCCTGAATGCTTTATATGAGAAATATATTGACATTGCCAATTGGGGAAGGATTGTTCATCAGGAGTGTAATATGCTTTTGAGCCTTATATTTGTGGAGAGATTGCAGCTGTCGCCCCAAGAACGGTATGAAAGGTTCCTTGAACGTTATCCGGGGTTGTTGAATAGGGTGAAACTCAAATATATAGCTGAATTTTTGGGTGTGACCATATATACCTTGAGCAGAATTAGAAGCAAAAGATGATTTTTTGCTCCAAAGCAAATCTCTTAAAGTAAAGCTGTGCTATTTTTGCACAAAACAAGTATTACGCACAAAAACAGAAAATAAAATGCAAAAAAACACAAATCCAACGGTGGATTTTGCCGATACAAAGCCACATTACGAACTGCTCGATGGCTTGCGTGGCGTAGCCGCAATTCTTGTACTTTTCTATCACATTTTCGAGGGACTTGCCTTTGCCGAGGCAACAAACGGTGCCGGCAGCGGATTGATATCCACGCTCAACCATGGTCACATTGCCGTTGATTTCTTCTTTATTCTTTCAGGTTTCGTAATAAGTTATGCCTATGATGACCGTTGGACAAAAATGAGCACATGGCAGTTCTTCAAGCGCCGTTTTGTGCGTCTGCACCCGATGCTTGTGATGGGTACGATAATCGGAGTGCTTGCATTTGCCTTTGTGGGTTTTGAAAAATGGGACGGCACTGCAGCTCCAACAAGTTGGGTGATGGTTGCAATGTTGCTGACAATGTTTATGATACCGGCTGTGCCAGGAGTTCCATACGAGGTGCGTGGCAATGGTGAGATGTTTCCGCTGAATGGTCCGGCATGGTCGCTTTTCTTTGAGTATGTCGGCAATATCCTTTATGCACTTGTGATACGTCGCCTATCTATAAAAATCCTTACAATACTGGCTGTGGTTTTAGGATGTCTGCACGCTTTGTTCTTTGTGGGTGATGTTTCAGGATATGATATGGTGGGTGTAGGTTGGACTATCGATGGAGTGAACTTTTGGGGTGGTATGATTCGCATGCTTTTCCCATTTACGGTGGGTATGTTGCTTGCCCGCACATTTAAGCCTCGTAAGGTGAAAGGCGCATTCTGGGTGTGCAGTGCAATGCTTGTCGTTCTGTTTGCCGTGCCATATCTTGAGCCTTTGAAAAATTCAGACATAAGTATCAATAGCCTCTATGAGGTGGTGTGCATTGCAGTGATATTCCCATTTGTTGTGTGGCTTGGTGCGTGTGGCTGTGCAGGTAATGGCCTAATGGCTAAAGTGAACAAAACGCTTGGTGATTTGTCATACCCTCTATATATTGTACACTATCCGATAATGTATGTTTTTTACGCTTGGCTTATTGAGAAAAAATATTACACATTGCAGGAGTGCCTTGGCGTTGCCGTGCTTGTTGTGGCGTCGAGCATAATGCTTGCGCTCATTTGCTTGAAACTATATGATGAGCCTGTGCGCGGGTGGCTATCCCGGAGAGTGTCGCGAAAAGGATGACAGCGGCAAGTGTTATTTATAATTAAATTGATATATTTAAGTAAAAAATTGCTTATCTTCGCGGAAATTAAAAATGAGAAGCATGAAAATAGCACTTATCGGATATGGAAAGATGGGCAAGATCATTGAGAAGATTGCCCTTGAGAGAGGACACGAGATTGTGTCAATCATTGATGTGAATAATCTCGATGATTTCAACAGCGAGGCGTTCAAGAGTGCCGATGTTGCCATTGAGTTTACGGCGCCACACGTGGCATATGACAACTGCATCAAGACAATGGATGCCGGTGTGAAGGTTGTCAGCGGAAGTACAGGATGGTTCCAGCAGCATGAGGCCGAGATGCGCGAGAAATGCGAGAAAGAGGGCAAGACTCTGTTCTGGTCAAGCAATTTCAGCCTTGGTGTCGCAATATTTGCAGCGGTGAACCGCTACCTCGCCCGCATAATGAACAATTTCGACAACTACCGTGTGAAGATTGAAGAGACTCATCATGTTCATAAACTGGACGCTCCAAGTGGAACAGCCATTACTCTTGCCGAGGGAATACTCGAGAATATCGGCCACAAGACAAGTTGGGTGATGGGTGACCTTACCAACCCCGATGGCACCGTAACCAAGGGTGCAGCCCCGAGTGCCACAGAGATTAAGATTGACGCAATACGCCGCGACGGGGTGCCCGGCATCCACACCATTACCTATGGTTCGGACGAAGATACCATAACCATCACTCACGATGCCCACAGCCGCAACGGTTTTGCTTTGGGTGCGGTGATTGCGGCAGAGTATGCTGCCGGACATAGTGGTTTGCTTGGCATGAAGGATTTGATCAACTTCTAAAAAGAGAATAATGGCAGAATACATATTCAAGATACGTGGCAAGGAATTCAAGACTGACAGCAAGTCGCTCATCAAGATGGGTGTCGTCCTTGTGCTTTACATTGCTTTTCTCTTGTGGGTGAAAAGCTGGATGGGTATATTGGTGATTCCATTCATTGTCGACTGTTACACAACCCGCCTCATACCATGGAAATGGTGGAAGAATCTTGAAAATAAGACAGCCCGAAGCGTGATGAGTTGGGTAGATTCGATTGTCTTTGCCCTGGTGGCCGTGTATTTTGTCCACATCTATTTTTTTCAGAACTATGTGATACCCACTTCGTCGCTTGAAAAGACTCTTGTGGTGGGCGATTACCTTTTTGTGAGCAAGTTGAACTATGGCCCCCGCAAGCCACAGACGCCGTTGAGTATGCCTCTTACACAGCATACGATGCCAATCGTCGGTGGTAAGAGTTATATCGATGCGGTGCAGTGGGATTATGAGCGTGTTGCGGGCGTTGAGGAGATTGAACGTGGCGACATTGTCGTGTTCAACTATCCTGCTGGCGATGTTGCAACAACCAATCCGGCAGTCATCGACGTGCATACGATGTGTTATGCCTATGGCTTGGAACTCAATCCGCAGATGCATGGAGTTGATACAATGCCGCCTGCATTGGCCTATCCGCTGTATAAGAAGATATACAACGATGGCTTGAAATATATCGAATCGCACCCGCATGATTTCGGTGAACTTGTACATCGTCCTGTTGACCGCCGCGAGAATTATGTGAAGCGCTGCATCGGATTGCCGGGTGAGGTTCTTGAGATAAAGGACAAGGTTGTCTTTATCAATGGTGAGAAACTGACAAAGCATCAGAATGTACAACACAACTACAATGTTGTACTGACACGCGAACTTACCGAAGAGCAGCGCCGTGAGTGGAAGATAAGCAAGGACGATCTTATGGCCTTGCAGGCTGTACACCCTCAGTACATAACCGAAGAGGTGCGCCAGGCACTTGGTTTGTCGCGTGGCTTGGTTGATACCTTGCGCAGCATGGGTAGGAGAGTGTTGGTTGGGCAGATTCCGCTGACCGATGAGGTGAGCAGGAGCATCAAGGCCGACAAACGTCTGTGTAAGAGTATGGTCATCGCAGAACAGAACTCGACATTCGGAATCTATCCGCTGAATGGAAACAAAGGTTGGACTGTTGACAACTATGGTCCGGTGTGGATTCCTAAACGTGGTGAGAGTGTGGAACTTACACTTGATAACCTTGCAATATATGAACGCCCTATAGTTGCTTACGAAGGGAATAATCTCGAGGTGAAAGATGGCAAGATATTCATCAACGGCGTTGAAAGAGACAGCTATACATTTGGAATGGATTACTATTGGATGATGGGTGATAACCGTCACAACAGTGCCGATTCACGTTGCTGGGGTTTTGTGCCCGAGGACCATATTGTGGGCAGGGCGTTGTTTGTGTGGCTTTCGCTCGACAAGGACCGTGGCTGGTTCGACGGCAAAGTACGTTGGAGACGTATGTTCCGCAGTGTGGGTTCATTCGATTGATTAGGCGATGAAGGTTCTGGCTCACCCTCTTTATCTGGCTCCGGTGTCGCTTTATGCACGGTTGTACGCGGCAGACACTCTTGTGGTGGACGATGTCTCACCTTTTGTGAAACAGACATTCCGCAATCGTGCTGTGATTGCAACCGAGAACGGGGCACAGTCGCTGACAATACCGGTTGTGCACGATGGTACAAAGGTGGCAATGCGCGATGTGCGTATAAGCGAGCATGGTAACTGGCGTCACCAGCATTGGAACGCCATGGTCAGCGCCTATCGCAAGAGTCCGTTCTTTGAGTATTATGCCGATGATTTTGCGCATTTCTATGAAGAACGCGATGGTTTCCTGTTGGATTTCAATCTCCGCCTGCATGCTGTGGTAAGTGAGCTCCTGGGACTTGAAAGGAATGTCAGACTCATGTCTGATGAGGCTGTGGGCGGCGTCGTTGATTTGCGCCGCATTGCCGAACCCAAGGCTCTGGAGAGCGTAGAAGGCATTGCACTGCAACCCTATTATCAGGTTTTTGCCGGCCGAAACGGCTTCCTCCCGGCTTTGAGCATAGTTGACCTGCTGTTCAATATGGGTCCCGAAGGGTTGTTGGTATTGCGTGACAGTGTATGCTTGGACACTGTTGTTACTGGTGAAAAATAACTAAAAAGAGTTCAACTTATTTTGAACTCCACATACCAGACATTATCTTTGTATTTACGATAAAAGGGCAATGGCCCATGTGATAGTAAAAAAACATGCGAGTAATCGATTATATAAATTCGTCATCAGACACGGCCTTCTCGTTCGAAGTGCTCCCGCCATTGAAAGGCGTGGGCACCGGTAAGTTGTTCGGGAACATTGACCGTCTCATGGAGTTCAATCCGGGTTATATCAATATAACAACGCATCACAGCGAACCTGTTTATCAGAGTCTTGGCGATGGTACCTACAGGCTTGCCTCAATACGTCGCCGTCCGGGAACGGTTGCGGTGGCAACAGCCATACATCATCGTTACGGCATACCGGTCGTTCCGCATATCCTGTGCAACGGTTATACATATGAGGATACTGAATATGCTCTTATAGACCTGCAGTTATCGGGTATCACGGATATCCTTGTTCTGCAGGGCGACAAATGTAAGGGGGATGCCAATACTGCGCCTGCAAAATGTGGCAACAAGCATGCTATTGATCTGTTGCGTCAGGTAAACCGTTTCAATGAGGGCTTCTTCGCAGATGGAACGCCCATCAAGGAACCGGGGTGCCCATTTTCATATGGTGTGGCATGTTATCCCGAGAAGCATGAGGAGGCACCAAACTTGGAGAGTGACCTTGCCGTTTTGAAACAGAAGGCCGACGAGGGTGCTGCATATGCCGTGACGCAGATGTTCTTTGACAACAGCAAATATTTTGCTTTTGTTGAAAAGGCCAGGGCAATGGGTATAAATATCCCCATTATTCCGGGAATAAAACCCATTCATCGTCTCTCGCAGTTGAACATACTGCCAAAGACCTTCCGTGTAGATTTGCCTGCAGACCTTGTCAGCGAGCTCTTGAAATGCAAGGACGATGCAGCTGTGGCTCAGGTTGGTTGCGAGTGGGGAGTGCAGCAGTGTAAGGAGCTCATTGAGCATGGTGTGCCAAGCCTGCATTTCTATACCCTGAACGCATTTGACAGTGTATATAACATAGCTAAAGAGATATACTGATGGGAGTGTTCTTTAAAGATATAATAGGCCAAGGGGCGGTGATAGAGAGATTGCGTCGCAGTGTCGACGAGAACAAGCTCGCGCATGCCTTGCTCATCAGTGGCCCGCAGGGTAACGGTAAGTTGCCCATAGCCATTGCGCTTGCAAACTATCTATTGTGCGGCAGTGGTAATGGTGATGCCTGTGGCGCTTGTCCGGCTTGTGTAAAGTTGGGTAAGTATATCCACAGCGACCTGCACTTTGTCTTTCCTGTAAAGAAGAAAAAGAACAGCTCAAGTGATAATGCACCTGTAAGTGACGATTATATTGCCGAGTGGCGCGAGATGCTTTTGAAGAATCCATATTTCAGCTATGACGACTGGTTGGCAAAGCTCGATGTGGAGAACCAGCAACCGATGATATATGAGCGTGAGAGCGGTGAGATACTGCATAAGCTCTCAATGCAGTCGCGTGAAGGTGGCTGGAAGGTTGTCGTCATATGGTTGCCCGAGAAGATGAAGGAGGCCGGTTCCAACAAACTACTGAAGATTATTGAGGAGCCGCCACAGAAGACTCTGTTTCTGCTTGTATCGGAAGAACCCGATAAGATAATTTCGACAATATTGAGCCGTACACAGCGTATAGATGTTCCGCGCATTGCAGTGGCCGATGTTGAAAATGCGCTTATATCGCGTTATGGCTTGGCATTTGACGATGCCAAGGTCGTGGCACAACAGAGTGCCGGAAATTGGGAGAAGGCCGAGGAACTGTTGTCTGTGAGTGAGGAAAAAGCATTGTACCTGGATCTCTTCATGCAGCTGATGCGTGTTGCTTATGCCCGCAATATACGTGATATGAAGGCGTGGAGCGAACAGGTGGCTGCGATGGGACGCGAGAGACAGAAACGCTTGCTTGACTATTGCCAACGCATGATACGTGAGAATTTTATCATGAACTTTAAGGAAGAGGAGATGCTTTATATGTCGCAGGCCGAGCGTAATTTCTCGGTGAGATTCTCTCCTTTTGTTAATGAACGCAATATCTTTGGAATAATGGAGGAACTCTCCGAGACCCAAAGACACATAGAACAGAATGTTAATGCAAAAATGGTCTTCTTCGATATGTCGTTGAGGATGATTGTTTGGATAAAAAATAGATAAATGGAAAAAAGATATAAAGAGAACAATGGCTGTGCCGGTGTCTGTTGCAAGGGGTGTGGTAGGATGGATGCTCCGCTCAACACATTTGACTGGCTTGCTGCTGTTCCGGGTAACGAGGAGTACACCGATATTGTAGAGGTACAGTTCAAGAATACGCGCAAGGGATATTACAGGAACAGCAATAATATCCCTTTGCAGAAAGGCGATGTGGTGGCTGTTGAGGCCAGCCCGGGCCACGATATCGGAAAGGTCACTATGACCGGTCGTCTGGTGTTGTTGCAACTGAAGAAGACACGCCTAACCCCCGAGAGCGAGTTCAAACGTGTATACCGCAAGGCACGTCCTGTGGATATGGAGAAATATGAGGAGGCTAAAGCCCGTGAGCATGACACCATGATACGTTCACGCCAGATTGCAAAAGACCTTAATCTTGACATGAAGATTGGCGACGTGGAGTATCAGGGCGATGGCCTGAAGGCTATTTTCTATTATATTGCCGACAGTCGTGTCGATTTCCGTCAGCTCATCAAGGTTCTAGCCGATGTCTTTAAGGTAAAAATTGAGATGAAGCAGATTGGTGCCCGTCAGGAGGCCGGTCGCATTGGCGGTATCGGCCCTTGCGGCAGGGAACTGTGTTGTGCCACATTTACAACAAACTTTGTGTCAGTGTCTACATCGGCAGCGCGTTTTCAGGATGTGTCACTTAATCCGCAGAAGCTTGCAGGCCAGTGTGCTAAGCTAAAGTGTTGTCTCAACTACGAGGTCGATGCTTATGTCGAGGCTTCAAAGAGATTGCCACAGCGTGATATTGAGCTCGAGACAAAGGATGGAACATACTATTTCTTCAAGTGCGATATCCTACGTGGTGAAATTACATATTCTACCGACAAACATATACCCGCAAACCTTGTAACAATTACCAACCGCAGAGCATTTGCCGTTATTGAGATGAACAAGCGTGGCGAGCGTCCCGAAAGCCTGAACAATGATTCGTCAAAGGAGCCTAAGCGTCCTGTCGACCTGTTGGAGCAGGAGAATATCAACCGTTTCGACTCTGTTCAGCGCGGTAACAAGAAACGCCGTAGAGGCGGTGGTAACCATCACGACTCAAGAAAAGGACATGGTAAGAGAGACGACAAGAACAGGGGTGCTTCTCCTCAAGGTTAAACTGTTGTTGCTGGCGGTCTTGTTGCTTGTGTCGTGTGATGGAACGGTCTATCACCGATTTGCGCAGGTTGACAGTGAAGGGTGGGCTTCTGTTGATACCCTGTCGTTTGTGTATGAGGGTTCGGCGGTCTCGTCGGGCAAGGAATCATCCCCAATGGCTATGACGCTCAATGTGCGTTATGGCGCCGGTTACAAGTACAGGAATCTGTATATGTTTGTGGAGTCGTTTAAAGCCGACAGTTCGTTGCTTTCGTCAGACACCCTCTGTTGCCCAATTTATGACGAGCGTGGGCGCAGATTGGGTAGCACGGCAGGTTCCATTTATCAGAATAAGAGCCAGACGGTTCCTTTGCTGGCAACATGTGCCGACACGCTTGTATTTAAGGTGTCACACCTGATGAACGATACTTTCTTACAGGAGGTGCTTGATGTTGGTTTGAAACTGACTTCAACCAAATGATTACATTTTCATTTCCCTGTCTGCATCGATACGTAGGAATATTGACAGCAGTATGGTGAATCCCAGGAATGATGAACCGCCGTAGCTGAAGAACGGCAATGGGATTCCAATTACAGGAACAAGTCCCAACACCATTCCTATATTTATGGTAAAGTGCAGGAAGAAAATGGATGCTATGGCATATCCGTAAGCCCGGCCAAAACGGTCGTTCTGCCGTTCGGCAAGATGTATGATCCTGAAGATGAATATTATGAACATTGTCAGCACAAAGACCGAACCGGAAAAACCCTGCTCTTCGCCAATTGTGCAGAAAATGAAATCGGTGTCCTGCTCCGGGACATAGTTCAGCTTTGTCTGTGTGCCGTTAAGGAATCCTTTACCCCACACTCCTCCCGAGCCGATAGCAATCTTTGACTGGTGTACGTTGTAGCCTGCACCGTTAAGGTCTTCTTTGAGTCCCAGCAGAACCTCAATCCTGATTTTCTGGTGCGGCTTCAGTACGTTTTGCATGACATAGTTGCATGAATAGTTGAAGGCTATGGCTCCAATTATATAAAGGGCTATCCAAAGGTTCTTCTTCTCTTTGCGCAACCTTATCTGCAAAAGCATATATATCACACTGAAAGCCAACAGTGCATACTGTGTTATCATTATGTTGAATTCCACAAGGTATATTGCAACCCAGTATGAGCATAATGTAACGGCAAGGTTTGTTGTGAAGAGCACCAGAAACGTCTTGCTGTTCTTGCACCAAAGCTTTACGGTAGCAATGGAAATTATCTGTATTATGATGCTTGTCGCATACTGCCCGACGTTTACAGGCAGTTTTTCCATCATCACTCCTCCATACTTTATTCCTACCACAAAGTATATGATTGCACTGACTGCCGTCAACAGGAAAATACCTGTCATGCCTTCGCGGTACAATACAAGGAATAGCGCAAGGTATACCAATGCGCTGCCGGTCTCTTTCTGTCCTATGATTATGAGCATTGGCAGCAGGATTATGCCCACACATTTCAGGAAGTCGCTGTTGTTGCTCATCTTGAAATCCCTGCGGCCTATGAATGCTGCAAGCATCAAGGCTGTGGCGAATTTCATGAATTCAGCCGGCTGAATCCTTATTGAACCTGCTGATATCCAGGAACGTGAACCTTTGATGTCCGTTGCTATGAATATGGTTATGATACCCAATAGCATTGTGGCTGCATATATTATGACTGAGAGATTGCGGTATGTAAGTTTTGGAATGCACAGCATGATAAAGCCGGCAATCAGTGAGATGCCCATCCACATAGCCTGCTTGCCACTGCGTTCCCCTTGATTAAAGAAGTCGGCAAAACCGTTGTCTATGTAGCTGTGTGTAGAGCCGCATATGGCTAGCCAACCCATTGTGGCAAGCAAGGCGAACAACATCACCGTCCACCAGTCAATACGCTTTATTATGCTATCTTTCGTTCTTTCCATAGTAAATTGTCTTTTTACTGATGGTTTCGGCTTTTTTCTCACTTTCCTCGGTGAGGCCTCCCGTCAGGTATTTCTCCATCATCAAAGCACCGATAGGTACACCATATTCGGCACCGAATCCTCCATTCTCGACATATACGGATATTGCAATCTTGGGAGAATCCATTGGTGCAAAGCCCAGGAATACTGAATGGTCTTTTCCTTTGTTCTCTGCAGTACCGGTCTTTCCACATACGTCGAGTCCGGGTATGTTTGCGGCACGGCATGTTCCTGCAACAACAGCATGGCGCATGCCTTTGACAACCTCCTCGTATGACGCCGGGCTTACCATAGTGCTTTTAGGAGTCAGGTATTTGCTCGCTATCGTGTCGTTCTCAATCTCTTTTACGATGTGTGGAGTGATGTATTTACCCCTGTTTGCTATTGTAGCTCCCAAGTTGGCTATCTGCAGTGGTGTGAGTGTAACCTCTCCCTGTCCAATGGATATGCTTATGACGGTTACGGCACGCCAATAGTTGCCATAGTGTCGTGTGTAGTATTCGGCGTTAGGTATCATGCCGCGTACCTCGCCGGGCAGGTCTACGCCAAGTGCATATCCAAAGCCCATAGACACCATGTAGTCGCGCCATATGTTCATGGCAGTTTTGGTGCCGCCATATTTGTTCATACCGAACATCTTGTGCAATCCCCAACAGAAGTATGCGTTGCACGATGTGGCAATCGCTTCCTTGAGTGCGGTGGGTGATGAGTGTGCGTGGCAACCTAACCTGAACTTGTTGAAGACGAATCCCATACTGCATGGGAAGGCTGTCTGTGGTGTCACGACGCCCTCTTCAAGAAACATTGCGGCTTGCGATGTTTTGAATGTGGAGCCAGGAGGGTAGGTTCCCATGATGGCGCGGTTCAGAAGCGGCTTGTTCTTATCGTTTGAGAGTATCTTGTGGTTCTTGCCACGGTCGCGGCCTGTGAGTAATGACGGGTCGTATGATGGCGATGATATCATGCACAGGATTTCTCCCGTTTCGGGCTCGATGGCAACTATGCTGCCAATCTTGTTCTGCATCAGGCGTTCTCCGAGCATCTGCAGTTCGATGTCAAGGCTTAATGTGAGGTTCTTGCCGCGCACGGCCGCAGTGTCCAGCGCTCCGTCGTTGTACTTTCCCTGTATTCGTCCATATGCGTCGCGAAGCAGCATCTCTGTGCCTTTCTCTCCACGCAACTGCTTTTCGTATGATGCTTCAAGTCCCTGTGTGCCAATGTAGTCGCCACGTTGATAATAAGGGTCTTTGTCGATGTGTTTTTGTGACACCTCGCCAATGTCGCCAAACAGAACGCCTGCAACTCCGTGATTATACTGTCTTACAAACCTTTTGCGAACATAGAAACCCTTGAACAGGAAGTTCTTCTCCTGGAATACTGCAAAGTCCTCAATAGGAATCTGCGTCATGAACACTTGTTCGGTGTAATTGGAATATCCCGGATTCAGTTTCTTGTTCTTGACGCGTTCCATTCGCGCTGCAAATTCTTCAAGAGTGATATTCATTGTCTTGCAGAATTCCAAGGTGTCGAGTTCCTTTATTTCTCGTGGAACGAATGTGATGTCATATGCAGGTTTGTTGTAGACCAGCAGTTCTCCATTGCGGTCATACATCTGTCCGCGCGACGGGTAAAGGGTTTTCTTGTAGAAAGCATTGCTGTCGGCCTTGTTTTTGTAGTCATCATTATTTATCTGCAGGGAAAACAGCTGTATCAGATACGTGATGAATATCAGCAGGACAAAGCCCGACAATATGTATTTACGGCTTTCGAAGCTGTTGTCTTTCATATTGTCATCTGTTTGGTGAGAAGAACTCGGCAACTATTACAAACAGCATTGTGAGTGCCATGCTGCTTGTTGTGCTTATGAGCAGTGTGGTGAAGTGCCTTACAGCAAACAGTTCAAGCGGGAACAGCACCGTGTAGAACACAGCAACGCATAAAGTGGCGTAGATGATGTAGCTTCCCCATTTGAGACTCTTGACTCCCGGGATTATGTCGTCGGTGATACCTTTGTGTGTGAAGGCTGCAAGTATGTAATTGCGTGCAAAAGCCATGGCTGTTGCTGCCGCAGCGTGGATGCCAGGTGTGTTGCAGAACATGTCGGTTACGATACCGAACAGGAAGCCCCAGATAATCATTTCGTTCTTTGTTGTGTGGCGTGGCAGCTTCAGCAGGAAGATGAGGAATATGCAGGCTGTGGCATAGCCAAACAGATGTATCTGGCTGAATATGATTACTTGTGCCAATACAAGCAGCACGAAGTTCCTGATTCGTTTGAATGTCTTGCCTGTCATTTTATGCTTTCTTCGAGTGCTTCCTGTTCTTTCATGTTGTCGTTACCCACGACGTATACATTGTCGATGTTGCTAAAGTCTACAAACAGTTCTACGCGGGCACGGTATGACTGGCCGTCGGCTGAGTCCTCCAGCCTGTCAATTTTTCCAAGCGGAATGCCGGCAGGGAATATTGAAGAGAAACCGCTGGTCACAACGGTGTCGCCCTTTGTGAACAGTTCGTATCGTGGCAGATCAATCAGGTATGAATAGCGTGTGTCATTGCCGTCCCATTTAAGGGTGCATAGCGTGTTGCCTTTGACCTTGCAGCTGATGATGCTTTTGCTGTTGAGCAGCGGCAATACCACTGTGAAATTCTTGGACGATGTATATGTGATGCCAATTACGCCGTGATTGTTGAAAACACCCATCTGGTCCTTCACACCCTGCTGTGTGCCTTTGTCAATGGTGATATAGTTGTTGACCTTGTTGATTGAGCTGTTGACAACCCTTGCGGTTTTGTAGTAGAAACCGTCGTGTATGGTGTTGTGCGCAATGTCTGCTATCGCAGTGCTGTCTTCGTGCTGTCTGAGTCTTGTCTTCAGTGTCTCAATCTCGTTGAGCAGTTCCGTGTTGTATTCCACAAGTTCCTTGTTCTCGCCCTTGAGGTCAAAGTAGCCTCTTATGTCGGTAATTGCAGAGTGCATGTTGCCGGCAAGCCTGTTAGTCGATGTGAACATTGTTGCACTCTGGTAACTGTTGAAACAGACAATAAGCACAAAACTGATTCCTTCCAATAGAATGAAAAGGAACCAGTGATTGTGCTTAATGAGAATATCCAGTATCGAGCGCACGATTTTCTCTGTTTTATCTCATTAGGAATGGATAGCTGAGATCCTTTAGCGCTTCCAATGTACCGTTTGCAACACAGTAGAGAGGGTTCTTGGCAATGTGGAAAGGAATGTTTATCTTGTTCGACAAACGCTTGTCCAAGCCTCTCAACAACGCGCCTCCACCTGCGAGGTAGATGCCGTTGTGTACAATGTCAGCATACAGTTCGGGAGGAGTCTGCTCAAGCGCACTGATGATGGCGTTCTCAATCTTGATGATTGACTTGTCAATACAGTGTGCAATCTCCTGATAGCATACGGGAACTTCAATTGGCATGGCTGTTATACGGTTTGGACCGTGTACAACATAGTCCTGTGGTGCCTCCTCACCAAGGTCGGTGAGTGCAGAGCCTACATGGATCTTGATACGCTCGGCCATACGCTCGCTGACACGTACGTTATGCTGGCGGCTCATGTATTCCTGAATGTCGGCTGTGAAGTCGTCACCGGCAGTACGCAGTGAACCGTTTGATACGATGCCGCCGAGTGAGATTACTGCAATTTCTGTTGAACCGCCACCTATGTCGACAACCATGTTGCCCTCGGGGGCTGTAACGTCAAGTCCGATACCCAGAGCCGATGCCATTGGCTCATAAATGAGATACACGTCGCGTGCACCGGCGTGCTCTGCCGAGTCACGTACGGCACGAAGCTCAACCTCGGTTGAACCGTAAGGAACACCAATTACCATTCGCAGTGAAGGTGTGAACAGCTTGCTGCCCATGTTCACCTTGTCAATGAAGCCGCGCATCATCATCTCACAGGCATAGAAGTCTGCAATGACACCGTCTCTCAAAGGGCGGATAGTCTGTATGTTGGGGTTGGTCTTTTCGTGCATCTGCTTTGCCTTCTTACCAACGGCAATCATCTTTTTTGAACTGTCGATGGCAACGACCGATGGCTCATCAACAACAATCTTTCCTTCAAAAGAAACTATTGTGTTGGCTGTACCCAAGTCAATGGCAACATCTTTAGTGAATGAAAATAAACCCATTTTCTTGTCTTTGTTTTGAAATTAATGTTTGAAGTGGCGGAAACCGGTGATTACCATTGCAACACCGTTTGCGTCGCAGTAATCAACAGACTCCTTGTCGCGGATTGAACCGCCAGGATGAACAACTGCAGTGATGCCTGCCTCGTGTGCAATCTGCACGCAGTCGGGGAATGGGAAGAACGCATCGCTGGCCATTACGCTACCCTGGAGCGAGAAACCGAAGTTGCCGGCCTTCTCAATGGCATGACGCAAAGAGTCAACGCGTGATGTCTGTCCCACACCGCTTGCAATGAGCTGCTTGTTCTTTGCCAATACAATGGCATTGCTCTTGCTGTGCTTTACAATCTTGTTTGCAAAGAGCATGTCCTCAATCTCCTCGGCCTTTGGAGCAACCTTTGATACGGTCTGCAGGTCGGCAGCTGTCTCAACCTTGTTGTCGCGGTCCTGTACAAGAACACCGTTGAGCACGCTGCGGAATGTCTTCTCGGGCATTGCAGTCTGCTTCTGGATGAGGATGATGCGGTTCTTCTTCTGCTTGAGCACCTCAAGAGCGTCGGCGTCGTAGCTTGGAGCAATGATAACCTCGAAGAAAATCTCGTTCACCTTCTCTGCTGTAGCCTTGTCGACGTTTGCATTTGCAATGAGCACACCGCCGAATGCCGATACGGGGTCACCTGCAAGGGCTGCATCCCAAGCCTCGGCCAATGTCGGGCGCGATGCCAGGCCACAGGCATTGTTGTGCTTGAGGATTGCGAATGTTGTCTCGCCTGCAAAGTCGTTGATAAGCTCAACTGCAGCATTGATGTCGAGGAGGTTGTTGTATGAGATTTCCTTGCCGTGAATCTGCTCCAGCATATCGTTGAAGTTGCCGTAGAAAGCACCCTTTTGGTGTGGGTTCTCGCCGTAACGCAATGACATCGGTGTGTCGTTTGTCTGGCGGAACGCGCTGTTTGTCTCCTTGTCGAACCAGTTGAAGATAGCTGAGTCGTAAGCCGATGAAACAGCGAAAGCCTCACGTGCGAAGAAACGGCGCTCCTCAAGAGTTGTCTGTGCACCGTTGTTCTTCAGAATCTCGTGGAGTGGAGCATACTGTGCCTTGCTTGCAACAATGACAACATCGTTGAAGTTCTTTGCAGCACCACGGATAAGTGAGATACCGCCTATGTCAATCTTCTCGATGATGTCGGCGTCACATGCGCCCGATGCAACAGTCTGCTCAAAAGGATAGAGGTCAACAATCACAAGGTCAATCTCGGGAATCTCATACTCTGCCATCTGCTGCTGGTCTTTCTCAAGTTCTCTGCGGCCAAGGATACCACCGAACACCTTGGGGTGCAAAGTCTTTACGCGGCCACCCAGAATTGATGGATAACCGGTGAGGCTCTCCACTGCTGTACAGGGAATTCCCAATGACTCAATGAACTGTTGAGTTCCACCTGTTGAAATGAGTTGAACACCGTCTGCATGAAGCATCTTGATAATCTCGTCCAAACCGTCCTTGTAGAAAACGGAAACCAATGCCGATTTAATTCTTTTTGTTGACATATAAAATTGTGTGTTTGATGTTTATTCTGTTGAATATAAAAACGTTAAGCGAGAAACCGGAGGATGTACCTCCAATTTCTCGCGAAGTTAACTTTTTTTGCCCGATTTTGCACTAAAAAAACGGGTATATTTATCAACAAATTAGCATTATTTAATGCTTTAATTTTTTGTAGTGTATGCAGCCTGTCTGTTACGGTTTGAGAAAACAAAAAACAGTTAACAGCAAATGGCGCATCAGCCCTGCAGGCTTGCCCCCGCTCTCAGTGCATTTTGCTCGCTTGCACGAGCTTTCAGCTTCCCCTGGTATGTATTGTTTAATATCCTAACATCTTGTCAATCAGCTTTTCTGCAAGGCTTTTTTCGCTCTCAATTCTATCGACAAGTATTTCAATTTCCCTGTCACTCAATTTTGTCTTCAGCTCTTCGTGTGCATCGTAACAACTCAGGCTACGTTCAATCGCTTTTAATAGTCCAGTTCTCCAAGTGGTGTGACCTTTACCGCCATAGCTATAAGTTCTGATGCTCCATGGCGTGCTTTCTACCATACTCACCAGTTCGTCCCAGGTAAAACGGAAAAACTCTCTTTTATAGGGAACGTCATAGGTTTGATGCTCCTTTTTCACGATAAAATAGAGTTCGCCTTTAAGGTGCATTATTTGGGGAAGCTCGTAGTCGTCATAGTGATAGCCCTTTATGGGTACAAGCAACCGTTGCCACCCCTTTGGAGTAACCTTTATTTTACCTATATAACCCTCAAAAACTCCAACTTTGTAGGACACCAGTCCGTGTTCCTTCATCTGTTTCTTGATTTGGTCAAGAATCTTTTTTTCAGCGTCGCTC
>JAZREN010000049.1:0-31123 GCA_045660825.1 Bacteroidaceae bacterium
GGCATTGCTGGTGCGTATATGGAGCTCAATAAGGCTGCATAAGAACTCATATCAGCCGAAATACAATTTTTTCAGACTAAAATCTTGCCGATAAAACAAAAACAGAGAGGCCGGAGCAAAAATACTTTTGACCCGGCCTCTCATTCAATCACTGTTTTATTCTATTACAGCAACTTCGCGAACAACTCGATTGCCTGATACTCGGGCAAACCAATCTTATTGAAGAGTTCCGCAGTACCCTGTGTGCGTTCCTCGGCACGCTGCCAGAACTCACGTGCATCCTCACCGGGGAATGGAACGATATCCTTTTGTGAGAGGTGACGGAAGATTGCGTGACGCTTGCGGATGAGTTCCTCTGGGCTCAATGGCACAGCCATATCGGCAACCGCCAAGTCCCACTCCTGCCATGCTCCGCGATAGAGCCATATGTGACACTCCTTAGCCCAATCGTCGTCCTTGACCTCTTCAAAGGCACGCAACACAGCCTCGATGCAGACACGGTGTGTGCCATGAGGGTCGGTGAGGTCGCCTGCAGCATATATCTGATGAGGCTTGACCTCGCGCATGAGTGCCTTAACGATCTCAATATCGTCATCGCTGAGTTTTCCTTTCTTTATACCGCCGGTCTCATAGAACGGTAAGTTGAGGAAGTGAGCATTGGTGCGATCGTCAAGACCGATAGAGCGGCATGCAGCACGTGCCTCGGCGCGGCGTATCGCACCCTTGAGGTCAAGTAGCTTGCGTGGCTCGGGCTCACCCACCTTCTTGTTGGCAATGATTTCGCGAATCTCGTCAAAGGCATCGCCAAAGCCCATCTCCTTTGCTGTGTCAATGTTCTGCAACACTACATCGTCATATACTGCCACGTTACCCGAAGTCTGATATGCAACGTGTACATCATGTCCCTGCTCAATGAGACGGTTGAATGTTCCACCCATTGAGATGACATCGTCATCAGGGTGTGGCGAGAAGATGATTACTCGCTTGGGGAACGGTGTAGACGAAACAGGACGTGTGCTGTCGTCGGCATTAGGTTTGCCACCCGGCCAACCCGAAATAATGTGCTGTATCTCGTTAAATACACGGATATTTATCTTATCGTATGTGTCGACACGCTCAAGAAGATCGGAAAGCGAGTTCTTGATGTAATCCTGATGTGTGAGTTTGAGGATTGGCTTATCGACAGTCTGGCACAACCAGATGACTGCCTTGCGGATGAGTTTGTCGCTCCACTCAATTGGAGGAGCAATGAGCCAAGGCTCCTTCACGCGTGTGAGCTCCTGTGCTGCAGCCTCATCTATGACAACCTGTACATCGTCGTGTTCCTGCAGGCAAGTTGCGGGATACTCATCGCTCACCCCACCCTCAATGAGTCTGTGGGCAACGCCGGCCTTATCCTCGCCCCACATCATGAGAACAATTTTCTTTGCACTCATAATGGTTTCCAAGCCCATAGTAATGGCCATCTTGGGCACCTCGTTGGGATTTGAGAAGAACTTGTCCTGATTCTTACGGGTATTGTAGCTCAACTGCACAAGGCGTGTTGTAGAGTGGGCATAGCTGCCGGGCTCGTTGAAACCAATCTGGCCTAGTTCGCCCACACCCATTATCATGAGGTCTATGCAACCACCTACCATCTGCTCATACTTGCGGCAGTAGTCGTTCACCTTGTCACGTGCAATAGTGCCGTCGGGAAAGTGCACGTTCTCGGGCTTGATGTCGATATACTTGAGGAAATCCTCGTTCACACGGTGATTGCGGCTCTGTGACGATGCGGGTTCCATTGGGTAGAACTCGTCAAGGCTGTAGACCTCGACATTGGCAAAGCTCACCTCACCCGCCTGGTAGCGGTTAACGAGCTCGGCATAAAGGCCAAGAGGTGTGCGGCCTGTTGAAAGACCAAGTGCAAAAAGACGGTTCTCCTTGTGAGCCTTGATGGCGTTGACCACCATGTCGGCAGCAACCTTCACGCCCTCGGACTCCGTAGGGCATATTCTTGTAGGCACTTTCTCGAATTTACATATACTCTCTATTGGCGCCGAAACAGGCAGTTCGCCTATCTTTGGCAATACAAATTTTGGATTCATAGTTATGGTTTGTTAAGTTTAGTTTTTAAGTTTTATCTATTTTGTCATACTGAGTGAAACGAAGTATCTCTCCATCAAACAAGCATGACATTGTCTATCATTTCCTGTTCATGATCTCCGACGCGGGGAGACCTTTATCAAGCAGCATTTTCATATAGCGCATATGTGGGTCGGTGTGACGGAAGAACATCTTGTAACCGTCGCACAACACATTCATGTAGGGTTCACCGTTCTTGGCATAGGCAAAGCGGTGCTTGGGACACTCACCATGGCAAAGGAAATAGTAGCTGCAACGCTTGCACTCCAAAGGCAAAGCATCACGTTTGTCGCGGCCGAATGTCTGTTGTTCGGGGCTGCGGTACATTGCCGAGAGTTCCTTCTCCTTGATGTTACCCAGGCGGTACTCGGGGTAGACAAAGTGGTCACATGAGTAGACATCGCCGTTGTGCTCCACCACAAGGCCATCGCCACAGACCTCACTGAAGGCGCACAGCGGCGGTTGCACACCGCACCAGTTGGCAAGTGTAACGTCAAAGAGTTGCACAAAGCAACGGCCCACGTCGTACTTCATCCACTCGTCAAAGACATCACACATGAACTGTCCATACCCCTTTGCCGACACCGACCATGGAGCCTCAACAGCATCCTCTTCATCGGGCGAGACAATGAGCGGTCGCTTGCCTGGACGCTGGATTACATACTCCACCACCGGCAAGAACTGCATGAACGGATTCAATGAACGCAGGAACTTATACACCTCGGCACCACGTCCCTCACTGCGGGCATTTACGGTGGAGAGTATATTGAACTCAACACCTGTGCGCGACATAAGTTCAACACCCTTCATCACACGGGCAAATGTGGGAGCGCCGCCACAGTCACGACGGAAGGCGTCGTGTATATCCTCGGGGCCATCGAGCGACAGGCCAATGAGGAAATTGTTGTCCTTGAAGAAACTGCACCACTCCTCACCAAGCAGAATGCCGTTTGTCTGCAATGTATTCTCAATTCTCTTGCCATTGGCGTATTTCTGCTGCAGTTCCATTGCCTTGCGGAAGAATGGAAGACCTGCCATCAACGGCTCGCCACCATGCCAACAGAAAGAGATTTCCTCCTGTGATGCGCCCTCAATGTACTGCTTGATATATGTTTCTAGCAGTTCATCGCTCATCTTGGGCATTGCCCCGCTGTAGATCTCGCTTTTGTCGCGATAGTAGCAATAGTGGCAATCGAGGTTACACGCCGAGCCAATGGGCTTTACCATTGTAGAGAATGCCGGTGCGCGCCTCATCTTGGCAACATCGACAAGATGCAGATTGTTTCTTTTATTACTTTTCACTTGCTATAAATTCCTGTTCGCCATACTGCTGCTGCAGCTTCACGAGTTTCTCCTTCAGCTGCGCAGTGATTTCCTCTGTACCGGGCTGGCCGTAGATGTTGCTCAGTTCGTGCTTGTCGTTCTCAAGGTCAAAGAGTTCCCATACACCATCCTCATAGAAATGGATGAGTTTGTAGTGCTCAGTACGCACACCCAAGTGACGCTTTACGGCATGCTCGTCGGGGTACTCATAGTAGTGGTAATATACACCGTCGCGGTTCGGTTCCCACTCCTCGCCTTTCAGGACAGGAAGGAATGAACAGCCGTGGATATCCGATGGAACCTCTACACCGGCAAGTTCAAGGAATGTCGGTGCATAGTCAATGTTCTGCACCATCTCCATAGCCTCGCCCTTTACACCGCCCGGCAAACGCACGAGCAATGGAGTGCGGAATGACTCCTCGTACATCCAGCGTTTATCAAACCATCCGTGCTCACCCATGTAGAAACCCTGGTCAGATGTATACACTATGAGTGTGTTGTCCATCAACCCCTCGGCCTCAAGATAATCGAGCACACGGCCTACGTTGCGGTCAACCGATGTTATCACGCGCAGATAGTCGCGCATGTACTGCTGGTATTTCCAAGCATCGAGTTCCTTACCGGTGAGGCCTGCGGCCTTGAATTTCTCAATCACGACATCGTAATGCGCATCCCATGCCTTTTTCTGCTCGGGATTCATGTTGTTATATATGCGACGTCCCCACTCTTCCAAATCGGGGCGGCTATGTATAGTGCTGTCCTTGTCTGCCATCTTAAGGTCATAGACAATGTCCATATCCTTGCTGATCGACATCTTCTGTATCTGCGCAGCCTCGCGGGTATCGTAGTTGTCAAAGAATGTCGCAGGCAACGGGAAGTTGCTGTCGGCAAAGAGTTCGAGGTCACAGGTGTCGGGCATCCATGTGCGGTGCGGTGCCTTATGATGCAAAAGCAGACAGAAAGGCTTGCTTACATCTCGCCCGCTCTCAAGCCAGTCGAGTGCAAGGTCGGTAGTCACATTGGTGGCATACCCCTCACGTTGCACCTTCTCGCCATTGCGTATGAAGGTCGGATTATAGTAATCGCCCTGACCAATGAGGATATCCCAATGGTTGAAGCCAGTAGGCTCCGATGTCAGGTGCCACTTTCCAATCACAGCAGTTTCATAGCCCTGCTGCTGCAACAGTTTGGGGAATGTCTGCTGGCTGCCGTCGAAAGACGAACTATTGTCGGTGAAACCATTGGTGAAGCTGTGTTTGCCGGTGAGCATGCACGCACGCGATGGGCCACTGATTGAGTTGGCCACAAAGCTGTTTGTAAAGCGTAGACCATCGGCGGCAATGCGGTCAATATTCGGTGTGCGGATGAATGTTGTATCGTAAGCACTGATTGTCTGGTACGAGTGGTCATCGCACATGATGAATAGAATGTTCATCGGTTCCTTTGGCTTCTCCTCGGCAGTGCCGCAGGATGCAACAAGCGGCAACACAGCCGCACCTGCCATTGAAAGGCCTAGAACTTTTTTTGTCTTGTCGTAGAATTTGTTCATATCATGGTCTGTTTTTGTTATTTTCATCATCCGCTTGGCATCACAAAACCACCCCACGGACTGCATATTGCGAAGATAAGCATAAATATTGAAATATTTTTGAAATTAAATAATTTTAGAGGTCTTCTAAACATTTTTAGTTTTCCGGCACAAAAAAAACGCCTGTCGCACAAGCAACAGGCGTTGTATATAGAAATGGGATATATCAATCAACCCAACCGAGAGCTGAAGCACCAAGCACTGCAGCATCGGCACCGGGGAGTGATGATTTCAACACCTTTACCTTATCTCTCCACAAGAACACTACATTCTGGTTCATGTGTTTGCGTATTGGCTCGAGCAACAGTTCACCGGCATTTGCCAAACCGCCAAAGAGAATGATGGCCTCGGGAGCCGAGAATGCAATGAAGTTGCAGAAAGCCTCACCAAGCACCTTGCCGGTGAACTCGAAAATCTCGTTAGCAAGTTTGTCGCCCTTTATTGCTGCATCAAAAAGCATCTTTGATGTAAGTTCGTTGATGCATACGTCGCGGAGAATGCTTGGTTCGTCGCGCTCAACAAGCCACTTCTTTGCAGTACGCACGATACCTGTTGCCGAAGCATAGGTCTCGAGACAGTCGGTACGTCCGCAACCACATGAACGGCCTTCGAGGACAGGAGCAGTAACGTGGCCGAGTTCACCGGCAAAGCCGTCGTGGCCATAGATGAGCTGACCGTTGGCAACGATACCGCTGCCCACACCTGTACCAAGTGTGATGTACACGAAATCCTTCATTCCCTGCGCTACACCATATTTCATCTCACCGATGGCTGCAGCATTGGCATCGTTGGTAACCTTTGTGGGGAGACCGGTCTTCTTCTCAATGAGCCAGCCCAGGGGCACAATGCCCTTCCAAGGCAGGTTGGCTGCATTCACAATCTCACCTGTGTAGTAGTTTGCCATTGGAGCACCTACACCAATACCCTCGAGCTTACCATCGCAACCGTTCTCTGTCGCAAGTTTCTTGATTACCGCCGCTATAGAATCAGTATACTCCTCAATGTCGGGGTGCGCCTGTGTCTTAATAGAATCATCTTTCGCAAGGATGTGACCTTTAACATCAACAAGACCAATTACGGTATTTGTACCGCCAAGGTCTATTCCAATTACATATTTTTCGCTCATAATTATAATAGATTAGTTACTTATCCACAACAGAATCCGTAAAAACGGAAGCATTCGCGAATGTAAACAAAAAAAATCAGTTACAACGCAAAAACTTCAAAAACTCTCTAAAAATCTTGGTAAAATAACATTTTTATGCCCAATCCTTTTTTCTTTGACCCTGTTTGCATTATCTTCGCAAAATATTTAAATATAAAAATATTAAATTACACAAAATTATGTTGAAGAAACTCTTGGCTTTTTTGCTTGTAATTACAGCAACGGCGACATTTGCACAGGAAAAGGTTTTTCCGACAATTCTGCCACAACCATCAAGCGTCAAACATGGCAATGCCAACATAAAGTTTGATTTCACAAAAGACACAAAAATCATTTACGCCTTCGATGACAGCAGGGCTAAATATGCAGCCGAAGAGTTGAACAGAATAGCCGTAGAGCTCTTTGGCAAGAAGCTGAAGAAGACAACCAAGGCAACTACCGAGAACAATATCATCTTCAAGTACGACGGTTCAATAAAGCCCGAGGGTTACATGCTCGACATTACCCCAGAAAACATCATCATCAAGGCAAAGGATGGTGCAGGCATGTTCTATGCCGTGCAGACATTGAAACAGATTATCCCGGTGCAGGCATTCGAGACTCCTATCGACCTTGAGAAAGTGTCACTGCCGACAATGAAGATCAATGACGCACCCCACTTCCCCTACCGTGGCTTCATGCTCGACTGTTCACGCCATTTCTGGAGCGTAGAGACAATTAAGGAAGTCCTCGACATCCTATCCATGCACAAGATGAACCGTTTCCACTGGCACCTCACCGAGGACCAGGGATGGCGTATTGAGATAAAGAAATACCCTTTGCTTACACAGATTGGCAGCCTCCGCGAACAGACCACAACCGGACACAACGAAGGACTCGACGGTATCCCCTATGGTGGCTACTACACTCAAAAGGAAATCAAGGAGATTGTGAAATATGCCCAGGAGCGTTTCATCACCATCGTCCCCGAGATTGAAATACCGGGTCACTCGCTCGGCGCATTGAGCGCATACCCATGGCTGGGTTGCGAGGGTGAAGCCGGCAACTACAAGACATGGGCATATTGGGGCGTATCGAAACAGATTGCGTGCGCCGGCAAGGAGAGTACATTCAAATTCTGGGAGGACGTACTTGACGAGGTCATGGCATTGTTCCCCGGCGAATACATACACATTGGTGGCGACGAGGCTCCACGTGACATGTGGAAGGAGTGCCCCGACTGCCAGCAGCGCATTAAGGACAACAACCTTAACAACGAGGCCGAGTTGCAGTCATATGTCAACAGCCGCATAGAAGCACATCTGAACAAGAACGGACGCAAGTTGATTGGCTGGGACGAGATTCTTGAAGGTGGCGTAAGCCAGAACGCGACAATCATGTCATGGCGCGGCACTGTGGGTGGTATCGCCGCAGCAAAGAAGGGCAACTATGTCATCATGACACCCGGCGACTACTGCTACCTCGACTACCGCCAGACAACTGACCGCAAGGACGAGCTCGACAGTAACGGAAGCTATGTACCCCTGCGCAAGTCATACTCGTTCAACCCATACGACCAGTTGAGCAAGGACGAGCAAAAGTACATCATGGGTGTACAGGGTAACCTGTGGACCGAGTATGTGACTACTCCAATGCAGTTGCAGTACAAAGCATTGCCACGCCTTGGCGCCATTGCCGAGATTGGTTGGAGCAACCCGTCGCCCGAGACAAAGGACGTTGAGGAGTTCATTGGCCGTGCAAAGGAACTGGCACGCTATTACAATGCATTCGGCTGGTGCTTCGGCCGCCACTTCTACGAGGACGGCGTGCAGGTTGGCTGGTGATAAAAAAGGAATACAATTTCAAATTCTATAACTGACTTTTTATGAAAAAATTATTTACGCTTATTCTTTGTAGTGTCTTTTCGGCAACTGCAATGTTTGCACAGGTTCCATTCAAGGTGACTACCATTGAGAATGGCGAGTTTGCCGAGGGCACCACATGGTACACAATGGGTATTGGCACCGGTGCTAAACTCATCAAGGACAATGCCGGCGCCGACCACATTGCTCTTGGCGTTTCAACCCCAAAGGGCAATGATGATGAACTCTGGTGCTTTGTTGGAAATGACACCGACGGCTATGCTGTCTACAACAAGCAGGCAGGTGCCACTAAGGTCCTCGCTTCAAAAACAACTATGAGCGCAATCAGCGGCTATGGCGGTACCGGTGGCTCAACCTACCCCACCATGCAGGATGCGGCCAACCTCCCAAGCGGTTATGTAGGCCGTTGGGATTTCGCGACATCCAACAAGATTGACAATGTAAACGGCTACTTCATGAGAATCCACGGCACAAACTATGCAGTCAATGACTTTGGTGGCATTGGCAAGCTCGCATTCTGGGCCGAGGGTGCAGATGCGGGTTCTACAATCGTATTCACAGCAGCCGAAACATCTATCGAGATTCTTGCTTCTACCGGTACATTCACAGCAAGCAATGCAAACGGTACATGGCACTCAAAGTGGGAAAGCAGCGAGCTCGCAGGCTTCTCACTCTCTACAAATGCCAACAACATGACAACATCGGGTGACTACATTGCCGGTTATTCAGGCCAGTCCGGTACATCGTCATATACACTCACAGCACCCGAGGGTCTTGTAATCAAGGGCTACAGCTTCGACTATGTGAACACAAATAACGACGGAAGCTACACACTTACACTCACAGCCGAGGGTTACAGCTATACATCTTCGGCTACAACACAGCACATTGATGTTGAGGTTGCCGAACCTGCACGCACCGTATACTTCACACAGAGCGGCGCAAACAAGGGTATCACATTCTCGAACTTCATTGTTCACATGGGTCTTGACATCCGCACCCCAGAGCCCGCATTCGATGTATTCCCCACACTTACTACAAATGACATACCTTACCGCATCCCCGCAATTGCAACTGCGAAGAACGGTAACATCATTGCCGTTGCCGACTACCGCCACAGCCGCGCCGACATCGGTATGGCTACAAACGGCCGCATCGACTTGCGTGCACGCATAAGCAAGGACAACGGTGAGACTTGGGGCGAGATTTTCGACATCATCCAGGGCAAGGGAGCTGCCGGCATCGATGCTTCGAACAATGACATGTACGTTGGTTTCGGCGACCCTGCAATCGTTGCCGACCGCGAAAGCAACCGCGTGCTTGTAATCAGCTGCTCGGGTAACGTATCTTTCCCCAACGGACAGCGTAACAATCACCAGGGTATCGCACACTTCTATAGCGAGGACTGCGGCGAGACATGGAGCACTCCTGTTGACCGTGCAGAGCACATATACGCACAGTTCGACAACACACAGCACGGTCCTGTACGTGCAATGTTCGTGGGTTCGGGCAAGATTTCACAGAGCCAGTACATCAAGGTTGGCGACTACTACCGTATCTATTGCGCTGTTCTTGTGAAGAACGTGAACGGCACACACGTGAACTTCGTTCTTTACAGTGACAATTTCGGCGAGAGTTGGACAGTACTTGGCGGTGGCGAGGTTTCACCAATCCCAAGCGGCGGCGACGGGCCAAAGGCCGACGAGTTGCCCGACGGTTCTGTAATCATCAGCTCACGTACCACAGGCGGACGCATCTATAACATCTTCTCATACACCGACAGCGAGAAGGCCGAGGGTTCTTGGGGCACAGCAAAATACTCTAACTCAAGCAACAACGGTACAATCGCTGTTAGCAACTCAACAAACGGTGAGATTATGTTCGTGCCTGCAAAGCGCAAGGCTGATGACAAGAAGGTTTACCTTGCATTGCAGTCAGTGCCTCTTGGCTCGGGCCGTGCAAATGTAGGTATATATTATAAGGAGCTCGAGACATTGGAGGACTTCATCTCACCCGAGGCCATTGCAGCAGATTGGGACGGTCGTCACCAGTCAAGCTACGTTGCCGGTGCATACTCTACAATGACACTGCAACACGACAACAATGTAGGTTTCCTCTACGAAGAGGACACTTACGGCACAAGCGGTGGCGGCTATACAATCGTTTACAAGAACTACAGCATTGAGTACATCACCGATAGTGCGTATGTATATGATACAGATGTTGACAAGACTGCCATTGTAGCAGCAGGTATAGACGCAAAGGTTGCCGAGTTCGACACTGAGGCTCCAACATACGTAGGTTCAGTTGATGCAAGCTCTTTGAATGCAGTGGCAACACTTATTGAGGCATACAAGGCTACTCCTTCATACGAGGCATACGAGGCCATCAATGCAGCCATTGCAAACCTTCCACGTCTTGAGGTTGAGGCCGGCAAGTGGTACCGCATTCGTAACTCGACACGCAGCAATGCAACACTCTACCTGAACCCCGAGGCAAGCCGTGTATCAACAGCAACATCAAATGTAAAGAACGCCAACCAGTTGTTCACATTCCTGCCTACAGGCAATGACAAGGAGTTCTACCTCTACAACGGCAACTACCAGTATATGCTGGGACCTCTTGGCAACAACGAGACACAGCCCATTGTGACAACTGACAACACTGCTGCCGGAAAGTGGAAGATTGAGAGCACAACCACAGGTTTGAGTTCAATCATCTGCCAGAACAAGACAGGCAGCAACACCGGCCTTCATCTTGCAGGTGACAACGTGCGTCTTGTGCCCTGGACAAACAATGCCGATGCGTCATTGTGGTACATTGAGCCGGTAGATGAGTTCGCCATAACAATCGATGAATACGCTGCAGTATGCATGCCGTTCGTAATGACATTGCCCGAGGGCGTTGTTGCATACACAGCAGGCGCACCACAGACAGCCGAGGGTGTTGAGTTCGTTCCATTGAGCGAATGTGGCACAAGCGTCATCGCGGCAAACACTCCTGTTGTATTGACTGCCGAGAGCGGCACATACTACATTGGTGTAGGCGGCGAGGCCCAGGCAGTTGAGGCCGAGAACCAGTTGAAGGGTGTATTGAAGAGCGCATCGGTTAGCGGTTCAAACATCTACACCTTGAAGAACGGCGAATTCACAAAGCGCACAAGCACTTCGGGCACAATTGCTGCAAACACAGCATACTACACAGCCGACAACGCTGCCGCTTCACTCCCTGTAAAGAAGGGCGAGGCAACAGGCATTCAGGAGGTAAAAACTGAAAACGAAAAGGTGAAAGGCATCTATGACCTCAGCGGACGCAAAGTAACAAAGCCTGTCAAGGGCATCTACATCATTAACGGAAAAAAGGTATTTGTAAAATAAAAATATCAAATAGTCATTAAAGTCCCTAAAGTCATGATGACATTAGGGACTTTTTTTGAAAAGGATTCTTCGCTTCGCTCAGAATGACATTATTGACTTTGTCATCCTGAACGAACGTGAAGGATCTCTTTTTATACTAAGGAGGGAAAATGCTTTAACTAAATTTATGTATTATTTTTTAAATATATTCTTTATATTTGCAAAAATTGGGATATTATCTCCAAGCGTAAACTATTAACTAATCATATTTTATTTTATGAAAAAATTACTTACATTACTCGTTTGCGGACTCCTTTCGGCAGCAACAATGTTTGCCGACGAGCCATTCCGCAATCACAGGTACGACTCGTTCAAAGTACTTGAGACAAACGGCGAGAGCATTGTCTTCATTGGCAACAGTATCACCGACATGCATTGCTGGCCCGAGGCATTCGTAACCTCAGAGGGCAACTATCTGCCAATTGTGAACCGTGGTAACTCCGGTACATACTCTACAGAGCAGAGCAATAACCTTGAGTCATATATCAATGGCAAGCCCAAGAAGGTGTTCATGATGATTGGTACAAACGACATTGCAACATCGGGCGGACTGAACTTCAGCGGTGAGCAGGTGCTTGCATATGTCAAGAGCATTGTCTCTCGTATCCATGCACGCTCACCACAGACAAAGATCTATCTATACAGCATTCTCAAGAACAACACAAGCAACCGCGTGGAGGCTACATGGTTGCACACAAATGAGATTGTGAAGAAGTATGTTGAGACAATGAATGTGGATTGGCTCACATATATCGACCTCTATGACAAACTCGCAGGCGTTGCCCAGGGCGGTGTGTGGAGTTATGACAACCTGCACCTCACAGCAGCAGCTTACCAGGTATGGTGCGAGACCATCTGCCAATACCTGCAGGAGGGCGAGGACTACACAGTTACAGCAGTTTACCCAAGCAACACATCATCATTGCAGCAGAACGGTGGCCTTGGCAGCGCACATGGTATGCGTGCCACATACTTCAGCATGTTGCCAATAAGCAACGAGGATGTATTGGTGTTCGGCGACGAGTTCATCAAGAACGGCGAGTGGCAGGAACTGCTCGGCAACCGCAATGTAAAGAACCGCGGTACAGGCTGGGGCTATGGCGGCGACATCGCCACAACAAGCAAGATTGTTGATGCCACATACGCAAACACCGGCGTGGAGAAGAAGGACGCAAAGGCAATCTTCATCTACACCGGTACAGGCGACTGCAATGGTAGCACAGATATCGCTACTGTAAAGAACAGCTACAAGGCTCTTGTTGACAAGATTGCACAGAAGTCACCTACATCGAAGATTTATCTCATGGCTCTGTGCCCTACAAACAATGCCACAACAAACACATCGCGCATTGCAGCGTTGAACAGCTACATGGAGAGCCTCGCGACAGGCAACATCCGCTATGTGGACACTTACACCCCAATGCTCAACGGCAATGTTGCCAACACAAAGTATTTCTACCCAAGCAACTACCTTGGCGGTCTGGGATATGTTGTGATGGCAAATGCAATGAAGGATGCCTTGAAGGCCGATTTCCCAAGCGACACATATACCGCAATCAGCGAAGCCGATGCCGAAGTGCGCTATGCACAGGCAACGCTGCGCAATACCCTTTCACAGGTGATTGCACGCGGTCTTCTCATGGAGCGCGGCGATGCAATGGGACAGTATGACCCAGAGAAGATGGCAGCATTCGACGCAGAACTTGAGAAAGCATATGTATTGCTCGAAAAAGGAAACATTACCGAGGCCGAGGTTCAGGCTATGGACAACAGACTCAACGAGGTTCTCAAAGAAGCTCTTGCCATGCCTAAGGCAAGCACCACAACCGAGGAACATTGGTACCAAATTACATCATTGCGCAGCAACAACCTCTACATCAGCGCCGAGGGAGAGGCTACAGGCGTTGTTGGCAAGGAGAACACCGCGACATCGGCAGTATCGATGTGGAAGTTCGTTGACCGTGGCGACAACACATATGATATCGTTAACCGCCAGTATGGTTCATACCTGAACCCTGTTGCGAACTACAACGCACAGATTACAACAACAAAGAGCAAGCCTGCAACTGGTTGGACCGTAAGCTATGCAAATACACCTGCATACTACATCATCTCATCGGGTGATGTCCAGCTGAACCAGACTGGTTCGGGACAGAGCTACAAACTCTATAACTGGAGCAACAGCGCCACATTGGGCTACGACCGCGGCGACACAGGTTGCCAGCTCTCAATCATGGAGGCGGGCGAACTCGCAGAACAGCCATCAACGCTCACATACATTGTTGACAAGGCCAACGGTAGTCTCTACCGCGGTACATCGGCAAACCAGAACTGGAACAATGTATGGAAGAGCAACGCCACTCCACAGCTTCAGTTCGGTTGCGGAACAATCAACAACATGAATTGGCAGGGCGACAATGTACAGATGATGACCGGTACAGCAGGTAGCGCTGCATACGCAATCACTCCTCCTGCTGGCTATGTAATCACAGAGTACAGCTTCACATTTGCCAACAACGGCCACAACACAGGCCTCACCCTTACAATGGACAATGGCAAGGTGTACACCACATCTACAACAGCACAGACCATCAGTGCAAAGGCGCAGAAGGCAAGCAGCGTATCATTCACACTCGCAGGCAGCAACGGCAACGGTGTTGTGTTGACAAACTTCACTGTGAAAATCAAGGAGGACAAGATTGAGGCACCTTCTATCAGCACCGAGGGCGATGAGCACTGGTACTACATTGCCAGCGCATCTACAAAGGCATACTGCGCCGGTAAGGTTATCTACTATGACAATGACATGGAAAAACTCCGTTTTGCCGACAAGACATTCAGTGCCGACCGCATCTGGAGTTTCTGGGAGAAGGACGGCAAGCTTGCCATCATGAACTATAAGGGCGAGTACTTTGGTACAGCAGGTGCAGGCACAGGCGGTTCAACATCATTCGGTGTCGTGAGCGAGCCAAACTACATCTACACAAT
The DNA here is from genome assembly GCA_045660825.1 of Bacteroidaceae bacterium. Taxonomy (GTDB): domain Bacteria; phylum Bacteroidota; class Bacteroidia; order Bacteroidales; family Bacteroidaceae; genus HGM04593. Next base: position 14,467 of record JAZREN010000049.1, read on the forward strand.
CCAGAGCGCATTCGACTTCTTCACCATCAAGGACAATGCTGTCGAGCTGCACGCCCAGGAGGCAAACTCGGTGATTGTACGCTGGGGCGCAGAAGCCAACGGTGCATCACTCTGGCGTTTCGACGAGGTTGACGTAACCAACGCACTTGCCGAGTTCTCATCATCGAATGTAGTACAGGGCAAGGTGAGTACAGGTATCGGCAATATCAACCAGCCAATCGTGCGCTCAACAATACGAATCAGCGGTCTCGAGGGTAACGTTGAGTTCCAGGGCGTGAAGGGTACTTTCGTCGGTACAAACAAGGAGGATATCACAAACGTTAAGGCTTATTTTGCAACCAACTCACGCGAGTTGTTCGTTGACCCCGACAAGAAGATGACATGGCGCGAGGAGAACGGCGAGCAGTTTGGCGAGACCGTTACACTTGCTGCCGACGGCACATTCACCATCACCGGCAACAAGACAATGGAACCCGGTGACCACTACCTGTGGATTACATACGACATTGCAGAGACTGCAAAGGAGGGCAACACCGTAGATGCAAGCATCACTGCATATACAATCGATGGCAAGCAGGTAACCGAAGAGAACGGTAACCCGGCACACAGCGTCACAATATTCCTTTCCGAGGGTGCTGTGCTCATGCCAATGGACAAGGGTTCACTCTACTACCGCATTCCATCAATCACTGTTACAAAGGATGGCAAGCGCCTTGTGACACTTACCGATGACCGCAAGCACCACAATGCCGACCTTCCAAGCCACTGTTACCTTGTTGCACAGTATTCCGAGGATAACGGCCGCACATGGAGCGACCCTGTGACAGTTGCAGGCACAGCTGAGAGAGGCGGCAACTATGGCCACGGCGACGCATCTATAGTCACCAACCGCGAAAACGGTGAAATCATTGGCATCATGACAAGTGCCGGCACATACGGCCACGGCTTTTTCGCCGGAACAGCAGCCGAGCCTCCACGCTGGAAAACAATCACCAGCCGCGACGGCGGTTTGACATGGGAGACACCTGTTGACCACACCGACGACCTCTTTGGAGCGAACTGCTCTAACCCCAAGACAAACACTTGGAAGAGCGGATTCTCGGGTTCAGGTGCAGCACTTCAGAAGCGCGACGGAACACTCGTTTCAAGTTTCGTTAACCGCCAGGCCGACAACAGCCAGCACTTCTACTTCTTCATGAGCAAGGACGGTGGCCAAAGCTGGTATGTAAGCGGAACAAGCGGAACAAGTGGTGCCGACGAGCCAAAGACACTCGAGCGCAACAACGGTGACCTTGCCATCAGCGTACGCTCAAGCGGCTACAACTACTACAACTACACATCAAACGACGGCGAAACATGGCACTTGCCTTCACAGACACGTTTCACCAGCGGTATCTCGGGCAACGCATGCGACGGCGAGTATATGGTATGGTGTTCAACAGTTGAGGGCAACGCATGGGACATTGCGTTCCAGACATTGCCTAACAGCGGAAGCCGTCAGAATGTAAGTATCGCACTCTCAACCGACGAAGGCGCCACATTCGGCACTCCAAAGACAATCTGCCCAATCGGCTCGGCCTACAGCGCTGCAGTAGTGCTCCCCGACGGAACACTTGGTGTTTATTATGAGGAGAACGGCGTGTTCGGTGGCTTCACAATGCGCTTCGTGCGCTTCTCACTCGACTGGGCAAGCAACGGCGCATACAAATTTACCAATGACGCACCATTCTACCCAATCAAGTCTACCAACCCGACTGCAATTGAAGAGGTGAAAGTTGAAAGCGAAAATGTGAAAGCCATCTACGATTTGCAGGGCCGCAAAGTTACAGTACCTGCAAAGGGCGGTATCTACATTCAGGACGGAAAGAAGTTCATCGGAAGATAAGTAAATTGAACATTTATATAATATATAAAAGGAGCAGTTCGTAAAGAATTGCTCCTTTTTTGTCTGTTAGGTTTTTAAATATTATATTCGCACATTGATATGAAAAACCAAATTACAATGAAAAAGACACTTCTGATGCTTATGCTTGTGTTGCCACTTTTTGCCGCAGCACAGGAGAAAATTAAAGTTGCATGCATGGGCAACAGTGTTACCTACGGCATGACACACAAGAACCCTGCCGAGACATCCTACCCCACCCAACTACAGCAGATGCTTGGCGAGGAGTACGATGTACGCAATTTCGGACACTCGGGCGCCACACTCATAAGCAAGGGATACCGCCCATACATCAACCTGCCCGAGTACAAGGCAGCACTAGATTTCGCACCCGACATTGCCATCATACACCTGGGCCTCAACGATACCGACCCACGTTGCTGGCCTAATTACCGCGACGATTTCTATGGTGACTACATGAACATCGTCAAGGCACTGCGCGACGTAAACCCCAAAGTTGAGGTCTACATATGCCGCATGACACCCATTTTCCATTGGCACCGCCGTTTCAAGAGCGGAACACGAGACTGGTACTGGCAGATTCAGGATGTCATTGAAAATATTGCCAAGTATGAAGATTTTAAACTTATCGACCTGAGTCGTTATCTCTATAACCGCCCCGACCTGATGCCCGACGCACTGCACCCCAATGAGCAGGGAGCAGTAATTATTGCCAAGCAGGTATACGCAGCAATGACCGGTGACAATGGTGGCCTGTCACTGCCTGCAATATACAGCGACAACATGGTTGTGCAGCAAGGCAAGCCTTTTGTTGTAACCGGAACAGCCAATGCAGGCAAAGAGGTATCTGTGAGATTCGGAAGGCAGAGAATCATCAAGACTGCAGCAGAAGATGGCAGTTGGAAGGTAATGTTCACTCCAATGGAGGCCGACGGCAACAGCTACACACTCACCGTTGAATGCGGCAAAGAGAAGATAGAGTACAAAAACCTTGTCATTGGCGAGGTGTGGCTCTGCTCGGGACAGTCGAACATGGCATTCATGGTAAAGGAGAGTTCACACATGGAGCAGAGCCTTGCCAATACAAAAGGCAAGGACATCCGCATCTATGACATGAAACCACGTGTGCTCACCAACAGCATCGAGTGGGATTCCATAGACCTTGTTAAACTAAACAACCATGACTACTACCTGCCAACAACATGGCAGATGCAGAGCAAGGAGAATGTAAGCGATTTCTCGGCTGTAGCATATCATTTTGGCGCCATGCTTGCCGACTCGTTGGGTGTCCCCGTGGGCCTAATATGCAACGCTGTTGGCGGTGCACCGGCCGAGGCTTTCATTGACCGCAAGACACTCGAGTTCCACCCGGTACTTGTCGACATTCTCTACAATTGGAAAGAGAATGACATGATACAGGACTGGTGCCGTGGCCGAGCAAAACAGAATATCGCAAAAAGCAGTGTCAAGCAACAGCGCCACCCCTACGAACCCAGCTATCTCTACGAGACCGGCATTATGCCCATTGCAGGCTACCCCATCAAGGGAGCAATATGGTACCAGGGCGAATCGAACGCGCACAATGTTGAATTGCACGAAGTGATATTCCCCACCCTTGTCGACTGTTGGCGCAGGACATGGAACGATGCCGAGATGCCATTCTATTTTGTTCAACTATCAAGCATAAACCGTCCATCGTGGCCACACTTCCGCGACTCGCAGCGCCGACTGGCAGCAGAGATAGCAAACTGCGATTTCGCCGTGTCGAGCGACAAAGGCCACCCCACCGATGTCCACCCCAAGGAGAAGGCACCTATTGGCGAACGCCTTGCGCGCCTTGCGCTGAACCAGACATACGGTATGAGCCACGTTGCACAACATGGACCGACGCCTAAAAGGATGTTCAGTTTCAACGGCAAGACCGTCATTGAGTTCGACAATGCAACCGAGTTGAAGACAAGTGACAACGACATATTGAGAGGATTGGAAGTTGCTGGCAAGAATGGTCAATTCAGCAAACTTGACACAAAGACAGAGGTCAAGTTCAAGGGAAACCGTATGATTATAGAACGCGAGGCGCACCGCGTACGCTACGCCTGGAAACCATACACCGACGCCAACCTAGTAAACGAAGCAGGCCTGCCCGCAAGCACATTCGAAATAGAGGTTAAAACGAAAAACTGAAAACGGAAAGCCGCGAGTAAGCGAGGGCAGAGAAAAGTTTACTTTTACTATGCCGAGCGGGAGCGGGTTCAAGCGCACTAAGTGCGGTTAAAGGTAAAATTTGCGAGTAAGCGAGGGCAGAGAAAAGTTTACTTTTACTATGCCGAGCGGGAGCGGGTTCAAGCGCACGAAGTGCGGTTAAAGGTAAAAATTGCGAGTAAGCGAGACTCGCTTACCCGCAAATTTCAACGAAGTTAAATCTGCCATTGAGTATAATGGCAAACAAAAGCGAAGTCCATAGAAATTGTCACTGAACCTTAAGTGCACCCAATCTAATGTATAACAAAAGATGAAGGCAATCGGCCTTCATCTTTTGTTATACAATGAAAAGTCATTACCTTTCAGTTTTCACCTTTCACATTTCAGTTTTCACATTTCAGTTTTACTTTATCACCCCCAGTTCCTTGCCCACCTTTATGAAGGCTGCAATTGCCTTGTCAAGGTGCTCCTGTTCATGAGCTGCAGAGAGCTGGACACGGATGCGTGCCTCGCCCTTTGGAACAACAGGATAGTAGAAACCTGTAACGAAGATACCCTCCTGAGCCATTTTCTGCGCGAACACCTGCGACAAAGGAGCATCGTAGAGCATGACTGCGCAGATTGCCGACTGTGTTGGCTTGATATCGAAACCGGCAGCCAACATCTTGTCGCGGAAATAGTTCACGTTATTCTGCAACTTGGTGTGGAGTTCATCGCTCTCGGCAAGCATCTTGAACACCTCGATTGACGCACCTACCACTGATGGTGGTAATGAGTTGGAGAAGAGGTATGGACGTGAACGTTGGCGAAGCATGTCGATAATCTCCTTGCGACCGGTTGTGAAACCACCCACAGCACCACCGAATGCCTTACCGAGTGTACCTGTAAAGATATCGATGCGGCCATAGCAGTCGAACTGCTCGGCAACACCATGACCAGTAGTACCCACTACACCGGCCGAGTGTGACTCGTCGACCATCACAAGGGCATTGTATTTCTCGGCAAGGTCGCATATTTTGTCCATTGGAGCGACGTTTCCGTCCATTGAGAATACGCCATCGGTTACGATGATGCGGTAACGCTGCGCCTGTGCCTCCTGCAAGCAACGCTCAAGGTCGGCCATGTCGGCATTCGCATAACGATAACGTACAGCCTTGCAAAGACGTACACCGTCAATAATTGAAGCATGGTTCAAAGAGTCTGAGATAATAGCATCCTCGGCTGTGAACAAAGGCTCGAACAGACCACCGTTGGCATCAAAGCAAGCAGCATAAAGGATTGTGTCCTCGGTCTTGAAATAGTCGGCTATAGCCTTTTCAAGTGTCTTGTGATAGTCCTGTGTTCCGCAGATGAAACGAACAGATGACATACCGAAACCACGAGCCTCCATAGCCTCCTGCGCAGCCTTCATCAGGCGTGGGTTATTCGACAGACCAAGATAGTTGTTGGCACAGAAGTTGAGTGCCTTTGAACCATCCTCAAGGGTAATCTCGGCAAACTGTTGCGACGCAATGTTACGCTCTCTCTTGTACAAGCCGGCAGCGTCAATGGCTGCCAGTTCGTCCTTCAAATGTTGTTGGAAATTTCCGTACATTGTTATATTGTTTTAATTGATGATTATCGTCATTGCCACCAGGGACACAATCCCGATGGTTTACAAAAGTACATTTTTTGTTTTAAAACACACATCGGTAGCGGAAAAATATTTCACTATTCACACGAATAAGGAAACAGTATGATGCCTCAAAAGCAATTAAAAAATTGTTAATTTGTGATATTTTAATAAAAAATTGTACCTTTGGAGGCAAATTCAAAAGTCAAATTGCACATAACACAAATCAAAAATTGAACAAGACATGCTTGCAAACATCTTACTTATAATATTTTACCTCGTCGCACCGGCCGGCGTACTGTTCATCTGCCGCAAGAATAAAGTATTCAACAAGATTGGTCCCGTACTGACACTCTACCTGCTTGGCGTGCTTGTTGCAAACATTGGCATATTCCCCACTGAAGAAGCTGCATACCAAAAGATTTTCGGTTTCATGGAGTCTTTTTCGGGAGCACTCATCCCATTGGCATTGCCAATGATACTCTTTGGCTGTAATTTCAAGAAATTCTCACTTGGCAAGTCGGTTGGAGCGTTTGTCATTGGTACATTCTCAGTTGCGGCATTCGTTTTTGCCGGATACCTGTTCTTCAGGAATAACCTTGGCGAGGAGGGTCCACAGATGGGTGCAGCGCTCACAGGCCAGTACCTTGGAGGTGCAGCCAACCTTGCAGCAATCAAGCAGATGCTTGGTTTGAGCGCCGACAATTTCGTAATACTCTCTACCTGTAATCTCATTGTTTCGTTCTTCTACCTGATGTTCCTTATGGGCGGCGGTGTGAAGATTGCACGCTGGATTGTGGGCAGACGAGGCGGCAAGGAGCAGAATGTGAACCTCGAGGAGTACACCGAGGAGAACCCATACAAGGAGTTCGGCAAGAAGAAGAGCCTCATACAGCTTGGCAAAGTATTGGTTGCTGCAACTGTGGTGATGGGAATATCAGTTTTCATCGGTAAACTCTTGGGCAAGGACGGTGGAATATCAATGGTGGCGCTCATCCTATCCATCACCACCCTTTCGCTCCTGCTCACAACCTGGAAAGAGGTGCGCACATGGGACAAGAGCTACGATGCCGGCATGTACCTTATATATGTATTCTGTCTTGTAATGGCAACAATGGCCGATTTGAGCAAAATCGACTGGCACCAGAGCCTCTATATCCTGCTGTTCCAGGCTGTAATCATCTTCGGTTCACTGTTGCTCACAGTCCTTCTTGCAAAACTGTTCCGCATTGATGCCGACACAGCCGTGATAACATCGGACACACTTATCAACTCACCACTCTGCGTGCCCATGATTGCTGCAACCATGAAGAACAAGGATGTAATCATGACAGGTATCGCCAACGGCCTTTTAGGATATGCAGTGGGCAACTACATCGGCTTTCTCATGTTCACTCTGTTCGGGGTGCTATAAAATATTTTCGCAACATTTTGTGGTAAAAATTTGTAGCTATTGTAAAAATAGCTGTAACTTTGTTTACAGAAAACAAAAACAAAATCATACAGACTTATGAAGAACGTATTGGTTATTGGCTCAACCGGACAGATTGGTTCGGAACTCACAATGAAACTGCGCAACATGATTCCCGACGGAAATATCGTTGCAGGTTACATTCCCGGTGCAGAGCCCAAAGGAATTCTGCTTGAGAGCGGCCCGGCCGAAGAGGCAAACGTAAAGAACGCCCAGCAGCTTGCCGACATTGTAGAGAAATACAAGATTGACACAATATACAACCTTGCAGCATTACTGTCGGCCGTTGCCGAGTCAAAGCCCCTGTTGGCATGGGATATCCAGATGAACGGCCTCATCAACATCCTTGAGATTGCACGCGAAAAGAAGTGCGCTGTCTTCACACCAAGTTCAATAGGTTCATTCGGCCCCAACACACCACGTGACAATACCCCACAGGATACCATACAACGCCCTAAGACAATGTACGGCGTCACTAAGGTGGCAACAGAGTTGCTCAGCGACTACTACTACACAAAGTATGGCGTTGACACACGTGCCGTGCGCTTCCCGGGCCTCATTTCAAACGTGACACTCCCTGGTGGTGGAACAACCGACTATGCTGTAGAAATCTACTATGCAGCCGTGAAGGGCGAGGATTTCGCATGCCCCATCCAAGCCGGAACATTCATGGACATGATGTACATGCCCGATGCCCTGAAGGCGGCCGTTGACATCATGAACGCCGACCCATCGCGCCTCATACACCGCAATGCATTCAACGTGGCATCAATGAGTTTCGACCCCGAAATCATCAAGGCGTCTATCCAAAAGTACATCCCCGACTTCAAGATGCACTACGAGTTCGACCCTGTACGCCAGGCCATTGCCGACTCTTGGCCTAACAAGATGGACGACAGTTGTGCACGCAACGAGTGGGACTGGAAGCCAAGCTACGACCTCGACTCAATGACACAGGACATGATAAAGACCCTGCGCGAGCGTTTCAACAAGTAAACAATACACACCGAATATCAGCCGACAGGCAGCAACCGCAAGTTGTTGCCTGTCGGTTTTATTATTATTTAACATTTCGGTTTTCAGTTTTAACCAGAGCTTTCTGTTTTCTTGTCCTTAACGCACAAAATATCAAAACTTTTCCTGTCGAAAAACATATTTTCACAAATATCTTTATATCTTTGTGATATTTCACGAATATGTACTGCAGTCGCTGTAAAATATTAAAGCAAAGCTTTATATTTCGCTCGTTTGTAACCATCTTTGTGAAACGCACGGCTTGTGCTTTAAAATGGAACATATAATAATAACCATAAAACAAAACACTATGTCAATCAATCAATTGAAGAAATGCTTTGTATTGACCGCGGCGGCACTTTTGTGTGCTTTCGGCATCAATGCACAGGAGACATTTGAGAGAGGCAAGCTGTACCACATCTACGGTGCAGGAGAGACCGAGAATCTCGTTGCCGAGAAAATGGGAGAGATGGCTGGATTGGTCAATTACGACAAGGAAGACCCTTCTATTTATTGGAAGATTACAGAGTTGTCGGGCAGTTGGCGCATCATCAACCCCGTAACCAACAACGCTTTGCGCGTAAACGGCAACCTTGTTGAGGTAGGTGAGAACAACGGCTCGGACGAAGCACAGCTTTGGAAGTTCGAGAACGGCTTGCTCATCCCTGCTAACAGCCCAACGCTTGCAGTGGCAAAGGGAAAGGGCGGTACTCTCGTAGTAATCAAGAAAGAGAGAGCTGCCAACATGCGTGCTGCCAAGTTCCAGATTAAGGAATCGGAAGTTGCAGGCTTTGACGACGACCTCACATACCAAATCTGCCCTGTAACAAAGCCCGGTCAGGTGCTCGGTAACGGCGATTCAGGCGAGAACAACGCACACATCGTATGCGAGGACACTGTAAGCGGCAACAAGGGTCAGTACTGGAACATCAAGACCATAGACCTCTTCACATTCGCCATTGAGAACTCATTCTACGGCATACACTTTGACGATGGCGGTGGCAACCCAAGCATTGACTACCTGCTCCAGTGGACAGCAAAGGCAGGTGAGTGGAACAATGCAAAATTCCACTTCGAGCCGGTTGAAAAGCAGCAAGGTGTTTACCTCATCACATCGGCCGGCAAAGAGGGCACAATGTATGCACTCAAGGATGGCCGCATGATGCTTGTCGAGAAGAACCCTGCCGACTCTGCAGCATGGTTCAACATCACACAGGTTGAGAAGCCAAAAATCAACGCACCTCACTGGGAGGACGAGACTATGTTCGCCGAGAATAAGGAGCGTACCGTTGCCACATACATGCCATATGACAACGTTAAAAAGATGCTTGCCGATGCTGAATACTACAAGACACCATGGACCGAGCCTGTGAACAACCGTTACCAGAGCCTCAACGGCACATGGAAGTTCAACCTTGTGAGCGAGCCCGAGCAGCGTCCACTCGACTTCTTCGAGGCAGGTTTTGACGCAAGCGCATGGGACGAGATTCCTGTTCCATCAAACTGGGAGATGCTTGGATATGACAAGCCAATCTACAACAACGTAGAGTATCCACACGCAAACACACCTCCATACATCAAGGCACGTCCAGGCTACAACGACAATGGCAGCAACTACGGTATCAACCCCGTCGGTTCATACATACGCACATTCGAGGTTCCCGAGGATTGGGACGGTCGCCGCACATTCATCCACTTTGGCGGTATCTACTCTGCAGCATTCGTATGGCTCAACGGCGAGTACGTAGGTTACACACAGGGTGCCAACAACGTTGCCGAGTTCGACATCACCAACTACCTGCAGAAGGGCGAGAACAAGCTCGCTGTCCAGGTATTCCGTTGGAGCGACGGTTCATATCTTGAGTGTCAGGATATGTTCCGCATGAGCGGTATCTTCCGCGATGTATATCTCTACAACGTGCCCAAGGCTGCAGTACGCGACCACTACATCACAAGCAAGATCTCTTCGGACTACTTCAGCGCCGAGATGAGCATCAAGTTCGAGATTGACAACCGCGACTTCATCCCCGGCCTCAAGACCATCAAGGCACAGGTTTACGACCCCAACGGTGAACTTGCTGCCGAGGAGACAACAGTGGTGAACACTGCTGCAAAGATTGCATCGCCAAGCGGCGAAATCAAGCTCGAGGTATTCAACCTCAAGTTGTGGAGCGCCGAGAAGCCAAACCTCTACACCGTACGCATCATCCAGTACGACGAGGACGAGAACGAGGAGATGGCATTCTCAACAAAATATGGTTTCCGCGACATCGTCATCAAGAATTCACTCGTTTACATCAACGGTGAGAGAGTATTCTTCAAGGGTGTCAACCGCCACGATACTCACCCTGTATACGGCCGCGCCGTTACAACCGAGTCAATGTTGCAGGATGTAATACTCATGAAGCAGAACAACATCAACACCATACGTACAAGCCACTACCCCAACGCTGCCAAGATGTATGCAATGTTCGACTACTATGGTCTTTACTGCTGCGACGAGGCCGACTTGGAGAACCACGCAAACCAGAGCATCTCGGACCGTAAGTCATGGATTCCCGCATTCGTAGACCGCATCAACCGCATGGTATTGCGTGACCGCAACCACGCCAGCGTTGTAATGTGGAGCTTGGGTAACGAGGCCGGCAACGGCAGCAACTTCGGTCCATGCTACGACGAGGCAAAACGCCTTGACAGCCGTCCTGTACACTACGAGGGAACACGTTCAAGCGGTGACTACGGTGGCGGACGTTTCAGCGATTTCTATTCAAAGATGTATCCTGGACAGGCATGGATGGACAAATATACCAACGGCCTCGACAAGCCAATGTTCATCTGCGAATATGCACACGCTATGGGTAACGCAATAGGTAACCTCAAGGAGTACTGGCAGAAGATCGAAGCATCAAACTCTTGCATCGGTGGCTGTATCTGGGACTGGGTTGACCAGGCTATCTACGACCCACAGGAGATGAAGGAGGGTGTTTACCGCATCCACACCGGCTACGACTATCCGGGCCCACACCAGGGTAACTTCTGCTCAAACGGTATCGTTCCTCCAACACGCGAGGAGAGCGCCAAGCTCAAAGAGGTGAAGGCCGCTCACCAGTTCATTGACATCACAATGCCCGAGGTGAACACCGAGTTCGACGGCGGTATCGTTACCATCGCACTCAAGAACAAGTACAACTTCACCAACCTCAACGAGTTCGAGGTTGTGTATGACATTGTAAAGAACGGTAACATTGTATACACCGGCACAATGCCAATACCACACACCGAGAGCGGACAGACCGGTAAGGTATGGCTCACAGTGAAGAAGGCAAACATCAACAAGGCTATCAAGAAGGGCGACGAGCTACTCATCAACATCCACGTTGTATACCGCAAGGAACAGACATTTGCTCCTGCAGGCCACGAGGTTGCATTGGCACAGTTCACACTTGCCGAGCGCGCACCATTTGCAGCAATCGTTTCCAAGGGTTCACCTCTTGCAGCGACATCATCGCTTCACGAGACTGTGATTGGCAACGAGAACGTACAGTTGACATTTGACGCCGAGACAGCACAGCTCACAGCGCTTGCATTCGGTGGCAAGAACATCATTGCCGATGGCCAGGGATTCATCTATGACAACCACCGTTGGATTGAGAACGACCGTCAGGGTTACGACTACTACGGACCAGACGCAGGCAAGCCACAGGCACAGACAGCAAACGGTCTTGAGGCAAACGGTGAAATCAACGTTGTAGAGGAGAATGGCAACACTGTTGTAAAGACTGTGCGCAAAGGTTCTATCTGCGATACCGAGATTAACTATACCATTTACCCACAAGGTATTGTTGACGTTGATGCCAAGTTCATTCCAAAGAACGGCAATCTGCGTCGCGCAGGTCTCGTTTGCAACATCGACAATGCATTGAGCAATGTAGCTTACTACGCATACGGCCCATGGGAGAACACTGTTGACCGCAAGGATGGTGTGATTGTTGGCCGCTACACAACAACTGCTACCGGCGAAATGGCCGACCGTTACGTGAAGCCACAGAGCAGCGGCAGCCGCGAGGGCTTGCGTGAGCTTGTGCTCACCGATGCCAACGGCAAGGGTGTGAAGATTGAGACCGAAGGCGATGTAAGTTTCTCGGCACTCCCATACACCGACGAGGACCTCATGAGAGCCGGTCACTACTGGGAAATGACAAAGCGCCCATACACAGTACTCCACCTCGATGCTTGGATGCGCGGTATCGGTAACGCATCTTGCGGTTACGACGTAGGCACACTGCCAATATACAGCGTTCCTAACGTAGAGATGAGCTACAAGCTCCGCATTTCTGCAGTAGGCGCAAAATAATAAATACTTCGATTATACAAATGAGGCGCACCAATTGGTGCGCCTCATTTGTATTCAGTCCCAGATGTTTCCCCAGGAGCCTCTCCCGGTATCTGATTCCCCATCATCGGGGTTCAACGTCATTCTGGCAGCTGGTGCCGACGCCGCAATGATTGTTGTTTTAATACAAATGCATTCTGCTACAGGCGAACAATAGCGTTTTCTCATGACTTTTATTCTTTAAGGTTCATAAATATAATACGTGCACACGTTGTTACATGTACAAAACAATCACCTGCGACACTTGCGCTGCGTCGCAGGTGATTGTTTATTTACAACACCTTGAAAACCGTTTTTGTTCAGTGCTAAAGCAATTTAACCTTATTTCTTTTTCTCCTCTTCAACAGTTGGAGCGGAATCCTTATACTTGAAACGCCTGATCTTTTGCGTCGCTGTCTTTTCAAAAGGCTCTTTCATAACCTCTACCGAACTCACCTGTGACGACTTGTTCACATTCTTGTTTGTGATGCTGAGAATCTTTGCCTTCCAATGGTCGAGCTTCTCATAGAACTTATCCTCGCTCTCCATGTTCCACTCAATGAATCCCTCGGCCGGAGCAACAAGGGCCACCAAACGACCGTTTCGTTCCACCACAATTGATTCGTTCACACCCTCCACGTTGTTAAGCACATTCTCAATTTCCTCGGGATAGATATTCTCGCCCGAAGGTCCAAGAATCATGTTGCTGTTACGTCCCTTGATGTAGAAACGTCCCTTCTCGTCCTGTACGGCTATGTCACTTGTGCGGAACCAGCCATCCTCGGTAAAGACACTCCTTGTACGCACCGGATCCTTATAGTATCCCAGCATCACATTCGGACCCTTTGCAACTATCTCGCCCTCCCCCGTCTCCGGGTCGACATTATGCAGTTTCAGCTTCACATTATATACCGGGTAACCGAACGAGCCTACAGCCCTCCAGCCATCCATTGCATACCCAAGCAGTGGCGATGTCTCGGTCAAGCCATAGCCGATAGCATAGGGGAAACGGGCTGCTAACAGGAATTTCTCAACCTCAGGATCCAGTTTGGCACCACCGATACCATAGAAACTGATGCAACCGCCGAAGGTCTTTTTCAGTTTCATGCCAATGATGCGGCACATCAGGCCATAGGCATGCTTGCTCATCCATGTGAGAGTACGGCTCTTTTTGATTGTAGGTAGCACACTACCCTTGTAAACCTTCTCTATAATCATTGGCACAGTGAGCATTGTCGTAGGCTTCACAAGCTTCATCGCCTTCAACAACAGCGGCGCAGCCGGTGGCTTGGGCAGATAATAGACTGTTGAACCTGTGTACATTGGATAAAGCATACCCAGTGTCATCTCAAGAGTATGCGCCATTGGCAGGATTGACAGCCAACGGTCCTTCTCGCTTCTCTTGCATGAGTGGTAACAGGTAATCACGTTCGATGCCAGATTACGGTGGCTCAACACCACACCTTTGGCACTGCCTGTAGTTCCCGACGTATATATGATTGTAGCTATCTCTTCGGGCGTAGGCACTGCAGTGCGCCCATCGCAGGTAAACTTCTCGTCATCGGCCTTGATAATTTCCAGAGTGTCCAACTCAATGACAAGCGTCATCTTGTCCATCACCTCCTTGGAGACTTTTCCAACCATCTTCTTTGCCACAAACAGTACCTTGCTCTCGGAGTGGCTTATGATGTTTGTAACCTCATTCTCCGAGCTGTCGGGCAATATTGGAATTGATATGCGACCAAAGGCAACTGTCGTAAAGAAAGCTACCGACCAGTTAGGCATGTTGGTTGAGAGGATTGCAACCTTGTCACCTGCACCAATGCCATACTGCGTGAGCACCTTTGACAATGCATCGCACTCACTCTTGAAAGTAGCATATGTGTACGACCCCTTCTTTGTATCATACCACTGCGCATATGTCTTTTTTGAGTACACCGCAGTCGAATAATCATATAGTTTTGCCAAAGTATCAATATACTTTTCGCGCATCTTCTTCAGTCGACGATAAATCTGATTCATATAATCTTGTTCGGTTTTGTGTTTTGAGGTGTCAAGATAAGTAAAAATAACGCAAAAACAGCGATTACAGACAATTAATTTGCATTTCAGACCAAAATTCCGCTATTTCCGGCAATGGAGGCCGCAATAAGCCTGTGCCCTTCGGCGTTTGGATGTATTCCATCGGCGCAATACAACTTCCTCATCGCACCCTGGTACTTGTCGAAAGGAGTGGTAATGTCAATTATGGGCACATACATCAGTCTTGAAATCTCAAACAATGCCCTGTTATACATCTCGTGCCAACGGCTTATCACGTTTATGTCACCACCAAGCCAATTGAACACATTCTCCCTTTGCTCTCCATTCATGAAACGGCTTATAAATGAAAAATAGTACTCCGAATCAATGGGAGGCAAGGATATTATTACAGGCTTCGAGCCCAGTTCGCGCACACGCTGAATGAGTTTGCCAAACTTTTCCTTGAACGAGTCGAGTATAGTCTTTGGCTGGTGCTCATCGGCCGGGCTGTCGGCAATCTTTCCCCAGTTGAAGTCACAATCATTGCCACCGAATTCAAGCAAAGTGTAGTCCGATGCCGATATCTCGTCGGCATGGCGGTCAATCACCTGCTCGCCAAAATCAATAGTACATCCGAACTTGCCATAGTTCTTGATGTCAAACCCCAAAGTCTCGCTTATTATGTCAATGAAACTGTTATCCAATACTGAATACCTATTCTTCTCTTCGTTAAGCACCACGCCACGTGTCAACGAGTCGCCAAGCGCTGTTATTCTTTTCTGTTTCATACTTGTTTCCTGTTTGATTCTGTGGGCAAAATTACAACGCCCCGTCCACGCACTATAATTTTTGTTACCGGTACGAGTGTTTTGGGATAAAAAAACGCTATTTGGGGACAAACACCCGTATTTTAGGGAAGTTTGACAAATTTTCATTACCTTTGTCCCTACAAATATAGGTATTGTAAACAATGAGAAAGAACTTGATGTTAAGCGGTGTGTGCACCATTATCCACTCGTTGGTAGTACCCACCTTCATTCTGATATTCATAACTTTTTACAAGCCGCTCGGCATCCACGAACTGCTTGACATGAAACATGCAAACTTTGCATTCAACGCAACAATCATATACTGCATCATCTTGGTATCGACATCCTTTGCAAGAGGAATGCTATACCTTATAGGCAAATACAAGGATATCTCACGCCCCATATACACCGTGTGGTGCTTTGCCGAGATCATTGTAGCTGCACTTTTCTCGTCACTGTACACCACCCTGATGCTCGAAACCCCGGTTTCATATTTTGAGATTGTAGGAACATTCGTGCTTCTGATAGCAACAACTGCAATATACCCCTACAGCATCATCTGGCTCGCCTATGAGCTTTACTCAAAGAACAACGAAGAAAAGAACGAGAGCGACGACAGCTCGCTCATACGCTTTTACGACGAATACAAGAAACTGCGCCTTGTAATAGCCCCCGAAGCTGTAATATTCATAAAATCGGAAGACAACTACGTGCAGATACACTACCAGGACCAGAACAAGACAAAGAAATTCATTCTGCGCTCTTCGATGAAGGCACTTGAAGACACACTCTCGAAACGCGGTCTCATACGCTGCCACAGGTCATATTTCATAAACCCGGCATATATTAAGATTGTACACAGGGACAGCACCGGAATCATTGTCGCCGAACTCAAGCAGGACAACTTTGAAAGCATCCCCATCTCGCGCAAATACCAGGATGCAATAACAAGACTCTTATAAAGGGGAAAGAGGAGAACGGAGAACGGAAAGCTCATACGGAGTGACGGAGGAGTTTCTAACAGAGGGAGAGTTTTTACCCTTCGGCTTTAACCACACTGCGTGTGATTGAACCTGCTTTCGCTCGCTGTGTATGTAAGCCAAGCTTTCACACACTCGCTTACTCGCAGTTTTCACCTTTCAGTTCGCTTTGTCGAGCCCTCGGTTATTGTTTAGCTTTGACAAAGCCAACTAATCGCATCCCGCGGGGCACAAACTACGGCTGTGCTACCCGCGACCAACTGCTGTTGGCT
>JAZREN010000050.1:0-14983 GCA_045660825.1 Bacteroidaceae bacterium
GTAAGTGATACCGAAACCATGAGAGAAATAGAGCGCCTTGCCCGGAGTGAGATGCTTCTTCACAGTAGGCCAAACAGCAATCTGTCCCGCATCGGAGAGCAAGTACTCAATGATGGTAGCCTTCTCGCAAGCCTCCTCAATATCAAACAGATTCTCGCCCGGAACCCAACCATCCTCAATAGCCTTGTCCCAGCTCTTTGAATCCTTTCTCTGTCCAACGATAACGTTGAAACCATTGTCTCTCAAGTTAAGTGACTGGCCGGGGCCCTGTACACCATAACCGATAACCGCAATGGTCTCGTCCTTCAATGTCTCCAAAGCTTTTGCCAATGGATATTCTTCACGTGTCACGACGTTCTCAACCACGCCGCCAAAATTCATCTGTGCCATAATTGTAATTATTTTTTAGGTTATTGTTTTGTTATTTATTCTTTATTAAACTTGTCCTTTGTTCATAGAAGAGATGCAGTGGAGTGTTACATCATTGCCTTTTTCCTTTGTTCCTCTACATGCTGCATGTATTCGTTCATCAGCTCCGTGCGCGATTTGATGATTGCCACAACTCCCGAGCAGACGAACTGGTAGAGTCCATAGGGCGAGAGCATCTGGTAAAGCTCGTCAATTTCCTCTTTGTGACCGGTCTTCTCAAGTACAATGTAGTCATCATGGATGTCGAGTATTCTCACATTGTGGCGGCGCACAAGCTCCTCGACGTTGCGTCCGCGCTTCACCTTGTAGAGCGCAATCTGCTGCATAACCACCTCCGATGGTGTGTAGCAGAAAGCCTTCAGCACATCCACTTTCTTCTCAATCTGTTTCACAAGGTTGGCAACCTTCTCCTCGTCGTTGTGTACAAGGATTGTGTATTTGTGTACACCCTCTATTGCCGACTCCGACACTGTCAACGATTCGATGTTCACGTTGCGGTGTGTGAACACAGTTGTAATCTGGCTCAACAGACCAACCTTGTTCTCTGAAAATACGGTTATTATAAAATCTTTGTTCATTGTTGTTCAAAGTTTACTCAACAAAATACATATTTGTCATTTCGAACGAATGTGAGAAATCTCTTTCACACATTGTTTTAGAAATCCTTTGACAATCCTTGCTTATCGCAACCTACACGGCGCAAACTTCGCCTGCGCTACGTGTAACCAACTGCTGCAAGCATTGTCGAACTAAAGTTTCGTCGCTCCGCTCTGTCGGGATATCAGAAACGCAGGCTTTTTATTCCAATCGGATATTTTCCAATGGCTGACCTGCTGGTACCATGGGGAATACATTCTCCTCTTTCTGCACTCTCACCTCGAGCATGAAAGAACCTTTGGCTTCGCGCATCTCCCTTACGGCATCGTCAAGATCCTCGTGCTTGTCTACACGGCGGTATGCAATGTGGTTCGCCTTTGCCAAAAGTTCGAAATCGGGGTTCACAAGCTCAGTGAACGAATAGCGTCGGTCGTAGAACAGTTCCTGCCACTGACGCACCATGCCCAAGTATTCGTTATTCATGAGAACAATCTTCACTCCAACCTGTGACTGGAACATTGTACCCAGTTCCTGCGATGTCATCTGCAATCCTCCGTCGCCAACAAAAAGGCAGACTTCCCTGTCGGGCATGCCAATCTTTGCACCTATTGCAGCCGGCAATCCGTATCCCATTGTACCAAGACCACCCGATGTTATTATGCTGCGTGAGCGCTTGAAACGGAAATAACGCGAAGCAAACATCTGCTGCTGTCCAACGTCGGTCACAATGATTGCATCGTCGAACTGTTGCGACACGGCGTCAACCACCTCGCCCATGCGTAACAGCTCGCCACGTCGTTCAATGGCCGGCTCAATAACATCCTCGCGTTCAATGTTTGCACACACGCGGAACTCGTCAATCCATGCACTGTGGTCGTTCTTTGTTATTTTCTCTGTAAGTAACGGCAACGTCTTCTTTACATCACCCATTACGGCAACATCGGCATAAATGAGTTTGTTTACCTCGGCCGGGTCAATCTCCATATGTATGATCTTGGCGTTAATGCCAAAGTTCGAAGGCTTGCCTGTTGCGCGCTCGTCAAAGCGCATGCCAATGGCAATCAGCAGGTCGCAGTCGCGGTTCTTGATGTTGGGGCCATAGTTACCGTGCATACCCATCATGCCTACGAACTGCGGATGGTCTGACGGAACAGCCGACATTCCAAGCAACGTGCTTGTCGCGGGAACGCCGCTCTTCTCAAGGAACTCAAGCAACTCCTTCTCGGCATGGCCAAGAATTACACCTTGGCCAATGAGAGCCATGGGCTTGCGTGCAAGGTTAATAAGGCGTGCAGCCTCCAGAATCTGGCCGTCGTCGATGTCGTTGTCGGGCATGTAGCTGCGTATGAACTTGGTGGGGTTGTACTCAAAGTCGAGCATTCCGGTCTGCGCATCTTTGGTGATGTCAACCACTACAGGGCCGGGGCGTCCTGTCGATGCAACGTAGAAAGCACGTGCAATAGCCTCGGGGATATCCTCGGCACGCTTCACCTGGCAGTTCCATTTTGTTATTGAGTTAGTAATCTCAATGAAATTTATCTCCTGGAAAGCATCGGTTCCCAATGTCGACGATGCCACCTGGCCGGTGATGAGCACTATCGGTGTCGAGTCGAGCATCGCATCGGCAAGTCCACTCACGGTGTTTGTTGCACCAGGGCCCGATGTCACCATGCACACACCAGTGCGGCCTGTAGCGCGGGCATAGCCCTCGGCAGCATGCACGGCACATTGCTCGTGGCGCACAAGTATATGGTTCAGTTTGTCGCGATAGTCATACAAAGCATCATATACCGATATTATGGCGCCGCCCGGATAACCGAACATGGTGTCAACACCTTCGGCAAGCAATGAACGTATCACCGCTTCGGCTCCGCTTATGCGTGGCAACTCCTTGTTAGGTGAAATGGTGTTCCCGTTTTCTTTGAAATCCATATTATTATATAAGGTTTATTATTGAAAAAGCCTCTCTCCTCAATGGAGAAAGGCTTTTCAATGTATTTACAGTGTTTATATATACATACAACCTTTCTCCCGTCATCTGCGCAAGACCACGAGGTTTAGGTTATTAAGGATATACATACTGTTGAACATAAAAACTCTCTTTTTGTCTGTTATGGGTGCGAATGTAATAGCAAAAAATAATAAAAACAATAGTTTTGCATACTTTTTTATAGAAAAATAATGATTTTATGCTTGTATGTGTCAAAGAGTATCTTCGGAATGGTGGAATTTTGGCATAATATCAATACAAAACGCCCCAGCCATTAAAGGCCGGGCGTCTGTGAGGGTGAAGCGGGTTAGTTACCTGTAAAATCCTTAAGTTCAAATCCGCATGTAGCGATATGTTTGTCATTTATGTCGGAAAATATATACAGGAATTTGATGTTTGCAGCACTGAAGAAATCGAGCGAATATACTCTAATAGAACGACATAAAGATAAAACAGAGTAGAATATTTCCGTTTTCATATCTTCGCCAAAATCATCAATGAATCCCTCCAAATCACCTTCAAGGAAATCGTCCTTGTCAATGTCCAATTGGTAAATGAATGTATATGTTGAATCTGATATCAATATCTTGTTTAGGATTAAAATCTCTTGGGTTCTCAAAGGTACCTCCATGTTTGTCTTTTCGAATTCTTCGTTCAAGCCGGCTTTAAACCCTGATATAGCTTCTGCCAATAATGCCTCTTCCTTATTGTTGCCACTCATCTCCATTGGCTCATCGTTGACCTCCGTGATGTCGCTTTCAGTAATATTAGCTTCAACATTCTTCTTTTGGATTAACCCCAACAGTATATTTGCCCCTAACAACACGCTACCTAATGATATCAATATAGCCGGAGCAATTTTGGAATAGCTTTTTTCTTCACATAATATCCTTTTTGCCAAAACTTTTCTTGACAACATTGTTAGTCCAACAGAAAGCACCCACAGTTCTGGTATCAAAATCGATATGCCAAGTATGTATAACGGGCTAGGGAGAGGTCCCTCAATTGTAATCACCAATGTGCCTAATAGAAAATGAATAATCAGCCACAAGAAGATTAATGATGAATAATAGATAACATTTTTCATAATTTTCTTTTTATAGTTAAAATAGTAGACCTTTTATGCGAGAGGAGTTTGCCAAACTATAAAAAGAAAGCGCAGACCCTCGTCATACGCCTCCTGGTTCACCACAAACCATTACAATCTATGAGAAAGCCCGCGCTTGTGCGCAAACTCTCAACGATTGTAATATATTGCTCGTTCATTTTCCGAGGTGGTGATTCAGAGGCTATTGAGCAAAAATCATATGTCTTGTACTCGGTTTCCCGATTACAACGCAAATATAGTGCAAGCGAATGAAATAATGCAAATTTTATTTACAATTATTTTACAATGAGCGTAGCCTATATTCAATGGAGTTAAATATAACCATAAATTTAATGTATTCTCTAAAATGTGAGATAAATTTGATTGTATATAGACAAAGTTATTGCTCCTGGCGAAGTTGGGAGCAATAACTTACAAACTAAATTCAAATTAAATACTAAACTCTCTCTTTACCCTCTGTACTGTGCTAACGCTTACATTTGAAAGCCACGGTTAAGCGAGTGTAAAGGAAATGTATTTACTTTGCCGAGCGGTAGTGGGTTCGTGAAACAAAGCTTTGCTGTGTTTCGTACAGAGTAACCACGTTTGAGCAGTTAAAGAACCTTTTTGTTTTCCTCTTATCGGGTTAAATTTTCAATCCATTCAGTAAAATCAAGTTTAATCAGTTGCCAATACTTGTTTTGGAGACATACCGGGTCTGGGTCTGAATTGGCAATGGAGAAGTCCAATAACCCATTAATGCATTCTTCGTATGTTGATCCATATGGGTAACGTTCTTCATATAATGAAAGCATCTGTTCAATACTATAATGATTGTGCAGTAGGTGTAAATCCCAAAAATCTTTTTTGCGTCCGCCACGTGCGAGTACATCTATTTTCATTGCCACAATATCATCAACTGCTGCAATGTGTATATTTCCATATTGTTCAACTGGGCGGATGAATGGGTCTGTATAAAAAAGGTCTAGTTTAACACAATCTTCTTTTGGGTTGCCTACAAGATACGAAACTCCAAAACTTACAACCTCTCCACAATCTCCGCTACAATATGGAAACTCTCTTCTAAGAATATCTTGCAAATGATGAAAATCTAAAGAACCATATTCAGCATCAGTGAAAAGGTCTATGTCGTCCGACATTCTATGACCATATCGCAATGATAGCGATGTTTCGCCCACAAGACGGAAAGGTGTAAACTCCTCTAATCTCATTAGGTGTTCTAATGTTGAACGGAGTATTGGTTTTACGGTCTGGAATTGCAATGTCTTATCCTTCATAATCAAGATACATTTTCAGGTTTTGCTTTACATTATCAGCAAAAGGGGAAACATTAGTGCTGTCAATTGATGACAGAATTGTTTCTCTGCCATAAAAGCGGATAATCTCTTTAATCTCTTCTTCTGTGCCGCGTTCAAAAACCCTATTTATAACATAATGTTTGTGTGCGCTGAAATCAATCTTTTCGAGTGTGGTGTCCCAAAATAGAGCAGGGCGTATCTTTGATATGTCAGGGCGATTGCTCTGTGACAAGCGATGTTTTTCGTTGGTAATGTCGTGATGTACTTGCAACGTCATAAGAAGACCTTCTTCTAATCTTAAAGCGTTTTCTATGCGCAGTGAAAGCGGAATGTTCATAGCTCTGCGACCTCTTATGATTGCGCTGATGGTTTGCGGATGTTCGCCAATGGATTCGGCAAAATGTCCGCTTTTAAGTCCATGCTTCTTGAGTTCTCTTTGCAAGTACGCTCCGGGATGCACTCCTTTTAATATTTCGATTTTATCTTTCATGTTGCAGATGTAAACAAATTTGTTTAGAAAACAAATGCTAAACCAAAATGTTAGCTTTCGATATTGCAAAAAAAGAGCCGAGAGGCTCTTTTTTTACTGTTAGCCCCGTGGGGCAACTCCCATTGAAAACATCCATATTATCTTCAATAAACGTAACCCACGCGGCACGACTTTTCCCCGTGCTACGCGTGACTATTACTTATGGATGTTTTCTATCATCGCTTTGCGATAATTGACTCAATATCTTGTTACCTACGGCAACCGTATCCCACGCGGGCACGACAACTCTCCCTCTTGATGAAGAGGGAGTACCCGAAGGGGGAGGGAGATTTACACTGCGCGTGACCATTGCTTTGTAATTGCTTAGATGGGAATAAATGAAAAAAGAGCCGCGCGGCTCTTTTTTTAATGTTTGCCTTGGGGGATTGTAGCCGCGTTGCGGCTCTCCCATTGAGTCAATCCCTGTTGCGTTGCAACCGTATCCCACGCTTTGCGTGACTGTTACTCAGTGATTGCCTCTATCATTTTGCAAGCAAAATAATTGACTCCAATCGCAGTTGCGCGACAACTCTCCCTCTTGATGAAGAGGGAGTACCCGAAGGGGGAGGGAGATTTACACTGCGTGCGACTATTGCTTTGTAATTGCTTCGGAAGGAGTAACAATAAAAGAGCCCTGAGGCTCTTTTATTTAATGTTTGCCCTGTTAGGGCAACTCCCATTGAGGGCTTCAATGTTGCCTTAACGGCAACCGTATCCCACGCGGGCACGACTACACCGTGCTGCGCGTGACTATTACTCATTGAAGCCCTCGGAAGGAGTAACAAAAAATGGAACCTGTATCGGTTCCATTTTTTGTTACTCCCACTCAATAGTAGCACTGGGCTTGGGTGACATATCGTAGCATACGCGGTTGATGTTTGGAACTTCAGCGAGTATGCGGTCGGTAATCTTCAAAAGGATTGGCCACTCGATTTGCTCGATGGTTGCTGTCATTGCATCAACGGTGTTCACGGCGCGGATGATTACGGGCCAGTCATATGAACGTGCGTTGTTGCGTACGCCTACTGACTTGAAGTCGGGTACTACGGTAAAGTACTGCCATACAGTCTTGTCGAGGCCGGCGTTCTTGAACTCCTCGCGAAGGATAGCGTCGCTCTCGCGCAATGCCTCAAGACGGTCGCGTGTGATTGCACCAAGGCAGCGTACACCCAAACCGGGGCCTGGGAATGGCTGACGGTATACCATGTCGTATGGCAAGCCGAGCTCGAGACCACAAGCACGTACCTCGTCCTTGAACAACTGACGGATTGGCTCAACAAGCTCGAATTGGAGGTCTTCGGGCAGACCACCTACGTTGTGGTGGCTCTTTACCATCTTTGCTGTCTTTGTACCGCTCTCAACAATGTCGGGGTAGATTGTGCCCTGGCCAAGGAAGTCGATGCCGTCGAGCTTGCGTGCCTCCTCCTCGAATACGCGGATGAACTCGCCGCCGATGATCTTGCGCTTCTGCTCTGGATCGGCAACACCCTCAAGAAGGTTGAGGAAACGGTCTGTTGCGTCAACATATACAAGGTTTGCGCAGAGCTGCTTGCTGAATACATCAACAACAGCCTCGCTCTCGCCCTTGCGCATGAGACCGTGGTTCACGTGAACGCATACAAGGTTGTCGCCGATAGCCTTCAAAAGAAGCGCTGCAACAACAGAACTGTCGACACCGCCGGAGAGGGCGAGCAATACCTTCTTGTCACCGACCTGGCGGCGGATGAGCTCAACCTGGTCGTTTACGAAGTTTGTCATGTTCCAGTTCTTCTCGGCCTTGCAAGTGTCGAGGACGAACTCCTTCACTGCCTCTTTTACAACCTCTACGTCGTTGCCGATCTGGGCAATCTTAACCTCGCAGAGTGCCTTGTCGTGGCCTGCTGCCATAACAGGGAAACCTGCGTTGTAGATATCGTGGTTGACATCGATGGCAACACCGTCGATAACGTTGTTGGGGCCACCGTTGATGATAATACCTTTTACATTTGGGAGAGCCTTGAGCTCATCGACTGTGATGTCGTGTGGGTAGATCTCGCTGTAGACGCCAAGTGCGCGGATGGCGCGTGCAAGCACTGTGTTCTCGTGACTACCGAGGTCAAGGATTACAATCATGTCCTGTTTCATATTCTTGAATGTATTAAATTGGTTTTTGTTTACTATTCCAATGTTGCGAAATTACTCTTTTTTCTCTTTTGCAACAATAGTGTCAATGCAAATATTTTATAAAAAATGAGAGTGAAAACCGCATGGTTTCACTCTCGTTTATGTGCGCTGTCTTTCTTCACCGGTGGTGGCACCGATTACGCTGCTCTTCATTGCGAAGGCTTTGAAATTCTGAAGAAAGCCCATAGTCTTTACAAAAAATGTTGTTTTGTTTGTTGGTGCAAAGATAGATAAAAAATGTTTAAAAGGTGTGATAAAACATGAAAAATTATTAAGTTTGCATATATTTCTTTCTCTTGCGACTGTGTGCGCATGGAAACCTATGACTACAACTTAATCCGTAATGTATATGAAACGATGTTTTGTCCTTATAACGATTATATCCCTTCTATCATTGCTGTGCATGCCACAGCAGGTGCTTGCACAATTCTCTAAAGGCACGGTGGTGCAACTTGTGAACCGCAGTACCGGCAAAGCTGCAGCAAGCAATGCTTCGCTGGTTAGTTGTACCGACCGCAACAGTGCCGACTATTCGCAGCTGTGGTATGTCGAGGAACGTTATTACAACGCTATTCCAATCGGTTACAAGGTGAGGCTCCGCAACCTGGGCAACGGTCGCTATCTGCAGGGTAACAACAATTCGTCGACTCCATGGGGTACAGTGAAGAACGCGGGCTCTTACACCGGGAACCACGATGGCGAGAGCACCTATTTCACTACCGACCTGTGGGAGTGCAGCAGGGATGGATATTACACACTTGGTGCCGAGAATAAAAAGACGGGAAACACCGATTACTACTACGACAAGCTGCACAGCAATGCCGAGGGCAGTTGTGTGAGCTGGATGGGCTCGGCCGATGCCTCGCTATGGAGTATTGAACTGGTGTCGGGTGTCGATGTGCAGGCGCAGTGGAACAAGTTGGCCGAGTTCGAGAACATGGCAAACCGCAAGGATGAGTTCCAGGGTTACCTGAATACTTTGTTTACCGACAATCTCTGCACCGAGCTGCGCAGTGCATACAAATCGCAGAGCGCGCTGCTTGCATCGTCGGCCTACCAGGCTCTGCCTGCCGAACTCAAAAGCATGGCTCTCAAGGTATGCAACGGAAATTGGGCCGAGACAAACAGGGATAACGGCAGTGTCTCATGGACAAGTGCTGTAGCAAAGCGATTCAGAGTACAGACCATTGAACCACATTCGGTTGCCGAGGAGATTAGCAAGGTGGTAAAGGTTGGAGCATACTCAAACATGAACAACCCCACAGGTATCTATGCCGGTGACATGAATATGTTATATATAATGGTAAAGGGCAACATAAACCAGGGTTCTGCACTTTACCTTGCCGGGTTGAACCATGACAGCAAAGACTATTTGACCACTATTGCAGGAAGCAACCCTGTGCAGCTTACCACAGGCCTTAATGTGGTGCCGTTCTATGGCGACAAGACAATGCTCTATCTCATTTATGCCGTTAACAGCCAAAGCAGCAGCTACCCATTGGCGAACTATCCCGACATTGAGGTGCACATAGAGGGTGGAAACATAAACGGAATGTATGACCGTTCCATGAACGATGCTGCCATATACAGTGAACTCAGCAACAATGCCTCTAAACTCGGCATGGAGTATTACGATGTCCTTGGCGGCAAATTCGTTTACCGTACCAGTTGGGAGACCGTCTTCAGGAACAACAGCGCATCGTCCATTGACCGTGCGCTCGATATGTGGGACCTGATTGGTGCCACACAACACATGGTGATGGGTGTTTCGTCGGCTGCAGAGATGGCTGCCGACCCGCTGGGGCTGCACACATATACATCGGACTTCTCGCGCTCCTTCAACAACCGACAGCTCGTGCATTCATTGCCGACAATAGGCGCATATACGCAGATGCCT
The DNA here is from genome assembly GCA_045660825.1 of Bacteroidaceae bacterium. GTDB lineage: Bacteria > Bacteroidota > Bacteroidia > Bacteroidales > Bacteroidaceae > HGM04593. The sequence goes on from JAZREN010000050.1 coordinate 10,012, forward strand.
TTCCGCATACAGTTCGCGCATGGCGAGGGTATGCTCCGTGGCGACGATATGGAGCGCTCGAGTTATATATGGGTCTGTGCACATGAGTTCGGACACTCTAACCAGAATGCCATAAACATGGTGGGTACTACCGAGGTCAGCAACAATCTCTTCTCAAATGTGGCGATTTTCTATCAGGATTATTTCCACACACGCGGCGGCACCATTGCCGACAACTGCGCGGCTCACCGCAACGGCACAGCATGGCACTTCCGCAACTCCGATTCAAGAATGAGAATGTTCTACCAGCTGTGGCTCTACTATCACGCCGCCGGCCGCAACAGGAACTTCTTCCCCAAACTGTTTGAGTATTTGCGTAACGACCCCATGGCAATACGTGAGTCGAATGTGGGCGATGTATATACCTCGGGCGAGTCACTCAAGTTCTACAAATATGCCTGCCGTGCAGCGGGGGAGGATTTGACACCATTCTTCGAGGCTTGGGGATTCTTTGTCCCGTTCGGCAAGACTGCCATAACCGACTATTATGACTACAATGTCATTAGCCAGCAAAGCGACATCAATGCCGCAAAGAACGAGGTCGCCGGTTATGGCTACCGCAAGAACTATTCCATTCTGTTTATTGAGGACCGCATTGGTGATGTAAAGAGCAAGAAGTATCCCTCGCACAGCAAACTGTGGTCGGATGGCGAGTTGAAGACCGGCAGCATGGGACAGTATACCGATTATGCCAACCCGCAGCCCGTAAGCGGTGAGTTCGTGTGGGTGCAGGAGTCCGATAATACAGTAACAGTGGCCGGTGGGCAGGGCGCTGTGGGTGTGATGCTCGAATGGTCGGGCAGCATGCATGCTTTCTACAATGATACCAAACTGCAGGTTGATGCCGCTACCATGGAAGCCATAAAGAGCGGCGACTGCAAGATTAAGGTCATTGGTGCCGACCAGTCGGTCGTTGTGGCAAAGAATGTGAACGAGGCCACCGGCGACGAGGCCAAGAGGGTGATGCTCAAGTCTATGATTGACAAGGTAAGCGAGATAAAGAAATATGTCGATACATCGTACAAACGGGTGGGGTATTACAACCCGAAGTATACACAGGGACTTCAGTTGCTGTATGACAAGGCTGTCGCTGTTCATGACAAGAAAGTGGCGTCGGAGTACATGGAATATATTGACAAACTCACTGCCGAGATTGCTGTACTTGAACAGCTTGGTGACAAGGCGCGCATCGGTATTGAGAATGGTGCTGTGTATATGCTCGACAATGTTATGTATCAGGGGTATTACATGTATCTTGGCAGCAACAATGAGGTTGACGGAAAGACGGTGCCATATGGCGATGTGGCGTCGTGGGTGTTCGAGAAGGCTGCCGACTCCGGTTCATATTATATAAAGAGCCGTAGCAACAACTGTTACATAGGAGTGCTGAATGCTGCAAGCCGTCAGGTATATGCAAGTGAGGCTTCGACATCATCGGCCGGTATGTTCCGTGTTGAGATGTGCGACGACAGGAGTGTCGCGCTTGGCGGTGCGTCGCACTATCTGCACCTCGACGCTGCAAAGAATGTCGTTGGCTGGGACAAGGATGCCGAGGCCTCGCATTGGAATGTAAGGCTTGCGGTGTTCAGCGATGCCGATGATGCCCGGTTGGATATGGAGGTGATGATGCAGGGAGTGAAGTGGCTTGTTGAGGAGATTTCGACAGGTGCTACATACGGCAGCAATGCGTCGGTCAGTGGAATAGCCGGGAAATATGCAGGTCTTATAGAGTTGCAGGATCTTGTTGCCGCATGCCGTTCAGTGGGCAATGCACAGGCTATGGGTAATGCGTCGTACAATGAGTATGTGAGCATGTACGCGGAGCTTTATACACACTATCTTGCTTTGAAAAAAGTGTATGACATGGGTAACGATACACAACTCAAAGGTGCACGCCTGGCATTGATTGCAGTGATGGATGAGGTGAGTGCTGCTCTCATGGGTAATACTGCTGCCGGGAAGGTGCAGATGCAATGTACCGACAGGACGGCACCATATTATATATCATCGAATGCCGAGCATAATGCCGGTGGCGCTGCAAAGGACGGTGGTGGCTTGCCGGCGTTGATGGATGGCTCAACAGAGACTTATTTTCATAGCCGTTGGGCCGGTACAGTTGTCAATGAGCCGCATTTCCTGCAGGTAGATATGGGTAACGGCAATTCGGTGTCGGATTTCTGTTTCAACTATTCAATCCGTGAGGGCTTGCCCCATGCAATGCCGGTTGGCATTGTGGTTTCGGGCAGTAACGACGGCGTAGGCTTTGAGACAATACTAACACTCGGTAGGCAGGAACTGGCCGGTGATGGCGCGGGAAGCAATGCCGACTACTCGCTGAACTCGAATTTTGCCACTGTGGTGAAGCAAAAACGCAAGATTACATCTGTACAGCTCAATAGTCCCGCATATGGCGCGCAGACTGTGGAGTTGACGAATCCAAAACTCCTCTACAGCGACATGACTGCAACTGCCGTGTTCAATGTTCTCCCTGGTGAGACGGTGACTGCATCGTTTGTCAAGGATGGGGAGTGGGACTGGATGCACGGCTATATATACATTGATGCAGACAAGAACGGATTCGAATCCGGTGTCGATGGCTACAAACCCGTCGGCGATCTTGTGACATACTCTTTCTATGGAAGTGAAACAAACGAGAATAGCGGATACAACAGCATGGGCAACTATATTTCTGGCGATGGACGTAATGTCCTTGACCCGCCTGCATTTGTTGCACCGTCGGTTCCCGGTTTATATCGCATGCGCTACAAGATAGACTGGAACAGCATTGATCCCAAGGGTGACAACAACAGCAACTTTGGCGGTACCATAGCAAAAACCGACGGATGTATTGTGGATGTGATGTTGCGTGTGGGCAACGTCGCTTCCGAGGGCGTGAAAGAGAATTTTGTTTCCGATACCATATCGTGCGGAAAGGATTATCGTTATCTGCGTTTCACGGTGACTGAATCGGATTGCTTTGTAGAATCGCACAGTTGTACCTCTACGCATCTGCAGTATAACGGACAATATTACTTCTGTATCTCGGAGTTCGGGCTGACAAGGATTGATAAAACTGACCCTTCAGGTACATGGCTCCCGCTGTATGCCGACGATGCCGAGGTTCTTCTTGTCAAGGCCGAGAGGACGCTCGGCAGCGCTACCACGGCAGCGCAATTCGAGAAATGCACTGCCGAACTGCAGTTGATGGCCGACACTTTGCGCCGTGCATTGGCTACACCGCTTCCTGTGGAACTGACAGCCGATGTCGATTCGCCTGTCTACTACCGCATTGCTTCGGTTTTCGGCAATTCACCTCTTGAATATGAGGTTGAAACGACAACGAATGATTTTGATACTTCAGGCGCAGCGTTGAATCTGGTGGCTTTTGCCGATTCTGACGAGAATAAACCTGGGCAGGCATGGTATTTCATGCGTGGAACCGATGTGGGACGTTATTATATCTGTCCGCGGCAGGGTGGTGGCAAGGTACTTGGTACAAATCCTGCGTGGAACCAAGTGATGCAGGCTGGTGAAGGTCGTGTATGGGGTGTTGAAAAGAATGCTCCAGGATGTGTGGCAGAGTGGAATATCACGGTGCTTGAGAGTGGCGAGTGTCTGTTCAAACCGGTGTATGCGACGTCGCTTGTCTTGGGCCGTTACAATCAGCTTTCGCAAAAACTTGGCTTTGTAAATGACGCTTCGGCCGAGAATGCAAGGTTTGTCATGGAAAAGACCGTGTTCGATTTTACTTCCATTGGAGATGATGCTGTGGTGGAGCGTGATGAAGCTGTGCTGTATGACATCTATGGCCGCCGTGTAGAGCGTGTGACAGCTCCCGGATTCTACATAGTTGACGGTTGTAAGGTCTACATAAAGCCATGAAAAGATGCATCGTAGGGGATATATATAGGATTTTTATTAAAAACTTTTATTTTTTAACCGCTTTTGATGTTTTATATGTGAAAACATTTTGTTAAATTTGCAAAGTGAAAACTTTGCGAAGATAGGCGGCGCTCGTTGCAAAACGTTCAAGCAAGCTTGCGTTTTACTCGCTGGCACTATCATTGCGAAGTGAAAACTTTGCGAAGATTTGGCTGATATTATATGAAGAGTGTAAAAATTGTGCTTTTTATTGTACTTGCGGCGTTGGTCATGATATCGTGCCGTGCAGCCGAATATTGCAATTGTGGATAAATGAGTCCACATAAAAAGAGTGAATTGAGATTTTTTTTTAATTATAAACGTTTTAATTAAATTTTAAAGAAATGATTAAACTTGGTATTAACGGTTTCGGTCGTATCGGCCGTATGGTGTTCCGCGCAGCAGTGAAGAACTTCGCTAACGACATTCAGGTTGTAGGTATCAACGACCTTCTCGATGCTGATTACTTGGCATACATGTTGCGTTACGACTCTGTACACGGTCAGTTCGACGGTACAATCGAGGTAGAGGGCAACTACTTGGTAGTTAACGGTAACAAGATCCGTTTGACAGCTGAGATGGATCCTGCTAACTTGAAGTGGGACGAGGTAGGTGCTGAGGTTGTTGTTGAGTCTACAGGTTTCTTCTTGACAGACGAGACAGCTCGCAAGCACATCACCGCAGGTGCAAAGAAGGTTATCATGTCAGCTCCTTCAAAGGACAGCACTCCTATGTTCGTGTACGGTGTTAACCACACAACATACGCTGGTCAGGACATCATCTCTAACGCTTCTTGTACAACAAACTGCTTGGCTCCTATCGCTAAGGTTTTGAACGACAAGTTCGGTATCGTTAAGGGTTTGATGACTACAGTACACGCTGCTACAGCTACTCAGAAGACTGTTGACGGTCCTTCTAAGAAAGACTGGAGAGGTGGTCGTGGTATCCTCGAGAACATCATCCCATCTTCAACAGGTGCTGCTAAGGCTGTAGGTAAGGTTCTTCCTGTTCT
>JAZREN010000051.1:0-5564 GCA_045660825.1 Bacteroidaceae bacterium
AGTTTCACTTGCAACATATAACCTCACTGCGCAATGCCTTTTGTCCTTTTGTTCTTTTGTCTAAAATAATTAACTCAGTGTTGTTATGTTTGTCATTTCGACCGCAGGGAGAAATCTCAAAGATGTTTTAGAGATACTTCGTTACGCTCAGTATGACACTATTAGTTAATTAAAACCTTTTTACCATTTACAATGTAGATGCCGGGTGCAGTCAACTCATTCAGTTTGCGACCGCTGAGGTCAAAAATCTCTTTGCTCTCTGCTCTTTGCTCTTTTATCTTTTCAATCGTCGTTGCGTTGCCAACCTCTTCAAGTACCCACAGTTCGGCTGCGCTGAACGGCGCGTCGCAATAGGGGTAATAGCTGTTGGCATCACCGTCTACAGCGCCAACCTTGAAGTACTGCGAGCCGTTCACGATGTAGAACTCTGTGTCGTTCTGGTACTCAAAGCCAAGCGGTGATTTTGAACCCAGGTTGCTAGCGTCGATGTTCCACTGGCGGCATACGATGTAGTAACCGTCGGCCGAAACAATGTAGAACTTCTCGTTGCCGGCATCCTCCAAAGAGAATTTCTGACAGTTGTCCTCGGCATACTCGGCAAGACCTACCGAACCCTTGGGGCCTGTAGAATAGTTCATATTGACAGCCTCGATGTTCAGGTACTTGTTCTGTGACACCGATTTGATGCGATATAGTGTCTTGTCTTCGTCAGGTTGGCCGGGCTGTTCGGGCTCTACTCCCGGTTCTTTGCCTTTGAGTACAGTGTATTTGCCGTTTGTAATCTGCTCAATGCTGTAGTTCTTGTACATGATGTTGTAACCACCGTATGCATTGATGCCGTATGTGTCCTCCTCGTAGAGGAACGCAATTGTCGAGTCCTTCTGGAAACACATTGTAGAGTAGGCCGATGCCAGGTACGATGCCTGGTGGCGTCCGTCCCACTCCTTTGCAAAGTTTGCAGGGGTATTGTAGTCGCTCTCTGTCTCCAGTTCCTTGTAGTAGATACCCACATTCGCGCGTCCGTTACCGAATGGGAGCGACTGCAATGCAAGCCACATCTCCTTGTTGTCCTCGTTGCGTACAACAGGCACCATCATAATCTCGCCATTACAGCTGTTGCCCTGTGCAACCACACCGCCATTGGCACTGTTTGATGTTGCCATGCTGCCCCATGAACCGGTTGCAGCCTCTTTGTCGGTGAAAGTGTATATGTTGAAATAACGTCCGCCGTTGATGCGTGAGCTGATTACGATGTTGCCGTTTGGCAACTCCTCAACCTTCGGTTCGTCGCCGCCGCTTGGAACGGGCGCATTCTCAACGCCTCCAAGGACTTTCCAGCTGCCGCCGAAGTCGTCGCTGTAGAGCACAAAGTTCGTGTTCACGCTGTTTACGTTCTTCAACAGCACAGCGCAGTAGAGACGGTAGTAATTGTTCACCTTCACGTAACGGCTCTGGTGGATTTTACCCGAACCGATGAACATTGCGCGTACAGGGCCGTGGTTGCTGCTCTGGTCCCACATTGCATAGATAGCATCGGCAATATCGACAGGCTCGCTCCATGTAGCGCCGTTGTCCTCGCTGTAGAAGCGTGCGATGTTCTGGTGGTTGTTGCGTGTTCCGTTGGGGAACGAAACGTTGCCGGCGCAGCTGAGTACAAGCACACGGTTGCTCTCGCGGTCGGCTACGATACATGGGTCGCCGAAACCAACGTGCATGAAGTCGGGTGAGCTTGAACCCTTACCCTCTACAATAGGGAACTTCTGCTCCCATGATGCACCGTTGTCCTTGCTGATGCGTGCGTGCAGGTCGATGCGTCCATAGCTTGCCATACCAATGTCCGCACGACTGTGGCGGTAGTCGGCAACAGCAATCAGGTCACCGTTCTTTGCCATTGCAATGGCTGGAATACGGTAAGGTATGTCGCCCGATGTGGCTGTGGTGAAAATCTCCTGTGAAACCTCGGGTACTCTTGTGTCCTTCTCAATCGTTACAATGAAGTTGCTGAAAGTGATACCCTTGTTCTCGCCGCTCTGCACGAATGAGAATGTGCGTTGCGGGTCGGCAACTGTGACATTGAGCGACTGCTTTGTCGATGAACTGGTATATGTCTTGCCATCGATTGCAAGGCGCAATGTGTGTGTGCCGGCGTCGGTGTTCACATAGTCGAACTGCAGGCCGGTCACCATCCAACCCTCGGGGGCGGTAATGGTGTATGTCGATGACTGTGATGTGCCCGAGTAACCGGCGATGTCATCACCGACGGTCTTCATGTTGTTCGCGCTAGCTGCAAATGAAAACCCCGTTACCTCGCTGCTCTCCCAGCGTGAGTGCCATGTGCCGTTTGAGTTACTGGCGGTGTAGCGTCCTTTTGAGGCGATGATTTCTACGCTTTTTTTTTCTTGCTCGTCTGTGGGAGGGGTGACCTCACCGCTGCCGCCTTCAACAGTCTCAACCTCTGTTATAAGATACTGGCAACCGGTGTCGGTTGTGTTTGTTCCGCTTCCCCAGTTATATACCTTGTAACCAAGTCCGCTGTTTGTCTGGTTGAACTGTACGTCGCCGCTCACAATGATGAACAAACCCTGTGTGGCAGCCTCTTTCAGTTCCCAACCGCTTGCAGGCTCTGTAGCCTGTGTGCGCAACGCTGTGTTGTTGCTGCTTGCCGGCGAAATGTATGTGCCATCGTTCTTGTTCACAATGTTGTATTTGCCATCGTTGCGTTTTGTGAACTTCCATTTAGCGGCGTCGGTTACGGTTGCGTTACCTGTTATTTCGGCATTTGCACCGTTTGATGCCGCATAGCGGTTCTCGCGCTGTGGGGTGCACATGGTGTAGTAGTAGCTCACAGCGCTGTCGCTGGTCTTTGGCTGGTTCACCGTTGCTGTTGAAAGTGCAGCCTTAAAAGCTGCAAATGCGGCGTTCAATGTTGCAAGCTGGGCAGCACGCTCCTCTTCGCTCATTGTTGTGCCCAGTGTCGATTCAATCTCGGCAATTACAGTGTTCAGGTCATTGGCAAGTGCAGGGCTGTACTGTCCCGGCTGCTCGCCAGTGCTTGCTGCAATTTCTTTCTTTATTTCGGTTATTGTAGCCTCCAACTGCTCTGCTGCGACATCCATTCTTTGGTTGGGTGAGTAGATGAGACCTTCGACAGCGTTCTTGCCATCGAGGTCGGTGAGCACGAATGTGAACATCCACTTGTTCAGGCGTACACCGCTTGCCCCGACGTATGGCAACTTGATGAATACTTTATTCCAACCCTGCTTTAATGTAACCTCTACAGGCTTGCGCGCTGTGAAGTTCTCGTTCTTCAGGTCAACCTCGTTGTTGATGCTCACGCCTGTGTTGTCCCATGTAGGTGGCAGAATCTCGGTATCGTTGAGCCATATTCTTGAGCCCTTGCGGTCCCATTTGCCTGCGTCGGGCGCAGTGTCCTTCTCGCTACGGCCATAGTTCTGGAACTCAATCTGTGCACCCACTGTCTGTGCCTTGTCGCTATATACATATGTCCATGCATATGCAGTGCTGTTGCTGTGGTTTGTTGTGCCGTAGTATGTAGGCACAGTGTTGTTGCCCCATGTGTGGCGTAGATATATGCCCGCACCTGTTGCAATGCCTGTACCATATTTTGTGCCGTTCACGGTGTAGCTCTCCTTCAACCCCTCGGTCTCTGGCGCGAATGTCGCGTTCATGTCACCGCTATTGGGGAATGGCTCGGTGATTCTCCAGCGTACGTTTGTCTGCTTCACATACGCGATAGGCTCGTCCTTCAATGAGTTAGCCTTGTGGAACAGGAAACGGCGCTCCCAGTCGGCGAACTCCTCATACTCCTCGCCACTGTTGGGCAGGGTAGTACCGCCCTTCTCAATGTACTGCTTGCCACCACCAATCCAAGCACGCTCGGCACTTGCAATCACGTTGGCATAGAAGTTGTTCTGTATGATGATATCCTCCTCGGTAGGTGTCTTGCGGTCATTCCATGGAGCCGATATTGTTCCCGCAACGTTTGCGTTACCCTTCTGCTCATAGTAGATGTTGCTCTTGTATATACCAACAAGGTCGGCAAAAACATGGAAGTGGTTGGTGTAGTTGTAGCGGCAGTCAACGTTGGGCATACCGTTGATGACCTTGCCGCTTGAACTCCACATCTGTGTCATGTCGGCGCCGGTGCTTGTGGTGATTGTCACGCCTCTGATTGGGTTCCACACCACAACTTTCTTGCCCAGGCTATGAACCTTGTCGGTCATTATCTTCAGGAAGTTGGGGTATTCGATTGTCTCCTCGTCGGCACCAATGTGGATGTATGGCGCATCGGGGAACACAGCAGCAACCTCTTCAAGTATTACCTGCAGTTCGGCAACACCCTGGTCGGTCTGCATCGAGTGCCCCATCGCAGTCTTGAAGGCCTGGCTGTGGCCCGGCATGTCAATCTCGGGGATAACAATCACACCGCGCTCCTTTGCATAGTCCTGTAGTTCGCGGCACTGCTCCTGAGTATAGTATTTGCCGGCAAAGCGAGTCATCGATGCGCTGCTTGTGAGTTGCGGGTATGCCTTCACCTCAAAACGCCAAGCCTGATTTTCGGTCATGTGCCAGTGGAAGGTGTTCACCTTGAAGCGTGCGAGCAGGTCAATGTGCTTTTTGAGTGTCTCGAACTCAATGAATGAACGGCCCACATCGTGCATGTATCCACGTAGCTTGAACGCAGGCCAGTCGGTCATTGTCAGCGCTTCCAATGCAGGAGTGCCCTCGTAACCCTCGGCAAGCTGTGTCAAGGTCTGTGCCGCACGTATAACACCGGTCTTTGTAACCGCTGTGATGTTGATGGCGTCGGCTGTGATTTCAAGTGTGTATGCCTCGTTCTCATAGCCTGCAAGGGTGTAGTCATATGCACCCTCAATGCTGCCAACGAGCGTCACAGTTACCTGTGCGCCACCTGTGGCAATGGTGCAGCCGTTGTCGGTGAAGAACTTCTGCAATGCAGTGCTGTTCGTCGGGTCGGTAATTGTTACCGTGCGTCCAAGCGCGAACGCCGCACCGTTTTGTGCTTCAATCTGTTGTGGCTTTGGCAACAGATGAGTAATCTTTGCCATAGTCGCAGCCGGCAGGCACATGGCCATTGCAACAACCGCCGCTTTGAATAGTCTTTTCATATTAAGAAACTGTTAGTTATAATTCTGTTGTCTCGTGATTTTGCACAATAATCCAAAATCTTTTGCAAGATATTAAAAATGATTGACATATGCAAAAAGCGCGGTTTTCGTTTTAATAAGACATAAGAACATAAACCAACGATCGTTGGTTACAGAAGATTCTCAAAGCAAGCATCGTCACTTTGTATTACATTGCAGCAGTGAGGTTATGATTAGAAATTGTAGATTTCCTCAGTTAAGAATAAGTAGCTACAATGCGAGAACTCGTTTTCTCATTGTAGCTACTTATTCTTAACAACGTTGCATAGTTTCACTTGCAACATATAACCTCACTGCGCAATGCCTTTTGTCCTTTTGTTCTTTTGTCTAAAATAATTAACTCAGTGTTGTTATGTTTGTCATTTCGACCGCAGG
>JAZREN010000052.1:0-4527 GCA_045660825.1 Bacteroidaceae bacterium
GCCAATGGCAATGAGTGATGAGAGTCGCAGACCATCAGCCTCGCCGAATTGGTTGGCTATGATTGATGCCATTGAGTTTCCGGTAGAGGTGATTGAATTAGGGATATTATTAGTGTTGCCAATAAGCATCGTCACGGTCATTGTTTCGCCCAATGCACGGCCAATGGCCAATACATATGATGAGAATATTCCCGAACCTGCAACAGGGAACACTACTTTGCGGATAACCTCGGCACGCGTCGCTCCCAGACTATAGGCTCCTTCTTTGAGATCATTAGGCACCATCTTTATGAATTCAGAACTGAGCGATGCGGCATAAGGGATAATCATAATAGCCAAGACCAATGAGGCGGTGAGAATACCCGAACCCTGTTCCGAAATATCCAATGCAATTATAATCGGTCGCAAGGTGTAGAATCCCCACAGACCATAGATGATTGATGGAATACCTGCAAGCAGGTCAGTTACGGTACTCAGCACAGCAGCAATCTTTGTTCCCTTGAAATATTCGCCCACGAACAGTGCAACGGGTAGTGAAAAGGGAATACAGAAGATAAGTGCCAAGAGTGTGGTCATTAGCGTACCGGTGATGAATGGCAATGCGCCGTACTGCTCAGCACCCTCGGTATAGCTCCATTCCGACGAAGTGAGGAATTTGAAGAACCCAAAGTGTTCAAATGCCTCATAAGCATCAGTGACGAGGGCGTAAACTACGCCCCCGCACACTATCGGCATAATCAATGCTGCTATGAATAATATTACTCTATATATTTTATCGTTCATAAAGCTCTGTTATTGCAGTATTGCAGTTCCGTCAAATGTAACACTCTTCAGGTTCTTGAGGCTCAGCTCCTTTGCCTTTGCTGGAAGCGGTGCGTAGTGTACCTCAGAGGTAATCTTCTGTGCCTCGTCCGAGAGGATGTACTTGAGCAAGTCGAGTGTTGCCACAGCCTGCTCTTTTGAGCGATCGGAGTAGTTCTGCTCCTTGTAGATAATCATCCAAGTGAAGGTTGAGATAGGATATGCACCTGCTGCATCAGAATTAGTGATTGAGCAACGTGTGTCCGCAGGAATCTCACCCGAAGCGGCTGCAGAGATACTTGCAGCTGTAGGCTCAACAATCTCGCCACGCTGGTTCTGAATCTTAGCGTATGCAATCTTCTGCGCAAAGGCATACTCCGAACCTACATAACCGATAGAGTTCTTTGTCTGCTTGACTACACCAGCAACACCTGGGTTACCCTTTGCAGCCTGTCCCGATGGGAAGTTTACAGACTTGCCTGCACCGAATTTTTCTTTCCACATAGGGCTCACCTTTGTCAAGTAGTCAGTGAATACGAATGTTGTACCTGAGCCGTCAGAGCGGAATACAGGGATGATAGCCTCGGCAGGGAGCTCTACACCAGGATTGAGTGCAGCCAAACGCTCATCGTTCCACATCTTGATATTGCCTGCAAAGATATCAGCGATAACATCGCCTGAAAGGTTAAGGTTGTTTACACCATCAAGGTTGTAGGCAAGAACCACTGCTCCCATACAAGTAGGTACATGAATTACAGCGTTCATATCTGACATTTCCTTGTCGGAAAGGAAAGCATCGCTACCCGCAAAATCCACAATCTTGTCGCGCAGGTTGCGGACACCACCGCCCGAACCGATACCGCCGTATGCTACGGCATCGCCATTAACCTGTGCAAACTCTTCGAACACCACATTGTAGAAAGGAAGAGGGAATGTTGCACCTGCTCCAGAAAGTTCCTGAGCCTTACGACCTTCGCTTGTTGCATTACCACCACAAGATACTGCTAATATAGCTAGTATCAATGTCATTACTGATGAAAAAATCTTTTTCATATTGTTCTTTATTAATGTGTGTTATTAAAAACCAAAATAGCAATTTACATATGCTGAATATTCATTTTTTGCTCCATCCGCTTTAGGCATACTCATTCTGAAGTTAGGAGCAACCTTCACATACTTACCCAACTTGAACTGTGCACCGATGATTGCAGCCTGTTCATCTTTTGATATGTTCCAATCGTTCTTTGAGTATAGATCGTCGAATCGCGCATAAATATCGGCATTCTTGGCAACATTCACAGAACCGAACACTGAATAACCGAACTGGTCGTTACCGGCCTTGTGCGATGCATTGAGCATGTGGTTATACTCGGCTCCCAAAGTAAATCTCTTGCACTTGTAACCCATGAAACCCGCCATATTCACAGTACCGGCCTTGCCATCTTCGCCGCTATCGTTCAAACCACCGTACAAACGGATCTGGAAGCCCTTTACAGGTGTAAGGGTCGCACCCAAACCATAGTTCATACCGCAGCTCTTTTGGATCTTCTTATAACCCTCGCCATTGACAATGATAGCATCTATTGATACCCAATCAGCAAACTTGTAGGCTGCAGAGATACCGAGGTCGGCGCTATTACCGAACTTGTACTGGTCTTGGAACGATTTCATAATGTAACGGTAACCCCAGAACTTCTCCTGGAAATTGAACTGTGTGGTTGAGATAAGACCTCCGTTCAATGTCAAGTTACCCTTCTTCCAAGACACCATTGCATTCTTGATATATGCGATACGCTGATAGTCGCTCACGTCGCTCGACTTGCCAATATCCATAACACCCTTTACAGAAATGTTGCTATTCAGTTTGTACTCATAACCCAAGTAGCTGCGTTCCAATTCAAATCCAAGGTCTTTGCTGTTCTCTCCAAAACCGGTGTGGAAATTACCGAACATCTGTACGATTGCTTTGCCTTTAGGCTCTTCTGTCTTTACATCCTGAGCCTGTGTTGCGATACCCATGCAGGCCAAGATACCTGCCAAAATAAATTTTGCTTTCATAGTTTTCTATTTGTTTGATTTGATTCACTGGGAAAGATTGTTCACAGCATTCAGGAGATGCTAGCTATCACCCTAAACGGTTGCAACCACTCTTTCCATTTTTCTACCGCAAAGGTATCGGTATTAAGTTTCATAAATGTTTCAAAACAATTAGAGAATCGTTAAAAAGATGTTGTAAAAAAATATCGTGTTGTCCAAAATTTTGGACAACACGATATCCCGAATGTTAATGTTAAATTGTTATCTATTAATGAATCCTCGTTCAAGATCCTGCGATATATTTATCATGAAGTCACCCATGCGCTCGTAGGTGTTCATTATATCCATATAGTATACCATTGCCTGGTAATTACCTGCACCACTCTCCATATCCTCAATCACGGCATCACGATAATTATTACGCAGGGTATTGATACGTTGCTCGGCATTATAGGCATTTGCAATGTCTATGAGTTCTCCCTTGTGCGCAGCCTCGAGGTTCTCTATCATCACATCATATGCTGCAAGCACTGCATCGGCCATTGTTGTAAGGTTTTTTAGAGCATCGGCGTCAAAGTTCTTCTTGTGTATGTTCTTTCTTGAGAGTATGCGGCTGATTGTCTCGCCCGAATCACCCAAAGACTCCAGCTCACCCACAATCTTGTACATGGCCTTTATTTTGAGCGATGTGCTTTCACTCACCACCTCGGCCGACACTCCGTTAAGGAACGCCGCAATCTCATACTCTATGCGGTCCGAAATCTCTTCATACTTTACCAGTTTGGCTCTCAGTTCCTCGAATTTATCACCATCGGCCTCCGTTACGGCTTCTTTGGCGTAGGCTGCTCCGTTCTTCGATATCTGTGCAAAATGTATAACCTCGTCAAACGCCTGCTCCACTGACAATTCTGGAGTTGCAAGAGGGCCGGCAGATATATATTTGAGTTTGAAAACCTCCTTTTCCTGGTTCTTTGGCGCACGTATAATCCAACATACTGCCTTTGCAATCCATTTTGTAAACCACACCAGCAGCAAAGTATTCACCACATTGAACAATGTGTGAAGCATTGACAAGCCGTAGAGTGCGGCAGTACCCTCGACCGATGCAGAGTCAGCAACAGCGAAGCCATCATCAGCAGGATTGGGTAGTCCGAAAAGCATCTCTGTAATATACCCCACCAGTCGCAAAAAAGGACGGAACAGTATCAAAGCCCACACAACACCAAAGAGATTGAAGATTGTGTGCGACATGGCAGCACGTTTTGCCTGAGTATTTCCCACCGAGGCCGCAATGTTGGCTGTAATTGTAGTACCGATATTCTCGCCAAGCACCATTGCAGCACCCATCTCAAAGGGTATCCAACCCATATTTACCATTATGAGCGTGAGAGCCATCGTTGCCGATGATGACTGTAGCACGAGTGTTAGCACTGTGCCGAAGAGTAGGAAGATGAGCACAGAGCCAAAGCCGTAGCTTGTCCAATTCTGTATGAAGGCGAGCACCTCGGGAGTCTCGCGTAGGTCGGGTACCGACTCCTTCATTAGTGAAAGACCGAGGAAGAGGAGCGAGAAACCTACGATAAGCTCGCTGATGTGGCGACGACGGTCGCTCTTCGATAGACTGAGGATGAAGCCTACAGCCATAAGGGGTACTGCAAACAGCGAGATGTCGGCCTTAAATCCGAGTAA
>JAZREN010000053.1:0-155296 GCA_045660825.1 Bacteroidaceae bacterium
GCAGGATGAGATACGTGCCGAGGTTATTGCCCTGCAGAATATGGGACATAAACGCCTTGCCCTTGAAGCCGGTGAACATCCTTTGATGAATCCCATTGAATATATCCTTGAGAGCATAAAGACTATCTACGGCATAAAGCACAGGAACGGAGCAATTCGTCGAGTGAATGTGAACATCGCGGCAACAACTGTGGAGAACTACCGCCGTCTGCGCGATGCCGGCATTGGTACATACATACTTTTCCAAGAGACATACAACAAGGCAAACTATGAGGCATTGCACCCCACAGGGCCAAAGAAAGATTATGCATGGCACACCGAGGCTATGGACCGCGCAATGCAGGGTGGCATAGATGATGTGGGCATTGGAGTGCTCTTTGGACTTGAGACCTTTCGTTATGATTTTGTCGGTCTTCTCATGCATGCCGAGCATCTTGAAGCAACATATGGCGTTGGACCGCACACCATCAGCGTGCCGCGCCTGTGCAAGGCCGATGATGTTGACACCGCCGATTTCGAGAATGCCGTACCCAACGATATCTTCTACAAGATTGTTGCCATAATACGCATATCGGTGCCATATACAGGAATGATTATATCTACTCGCGAGAGTGCCAAGAGCCGCGAGCGCCTGCTTGAGCTCGGTATCTCACAAATAAGTGGCGGCTCACGTACCAGCGTTGGTGGTTATGTTACTGAGGAGAGGCCCGACGAGAACTCCGCGCAGTTCGATATTGCCGACCACCGTGCACTCGACGAGGTGGTGGATTGGTTGCTCACGCTCAACCACATCCCCAGTTTCTGCACTGCCTGCTACCGCGAAGGCCGCACCGGTGACCGCTTTATGACACTGCTGAAGAACGGCCAGATATCCAACTGCTGCCTTCCTAACGCGCTTTTGACATTGAAGGAGTACATACGCGACTATGCATCGCCTGCAACACGCACCAAGGGCGAGGCAATGATAAAACGCCTGCTTGCAGATGTTCCCAATGAACGCGCCCGCGCAAAAGCTGCAGAGTATTTGGAACGCATAGACAACGGCGAAAGGGATTTCAGGTTTTAGTGATTGCTGTAAATGAATTTTTATCAATTTTGTGTGTTTTTCATAGTAATAGATTCTATTTGAAAATATTTTTATGACCTCAGTTGCTCGTTCTAACCGTTACCATATAGCCATATTCGGCCGTAGGAATGCCGGCAAGTCCTCGCTTGTGAATTGCATTGCGGGGCAGGCGGTTTCAATTGTTTCCGATGTTGCGGGAACAACCACCGATACTGTGTGGAAGAGTATTGAACTGCCGGGGGTGGGTGCGGCTGTGATTGCCGACACTGCCGGGTTTGACGATGCCGGTGAACTTGGCGCTATGCGCGTTGACGCGGCGCGCAGGGTGCTTGCACGTGCCGATGTAGCCATTCTTCTGCTCGGTGAATATGACGGTGATGCCTCGCTCGAGAAGGAGTGGCTTGCTCAGATTCGCGAACAGCAGTTGCCGCTGGTTCTTGTTGCCGGCAAATGTGACAAGGAGGGCAGTGCAGAGCGCGTGACCGCATGGCAAAAGGAGTTGTGCGGTGATGTCATTCCTTTCTCGGCTGTGACAGGCGAGGGGCGCGACGCGTTGCTTGCACGTATTGCATGGCTGTATGTCCAGGACGATAACCTTGACGATATAACACATTCATTGGTAAAGTCCGGTGATGTTGTGGTGCTTGTGATGCCGCAGGATGCTTCGGCTCCCAAGGGGCGCATAATACAGCCGCAAGTGCAGACACTGCGTAATTTACTCGACAAGCATTGCATACCGCTTTGCTGCGTTCCCGAGGAGTTACCGCATCTTTTGGAGTCATTGGTAGCTCCACCTCAGCTTATAATAACCGATTCGCAGGTGTTTGCCATGGTTGAGAAACTCACACCATCCGAAACCAAATTGACATCCTTTTCAGTGCTAATGGCACGTCACAAAGGTGACATTGATGCGTTCCGCAGTGGGGCAAAGGTTTTGCTTGCCTTGCCACCTACAGCACGTGTGCTCATTGCCGAGGCGTGTAGCCATATACCGCAGAACGAGCATATAGGGCGCGTGAAACTGCCGCGTCTGCTACGTAGCAAGTTGGGCGATGGATTGCAGATTGATGTTGTTGGCGGCAACGATTTCCCCGATGACCTTGTGGGGTATGATATTGTTATTCATTGCGGCTCGTGCATGTTCAACCGTCGTACGGTTCTCTCGCGTGTGCGTCAGGCCAAGGCACAAGGTGTTCCCATAACGAATTATGGCATTGCGATTGCTGCACTTAGTGGGATATTGGATAGAGTGGTATTATAAAGCAAATGTCCGGCTGTAGCGCCGGACATTTGCTTTATATGTGGAATATATTCTTTTAGAACAGGAATCCGGTGTTGATGTAGAATGCACCGTTGCCGTCCTGTTTCTGTATTACAGGATCCTTGCTGAACTTGCTTACCGGCAAGCCATACTCGAATGCAACGATGAAGTTCTGGTTCATGATGAAACGCAAACCTCCACCTACTGTTATGTGTGGGCGGTCGTTTTTGAGACCCTGTGCCATGTATGCATCGTACTCTGAGCGGTACTGATCATCGCCACGGAACGACATGTCGTAGTTGCGTGTAACCATAGCACCGTCGCTGAAGATGTTGAGACCGAAGGCGATGTTCTGCTTCCAGAGGCTGAAACGCACGAAACGCCAACGCAGTTCAATGTTGTATGATGCCATGTCAAGGCCCTGTACGCGATTACGCATCATTCCTCGTGTGGTGCGGTAACCACCCATACCCTCGCGGTCGTATGTCGAGCCCATTGTGGTGATGAACGGAAGCATGTAGTATGGTGTGCTGTTGCCGATGGCGCCCTCATAGTTGAGACGATAGGCAAAGGTGAGGACGTCGTTCTTCACGATGGGTACGTAGTGGCGGAATGTAGCCGAGTAGCGGTAGTAGGGGTGTGTCGTGCCCAGGAACTTTGGAGCAAGTGTTGCGTGTACCTCGGCCCAAATACCTTTTGAAGGTGCATTCTCCTTGTCTCGTGTGTCGTAGAGCAATCCAAGGCGGATGGCGCTGCTTATGCCGCCCCAAGCCTCGTCGTCAGAGATGATGCCCCAATCGCGGTAAAGGTCGAATATTGTACGCTCTGTCTCGGGGTACATCTTGTTCTCGTCCTTGCCCTTGTTGATTTTCTCAAGGTTCAAGGCATGGTTGTTCTTCTTGTAGCCGGCATTTACGTAGTTGAAGTGGTAGCCGACTTCCCAAAAGAACTTGTTGTTCCATATGTTGCCGGTGAAGTCGGTCTTGAAGTTGAAGTTAAGACGGTTCATTCGGTACTTTGGAGTATACAGGAAGTCGTTCTCGTTGTTCTTTCCTGCTGCAATCCTTTCGTGGTCATAGTATGACATATAACCGTTGAAACCATAAAAGTCCATGGCCTTGTCATTGGTGAGGTTTGCTGTTGCAGCCCAACGCACACCGGGGATGAGGAACTTGTTGTCGTAGTTGATGACGAACAGCTGTGAACCTTTGGTGAAGAACGATGCCTCAAGATAGAGCTTCTGTCGTGTGTTGGGGTACTCGCTACCGTCGCCAAAGTCAAAGATGTTAAGCAGTGCACCTAACTGCAGACCTTTGTCGGCATCAAAAGCTACAACCGGCAGTGGACCAAAATTGAATCCTTGCTTTACAATCTCTTTCTTCTTGACGTCTGCGGTGTCTGCAGCTGTTTCATTGGCATTACCTGCAAAGAGGCTGGTAGATGCGAGCGCTGCGCACAATAGTGTGGTAATGTATTTTTTCATAATAGTGTTTGTGTCTTTTTGGAACCTGTTTGAATTTCTACTAGAAGAATTTCCTTATTTCGTCATATTTTGCTTGCAACGTTTTATTGCATGAGAACTTCAAGTCCGATGCAACCATACGCATTGCCCTGAAAGTGTCATGTGTAACGGCATTCACAGGTAACAGTGCAACTACAAATGCTATAGCCCAGATATAAGGCAGGAATACGAATGCCAATACTGTATATGTGATGAACAGTAGTGGCCACAAAAGCAACTTGATGACGCAACGTACCGAGTTGAGGAATGCTTTGTCCTTGAACTTGCCCTCCAATGCGCGGCACAAAAGGGTGACGGGCGAGGTGCAGACTGTTGCAAAGAGTGTATAGGGCAGTGTAACGAGCAACAGTAACACTCTTGCAGCCTGTGTAAAGAAACCACGTGGTTTGGCAACCGATTTAAGGCTGATGCGTTTTTTATTGCGCAGTTCTGCGGCTTCGTTACCAAGTGTAATGAGCTTCTCGGCAACCTCGGGGTTCTCCTGTTGCAATGTCTCAATCTGCTCGGCTGTCTTCTGGTTCAGGCTGACCAATGGATTGGCATCGCTTTTGCCGCTTTTCTTGAGCTGCTCGCTGTACATTGCCGCGCAAATCTCTTTCTTGGCATCGTACTGCTCGTTGTTGGGAATAAAGTGTATATTCTCTCTCATGCGTGCAGTGAGCAACTCGCGCATAAGGTTTATCTGCTCGGGAGCGCTCTTGTCGCTATGTTCAGCAATGAACTCGCCAACATTGATTGGGTTGCCGAACTGCACACGTGCCGATGAACGGAAACGGAAGAAATTGCCGTATCTTATACCAATGGGTACAATGTACAACGGTTTGTCACCAAGCAGTTCCTTCGCCTGCAGCGCAATGCGGAATATACCCTTTGAAAGTGGGAGCATGGAGTGCTTTGCCTGGTGTGTGCCTTCGGGGAAGATACACAAGGGTACCTTGTCCTTCAGTACATCGGCTGCAGTTTCAATGGTCTTGTTGTTCTTCTTTACCTCTTCTATACCGTCGCGCATGCGCATGATTGGCATCATCTTGCAGAACTTGAGGATATTTGCAATCTTGGGGTTTCTGAAGATGTCGGCACGTGCAATGAACACCTTTGGCTTGTAATCCATAGCAAGTAGTACTAATGCATCCATGAGTGTGCCGGTGTGGTTGGGCGCGAAGATTACTGCTGCATCTTTGGGGATGCGTTCTGTGCCTACGTACTTTATGTCGCGGTACGATGTCCTGATTGCAACATTTACAAGTACGTGCAGGAAATTGTACATTCTGCTTTTGTCCTGCAGTTTCTTTCTTTTGCTCATCTTTTATTCTTTTGAACGACGGAAGAACTGTGAAATTGTTAATCCCGAGATGATGTGCCATATGCCCCACAATGCGGCAACGATTACCATACCACCGTTACTCTTCCACTGTGTGGGGTCGAAGATTGCGGGGTTGAACAGCAGAGCCAATGCAAGGCCCGAGTTCTGTATACCGATTTCAATGGCCAATGTGCGGCAGTCTTTTGTGGGCAACTGGGCTAGCTTGCCGCCATAGAAGCCTGTGCCAAGTGCGGTGAGGTTGTGGATGACAACAATAACCAGTGCACTGAGGATGGCTGCATATACCTCCCAACGCTGCTCAAAGCCCGAGAGTACCTGTGTCATTGACACAACTACCATGGCTACGAAACAGATGATTGAGAGTATCTGTGATGGCTTGATGATTTTCTTTGACAATTTGGGGAAGTAGTGTGAGCAAAGCAATCCGAGCACGATGGGGAATCCAAGAATGAGGATAATCTGCGAGAGCATCTCCGAGAATGGGATGTCGAGTGTGGGGATGTCGTTCCTGATTGCTGCAAACTTGCAGTAGTGTGTTCCCCAGAACCAGAAGTTCAGCGGTGTGATGATTGAGGCAAAGAGGGTGGTGATGGCTGTCATTGACACTGAAAGCTCTACATTACCCTTTGAAAGTGAAGAGAGGAAGTTTGAAACGTTACCTCCCGGGCACGATGCCACAAGAATCATACCCAATGCAACCATAGTGGTGATGATGGGGTTGAGTGCAATTGTCAGCAGGCATGTGAGTGCCGGCAAACCGAACCACTGCAACAGCAGTCCAAGGATTACTGACTTTGGCTTCTTGAGAATACTCTTGAAAGTTGATACTCTGATGCTTAATGCAACGCCAAACATTACAAAGGCTAGTATAAGGTTTACAACAACCATTTCTCCTGAACCTAAATTGATGTTTAGTGTGTCAAGACTTAGTAAATGTTCTTTCATATAATAGAATTTAAATGTTTGTGTCTTTTATCTATTTGTCTCTGTTTAAAGCAATTTTTTTACCAGTCCGAACATCTTGTAGGGCATGTAGCGGAATGGTAAGTCAAGCCATGTGGGAGTGGTTACTACCGAACGCTGGTGCGAGAATGCATCGAAGCTGAGCTTTCCGTGGTAGTGTCCCATGCCCGAGTTGCCCACGCCACCGAACGGAATGTTCTCGTTGGCAATGTGCATGATGGTGTCGTTGATGCACGAACCACCGGCCGATGTGGTGCGTATTACCTCATTGCCCTTCTTTACATTGCCAAAGTAATAGAGTGCAAGCGGTTTTTCCCTTCCGTTGATGAATTTGATGGCCTCGTCAATGTTGTCGAACGGCATCATTGGCAGTATGGGGCCGAAAATCTCCTCCTGCATCACTGGTGCTGTGGGTTGCACGTCGGCAAGCAATGTGGGTTCAATGTAACGCTCGGCAGCATTCGCTGTGCCACCATATACAACCTTTCCATCCTTTAAATAACTAGCCACACGCTCAAAGGCATTGTCGTTTACCAGGCGTACGAAATGACGGCTTGCTCTGATATCCTTGCCGTGCAGGCGCTTCAAAGCCTTGCCGAACTCTTTAATGAATTCCTCGCGGCGGCTGTTGTGGATGAGCAGATAGTCGGGGGCAATGCAGGTCTGGCCGGCATTGAGCGTCTTTCCCCATGCAATGCGGCGTGCCGCAATCTTTATGTCGGCATCGGCATCTACAATGCAGGGGCTTTTGCCGCCAAGCTCCAGCACCACAGGGGTGAGGTTCTTTGCTGCAGCTGCCATCACCTTTTTGCCAAGTGAGGGGCTACCGGTGAAGAATATGATGTCGAAGCGTTCATCGAGCAATGCCGCGTTGACTTCGCGGTTGCCCTGAACGACTGCAACATATTTCTTGTCAAAAGTTTCGGAAATCATTTCCCCGATTACGCGTGATACGTTTGGAACGTAGGGGGATGGTTTGAGAATTGCTGTACAGCCTGCCGAAATGGCACCCACTAATGGGTTGAGCAACAGCTGTACGGGGTAGTTCCATGGTGAAATGATGAGGGCGGCGCCCAAAGGCTCGCTCACAATGCGGCTACGCGATGGCATCATCTTTAGCGGGGTGCATGCACGGCGTGTGCGCATCCAGCTGTGCAGGTGCTTGATGTGGTTCTTTACCTCGCCGGCAACAATGCTCAACTCGGTGAGGATTGCCTCCTGTGCCGACTTGTGAAGGTCGCTCCAGAGGGCATCGCACAGCGGCTTCTCCCATTTGAGGAGTGCTGCCTGCAGTTTCTTGAGTTGTTCCTTGCGGAACTTGTACTCCAAAGTCTCGTTTGTGGCAAAGTATTCGCGCTGTGCTGCAACAATGCTCTTTATATCGTTTATAGGAGTGTTTTCAATACTCATATTTTACTTTTTTTGACGACCGGTAAAGTGGTCCATTGCGTGGAAGATTCCAACAACTTCGCCAAAGATATAATCAAAAATTGAAGTAGGCAACAAAGCTTGGCAAAAACGTATGAAATGATAGCCGAAAGGTATGCCTTTAAAGTTCCTGTTGCGCTCAATGGCGTTGATAATTTTCTTTGATGTGGGTTCTGGCTTCAAGATTGGGAAGATACGTGACTTCACACCGTCGAACATTCCCGTGTTGATGAAGTAGGGGGCAATGGTGGTGAAACGCACCTTGCTCTTCATCTGCTTCAGCTCAATACGTACGCTGTCACTCCAACCTATTATTGCCCATTTGCTTGCCGCGTAGACCGACATGCGCGGGTTGGAAATCATACCCGCAGCCGATGCAATGTTGCAGATGTGGCCGTGGTTGCGCTCAATCATTCCGGGCAGGAACTGCTGTGCAATTACCATCGGTGCCGTTGCGTTTATGTTCATGGTGCGCTCAATGTCGCGGATGCTCTGCTTGTCGAAAGTGTCGTTGTTGGCAACAATGCCGGCGTTGTTTATTACAATGTCAATGTTGCCGCACTCCTTTTCGGTCAGTGCTGCAATCTCCTGAACCAAGCGGCTGTCCGACACGTCTACTTTGTAGCCCTTTACGTTGCCCATTTTGCTGTATTCCTCTATGGTGCTTGCAATGCTTGCTTCGTTGATGTCCCATATGATAAGACATTTTGCACCTCTCTCCAACGCTATGCGTCCCATGATGCGTCCTATGCCCGATGCACCACCGGTGATGAGCACGTTGTTGCCTTTGATTTTGGTCATAATTTTATTTTTTTAGTGTAAATTTTGTACTTTTATTCTTTTTGGCGTGCAAAATTAGTATAAAAAGTACTAAGGAAATTGTTCATTTTCTGCGCAATTGATGTCATTTTTGTGCAATTAGTGTTAAAGAAATGCTGTGTTGAAATGTTTTAACCAATTGTTGGTGTTTTTGTGCGTTCACTTCATTGTCTTGTATGGCAGTCCGTCAATGCGTTCGATTGGATACTGCCCCTCGAGCAACCCGCTGATTACTGTGTCGCGCGAGCCGGCTGTCTGGAAGGGATAGAGTTCGAACAACGGCATCACCGATGCAAAGTGCTCCATAATCTCTGATTGTATGCTTTCGTATTCGACCCACTCGGTTGTGGTGGTGAAACAGTAGAACTGTATTGGAAGTCCGTTACCGTTGGGCTCCAATGTGCGCACCATCACCAGCATGTCCTTGCGTATGAGCGGGTGGCGGCGCAGGTACATTTCGGCATATGCGCGGAACAGGCCTGCATTGGTATCGATGGTGCCGTTCATCAGGCCATCGGGGTTGGCTGTGTTGGCAATTTCTCCGTCTGCAGCCTGCTGGGCCTTGCGGGTGATGTAGGTGGCGAGTTCGCTGTCGAGTTTCTTCACGCGGCGCAGCATTGTCTCGTTACATGGTCTTATGTTGTCAAGCTTTACGGTGTAACCGCGTGCAATGCGTCGGCCACCGCTCTCGCTCATACCACGCCAATTGATGAATGTGCCGTTGATAAGGGTGTAGGGCGGTATTGTAGCAATGGTGTTGTCCCAGTTGCGTACCTTTACAATGGTGAGCGAAATGTCGAATACATTGCCGTTGATGCTTGTGCCGGGTATCTCAATCCAGTCGCCAAGACGCACCATGTCGTTCTCCAATAGCAGGAAACCGCCTACAAATCCCATTATGCTGTCTTTAGCAATGAGCATGAGCACGGCAGCAAAAGCTCCTAGACCGCCTATCAGGTATAGCGGCGATTTGTTGGTGAGTATGGAGATGATTACAATGGCTGCAACAAGAATTACAATTATCTTGCCAACCTGTATGAATCCTTTTACCGGCCTGTCGTGGAACTTGCTGTTGTTGAATGCCGAATCGCCAAGAGCGCTCAATATGGCTATTGTTGCAATGACCATGGCAATTATGTAGTATATTGACACCGCAAGTTCAATGTAGTGCAGCAGTATGCTGCCCGGTGCAATGGTAATGGGTAACAAGGCATTTATGGTTATGGGCACAATCAAGTGCGCAACCTTGCGCAGCCTTTTGCCTTTGAGTATCTGCGTGAGGAAATTGTAGTGCCTGCGCTTTTCAATGCGCCTTGTGAAGAAGAGCGCAGTGCGGTAGGTGATTTCCATGACGGCAATGGCAATTGCAATGACAATCGCAGCCAATATCAAAGTGTCGTACTTTTCAATTGCTTTGCCCGAGAGTCCAATGTGCAACATCAACTCCTTTACCTTATCATATATATAATTGGTGACGGTGGCTTGCATGGTTTTTTGTCAGTATAACAAAAAGTCGTGCGGTTTTGCTGTCTGTGAATGGTGAATTTTGTATATTCGCGGTAGATAAATCAGATTATACTATGCCGGAAATAGGAATGACTTTTACAAGTGAGACTGTTGTTGCGCTGTCGAATTGCGCTGTGACAATGGGATCGGGCGATCTGGAGGTTTTTGCAACGCCTGCAATGGTGGCGCTCATGGAGAATGCAGCAATGAATGCCGTGGCATCGGCTCTGCCACAAGGTTCAACAACCGTAGGTGCCGAGATGAATACAACTCATATAAAACCATCGGCTGTCGGTGCCAAGGTACGTGCTACCGCAATACTCACAGCTGTTGAGGGGCGTAAACTGACCTTTGAGGTCGAAGCGTGTGACGAGGTAGGTTCAATAGGTAAGGGTACTCATGTGCGCTACATTGTAGACAGGGAGCGTTTTATGGCAAAATTGGGATAATTCAATCTTTTTTCATTTTTTTTTGCTGTCGGTTGTTACAAATTGACTTTTCATTCGTCTTAATAGTAAAAGAGCATTATTATGAAGTTTGTGTGGATGTCTATTTAAAAAGAATCGATTATATGAAGAAGATTTTAGTTTGTTTGGCAATGTCGGTTTCGATGTTTGTGGTGTCGTGCTCTACACTCGCCGAAAAGTCAATAAAAGAGCTTGAGAAGATTGTTTTAGAAGTTGAAAGCGGCAGGGTAGATACCGAGAGGGAATTCGAGGAGGTGCTGCAGAGTGTTGAATTGTTGACTGAAAAATATAAGGAAGTTGAATATACCCCCGAACAACAACGCGAGGTTGATGCTTTGAACATGAGGCTTTCCGAAGCATTGTCCGAACAGTTTGTCGCGCAGTTGGGAGATGCTTTCTTAGGTCTTATGAACGGAATGGTAAATGGCATGACCGGTTTCGCTGACTGTATGCAGGAACTTGTTGATGATATCCAGGTAATGGCAGACGAAATAGAGAATATGTAAAACTCCGCTACTTTATTTGATGTAAAAAGCAAAAACCCTAAATTTTAGGGTTTTTGCTTTTTTTAACATATACGACAAAACATTTGCTAATGCAAGGATGTTTACATTATGCAAGTCACCGAAAACCGCTGTCCGGGTATGTTGATATCTTGCAGCAAATCAGTTAATACACCCGGTGACTTGCATAGTAGTTTTGTCGTGTTTTATTTTGTGTTTGTGTTTAGGTTGCCCTCTGATGTGAATCACGGGGCAACCGCTTTTTTAGTCTATCTTCTTGCACCAGCAGAACATTCCGGGGAAGAGTTCCTTTATCTTTTCAATATCCTGTTCTTCCTTGAATATTCCAAAGAATGATGAACCGCTGCCCGACATTGAGGCATACACTGCCCCCATTTCATACAGCTGTTCCTTTACCTTGGCCATTTCTGGGTACTTGGCAAAGATGCTCTTCTCAAAGTCGTTCTTCATGGCGCATTTCCACTCCTGAATGGGGCGCTGGGCAATATCGGTCAAAGCCTGATGTGGCTTTTGTGGCGTTACAAGCGCGTAGGCATCCTTTGTCGATACGTGGACATCGGGCTTCACAAGTACAAGGTGATAGCCGCTGATGCTGCATGGGGTTGGCGAGAGAATGTTGCCGATTCCTGTGGCATAGGCCGGTGTGTTGTCAATGAAAAAAGCGCAGTCGGCACCTATGCGTGCTGCATACGTGCATAGTTCTTGGGTTGTGAGCCTCAGGCTGGCAATGTCATTGAGCATCTTCAGGGCAAAGGCTGCATCGGCGCTTCCACCGCCCAATCCTGCGCCTGTCGGTATGTGCTTGTAGAGCGATATATCGACTTTGGGTAACTTGTGGTCGGCAGCCAGTGCCTTGTAGGCCTTTATTACAAGGTTGTCGGTGTCGTCTCCATCAAAAACCGCATTGTACATCTTAAAAGTGTATTCGGGTGCATCGGGCTCCGTAGTCGGTGTTATCTCAAGGATATCGCACAGCGGGATGGGGTAGAACACAGTCTCCAGGTTGTGGTAACCGTCGGGGCGTTTCTCGACAATGTCGAGTCCGAGGTTTATCTTTGCATTCGGGAATGTTATCATAGGGTTCTTTCTTTTTGCAATTGTAAAAGTAATACTTTTTTCTGTTCCGTTGATAACTTGCTCTGTTTTGTTGATAAAGGTTCTTGAGTTTCTTGCTTAATTTGCGCAGTTGTGTGTATCTTCGCAGTCGGAAACAAGAAGATATGGAAGATACAAATACACCAAAACGAAGGGCGCCACGACGTCAGGCTGCCGATACTACACCAAAATTGAGTGATTATGGACACGTTCAGCCCCAGGCTCTTGAGTTTGAGGAGGCTGTGCTTGGTGCATTGATGATTGACAGCGATGCCATTGGACGCTTGGGCGGAATGCTGAAGCCCGAATCGTTCTATGACAAGCGCAACCAGTTGCTCTTTGAGGCCATACAACAGATGGACCTCAATGACCGCCCTGTGGATATCCTCACTGTAACGGAGTTTTTGCGTAGCAAGGGAACGCTCGAAGAGGTGGGTGGCCCGGTTTATGTGGCACAGCTCACAAGCAAGGTTGTGTCGTCGGTGAACATCGAGTATCACGCCAACATCATTGCGCAGAAGAAACTTGCGCGCGACCTCATACGTTTTACAAGCAAGACGCAGACACAGGCCTTCGATGAGACACAGGATATTGATGAACTGATGCAGCAGGCCGAGTCGGAACTGTTCGAGATTTCGGGCAGCAAGATGAAGAAGGATTACACGCAGATTAACCCTGTAATACGTCAGGCCTATGACCAGATTATCACAGCTTCGAAGAATACCAGCGGTATCAGTGGTTTGAGTACCGGTTATCACCGTCTCGACAAAGTTCTCTCGGGTTGGCAGCCAACCGACCTCATTATCCTTGCTGCACGTCCTGCGATGGGTAAGACTGCGTTTGCCCTTTCGCTCGTGCGTAACATGGCTATTGACCAGGGAATCCCTTGCGGCATGTTCTCGCTTGAGATGGGTAACGTACAGCTTGTGCAGCGTCTTATCTGTAACGTGTGCCAGATTCCAGGTGACAAGATTCGTAGCGGTCAGCTGGAGCGATACGAGTGGGGACAGCTCGACAACAAGATTGTAGCTCTTGAGAATGCACCTCTTTACATTGACGATACTCCGCAGCTCTCGGTGTTCGAGCTCCGTTCAAAGGCCCGCCGCATGGTGCGTGAGCATGGCGTGAAGATGATTTTCATTGACTACCTTCAGTTGATGACTGCAAATACCGGTAAGGGTAGCCGTCAGGAGGAGATCAGTACCATCTCACGTGCTCTCAAAGGTTTGGCCAAGGAGTTGAACATTCCAATCATGGGTCTCAGTCAGTTGAACCGTAATGTCGAGGGTCGTGAAGGTCTTGAGGGTAAGCGTCCGCAGCTTAGTGACCTCCGTGAGTCGGGAGCCATTGAGCAGGATGCCGATATCGTAATGTTCGTTAACCGCCCCGAGTATTTCCACATCTACAAGGATGGTGATTTCGACTGGCGAGGCAAGGCCGAGATTATCATTGCAAAACACCGTAACGGTGGTTTGGATAATGTGCCTCTGTTGTTCCGCAAGGAGTATGCTCGCTTCATGAACCTCGATGACGAGACATTGGCACCACCTCCTGGTGATATGCCGGTCATGCGTGGTTCAAAGATGAATGTTACAGTTCCGTCTGAGCCTGAATATATACCTGACATTCCTGACTATCTGCAGAACCCCGATGCGCAGATGATGCCTCCAGGCCTGCAGGGTGGTGGCAATGAAGTTCCGTTCTAAACCGAACTGAAAGGTGAAAGGTTAAATGTGAAAACTTGCTTTAGTTTTCCGCTTTAACCCCACTTCGTGTGGTTGAACCTCAGCTGCATTCGCTGTAAAACGTGAAAGCGAGCTTTCCGCTTCGCTCATTGGTGCGAGCTTTCCGCTTTCCGATACATAAAAGAAAATCCGGCAATGAGTGTGTTGCTCACTGCCGGATTTTCTTTTATGTGAGTTTTTACTTTCCTTCGGCGAATTTCTTTGCCTGCTCTTCGATGAGCTCCTTATCCTCGAAATAATTGATCTTCATTGCGCGGCGAACATCATTGAGTGTGTCGGCAGCAACGGCGCGTGCGGCCTCGCATCCCTGCTGCAACAATGCGTATACCTCGTGGATTTTCTGCTCCCACTCCTTGCGGCGTGCACGTATCGGAGCAAGCTCCTCCTCAAGGATTGCAATGAGGAAACGCTTTACCTTTACGTCGCCCAAACCACCACGCTTGTAGTGAGCCTTCAACTCGTCGAGGTTGGGGTATTCGGGCAAGTACTTCTCAAAATGCTCTGGGCGGCAGAATGCGTCAAGGTATGTGAACACGGTGTTGCCCTCAACCTTGCCGGGGTCCTGAACGCGGATGTGGTCGGGGTCGGTGTACATTGACATTACGCGCTGCTTCAGCTCCTCGGCAGTGTCCGAGAGGTAGATGCAGTTGCCAAGTGACTTACTCATCTTTGCCTTGCCGTCTGTTCCCGGCAAGCGCAGGCAGGCTGCGTTTGTAGGCAACAGGATTTCGGGCTCAACGAGTGTCTCGCCATAGATGCCGTTGAAGCGGCGTGCAATTTCACGGGCCTGCTCAATCATTGGCTGCTGGTCCTCACCGGCGGGGACGGTTGTAGCGCGGAACGCTGTGATGTCCGATGCCTGGCTGATGGGGTAGGTGAAGAAACCTACTGGGATGCTTGTCTCGAAGTTGCGCATCTGAATCTCGGTCTTCACGGTGGGGTTGCGCTGCAGACGTGACACTGTAACAAGGTTCATGTAGTAGAACGCAAGCTCGCAGAGCTCGGGAACCTGTGACTGGATGAAGATTGTACACTGCGATGGGTCGATGCCTACCGAAAGGTAGTCGAGTGCCACCTCAATGATGTTCTGACGCACCTTTTCCGGGTTGTCGGCATTGTCGGTGAGCGCCTGCGCATCGGCAATCATGATGAAAATCTTGTCATATACACCTGAGTTCTGCAGTTCAACGCGACGGCGAAGAGAACCTACATAGTGTCCCAAGTGCAAGCGGCCGGTTGGACGGTCGCCGGTAAGTATTATCTTGCTCATTTTTTTATTGTATTTCTGATTTATTTTGCGAAGATAGGTATAAAATGCCAAATAAACTCTTTTGGGTAACCATTATTTTTTCTTTGACTGTAAAGTGTGTGATTTTTGCGCTTTAAATGTGTAGAATATTTGCTGCCCTTTTCCTTATTTAAGAAAAAAAGTGTATTTTTGCATCTTGGTTGCGAAAATATAGATGCTTCGCGTTGTTTGATGTTGCATGGTCGCAGTGTCAACTTTGAATTGAAAATAAAACAAAAAAATAGAAATATAATATGAACATTTCTTACAATTGGCTTAAAGAGTATGTCGACTTCGATATGACACCCGAAGAGGTGTCGGCAGCGCTCACATCAATGGGTCTTGAGACCGATGGCGTTGAAGAGGTACAGACTATCAAGGGCGGTCTCGAGGGTTTGGTGATTGGTGAGGTTCTCACCTGTGTCGATCACCCCGACAGTGACCACCTGCATATTACAACAGTTAATCTTGGTGATGGCAACCCTGTGCAGATTGTGTGTGGTGCGCCAAACGTGGCAGCAGGCCAGAAGGTGGTTGTTGCAACCATCGGTACAAAACTGTACGATGGTGACGAGTGCTTCACCATCAAGAAGGGTAAGATCCGTGGTGCCGAGTCATTCGGTATGATCTGTGCCGAGGACGAGATTGGTATCGGTAAGGGTCACGATGGTATCATCGTTCTTCCGGCCGATGCTGTTCCTGGTACTCTTGCAAAGGATTACTACAACATCAAGAGCGATTACCTCATTGGTGTTGACATCACTCCTAATCGTGCCGATGCATGTTCACACTATGGTGTGGCGCGCGACCTCTATGCATATACAATGCAGAACAAGGGTGCGAGCGCATTGCGCCGTCCATCGTGCGACGGTTTCAAGGTCGATGACAACTCGCTTGAGATTGACATCGAGGTTCAGAACACCGAGGCTTGCATGCGCTATGCCGGTGTAACCGTCAAGGGTGTGACCGTTAAGGAGAGCCCTGAGTGGTTGAAGGACAAGCTGCAGATTATCGGCCTCCGTCCAATCAACAACATTGTCGATATCACAAACTACATACTCCACGCATATGGCCAGCCAATGCACTGCTTCGATGCAGACAAAATCAAGGGTGGCAAGGTGGTTGTGCGCACATTCCCCGAGGGTACTCCTTTTGTTACTCTCGATGGCGTTGAGCGCAAGCTCTCGGAGCGTGACCTCATGATCTGCAATGCCGAGGAGCCAATGTGTATTGCCGGCGTGTTCGGCGGTCTTGAGTCGGGTACAACCGAGGAGACAAAGAACGTGTTCCTTGAGAGCGCATACTTCCACCCTACATGGGTGCGCAAGACATCGCGCCGTCACGCTTTGCAGACCGACTCTTCGTTCCGTTTTGAGCGTGGTACCGACCCCAACAATGTGATCTATGCATTGAAGCAGGCTGCAATGCTCATCAAGGAGCTTGCGGGAGGTACAATCTCAATGGAGATAAAGGATATCTATCCTGCACCTGTTGAGGATTTCAAGGTGGAACTTGAGTATGAGTACGTGAACAATCTCATTGGTGTAGAGCTTTCTCACGATACAATCAAGGGTATCGTTACATCACTTGAGATGAAGATTGCTGCCGAGAGCGAGAAGGGCTTGACACTGCTTGTTCCTCCTTATCGCGTGGATGTTCAGCGTCCTTGCGATGTTGTCGAGGATATCCTTCGCATCTATGGCTACAACAATATCAATTTCGATACTACACTGCACTCATCAATCATCACTAAGGGTGCCGAGGATAAGTCGCACAAGTTGCAGAACCTTATCTCGGAGCAGTTGGTAGGTTGTGGCTTCAACGAGATATTGAACAACTCACTCACTGCTGCGGGTTACTATGATGAACTCGAGAGCTACAAGAGCGAGAACCTTGTACGTTTGATGAACCCGCTGAGCAATGACCTCAACGTGATGCGTCAGACAATGCTGTTTGGCGGTCTTGAGAGCATGCAGCGCAATATCAGCCGCAAGATTACTGACCTGAGCTTCTTTGAGTTCGGTAACTGCTACCGTTTCGGTGCCGACAAGCGCGTTGAAGAGAAAATCCTTAGCCCTTACAGCGAGAGCTACCATTTGGCTCTTTGGATGACAGGCAACAACATCTCATCGTCTTGGATTGAGGCAGGCCGTCCACTTTCAGTGTATGACCTCAAGGCTGTTGTAGAGCACATCTTCGACCGTCTTGGCTTCAAGCCTGCAATGCGTCTTGTGTCTACATTCGACAACGATATCTTCACTGCTGCCATCGAGTTCAAGGCTCAGAGCAACAAGAAGACCGTTGCGCAGCTTGGTATCCTTCGTAAGAAAGTGGCAAAACGCTTCGATATTGAGAGCGAGGTATTCTATGCCGATATCAACTGGAGCGAGCTGATGAAGGCAATAAAGAATGCCAAGATTGGTTATGCCGAGATAAGCAAGTATCCTGCCGTTAAGCGCGACCTTGCATTGCTCCTTGACAAGAGCGTTACATTCGCACAGATTGAGCAGGTTGCACGTGAGACCGAGAAGAAGCTGTTGAAGGCTGTTACATTGTTCGATGTATATGAGGGCAAGAACCTTGAGGAGGGCAAGAAGAGCTACGCTGTAAGCTTTGTGCTCCAGGACGATACACAGACATTGAACGACAAGGTGATTGACAAGACCATGGCTCGCCTGATGGAGAACTTTGAGAAACGCCTTGGCGCCGTACAGAGATAAACTGAAAGCCGAGGTCAACGACCGAGGTTTCGACAATGCCGGCAGCATCTCGTCAAGCGAAGTGCCGCGATAGTGGCACCGCTTGGGTTGCGAACAGACGGCGTTGTCAAAACTGAAAGGTTAAAACTGAAAGGTGTCAGCTGAATTTAAAATAAATAAATTACAAATTAAATAAATTACTATGGGTAGAGCATTTGAATACCGTAAAGCTGCAAAATTGAAAAGATGGGGTAATATGGCACGCGTATTTACCCGTGTTGGAAAACAGATTGCCATTGCCGTTAAGGCAGGTGGTCCTGACCCCGATACAAACTCACACTTGCGTGCTATCATCGCCAATGCAAAACGTGAGAACATGCCAAAGGACAACATTGAGCGCGCTATCAAGAACGCGATGGGTAAGGACCAGAAGGACTACAAGGAGGTACCATACGAGGGTTACGGTCCTTTCGGTA
Source organism: Bacteroidaceae bacterium (assembly GCA_045660825.1). Classification (GTDB taxonomy): domain Bacteria; phylum Bacteroidota; class Bacteroidia; order Bacteroidales; family Bacteroidaceae; genus HGM04593. Next base: position 18,184 of record JAZREN010000053.1, read on the forward strand.
TCGCAATCTTTGTAGATGCTGCAACTGACAACACCACACGTACCGTTGCCAATGTACGCGCTGTCTTCAACAAGTTCGGTGGTACACTTGGTACACAGGGTAGCCTTGACTTCATGTTTACACAGAAGAGCGTGTTTACATTCACAAAGAAGGATGGCCTTGACATGGATGAGTTGATTCTCGACCTCATTGATTATGGTGTAGAGGAGGAGTATGACGAGGAGGAGAATGAAATCACAATCTACGGTGACCCTAAGTCTTTCGGCGCAATTCAGAAGGCGCTCGAGGAGAAGGGCTTTGAAATTACAGGTAGTGAGTTCACACGTATTCCTAACGACCTGAAGGACGTTACTGAGGAGCAGCGTGCTACAATTGACAAGATTGTTGAGCGCCTCGAGGAGGACGACGACGTTCAGAACGTTTATACAAACATGAAGCCATTGGAGGAGTAAAAAACTCTCTTGGTGTTATTATATATAAGGTCGCGTGCGTGCACGCGACCTTTGTTTTTGCTTTATTTTAGGTGACAATATATATTGACCTACAGTTTTCAAGCCTCGTTCCTAATGTCATTTCGAACGAAGCAACGGTCGACGCCCGAAGGGGCTAAAGTCAATGTGAGAGATCTGTTCCTTGTGTGAGGAATCTCAAGGATAATTATGAGATATCTCCCATGCGGTCGATATGACATATGTACTGAAATTTAAAGCTATATTATTCCCCTTTCTTTTATTGTATGCAAAAATAATGTCAAAAATATTTGTCTATATGTAAAGTTTGGTTTACATTTGCAATGTATTCGAATACATAACAGGTTTATTTAACATTAAATGTAACATTATGAAGACAATGCTTTTTCCACACGGCTTTCAAAAGTGGGGCTGGTGTATTTTTGCAGTAGGTGTGATATCCGGTATTTATGCTTTGGTGACGGATTATGGCACAGGTCCTCTTGTGAACAATATTGCCATCATCGGCACGGTGTCCGGCGCAATACTCGCTACCTGTTCAAAGGAGAAAGTCGAAGACGAAATGGTTCGTCAGGTACGTTTGAGTTCTTTGCTTGTGGCACTTTACGTCAATTATGCAGTGTTGATCATCTGCTCCTTGTTTATATATGACTTGGATTTTCTGTCGGTGATGGTTTACAATATGTTCACAATGCTGCTTATCTTTATGGTTGTTTTCCGCTACCGTATGTGGCGTTTAAATAAGGAGGCTAAAGATGAAGAACAGGATTAGGGTTGCGCGTGCCGAGGTGCGCATGACGCAGCAACAGTTGGCCGAGGCCATTGGTGTCAGCCGTCAGACAATAAATGCCATTGAGAGCGGCAAGTTCGTGCCGTCGACGGTGCTGGCGTTGAAAATGGCGCAAATTTTTGAGAAACCGGTTGAGGAAATCTTTATGTTGGACGATGAAGATTAGTAAACATTTAACGCAGAAGCAATTGCTTCTGCGTTAAATGTTTTATCTTGTAAACCCGGGTGGCCTTGTTTGTCCGCCTTGTCCGCCGAATCCCGGCGGGCGACTGTTGCCTCCACCAAAGCCGGGAGGCCGTGAACCGCCGAATCCCGGAGGTGAAACAGTTGGCGGACGTGGAACAGGACGGGGTGGCGGCGGTGGCATTGGGCGCACCACGGGACGGTAGTGCAGTGGTGCATGCCACAGCCAGACGGGTGGGGTGTCATTTGTCAGTCAGTAGTAACCGCTTGTTCCCTCAATTATTCCCGCATTGCCATAAGGGTATATGTATCCGCTCATTGTCATGCTGCTGTTGTTGTAGTTGGGGTTTACGGTTGCTGTTGCCTGGTTGCTGCCGGCCGAGAGCATGACGCTGACGGTTGCCGAAATTTCGCTGCCGAAGATGCTGAAGCTGTAGTACACGTTTCCGTAACGGTCAATGCTCATCTGTTCATTCCCAACGCGTCCGGTGAGTGTTATGCCACCCAAACCGTTTGGCGAATAGATGTTGCTGCTGTTGAGTGCAGTCTGCACTGTTGCTGTTCCGTTGTTGATGGAGATGAAGTTGGTGCTCTCGGTGACAAGGTTGGTTGCTCCGTTGTTGAATGCCACGTTCGAAGCTTCCAGTGCCCATGAACCGTCCTTGAGTGCGGCGACGGCCTGTAGGTATTGCACAGAGTCGTTGTGTATCTCAATCCTCTCTTCGGCGGCACGCTTGCGTAGCCTTTCGGCGCGCCATGCAGCCTCTTTTTCTCTGCGGGTCATCTTTTTCTCCTGTGCCGATGCATTGGAACATATTGCAATAATCAGCATTAGTGTTATTAGCAGATACTGCCCAATGAATGACGGTACATATTCGTTGCTCTTTACCGGAGCATACTCTTTTCTTGCTGTGGGTTCTGTTGACTCTTTCATAACGCTTACTTGTTTAAAGGTTCTTACTTAAAACAAACAACATGGTGTTATGCACGTCGCCAATAGGCGTTAGATGGCAATTTTAACCCTATTTTGCGCGGGTTTTGCTGTTTTTAAATTTATTTCCTTGTTTTTTTATGTTAATAATGTTTGTTTTGCGTAAAAATTCATATCTTTACAAATAAATAGGTTCAATAGGTGAGAAAAAGTTTTGTCATATACCTCTTTTTGGCGTTTATGCTTGTTGCCTGTGGCGGCAATGAAAAGGGTGGTGTACAAGGTGACGGTTGGACTTTTGCACCGCCTGCCGGTGTGGCACTCGATACCGTTTCAATGGATGATGTAGAGATGAAGAATCCATTTATCCGTTACGAGCGCGAGGACGATTGCTATTATATGGTTGGCGATGGCGGTTACATGTGGGTGAGTGGCGACCTGCGCAGCTGGGTTGGCCCCTACGATGTCCTTGACCAGGACACTGCATCATGGATTGGTGCAGAGCCTGTGATTACATCGCCCGAGATTCACAAGTTCGCCGGCAAGTACTATTATATGGCAACCTTTGAACGCCCCGATGTCGTGCTGCAGGATGCCGATGGCCGTCCTTTTGCACGCCGTTCGTGCGTGGCGCTGGTGGCCGACGATATCCGTGGTCCATACAGGACTATTGACAGTAGCAGTAGTCTGCTTGTTGAGAGCGAGATGGCTGCGCACCCTACGTTTGGCGTTGACCCTCTTGGTGCATCGTATATGATATACACCCATCAGGGTGAGCAGAATGGCGACGGAACAGTTCAGATTGTCCGTTTCTCGGACGACATGGGAAGCCGTGTAGGCGAGGCATACATAATGTTCTCGGCTGCAAGGAATATGTGGTCGGGCGAGGTGGTTGATGGTGAAAGACGCTTTTCACCGGTGATGGAGGCTCCGTTCCTGTTTATTACAGATGAAAGTGAGATGGGAATATTGTTTACATCATATATCGGTGGCGAGATGGCGATTGGTGTAGCTTATACCATGACGGGCGAATATGGATACAATGGCCCTTGGGTGGTAGAGTCGCAGCCATTGCTCACAGGTGGTGTGGGCAGTGCCTCAATCTTTACCGATTACGATGGCACAAAGGTTCTTGTGGTGAACAAGGATACCGTAGTTGACGGTGTAGCGAAGAGCGTGCCGCAACTGTTTAAACTTGACATGCAGTTTGATAAACTAAAAATTGAAGGACACTATAAATTTTAAGAATTATGCGTTTAATTATTCAGCCAAACTACCAGCAGATTTCTTGCTGGGCTGCATCTTATGTAGCAAAGAAGATCAATGATTTTAATCCTACACCCGAGAAACCTTTCGTTCTTGGTTTGCCTACAGGTGGTACTCCACTCGGTACTTACAAGGAGTTGATTAACCTCTACAACAAGGGTGTTGTAAGTTTCCAGAATGTTGTCACATTCAACATGGACGAGTACGTTGGTTTGCCCGAGGAGCACCCCGAGAGCTACCACTCATTCATGTGGAACAACTTCTTCAGTCACGTTGACGTAAAGAAGGAGAACGTGAACATCCTCAACGGTAACGCAGAGGATTTGGTTGCAGAGTGCGCACGCTACGAGGCAAAGATCAAGTCTTACGGTGGTATCGATTTGTTCCTCGGTGGTATCGGCCCCGACGGTCACATCGCTTTCAATGAGCCAGGTTCATCACTCGCTTCACGCACACGTATCAAGACTTTGACAACCGATACAATCATTGCAAACTCTCGTTTCTTTGACAATGACATCAATAAGGTTCCAAAGACTGCTGTTACTGTAGGTGTTGGTACAGTTATGGATGCCAAGGAGGTTCTCATCCTCGTTAATGGCCACAACAAGGCTCAGGCTCTCTATCACGCTGTTGAGGGCAATATCACACAGATGTGGACTATCAGCGTTCTCCAGATGCACCAGAGCGGTATCATCGTTTGCGACGATGCTGCAACAGTTGAGTTGAAGGTTGGTACTGTCAACTACTTCAAGGATATCGAGCGCAACAACTTAGAGCCATTCTACGCAAAGTAATTTGAGAAGATTGCTTTTATGAAATATGTCGGCTGCCCCTTGTGGGGCGGCCGATGTTTTTTGTATATAGCTGAAACAGTGTTCTCTTTTGTCATTTATCGCGTTAATAATTTTGTAGTGCCTTTAAGTTTTTTTACCTTTGTAGATTGAATTATAGTCTATACTTAGGATAATAAAACCAATACTATGAATAAGAGATTTTTTACCCTGTTGTCATTGCTTTTTGCTGTGTTGTTTGTTAACGCACAGAACAGTGACGTTGAGAAAATGTTGAAGGAGATTAAGGCTGTTACAGGCTTTGAGAAGATTCAGAAAGTCGATACCACACGCCAGTACTACCTGATGAAGGTGACTCAGTTGCTCGACCCTCAGAATCCTGCTGCCGGAACATTCGAGCAGCGTGTGATGCTTGGTCACCGTGGCTATGACCGCCCAATGGTTGTTGTTACCGAGGGTTATGGTGCCGACTATGCTTTCAACAGCCCACGCTACATGGAAGAGCTTACCAAGATTATGGACGCAAACATTCTGTTCGTTGAGTACCGCTATTTCTCGGGCTCAATGCCACAGCCATGTAACTGGGAGTATCTCACCGTTGCAAATTCAATGGCCGACTACCACAACATCATCACCTCGTTCAAGCCTTTCTATTCTAAGAAGTGGGCTTCAACAGGTATCAGCAAGGGTGGTTCAACATCAATCTTCCTGCGTGCATACTATCCCGAGGATATTGATGTCTCAGTTCCTTACGTTGGTCCATTGAGCTGCGCTGTTGAGGACGGCCGTCACGAGTCTTTCCTTGAGCAGGTATCGACAAAGGCAAACCGCGATGCCATCCGCGCTTTCCAGACCGAACTCTTTGAGCGCAAGGAGCGCCTGATGCCAATGTTCGATGAGTTCTGCTTGAAGAACGACCTTGTTTTCCGTGTGCCTACATCAAACGTGTATGACCTCTTGGTTCTTGAGTACCAGTTCTCAATGTGGCAGTGGGGTACACCAACAAATACAATCCCTGCACTTGACTCTGATGACAAGACAATCTTTGACTACTTTGTGAAGATGTGTGGCCCTGACTATTTTGCAGCAGGCAGCAACATCGAGTCATTCTTTGTACAGGCTGTGAAGGATTTCGGTTACTATGGCTACAACATCGAGCCATTCCACAAGTATGTGAATGCCGAGGATGTTGAGGGTTACCTCAAGCGCGTTCTCCTTCCCGAGCAGTTTGCCGATGTAAAGTTCGACGACAGCAACTACCGTTTTGTTACCGACTACTACACCGAGAATGATCCTAAGGCCATCATGATCTATGGCGAGGTTGACCCTTGGACTGCAAGCGGTGTTACATGGTTGCGCGACCGTAACAAGCAGAACATCAAGATTTTTGTTCAGCCTGGCGGTAGCCACACAGCACGCATCCTGAACATGCCCGAGGATATGCGCAACGAAATCCTTGAGCAGCTCAACGAGTGGATGGAGTATAAGTAATGGGCAACGTGGCGCTCTCAATAGGTGACGCGACAATAGGTTACCGCGACGGAAAGTCTGTTGTGCCTATTGTTACAGCAATCAATGCTACGCTGTGTGCGGGCGAGGTTGTTGCGCTCATTGGAATGAACGGCGCCGGCAAGTCTACTCTCCTGCGCACGCTGTCGGCTTTTCAGCCACTGCTGTCGGGGAAGATAGAGTTAGCAAAGGGTGATATTGCGCGCCTATCATCGGCCGAACTTGCAAAATGCGTGTCGGTGGTGCTTACCGAGAACAGTTTTGCAACCCTCACGGTGAGTGAGCTTGTCTCTTTGGGACGCACACCATATACCGGTTTCCTTGGCCGTTTGACAAGCGAGGACAAGGCTGTGGTTGCGGCGGCAATGGAAAAGGTGGGTGTCACGCATCTTACGGGTCGCGTGGTAACGACACTCAGCGATGGCGAGAGGCAGAAATGCCTTATAGCAAAGGCTATAGCACAGCAGACACCGCTGATGCTGCTTGATGAACCCACGGCGTTCCTCGATTTCCGCAGCAAGGTGCAGCTGTTCCGCACGCTTCGCACATTGGCTGCCGAAGACGGCAAGGCTGTGGTAGTGTCAACGCATGACATTGAAATGGCACTGCGCTTCGCCACCAAGCTGTGGCTCATATGCGATGGTCGCCTGTACGAGGGTGGTGCACAGCAGCTCGCAGCCGATGGAATGCTGCAACGCTTTATTGACGGCGACGGCATAGTATACGACAAAGAAAACAATAGAATAGAAATAACACACGAAGGGGCTTTTTGAGTCGCTTCAAGAACATAAACTAAAACAATTCATTACTGTAATGAAATACAATTTTGACGAAATCGTTCAGCGCAAGCATACCGATTGCCTGAAGTACGATAACCTGAAGGAGATGTTCGGCACCGAGGAGGTTTTGCCAATGTGGATTGCCGATATGGATTTCAAGACCCCCGACTTTATTGTCGATGCTATACGTAACCGCTTGAGCCACGAACTCCTCGGCTACAGTTATATATGCAAACGTTGGAGACCTGCTATCCAAAACTGGGTGTCACACCGTTACGGTTGGCTGGTTGAGACAGATGAGATTGGCTTTGTAGGCGGTATTGTTCCTGCAATCTCTTTTGCTTTGCAGTGCTTTACAAAGGCGGGCGACAAGGTGATGATTCAGCCACCGGTGTATCACCCATACCACCACGTGACACACGACCTTGAGCGTACACTCGTGTACAATCCTTTGAAACTCGTTGATGGTCAGTTGCAGATTGACTTTGCCGATTTCGAGGAGAAGGTGAAGGATTGCAAGGTGTTCCTTTTGTGCAACCCCCACAACCCATGTGGCCGCGTGTGGACAAAGGAGGAGTTGCAGCGCATGTGCGACATCTGCGTGAAGTACAACGTCTTGGTCATCAGCGACGAGATTCACTGCGATATGGCACTCAAGGGATTCAAACATACACCGTTCGCAAGCGTGAGCGAGGCGGCGAAGAACTGCTGCATCACTTTTATGGCGGCAAGCAAGACATTCAATATCGCCGGTCTCAAGAGCTCTTACCACATAATACAGAACCCCGAAATTCGTCAGCAGTACAACGAGTTTCTGCGCAAGAGCGAGCTCGACACTGCTCACGTATTCGCTACCGGCCCCGTTGCTACTGCGTACGAGCAGGGCGAGGAGTGGGTTGAGCAGATGCTCGAGTATGTTGAGGCAAACATCGACTTTATGGAGCAGTACCTCAAGGACAACATGCCAAAGATGGGTATGATTCGTCCACAGGCATCGTTCCTGGTGTTCCTTGATGCACGTGGTCTTGGTTTGCCACACGACAAACTCGTTGAGTTCTTCATCCGCGAGGCAAAGGTGGGTATGAACGACGGCGCAATGTTCGGCGAGGAGGGCTCGGGCTTCATGCGCATGAACCTCGGCTGCCCACGCTCGGTACTTGAAAAGGCACTCAACCAGATAAAGGAAGCATACGACAAAATTGCTTGATTTTTTGGGAATGCATTTCCCGGTTCGTAAATATATAAATTATTTAAACATAAAAGTATATGAGGTATATTACTGCATTTTTTTCTCTGTTTCTTACCATTGGTGCTATAGCCGGAGTTAGAACCACATATTTTAATGATGAGATGTGGGCGGATAGCTGGATTTTTGAAGCTTCGTCCAGCGATACGTTTTTGCATGTTGACCCATATGCTCATGTAAACTCGGAAGAGTGTGGGACCCCGGTAGCAGGGTATGCATATCTTGTTGTTGGTGAGAAAGGATTTTATCCTAATGCAGGTACTGTTACAATGGTTTCTGTAAATGAATATACAGACGTTACCGATATTTCATTATATGCAATACAGTGTAGTGAAATCTTCTTTTACGGGGATACGGAAATTGTATTGAAAGAGGTGAAGGTGGGTGAAACGGTATTTACTCCTGGTGATGTACAAATAGAGGGAGTCTCTCCCGAATTGAAATTTCAAGGTAAGGGAAGTGGTCACATCTCATTAACATTCAGCATGCGCAACCGTAGTGTAGCGCAGTTGTTGCTGTACAGTATTGCTGTCACTCACAGTGCTCCAAATGAAGACCGCAACCTGGCTTATAGCAAATCATCAGCTACCGCTGTGCTTGGTGAAGCTTTTGATGCTCCTGTTCTTGAAGGTGCAAATCAGAATGTAGAGTATTCAAGCAGCAACCCTTATGTTGCTATGGTGAAAAAAGATGGTACTGTTGTACCTTTGGCATCGGGTAATGCCGTCATTACTGCACGTGCCCCAGAGGATAATATGTATTATGCCGGTGAAGCATCGTACAGTTTGTCTGTTGTATATACATCAACAACAGAAGGGTCAAGTGATACTGTGCGCGTAGATGAACCCGGTGAACTACGTTTGGCTGTTGCCGACCTGGAGAGTGTGAAGAACCGTGAGTTGGTCATTAAGGGAAAACTGAATGCTGCAGATATCAAGTATCTTAAAGAGGCTTCGGGAAGGATTGCCAATCTTGAATCACTCGATTTGTACGATGTTGAACTCGTCTCGGGAGACGAATCGTATGGAACAGTCACGGTTAAGATTGGAGGTCTTGTGAATAGCGGCAATCATTATACATGCTACATATCCGATACAACATATGTTGAATATGTTGATAGTGAAGTCAATGGTTTAGGTGGAGGCAACGGTTATTACAATTGCTATGGCAAAGGGTTGGCCGGTGCGTTCAATGGTTCTGAACTCAAACGTGTTGTACTGCCAAAAGGAACGAAGAATGTCGGTATGTACGCATTCGCTGGAAGCAATAGCCTTGTTGAAGTAGAGGTGCCTGAATGTGTCGAGAGGATAGATGAATATGCATTCAATTCATGTTCGGCGCTACGTTCATTTAAAATGCCTTTGGCGGTAGAAGAACTTTCGCCATATATGTTTTCCGGTTGTGTTGCTTTGGCTAATATCGGTGACATCAGTGCAATCTCAAAGATTGGAGAATACGCCTTTAAGGATTGCCATTCACTTGTTGGTGATGCCAATGACTTGAAACTGAAACTATGTTCACTCGATTCCATACCCAATGGATTATTCTCGGGATGTCTGGAGATTTCTGATATTGAATTCTCGAACGGACTCTCGTATATTGGTAAAAGTGCTTTCAATGGATGTTCGAACATCAAATCCTTGTTGTTCCCGAATACGATCAAACGAATTGAAACATCCGCGTTCGCTGATTGTACCTCTCTTGAGGCTTTCAATTGCCCTACTTCTCTTGAGAGTGTAAATGCCAACTCTTTCTCTGGTACTCCTTGGCAAGAGCAGTTTATCAAGAACGGTAAAAATGAAATCCTTTATTTAGGAAACATTGCTCTTGCTTATATATTTGATGAATCCTGCAATGATGTGCATCTTGATTTTCGCGAGGGGACAATATCTATTGCAGACAACTTCTCTTGTCATATCAACTATGGAAGTTATGTCGGCTCTGAAGCTAGCAAAGGAAGAATCAAAAAGATTACTTTCCCGTCTTCGTTGCGCCGCATCGGTGACAGTGCTTTCGGTACAGAAAGTCTTTATGGCCTGAAATATAATGCTAATATAACAGAGATTAACTTGCCGGAAAATTTGGAAGAGATTGGCGATTATGCTTTTAGCCGTTGTGAACTCTTGAAGGCTGTATCCTTCCCTTCGTCGCTTAAAAATATTGGTCAGAACGCTTTTGCATATTGCAAGTCTTTTACAACCTTGACTTTGCCTTCAACAATAGAGACTATTGGAACTTATGCTTTCCGCAATTGCGAGTCATTGGCAAAGGTGTATTACGATGTGCCTGACGCAAAGAGAGGAAACCTGTTCTTCTTTACAACCTCCAGTGGTTGTACCGCCGATAAGGTTGTAATCGGTGCCAATGTGAGGGTTCTTCCGAACGGTGTGTTCCAACATGCCAAGAATCTTGTAAAGGTGGAGTTTGAAGAACGAAACGAAGAACAGAAACTTTCTTTGGGTGAATACACCTTTGCATGTTGCGATAACTTGATAAAGATTGATTTGCCGCTTGGTACCGATTCTATTGGAGAATATGCTTTTTTCCGTTGTAAAGGTTTGACAAACGTTGTTTTGTCCGAAGGTGTCGTATATATCAATGACGGCGCTTATGAAGAGTGTGCTTCTCTAAAGACAGTTGAAATGCCGTCAACACTTCAGAAAATAGGTCATACCGCGTTCCAGAATGTTATATTGGACAAGATTGTCATACGTGCAACAACACCACCGGTGTTGTCCAAGTTGGTTTATACCGGTTACAGTCGCCTCTATCCCACATTCTCCGATTATAGTGCTGAGGTGCATATACCAAAGGGTACTTTAGCCGACTATCAGGCTACTGACTGGAATAACTTTACATTGATAGATGATTTGGAAACAGGTGTTGAGGACGTTGTAGGCGGTGCTCCAGTGTATGCGGTCGACTATTACAGTCTTGACGGCCGTAAGTTGTCTAAACCTCAAAGTGGCATTACTGTTGTACGTTATTCCGATGGTACAACGCGTAAACTGATTTCAAAGTAAACAAACACTTGATGTGATCAAAATCCGCAGCCTTATGGTTGCGGATTTTCTATATAATTTTGTGGAATGAAAAAAAAATAGTATCTTCGCAGACGGAAATATTCTTACATCAAATTTTGGTTAGGATAAAGGATATAGCGAATGCCCTTGAAATGTTCGCGCCTCTGCCGTTGCAGGACGGATTTGACAATGCCGGCTTGCAGATTGGATTGACAGAAGCGGAAGTTGCAGGGGTTTTATTGTGTCTTGATGTGACCGAGGCCGTCGTTGACGAGGCTGTTGCATTGGGGTGCAATCTCATTGTGTCGCATCATCCCCTGATTTTCTCTCCTCTGAAACGCATTACCGGCAGCAACTACATTGAGCGTTGTGTCATCAAGGCACTGGCGAACGGTATTGCTATCTATTCGGCTCACACAAACATAGACAATGCTCCGGGTGGAGTGAACTACCGCATTGCCGAGAAGCTTGGCTTGCAGAACGTGCGCATTCTTGTTCCAAAAGAGGATGCGTTGCTGAAGCTTGCGGTGTATGTTCCCGTTTCGGCTGCCGACGCGGTACGCAACGCATTGTTTGCGGCGGGTTGTGGCAACATCGGCAACTACGATTCGTGCAGCTATAATGTCGATGGATTTGGCACTTTCAAGGCAAACGAGGGTTGCAATCCTTTCTGTGGTGAGGTGGGCGAACTGCATCGCGAACAGGAGGTGCGCGTTGAAACAGTGTTGCCTGCATACTTGAAGAACAAGGCTGTTGCTGCGTTGCTGAAGGCGCATCCCTATGAGGAGCCTGCATATGACATCTACCAGCTGAAGAATGGATGGGGCAGTGTAGGTAGTGGTGTAATAGGTGAGTTGCCTGCCGAGTGTGACGAAGCCGAGCTTTTGCAGTGTGTGAAGGAGAAATTTGGTGTGGGCAGTGTGCGCTACACTCCGTTGCTTGGCAAGAAAGTGAAGCGTGTTGCCTTGTGTGGCGGTGCGGGCGGTTCGTTTGCGGGTGCTGCAATGGCTGCCGGTGCCGATGTCTACATCACAGGTGAGGCACGTTATCACGACTTGTTCAATTACACTGGCAAGATGGTGATGGCCGTGATTGGTCACTATGAGAGCGAGCAGTACACAATGGATATTTTCAGGGAAATCATTGAAAAGGCTTGTCCCGGTGTGAAGGTGTTGGCCACAACAGTGAACACCAACCCTGTGAATTACTTGTAAGGAAATAATATTAACACTTTAAATATATAGAAAATGGCAAAGAAAGATCCTGCTGATTACACAGTAGAAGAGAAATTGAAGACTCTTTATGAGTTGCAGACAATTCTGTCACAGATTGACTCAATCAAGATTTTGCGTGGCGAGTTGCCTCTTGAGGTTAAAGACCTTGAGGATGAGATCGTTGGTCTTGGTACACGTATCGAGAATATCAACAACGAGATCAAGACAATCCGCGAGAACGTTGTTTCTTTCCGCGAGGAGATGGAGCAGGCAAAGCGCAGCATCGAGAAGTATACCGAGGACCAGAACAACGTTCGCAACAACCGCGAGTTCGACCTCTTGAACAAGGAAATCGAGTATAACAAGCTTGTGATTGAGCACGATGAGAAGAAGATTAACGATGCAAGAAAGCAGGAGCAGCAGAAGAACGATGAGCTTGAGAGAGCGAACAACCAGCTCGAGGAGCGCAAGAAGGACCTTGAGATGAAGAAGGCTGAACTTGAGGATATCGTTGCTGAGACAAAGGCCGAGGAGGAGCGTCTCCGTGAGCAGGCTCGTGACCTTGAGTTGAACATTGAGCCACGTCTTTTGGCTTCGTTCAAGCGCATCAGAAAGAGCTCACGCAACGGTCTTGGTATCGTATACGTTGAGCGTGATGCTTGTGGCGGTTGCTTCAGCAAGATTCCACCACAGCGCCAGATGGATATCCGCATGAGAAAGAAAATCATCGTTTGCGAGAACTGTGGCCGTATTATGATTGACCCTGAGCTTGCAGGTGTTGAGCAGGAGAAGCCGGCAGAGGCTCCAGCACCAAAGCGTCGTGGTATCCGCCGCGCAGCAAAGGCTGAGTAATTATTGCATAATAGCATGATAACATTAAATCCTTGTCACAAAAAAGTGACAAGGATTTTTTATATAGTGTCATGATTGAGGTTTAGGATTGCTGTAGAATATAATGATGAACTAAAGCAGGGTGGTAATTACGATATTATCTACTCTTTATTTCACCGTTGCTTTGGGGATATCACTCCACTGGGTGGTGTAGTGGGGCGATTGGTTCTCGCTCGATGTCTTTATCTTGCCGCTGCCTTGCACGGCAAACTTTATTGTGCTCTTGCCGAATGTCCTGTTAACGGCATCGACAACCGATGTGAGCCTGTGCTCTCTCTCCATAGCCTTCTTGTCGTCGAACAGTGAGTGCATCTGGTTCTGCACCGCCACGATTCTTGTTGCAACAACACCGGCCTTTTTATATCCCACGCCACGGCGGAACAGTTCTCTTGTGGCGGCGACACACCTGGCAATAATGCTTCGCTGGTCGTTGGTGGGCGAGTCCAGATGTATGAGCTGGTTGCCATGGACCTGTGGTTCGCTCTCCTTGAAGCGGTTGGTGTATGCAAAGATGCAGATTTCACTTGCTACGGTGTTCTGCTTGCGTAGTTTCTCGGCAAGGGACGATGCGAAATTGGCAATCTGCTCCTCCAGTTCCTTGATGTCATAAATCTCGGACGAGAAGCTGCGCGACACGCATATCGACTGCTTCGCCTCAAAACCGTCCTCAAATTCAATGCACGGAGTGCCCTGCAGTTCTTTCCATGTCCTCACGCCTGTGATGCCAAACATTTTCCTTATTGTCTCCTCGGGTAACTGTGTGTAGTCGTAGGCGGTGCGTATGCCCATGCTTTTGAGTCTTGGTGCCGACCTGCGTCCAATGCCCCATACATCTTCGATGGGGGACTTGCGCAGCACCTTGTCAATATCCTGTGGACGGTGCATGTAGCAGCCGCCGTTTAGTTTGGGATATTGTTTGCACAGTTTGGACGCTATCTTTGCAAGTGTCTTTGTGGGTGCAATGCCAACCGATACGGGAATGGCGGTCAACTTGCGGCAGCGTTGGGATATGGTTTTTGCATATTGGTCAAAGTCGATGTCGTGCATTCCTCTCAAATCAAGGAATGCCTCGTCAATGGAATATACCTCAATGGATGGGGCGAACTCCTCAAGTATCCATCGCACGCGTTGCGACATGTCGCCATAGAGTGCCATGTTGCCCGAGAAAACGGCTATATTATGCTTTGCCACAATGTGGCGTATCTTGAAGAATGGGTCGCCCATCTTTATGCCTAGTGCCTTTGCCTCGTTGCTGCGTGCAATGGCGCATCCGTCATTGCTTGAGAGCACGATGACGGGCTTGTCTCGCAGGTCGGGGCGGAATACACGCTCGCAGGATGCAAAGAAATTGTTGCAGTCGGCAAGGGCAAACATCGGGTCTACATCTTTTTTATTACATAGGTGACTACGCCCCAGATCATGAATTCGTTCTCTGTGGTTACCTCTATTGGCTTGTAGGTGCTGTTGTGCTCGTTGGCGGGCATAAGGCGTAGCTTACCTTCACCCATCTCCACGCGTTTTACGGTGTATTCGCCGTCTATGTAACACACTGCCTTGCAGTTGTTGTAGGGGTCAATGGCGCGGTCTACGATGATGATATCACCCTCGTCCAACGCCGCATCGGCCATGGAAACACCGCTGATGCGGAAGAAGAATGTTGATGCCTTGTGCTTTACGAGCAACTTTATGAGGTCGAGCTTCTCGCGCATGTCCTCGGCAGGCGAGGGGAATCCCGCCTTCACGTCGCCCAGTAGGTTGCTCTCGTATGAGCTTTCGCTGTCAATGTTATGTGGTACTAATTTTTCCATATCCGAATGCAAAGATAATAAAAAGCATACGTTTGGAATATATAACCTTGTATTATGTATAAAAGATTGCTTATGGTGTAGTTTGGGGTACTTATATCCTCTCTTTTTTTGTTTTTATAGAATTGTTTCATTACTTTTGTGTTGTTCAAGGGCGTTGTCTGCGAACAATTTTTATACATTAGGTGTTATTGAATTATCTTTAATTCTTAAATTCTCGCAAAGTTTAAGTTCATAGTAAAGATGATTACAATGGCACCACGCTATTGGTATGTACAGCCTTTATTGGCTCTTGGCATAACCTTTGGTGTGGGCTATTGTTTTTATCCGCTATGAAGGGCAATGCGAGAAGCCTAAGAATCGGGTAATGGCAATCGGTTTCCACACCTTTTTTTGTGTATGCTTTCATTGGGAAATTGGGAAAGCGCAAATGTTTGTTTTTATGAAAAAGTACTGGAATATGCTTTGTGACAAAATATTTGATTTGTTTTTTGCCAAGAGTATTAAAAAGGTAAGTGATGAATTGGAGCATGAAAACCGTTATGCTTTGCAATATGTTTTCATTCCTCAGCTTGTGGGTGGTATTTCTGCAGGGAAGTTGAGTGTAGATGATTTTCTAAATTTTGACATCTGGAAATCGACATTGCTGAAGATTTATGGCGATGGCTTTTTCTTCCGATGGGAAGAATTGCATTATGAGATATTGCGTGTGAAAAATGAACATACTATCATTTTATTGGAGTTTCCTAAACCGGTAACTGCTCCCGATGCACTGTATGGTGCAGTTCTTGTAGATGACAAAAGCAAGAAGGCTGTTTATTACACCTTGGAATTGACATTTGATGGCGATTATGTTTTGGGAAGCACTGTGCCCGGCCAGCATTTCAACTTTGGGAGGATTGAAAAAAACGATAAGGAGAGTTTTGTTGATTGGGTTGTTGGCCGTATATGATATTTGTAGGTTTGATATTCACAAAAAACGAAAAAAACAGATGATTTGTTACTCTGCTTTGTAAAAATCGCTATATTAGCAAAAGTTAAACCCAAATAGCGACATTTATGATCATTGCAGTAGATTTTGACGGAACAATAGTTGAACACAAATATCCAAGTATAGGCGAGGAACTTCCTTTTGCCACATCCACATTGCGCATGCTTGCTTCGCAGCAGCATCGTCTCATTTTGTGGACGGTGCGTAGGGGAAGACTTTTGGAAGAGGCTGTAGAGTGGTGCAAGAGCCGCGGTGTGGAGTTCTATGCCGTCAACAAGAATTTTCCCGAGGAGATGATGGAGGGTGAGAATTGTTTCGGTAAGATCAATGCCGATTTGTTCATTGATGACCGCAACCTTGGAGGGTTGCCCGATTGGGGTGTAATCTACAAAATGATAAATGAGAAAAAAGAGTGGAGCGATATATTCCGCGAGCAAACATTGGGCGAAAAGCCAAAGCAAAAGAAAAAAGGTTGGTTCTGGTAAAAAAGTGCTGTCATAAATGTGATTATGGCGAGTAATTTGCCTATGGTAAGAAAAAGTTGCAAAAAAAGTGAAAAAAAGTGCTGAAAAATTCGCAGTTTCAAATAAAAGTTATACCTTTGCAACGCGTTAAGGAAATGCGCTGTTAGCTCAGTTGGTAGAGCAATTGACTCTTAATCAATGGGTCCAGGGTTCGAGTCCCTGACGGCGTACTGAAGTGAAGAAAGTAGAAAGACTTTCTTCACTTTTTTTATCTATTTAGTAAAATAATTGTTCTAAAAATTTGCAGTTTCAAATAAAAGTCGTACCTTTGCAACGCGTTAAGGAAATGCGCTGTTAGCTCAGTTGGTAGAGCAATTGACTCTTAATCAATGGGTCCAGGGTTCGAGTCCCTGACGGCGTACAGAAACGGAGAAAGTTGAAAGGCTTTCTCCGTTTTATTTTTGTGTACTTGTGGGGATGGCATTATCATTGTACAAGTAAAGTACGGGTTCAGTAGAAAAAAGTGCTCCTTTCGAGAGCACTTTGATTTATTGGTTTATTATGATAACTGTTGCGTTGTTATATCAACCCTTGAAAAAGTATTGCAGCACCTACTGTCATTGCGCCGGCTACGGCAACCGAGAGGCTGCTCATGGCGCCTTCTACTTTTCCAAGCTCCATGGCTTTTGCAGTTCCCATGACATGCGAGGCTGTGCCTATTGCTATGCCTTTGGCGATGGGGTCTTTGATTCCCAATATGCGGCACAGCAGGCCGCCTGCGATATTCCCGAACAGTCCTGTTATCATGATTGCCGACACGGTAATGGCTACATAGCCGTCAAGTTCCTGTGACAGTCCAATACCAATGGCTGTGGTAATGGATTTGGGCAACAGGGTGACATACTCGGTGTGTCCAAGTCCAAAGAGTAGCGCCATGGCAAAAATGGAGAATCCGCTTGTGATGACGCCCGATGAAATGCCAATGAGTATTGCCGGGAGGTTTTTCTTCAGGATTGTCACCTGTTCATAGAGTGGTATGGCGAGTGCTACGGTAGCGGGTGTGAGCAGGTAGCTCAGATATTTTGCCCCGTTGTTGTACTCGCTGTACTCAATGCCGGTGACAAGCAGTGTGGCAATGGTCATTGTTATTGCCAGCAGCAGCGGGTTGAAAAGGAAGAAATTGACCTTTCTCTTTATTATTGTGCCCAGTATATATGTGCCAATGCTTATGCCCACTCCAAAGAAGAGTGAATTGCCCAATATCTCTTTCATTGTTTCTTCTCCTTTTTCTTCATGTTGATGATGAATTGTGTGGCATGTCCTGATGCAAGGATTACAAGCACTGTAGATACAAGTGATATCACTATTATTGCAGTGAGGAAGCCTTGCATTATCTCCCACGATTCGAGCAAGCCCACTGTGGCGGGGATGAACATCATTGGCATTATCTGTACCAGAAAATGACCGGTTTCTTTCACCGCCTCGAGCTTGATGAAGCCGGTGCATAGTGCAGTGAAGAGTATTGTCATGCCGTAGATGCTTGCCGGGATGGGCAGTGGTATAAGACGGTTGAGCAGTTCGCCTACAAGCGATATTGCCAAGATTATTTCAAATTGTATGATGTATTTCATAGCTTGTTCTGTGGCTGTAAAAAAGCCTCCGTTGGGGAGGCTCGTGAGGTATTGCTATTCTCTTGAGGCTTGCGAAAGGAAAAGGCTCAAGTCGAAATACACGCGTTGGCCGGGGAACTTTTCCGATGGCTTCACGGTGACAATGTTGCAAAGTGTCTCAGTGTCGAGTGTCTGTGAAATGACATTCTCAATCTGTAGTTTGCCGAACATGATGTATTCCTGATCATCGGGGGTGATGATGCGGAACGGGGTCTCGCTGCTTTTGCCGTCGCCGTAGTAGCATATCATGTCAATGATGTTCTGGTATTTCTTCAGGTATGAGAGGCACTCCTCGTCGCTCTTGCCGAGCTCTTTAGATGCAATGTATATACTGAACAGGGCATTGAGGCTCACGGGGTTGTATGTGAGTATCTGTTTTGCCGTGTTATATATTTCTACGTTTTTCTTCTCTTCGTAGAGCCTTTTGAGTGCCTGCTCGTTCTTGTCCTTTCCCGGGTTGTATTGTGGCAGGAATGCCTGACCGTAATAGACAAGGGCGATGTCATCGACATGGAGCATGGGGTCGTTATCGTTGTAAAGCTTTGTGATTTCCTCGAAATATTCGCGTTCGTGCTTTACAATGTACCCAATGACGGTGTCGTTGACTTCCAATTGGCCGAACGCTGCAGTGCAGCCAAGGAAAAGCATTATTGTCAAGAGTATCTTTTTCATAAATCAGATGTTGAATTTGATTATAACTCCGCTGTTTGCGGGAACGGTTACTTCGATTTTGTCGTATGGGTTGAGTGGCAATTGAAGTTCCTCGCCGGTCAATAGTTCAACAGCGTTGTGGGTGGTATTGTTGTGGTTGATACCAAAATAGGCAAATGCCTCCTCGGGGATGGTGATTCCACACTCTTTGGTATTGTCACTGAAATTGGTGGCAATGAGCAAAAGTTCATTCTCTGTACCTCTTAGGTATGAGAAGATGTGGTGGCTGTCGTACTGCTCGCTCTGTGGGTTGGCATACTGCAGGCCGTAGAACTGTCCGCTGCAGAGTGCCTCGTCGCTGTTGCAGAGGTTCAGAAGGTGCGCATAGAATGCCTGGAGCGCCTTCTCGTCATCGGTGAGCTCTGTGCCTTTGTAGTCGCCATTGCCTTTCCAGCGGCGCAAGGTGTCGACACTCCAATAGTCAAAGATGGTTGTGCGTCCATCCACGCCACTGTAACCCTCTTTGTCCATACCGCGCTCGCCAAGTTCCTGTCCGGCGTAGAGCATGAATGGTTCTGTGCCGGTTGTTGTAGAGACAATGAGTGCTGCAAGTGCGCGCTCGGCCTTTGCTGCAAAGAAATCGGATGCAATGCGCTGCTCGTCATGGTTCTCAAGGAATGTGAGCATGTTATTGCGTATGTCGGCAGTGCTCTGCAATGGGTAGCTGATGTCGTTGGCCGATGTCTGTCCGTTCATCACGGCACGTAATGTGTCGTAGAGTCCGACCTTGTCGTAGAGGTAGTCGAAATGACCTTCCTTGATGAATGAACGATAGATGTGTGGCTGGTATATCTCGCCAATGAAGATGATTCCGGGGAACTCTTCCTTTATTTTGGGTACGGCCCAGCCCCAGAACTCAACAGGTGTCATCTCTACCATGTCGCAACGGAAACCGTCAACTCCTTGCGATGCCCAATACTGCAGAATCTTGAGCATCTTTACCCATGTGTTGGGTACGGGTGAGAAACGGCGGTTGCCTGTGCGGTAATCGATACCGTAGTTGAGCTTTACGGTGTCGTACCAGTCATTGCGTCCGGGTGAGCCGAAGCAGTCGTTTCCGGTTGCACGCAGTGGGCTCTCGCTGTACTCCTCGTCGGCGCGGTCCTTGGCGTCGATGTTGCAGCCATATGAGTGGTTGCCAAGATAATAGAAATTATTGTGTCCTACAAAGAAGACGTTCTTGTCGTCGTGCTCGCCGAAGGCGTATGTGCCTTTGGGTGTGTTGTCGCTGTGGTAGTGACGTGCCACGTGGTTGGGGATGAAGTCCATGATTACCTTCATGCCTGCCTTGTGTGTGCGGTCGATGAGTGCCTTGAACTCCTCACGACGTTTTGCTACGTTGACAGCCAGGTCGGGGTCGTTATCGTAGTAGTCCTTGATGGCATATGGTGAACCGGCCTCGCCCTTTACAATGGCGGGGTGGTCGGTGGGTATGCCGTGCTTGCTGTAGTCGGTGCGGGTGGTGTGTTCAATGACGCCGGTGTACCATACGTGGGTTGTGCCCAAGTCGCGGATAGCCTTGAGGGCTTTTGTTGTTATATCGTTGAACTTTCCGCAACCGTTCTGTTCAATAGTTCCGCCTGTTACGCACTCGGTGTTGCTGTTGCCGAATAGACGTGGCAAAAGCTGATAAATTATTATTCTTGACATTGTTGTGTTCTTTTTTATTTTTAAATGCCTGCTGCGGCTTTAATCTTCTTGATTAGTCCTTGTTGTACGTTGCCTGGGCCGCACTCGATGAATTCGCTTGCGCCATCGGCAATCATCTGTTGTATTGTCTTTGTCCAGCGTACAGGTGCTGTGAGCTGCGCTATGAGGTTCGCCTTTATCTCCATGGGCGATGTGTATGGCTTGCCGTCGACATTCTGGTATACCGGGCAACGTGGTGTTGACAGATCAATTGCATTGATGGCGGCCTCGAGCTCTTCTTTGGCGGGCTGCATGAAAGGGGAGTGGAATGCCCCGCTCACGCTCAGTGGCAACGCACGTTTCGCACCGGCTTCCTTCAGTTTTTCGCAAGCTTTGGCTACACCCTCTACGCTTCCCGAGATAACAACCTGCCCGGGGCAGTTGTAGTTGGCGGCCAGTACAATGTCGCCTTCGTCGCTTATTGTGTTGCAGATGTTTTCAACAGTTTCGTCATCGAGTCCAAGTATGGCTGCCATTGTCGACTGCTGCATTTCGCAAGCCTTCTGCATTGCGAGTGCACGTGCATATACAAGTCTGAGACCATCTTCAAATGTCAGTGCTCCGGCTGCTGTAAGTGCCGAGAATTCGCCAAGTGAGTGACCGGCAACCATTGAGGGTTGGAAGTCATCGCCTTGCGCAATGGCCGAAATGACAGAGTGAAGGAACACTGCGGGCTGTGTAACCTTTGTCTGTCGCAAATCCTCGTCACTGCCGTCGAACATTATATCTGTAATGCGGAAGCCCAATATCTCGTTTGCCTTTTCGAAATATTCCTTTGCAATGGGGTTGGTATCATAGAGTTCCTTTCCCATTCCGCAGAACTGGGCTCCTTGTCCTGTAAATACGTAAGCTTTCATTTCTGTTTTTAAGAATATTTAGTGACAAAGATAATGCTTTTTTTCGGTACTGTATATATATAATATAATTTAACTTAATTGTAAGTTATATATAAAAACAGGACAGCCGATTAGCCGGCTGTCCTAGAGAAATTCATATGTGTATTGTCTCTTTTATTCAGCAGTTGCACTTGTCACGTCGAGCAACTCTACATCGAAACGCAGAGCCTCGTTGGGGCCGATGTCCTGGCCTACACCTCTTTCGCCATATGCAAGTTCTGATGGAATCCACAATGTGATCTTTCCACCCTTGCCTATGAGCTTCATGCCCTCGGTCCAACCCTTGATTACGCGGTTGAGTGGGAACTCGATAGGGCTGTCAACCTCTGCCTGGTCTGGCTGGTAGGCTTTGATCATCTCCTGACGCTCTGTTGGCATGTCGCTCCAACGGTTGCTGTCGAATACTTTGCCGTCCTTTGTGCGGCCGGTGTAAAGGACTTTTACAATGTCTTCATCGTTTACAGCCTTGATGTTGTCGTCGCCGGCAACCTCAACTTTGTAAAGGATGCCGCTCTCGGTCTTGTTTACTCCTTTTTCCTTTGCAATCCCTGCAAGCCACTCTTCAGACTCTTTCTTGTTCTTTTGTGGAACTACGACTGTGAAGTAGTTGCGTGTGTACTCCATTGCAAACTCCTCTGTGAGGCGTCCCTTTCCATTGTGGATGTTGTCGATAGCTGTTACAAGTGAGCGCTTGTCAATATCGAACTGTACGTTTGATGCACTGTAGGCAATGTCGGCACCTAGGATTGCCGAGATAATCCTTTTCTCCTTCTCATCGTTGTAAATCTGTGCAGTGCTGTCGTTCATCGCTGCCATTACACGGTCCTGAAGCTCCTTGCTCATATATTTGTCACCAACCTCACGGAAATTTTCCTTGTTGAATGACTCGCCTTCAATTTTAATTGTTGCCTCGGGGTCAAGCGCCTGTACCATGACGTTGAGCATAACATCATAATCAACCTTGAATGTTGGAATCATGTTCCTTTCAATGCTGTTGGCAACATCCATACCTACTATGTAAGACAGAGTGTCAATCTTGGCATTATCTGAGAGTATAAGCTTCTTGAATCCCTTTTCTCCCTTGCAGCCACAAGCCAATACGGCTGATGTAAGGCATACTAAAACTGATAAAAATACTTTTTTCATGATATTATTTGTTTTGTTTATATTATTTTATTATTTGTTCTGTTTATGATATTCAATTAGGCCGTCCATTGGGCTGTCTACAATATTGCCTATCGACAATCCAAGGCTTTCGGCGGTTTCCTTGATTTCTTCGCTGAAGTGGATGCCGATGTTGCCTATTATGTGTATCGGTAACCATGCACGCCTGTATGTCATGGTGTTGCGTTGGAAGAACTGCTTGAAGCACTGTTTGAGCATTGTGCTTATCTCGGGCACGTTCTTGTTCTCGCTCAAAAAAGGAGTGAAACTCGCTAGCCAACGGTTAGGGAGTGAGCTGTGATAAGTCTTTTCGAGTATGGTGGCAACGTTAAGCTTGTACTGCTCGAAGAATTTTTCGCGTATATTGCTTGGTAGCTGTTTCTTGAGGCAGTCGCTCAAGAGCTGTCGGCCAAGGTGTGCTCCGCTGCCTTCGTCGCCCAAGATGTATCCCAGTGATGGGGTGTTGTCAATGATTTTATCGCCATCGAAAAGGCATGAGTTTGAGCCTGTTCCCAAAATGCAGGCGATGCCTTCCTCGTGCTTGCACAGTGCGCGCGCTGCTGCCAACAGGTCGCTGTTGATTTCTATCTCCTTTGTGTCAAAGATATTCTCAAGCGCCTGGCGCATACGGTCGTTGGCTGTGTCGTATGCACAGCCGGCACCGTAGAAAAATATTTTTTCGGGTGTATGTGCAGTTATCTCATCGGTGAGTTCAGCTGAAAGAATTTCGAAAATCTCCTCGCTTTCCTGATGGGTGGGGTTGAGTCCTTGTGTCTTGACTCTTGCTATGACTTCGTCACCATCGCACAATGCCCAATCGGTCTTTGTAGAACCGCAATCTGCTATAAGTATCATACTTCTTTTATTATTCTTGCAAATATAGCATAAACGAGCGAGAAATATCAAGTTTGCTTGAATATTTTTCGCAGCGAGCGTAATCATATTCGAGGTTAACCCCCAAAGTAAACGCTATTTTTGCCTTTTGCCAAATCCCGGGTCTATCTTTACCAGCGCTGCCACAAAGAAAGTTATCAAGGTGCAGGCTGTTATCCAAATGAAGAAGTTTTCGTACCCCATCCATTCCTGCAGTTTACCTGCAAACATTCCCGGGAGCATCATGCCAAGTGACATGAATGCTGTTGAGATTGCGAAATGGGCTGTGGGGTATTTGCCTTGTGCAAAATAGATCATATAAAGGGTATAGGCTGTGAAGCCGAAACCGTACCCAAGTTGCTCAATGAATATGCAACTGCTTATTGCGCCAAGACTGTCGGGCTGTGCTGCGCTCATGTATATATAAACGGCGTCGGGCAGTGATATGGCAATGACCATTGGCCATAGCCAGTATTTTAGTCCTTTGCGTGAGATGCATATGCCTCCGGCTATGCCGCCAATGATTAGTCCGATGACACCAAGCACGCCATAGATGAAGCCAATTTCGCCTTTGTCGAGCGCAAGGCCTCCGCTACTGGCGTTGTCCATGAGGAAGAGTTTGCCTATTTTGCCAAGCTGCGCTTCGGGAAAACGGAATAGCAAAAGGAACAGTATCGCTTGCCATATTCCCGGCTTTTGGAAATAGCTCTTTATGATGTCGCCATAATTGTTGAAAATACTGCTTAAGTTTGTTGTCGTGCGGGGAATGTCGCTTTCGGGGAGCGGAACGGCTTTTGTGTGGTAGAGCCACAGTGTGAGCATGATGATTCCTGTTACTGCAAAAGTGGCGCTCCATGCAAGCCTGTCACTTCCTATGGTGTGTCCAAGTTTGTTTGCCAGCATTACAAGGACGCCAGAGCTGAACACGGTGGCAATGCGGTAAAATGTGTTGCGTATACCGGAGAAGAATGACTGTTTCTCTTGCGACAGACCCAATATGTAAAAGCCGTCGAGTGCAATGTCGTGGGTCGATGACACGAATGCGCCTGCAAAAAAAGCAACGAGTGTGAGTGTCAGGAAATGGTTTGACGGAATGACTGCAGCTATTGCTGCGAAACAGATGGCAAGTAGCAGCTGTGAAGCCAATGTCCATTTGCGTCTGGTACTTATCATCTCCACGATGGGGCTCCATAGTGGTTTTATTGTCCAGGGAATGAGTAACAGACTTGTGTACATGGCTATTTTGGCATTGCCGATGCCCATATCCTTGTACATTATGTCCGATATTGATGTTATTGCATGGTAGGGGAGTCCCGAAGCGAAATATAGTGTTGGGATCCACGTCCAAGCATTTTGTTTTTTATGCATGATATACTGTTTTGTCGTTTGGTTTGCTAAGATAGTAAAAAAAGACAAATCCCGGTGAATGCCGGGATCGGTCTTTACATTTTGAGAACTTTATTTTATTTTTTTACTTTTTATACAATGCCTTGTGCCATCATTGCGCGAGCTACCTTAAGGAATCCTGCTACATTCGCACCCTTTACATAGTCAATGTAGCCGTCCTCGCATGTTCCGTACTTGACGCATGCGCTATGGATGTTATGCATGATTTCGTGCAACATCTCATCGACCTTGGCGCTGCTCCAGTTGATCTTGCCAGAGTTCTGGCTCATTTCAAGACGCGATACTGATACACCAGCGGCGTTCGATGCCTTCCCCGGTGCATAAAGTATCTTTGGAGCCTGGAATGTGTGGATAGCCTGGGGGGTGGAAGGCATGTTTGCACCTTCAGATACTGCGATTACACCATTCGCAACAAGTGCCTTGGCGTCGTCGCCGTTAATCTCGTTCTGTGTTGCAGATGGCAAAGCGATATCGCCTTTCTCACACCATGGACGTGCATTCTCTACATATTTACAGCCATACTTGTCGGCATACTCCTTGATGCGGCCGCGGCGCACGTTCTTCAACTCCATGATGAAGTCGAGCTTTTCGCGGTCAATGCCGTCCGGGTCATAGATGTAGCCGTTTGAGTCACTCATTGTCACGGGCTTACCGCCAAGCTGGATAATCTTCTCAACTGTATACTGTGCAACGTTGCCCGAACCCGAAATAAGACATGTCTTGCCGGCAATGTCGAGGCCGCGTGTTTTCAGCATCTCCTGCAAAAAATAGATGTTGCCGTAGCCTGTAGCCTCGGGGCGGATGAGTGAACCACCGAAATCGAGTCCTTTACCTGTGAATACACCGTTGAACTCGCGTGTGAGTTTCTTGTACATGCCGAACATGTAGCCAACCTCGCGTGCTCCAACGCCGATGTCTCCTGCTGGTACGTCCATCTCGGGGCCAATGTGACGCCACAACTCAGTGATGAATGCCTGGCAGAAACGCATTACTTCGTTGTCGCTCTTGCCCTTGGGGTTGAAGTCGGAGCCACCTTTTGCGCCGCCCATTGGAAGGGTGGTGAGTGAGTTCTTGAATGTCTGCTCAAACGCGAGGTACTTCAAAATACCCACATTTACCGAGGGGTGGAAACGGATACCGCCTTTGTATGGGCCAATGGCGTTGTTGTGCTGTACGCGGTATCCTGTGTTTACCTGCACGTGACCATTGTCGTCCATCCATGTGACGCGGAATGTGAAAATCCTGTCGGGGATGCAAAGGCGCTCAATGAGATTGTTTGCCTCAAACTCGGGGTGTTTGTTGTACTCCTCTTCAATAGAGTGGAGAACTTCTTCTACAGCCTGAAAATATTCCGGTTCGTTGGGGAATCTCTTTTTTAGGCTCTCTAATGTGGATGCTACGTTCATTTTTTTATGTTTTTTTAATCTTGTTCCAATTCTGTTCTGCAAATGTAATACATTGTTTTTTGAAATTAAAGAAATGTAAGCGTTTTTTTTAAATAAATAGCAAAATGTCTTGTTATGTTCGGCTGTTTGTGGCTGATTTTGTATGTTTTTGAGTTATTTATGGAAAAATGTTTTTGCTTTTACTTTTTGGCGACGGCGTTGTTCATTTTCGGTTGTTGGCTCAAAAAAAAAGATGTATGAGTTTAATTTTTGCGATTTTTGAGCTAAATTTGCACCGATTTGTGTACTTGTGTATGAGTGTGTGGCGCGGGTACCGTACTATGAAACAACAGAAATATATAATAATGAGAAAATTTTTCACTACATTATTTGCTTTTGTCGCGCTTGCTGCGAATGCGCAATATATACTTAACGGAAGCTTTGACAGTTGGAAAGGTGAAGGTAATGCAGGAAGTACATATCAGTCATCCAACGGTAATGAGATGCGTAAGCGTCCGGGCGATGAACCTACAAGCTGGTTTGGTTCAAGTATTAACCAAAGTGTCAAAGTTCTTTTTAATGTAACAAAGCAAGAAACGCTTATTTTTAAATCGACAGGCCGTAACGGCTCGGCTGTAAAATTGCAGAATAAATGGGTTGGCGCAGCCGGTATCGGTTCCAATGCTCCGGCTTTTATCAGTTTTGCAACTCCATGGGTTTATGCCGTTTCTGATGTTGATGCGTGTGATGGCGGTATGTATGGCGGCATGTCATTCACTCATCGTCCCGATGCCATCAAAGGTTGGTTCAAACGTACCGGTGGTACAGGTGAAAAGGCGCATATCATCGCTTATTTGTGGAAAGGTACATTCCAGAATAACATTAAATCGGCTAAATCCAACGATACAAAGGATGATACTGACCGTGCTGTAATGGGAATGGTGTCGAGTTCCGGTGATGGAGTGTTGATAGCAAGTTGCGACCATGCATTTGCAACCACGACCAACAATGATTGGCAAGAGATAATTGTGCCGCTGGACTATAAGAATGACTTTGTTCCCGAAAAACTTAATATAATTATATCAAGCGGTGACTATTGGAACAGAAGCAATGTGAAGGAGAACAGTGTCCTTGAGGCTGATGATGTGGAATTTGTGTACTATTCGGAGCTTGCGTCGCTTACATATAATGGAAAGAACTATTTCCAGGCGGGCAAGACCTCGTATGTCATTGATGAACCTTATTATGAGAACAAACTCTCTGTCTCTTCAAACGGACGTGGTGCAGTCATTGAAAAGGATTTTGACGAAGAGACAAATGTATTGACAATTACAGTGAAGGGTAATGACTATGTCACGAGTGGCAGTAAGATACAGGCATATTCAATAGACGCAATACTGTCGTACATACGCAATACTGCAAAGGCAAGAGATAATTACCACACCTATACAGTTAAGTTCAAACCCGAGGAGCCTCTTGAAGTAGTATCGGTGACTCCAAGTGGAGTGGTCGAGTCTTTGAAGACGATTGAGATTGAATATAGTGATGTTATATCGGGTACTTATAAATCAACATCATCGTCAAAGATTTATGTCGGTTCTCCGTTGAACAAGGCTTCGTTTACGGTTAATGGCAAGGTGTTGACCATAACATTGGATAAGGAAATAACCACTCCTGGTGAATTGCCGCTTTATATACCCGCCGGTCTGATTACACGTGAAATCAATGGTAAGGATGTGACCTGTGATGGTGAGATAGTGTTCACAGTCAAGCCGCTTGACCTCGTTGTGACGAAGGTTACTCCCGACAAACCGATGTGGTATCTGAAGAATATTACTGTTGAATACAATGACGAGATTGTGGGCGCATATAGTGAAAACTCTGCAGCCAAGATTTATGTAGGCTCAAGCGAGAATACGGCTTCGTTCAGCGTCAGCGGAAAGGTGCTTTCAATTACATTGGATAGAAAGCTTGAAACTGTTGGCGAACATGCTCTCTACATTCCGGCGGGTCTGATAACACGTGAGATAGATGGCAGCGATGTTGTGTGCAATGGTGAAATAAAATTTGTTGTCAGGGATCCGGCAGAGAAAGTTACAGCCGAGGTGGTTGCGGTAACTCCTGATAGTCCTGTCCAGTCTTTGCGTACGATAGTCCTTGAGTATGACGAGGAGATTGTGGGTAAATACGATCCGCTTTCTATAACACAGATTTATGTGGATTCATTAAGAACCACAACCAAGCCTTTGAAGGTGAATGATGCGTCGTTTGTTGTGGACAGCACTCTTCTTACAATAACATTGAATGAGGAGATTACCTCTGCAGGTGAGTATATGCTTTATATCCCAGAAGGTTTGATTACTTGCAAGAGTAATGGTGAGGCTATGGAATGTAATGGCGAGATAAAGTTTACCGTTACCGATGTGAGTGTCGATCCTTTGGAGATTGTGTCGGTTACTCCTGACTATGCGGTGGAGGCGCTGCTGACGATATCGATTGAGTACAGTGACGATATTTACGGTACTTACGATGAAAGTGCGTCGGCGAAGATATATCTTGGTTCAGACAGTAATGTTGCTTCGTTTGTGGTTGATGGCAAGGTGCTTACAATATTATTGGATAAAGCATTGACAACACCGGGCGAATATGCGCTCAATATTCCTGAAGGACTTATAAAACGCAAGGCCAACGACGAGGATGTTGTGTGCAACGGTGAAATCAAATTCATGGTCAAGGAGCCTGAGCCTGCGGGTCCCAAGGAACTTGGTGACAGATTGTATTCCCTTGCCGATGCTCATGCAAACAAGACATATGTCCTTTACAACGAGCACTACACAACATATGCAATATATGAGGAGGGACATGGTGACAAGGTTTGGGTTGCCGGTATGATTGGAGGCGATGGCGACCACCAGTTGAAGGATGCTGATTATGCCCAGGAGGTTGACATCACATCAATGAATGCATGCTGGCAGGTTGTCAAGGACGGCGACAAGTATCAGCTGTATAATGTCGGTGCCGGGATGTATCTGAATACTCCAATGTATACATTTGACGATAACCTGAAATATTGTTCATTCTCTTCAGAGCCGGTGTCTTTGTCGGTTGTCGACCTCGGTGGCGGTAAATTTGCATTCAATGCATATCCAGGCCATGCAAATGCGGAATATGGATATATGTGTGCCGCTCCGCAATTGGATGCACCACTTTCTGTTTGGAACACTGGTGATGCAGGAAGTGCTTGGGTGTTGATTGAGAATCCAAATGTGACTATCGGTGAAATTGTGGAACCTGAGCCGGAACCGACTCCCGGTGAGGGCGTGGACTATACCCCGACATACACCGGTACAAGAAACTATGCCGAGCGTGATATTCTGGCAGTCAAGTTTGTGAGTGCTGAATATGGCGAGGTAAGCCATGACCTTACTGCTTCGGAGCGTTCAAGCGAGTATCTTGACTTGACAGAGTCGTTTGTGTTTACCGTTGCTCCCGGCGAACAGGTTTCGGTTGAGATCGTCACAGAAGGTTCGTGGGTGAACCACTATGTTTATATTGACTATGACAAGAACGGTTTTGCAGCTTCGATAGAGGGGAATAGCAACTGGAAGCCTACTGGCGATCTTGTTGCCTACTCGTTCTACAACAATGGTGGCAATAGCGATGCCAGCGGATGGAACAGTGAGGGACAGATGATTTCTGGCGACGACCGCAGCTATCCTGTTCTTCCTTCGTTTGCGGTGCCTGCGAGGACCGGACATTATCGTTTGCGTATCAAGCAGGATTGGTGTAGTATAGATCCTGCCGGCGATAGTGACATGAATTTTGGCGGTACATTCTCGAACTATGGCGGCCAGATAATAGATGTGATACTCCATGTTACGAATAGTACAAGTGTCGAGGAGGTAGAAACTGATGGTGGTGACAAGGTTATTTATGATATCAGTGGCCGTAAGTTGAGTGAAATTACAAAGCCTGGATTGTATATAGTAAATGGCAAGAAGGTTATTGTAAAGTGACTTGTGTAAATGATAAAGGTGTACAGCGGGCGCAAATTTGCGCCCGCTGTCTTTGTTGTATGGCGCTAAATATTTTTTTGATAAATACCGTTTTTTACATTAACTTGTGTTATATTCGCGGCCAAAGTATTTTCAGATGGAAAAATTAAAGGATTTATATATAAGAACTTTTGGTGAGGAGCCTGTCGCGGTGGTTAGGCTTACAGGCGATGGTTCAAACCGTGCCTATTACAGAATGACCGGCGTTGTGTCTGTTATGGGTGCTGTGGGTACGTCGGTTGAAGAGAACAGAGCTTTCGTGGCTTTGTCAAAAGCCTTTCAGGCAGCCGGTGTTACGGCTCCAAAGGTGCTTGCTGTTTCCCATGATGAGCTATGCTATCTGCAGGAAGATCTTGGTGATGTTACACTGTACGCATCTCTTGCATCTGCGCGTGAAAACGGAGTCTTCGAAAGTGCAGACATTGAGTGTTTGTGCAGAGTGGTGGCCGAGTTGCCAAAAATTCAATTCGGTATTGCCGGGCATTTTGATTTCTCTTTGTGTTATCCTGTAAGCGATTTCAACGAGCGCACAGTTATGTGGGATTTGAACTACTTCAAATATTGCTTCCTTAAAGGTGTTGGAGTGGAGTTCAATGAGAACCGTCTGGAGGATGAGTTTGTGAAACTTACGGCGAAACTTTTGAGCGACAATGACAATGTGTTTCTTTACAGGGATTTCCAGTCACGTAATGTGATGCTTAAGAATGGTGTGCCTTACTTTATTGATTTTCAAGGGGGGCGCAGGGGACCGATATATTACGATATAGCATCTTTTGTGGGACAGGCGCGTGCAAAATATACGGCAGTGGTTGTCGATTCAATGCTTGATGCTTACCTGGATGCTCTTGCTTGCTATAAGACGGTTGATAAGGAGTATTTTGTGGAGATGTTGCAACTGTTCCGTGTTTTCAGGCTCTTGCAGAATCTTGGCGCATATGGCTATCGCGGTCTTTTTGAACGTAAAAAGGCATTTGTCGAGAGTATACCGGCCGCTTTGGACCAATTGTTGCAGTTGCTGGATGTGTGCGTTGTTGATTTTCCTTATATCCGTTCGCTCGTTCGGGAGATTGCGGCGTTGCCCATGTTCGTACGCAGTGAGTCAAAGGAGCTGACGGTAGATGTTATGAGTTTCTCTTACAAACGCGGTATCCCTGATGATACATCGGGTAATGGCGGTGGCTTTGTCTTTGATTGCCGTGCGATACACAATCCCGGGCGTTACGAACCTTATAAAAAACTAACAGGTATGGATGAACCTGTAATCAGGTTCCTTGAGGAGGAGAGCGATATTGCGGCTTTTCTTGAAAATGCTTATGCACTTGTTGACAATATGGTCGACACGTACAAGAAACGCGGTTTTACGCATGTGCAGGTGTGTTGTGGCTGCACCGGTGGACAGCATCGCTCAGTTTATAGTGCCGAGCATATAGCCCGTCACGTGGCGGAAAAATTCGGTGTCAGGGTGGTGGTGACTCACAAAATGCAAGGCGTGCATTATGTAATTGAGGCAAAGTGATTCATTCTTGATGTAAAACAAAAGGGCGCTTACGGGCTATTCTCAATACGTATCTTTTTGGAATTATGGAAAAATTTGATAACTTTGCAAAATTGATGGAAAACGATATAACAAGATACAATGAAAAAGAAATTTCCTGTATATAATCAGCTTAATTTACCTCAGATTAACAAAGAGGTGCTGAATGAGTGGGAGAAAGAAGATTTGTTCTCTAAAAGTATGACGGAACGCGAAGGCGCTCCTTCGTTCGTGTTCTTTGAGGGACCACCATCGGCTAACGGTATGCCGGGTATCCATCACGTGATGGCACGTAGCATCAAGGATACTTTCTGCCGTTTCAAGACAATGAAGGGCTTCCAGGTGAAGCGTAAGGCCGGTTGGGATACACACGGTCTGCCGGTGGAACTTGGTGTGGAGAAGAAACTGAACATTACAAAGGAGGATATCGGCAAGAAAATTTCAGTTGATGACTATAACCGCAATTGTCGCGAGGAAGTGATGAAGTACACCCGTGAGTGGACCGACCTTACCCGCAAGATGGGTTACTGGGTTGACCTTGAGAATCCATATATCACATACGAGAACAGCTACATTGAGTCTTTGTGGTGGTTGCTCAAGCAACTCTACAACAAGGACTTGCTGTACAAAGGCTATACAATCCAGCCATATTCGCCTGCTGCAGGTACTGGCTTGAGTTCGCACGAGCTTAACCAGCCCGGTTGCTACCGTGACGTCAAGGATACGACAGCAGTTGCGCAGTTCCGTATGCTTGATCCTAAACCCGAGATGACAGCATGGGGTACACCATATTTCATCGCATGGACAACAACTCCATGGACATTGCCATCAAACACTGCGCTTTGCGTAGGTCCAAAGATTGACTACGTTGCGGTGCAGACATACAATGCATACAATGCTCAGCCTGTGACATTGGTGCTTGCAAAGGCGCTTTTGGCAGCGCACTTCAACCCTGCCGGTGCTGAAATGCCGCTCGAAGAGTACAAGGCGGGTGACAAGATTGTTCCTTACAAGGTGATTGCCGAGTACAAGGGTAGTGACCTCGTAGGTATGCACTATGCACAGTTGTTCCCATGGGTGAAACCTGTGAAGAAAGAGGGTGAGAATGTCGTTGATGCATCGGCCGAGGCTTTCCGCGTTATCCCCGGTGACTATGTTACTACTGAGGACGGTACAGGTATCGTTCATATTGCTCCTACATTCGGTGCCGACGATGCTTTCGTGGCAAAGGCTGCGGGCATCCCTTCGCTTTTCATGATTAACAAGAAGGGTGAGACACGCCCAATGGTTGACTTCACCGGTAAGTTCTGGGCAATCGATGAACTTGACGATGATTTCGTTGCAAATTTTGTAAATGTTGAAGAGTATGCAAAATTCGCTGCGGCTTATGTGAAGAATGCATACGATCCACAATATGCTGTTGACGGCCGTTACGACGAGAAGGCTGCGGCAAAAGCCGAGACTCTTGACGTTGCGCTCTGTATGGTTCTCAAGCAGGCCGGTTTGGCATTCAAGATTGAGAAGCACGTACACAACTATCCACACTGTTGGCGTACCGACAAGCCCGTGCTTTACTATCCGCTCGACAGCTGGTTTGTGCGTGCATCGCAGATTAAGGAGCGCATGAGCGAGCTCAACAAGACCATTACATGGAAACCTGAGTCTACAGGTACAGGACGTTTTGGCAAGTGGCTTGAAAACCTTAACGATTGGAACTTGAGCCGTAGCCGTTACTGGGGTACTCCGTTGCCAATCTGGACAAGTGAGGATGGCGAGGCTATCTGCATCGGTTCGGTTGCAGAACTCTATGACGAGATTGAGAAGGCTGTTGCTGCCGGTGTGATGGCAAGCAACCCATACAAAGATAAAGGTTTTGTGCCTGGTGACTACAGCAAGGCAAACTATGACAAGATCGATCTTCACCGCCCATATGTTGATGATATCAAGCTTGTTTCTTCAACAGGCAAGGTGATGACACGCGAACTTGACCTCATTGACGTTTGGTTCGACTCTGGTGCCATGCCATATGCACAGATTCACTATCCATTCGAGAATAAGGAAATCCTTGATAACCGTTCGGTATATCCTGCTGATTTCATTGCCGAGGGTGTTGACCAGACACGTGGATGGTTCTATACCTTGCATGCAATTGCGACAATGGTGTTCGACAGCGTGGCATATAAGACTGTGATTTCAAATGGTCTTGTGCTCGACAAGAACGGCGACAAGATGTCAAAGCGTCTTGGCAATGCTGTGGATCCTTTCGATACTATTGAGAACTATGGTAGCGACGCGTTGCGTTGGTACATGATTACCAACTCGGCTCCATGGGACAACCTGCGTTTCAACGAGGAGGGTGTGAAGGAGGTTACACGTTCGTTCTTCGGTAAACTTTACCAGACATACAGCTTCTTTACGATGTATGCCAATGTTGACGGCTTTACATATGCCGAGCCCGATGTTCCGCTTGCAGAGCGTCCCGAGCTTGACCGTTGGATATTGTCGGCTTTGAATACTCTTGTAAAGAATGTCAACAACTGCTTGAACGACTATGAACCGACAAAGGCCGGTCGTCTGATACAGGACTTTGTAATTGATAACGTAAGTAACTGGTTTGTACGTTTGAGCCGCAAACGTTTCTGGGGTTCAGAACAGAGCACGGACAAGTTGTCGGCATACCAGACTCTATATACCTGTCTTGAGACTGTTGCGCGTCTTATGGCGCCTATCGCTCCATTCTACGCAGAGCGTCTCTATCAGGACTTGACATCGGTTACAGGTCGTGGCGATGCTGCATCGGTTCACCTAGCCAAGTTCCCCGAGTGTGACGAGCAGAGCGTGGATACCGAGCTTGAGTACCGCATGGTGTTGGCACAGCAAATATCTTCAATGGTGCTTGCACTCCGCAAGAAGGAGGCGCTTATCGTGCGCCAGCCATTGCAGAAGATTGCAATCCCCGCTGCAGATGAGGTTATGAAATCACGTATTGAGGCCGTCAAGCAACTCATACTCAACGAGGTTAATGTTAAGGAACTTGTTTTTGTTGAGGGTGATGGAATCCTTGTGAAGAAAATCAAGTGTAATTTCCGTACACTCGGCAAGAAATTCGGTAAGCTCATGAAGAGTGTGAACGAGGCTGTCATCAACATGACTCAGGAGCAGATAGCAGAACTTGAGAGGAACGGCAACATAACCTTGATGGTTGAGGGTGTTGACGCGCTCATAGAACTTGCCGATGTTGAAATCTTTAGCGAGGATGTGCCGGGCTGGACTGTTGCCAACGAGGGTGCCTTGACTGTTGCGCTCGATGTTGAGGTAACAGATGACTTGCGCTGCGAAGGTGTTGCACGTGAGATTGTGAAGAAGATTCAGGCAATGCGTAAGGATAGCGGTTTCGATATCGTTGACCGCATTGTGGTTGAGATAGAACACAACGAGGCTACAGACGCTGCAATAGAGCAGTTCAATGGCTATATCTGCAACCAGGTGCTTGCCGATGAACTAAAGATAAGCGATAGCGTAGACAGTGATAGTGTTGTGGAACTTGACAATGCTGCAGTGAAACTGTCAGTGAGAAAACTTTGAAAAAAAATTATATACTAACCATAATAATTGATTGAGAGACATGTCAGAAAAAGTTCGTTATTCAGATGCTGAATTGGAAGAATTCCGCGCTGTCATTTTGCAGAAGTTGGAACTTGCAAAGAGAGATTATGACCAGATAATGAGAGCCTTGCGTCACGAGGATTCAAATGATGTTGCCGATACATCGCCAACATACAAGGGGCTCGAGGATGGCAGTGATGCTGCATATTTGGAAGAACAGATGCAGATTGCCAGTCGTCAGGCCAAGTTCATTCAGGGCTTGCAGGCTGCGCTCATACGTATTGAGAACAAGACTTATGGTATATGCCGCGAAACCGGCAAGCTGATTTCAAAGGAGAGGTTGATGGCTGTGCCACATGCGACTCTCAGCATCGAAGCAAAGAAAAATAGATGATAGGTTTATGATAGCAGAGTCTAAAAGACGTTGCTGTTTAATTTGGGGCTCGGTTTTACTTGCAATCCTTGTCGATCAGGTGATAAAGATTGCAGTAAAGACGAGCATGCCTTTAGGCGGTGGCTTTTCTGTTTTTGGCGATTGGTTCCAGATACGTTTCATTGAGAACAATGGAATGGCGTTTGGTATGGAACTGTTCAATAAACTGTTCCTGACGGGCTTTAGAATAGTTGCTGTCGCTTTCCTTGTGTATGTGCTTGTCAAACTTATTAAGAACAAGGAATATCCTTTTGGTTTCGTCCTGGCTGTTGCGATGATTCTGGCCGGTGCTGTCGGCAATATAATCGACTGCTTGTTCTATGGCGAGATTTTCTCTTCAAGTTATGGTCAGATTGCGCAGTTCGTGCCTTGGGGCGAAGGCTATGCCTCTTTTATGGAGGGAAGAGTGGTGGACATGTTCTATTTCCCGCTTTTTACATGGCCGGGTTGGATGCCGCTTGTGGGGGGAGATATCTTTTTTGCTCCGGTATTCAATTTTGCCGATGTCTGCATAAGTTGCAGTGTTATCGCTATCTTCATATGGTATAGAAAGATTGTCTTCAGTAAATAATCTCTTTATATGTCCCGACGCGCAAAGAATATCTTCTTGCTTCTGCTTCTTGTACTTGTAGCCTCGTGTAAGGTGAAGGCTCCAGAAGATGTGCTTCCGCCCGAAAAAATGGAAGCTGTCCTTTATGACTATCATCTTGCGCAGTCTATGATGACGACATTGGCTTCTGTTGATTATAAGGAGAAACTGATGTATACTTATATCTATGACAAGCACGGTGTCAGCAAGGAGGTTTTTGACTCGTCGCTTGTGTGGTACAACCGTTATCCTAAACACATTGAAAGAATATATGCCAATATTGAGGCGCGCTTGAATGAGGAGGTAGACGCTTTGGCTGCTGCGAAGGTTGCGATGGAAGAGGGCGTTGATTTGACAAATGTTGATTTCTCTTCTCCTGTAGCAGAGCTATGGACATCGCTTCCGGTGAGGTTGCTTACTGCTACACCGCTTGGCAACAGGGTGAGTTTTTCCTTTGATGCGCCCAAAGATTCTTCTTTTATAGAGGGTGACAGCCTTGTATTTTCGTTCAACACTTTCTTCTTGTCGGCGCGTAAAGATAGTGTGAGACAGAAGGCCTATGCTTCAATAGCTATTGAGTATGGTAATGGTTTGTGCTATTACGGCGGTGTTGATATTGATGAGGACGGACATTTCTCTGTCTCGGCCCCAAGGGAATATAGGAGTTGTCTGAAATCAATGTCGGGTTATATCTTTTATTTTGACAATGATACTGAGTGTGAATCAAAAGCGCTCTTCGGTGATCTCTCTGTCAAAAGATTACGCTCGGTGCAGAATGTAAAACAGTAGGTTCTTTTTTTAGCAGTCTGTGAAGTGACGAAACCGGTGTTGTATTTGGCCCGTAAACTACATTTGCCGTCGGGCGAGGTGTTTGAAAGGCAGGTGGTGACTGTCCGTGACGGAGTAGTGCTCGAATGGTGTCCGTTCGCGGCTGAGTATGAATCGATGCTCCTTGTCGAAGAGTTGTATGCCGGTAAGTGCTCTGATGGAGTGTTGAGACTCGAAAAGTATATCCTTTAACTCCTACGACGGAATTCGCTGCAGATGATGGCTGTTGCAACCGATACATTGAGTGATTCCGATGTCTCGCGCCCGGCCGGGTAGTTGGGGATGAGGAGTCTTTCGGTCACATGCTTGCTGCATTCCTTGCTTATGCCGTTTCCTTCGTTGCCCATAATTATCAGGCCGGTGGGCTTAAGTTCTTTTTTGTAGATGTTGTCGCCGTCAAGGAATGTTCCATATATTGCTGTATTATCCTTTATTGATGCAATGAATGCAGGTAGGTCAACATAATGTACTTTCACGCGTCCAATAGCTCCCATTGTTGCCTGCACTGTCTTGGGATTGTAGATGTCGGCTGTTCCAATGGAGCAATATATGTTTTCGATACCGAACCAATCGGCTATGCGCACGATGGTTCCCAGATTTCCGGGGTCCTGTACGTTGTCGAGGGCAAGACATAGCTCGCGCTTAGGCGCCGATGGGTCCATGGTGTGCTGTGGTTGATGGAATATACCCATCATTCCTTGCGGCGTCTGCTGGAAACTGATGCGTTTCATCTCTTCGTTGCTCACCTCGATGACTTCTGTGTCGGGGTGTACGTCATGTTGTTGTAGCCATTCTGTGGTGGCAATCAACTTTTCGGCCTTGAGTCCTGCTGCCAAAAGGTCGAGAACTGTTTTTCCGCCTTCGGCAACGAAAAGACCGCTTTCTTTTCTCTGTTTTTTGTTTTCGAGTGATGAAATACGCTTCTGGAGTGCTTTGCTCAACATTTTTTTTGCTTTTGCATGTATTAAAGTGGTGCAAATCTACCTTAAATCTTTCAAGTTTTTACTATATTTGTACAATTATTTTCATTATAATACCAATATTAGGGGCGGATAGCTTCAGCAATCTTTTTTTTGAGTGTAATGGCGTTGTTGAGAAACATAGTATTTGCGCTTTTAGGCGCGCTTCTGTTGTTCTCGTGCTCGGTGAAAAAATTTATTCCCGAGGGCGGGTATCTGCTCAATGATGTACACATTGTTTCAAACACAAATACCGAGAATGCAAAGAAAGCTACCAAATACATAAGGCAGAAACCCAATGCAAAGTGGTTCAGCCTAGTGAAGGTGCCCATGTATACCTATTCGCTCTCGGGGCTCGACTCTACAAAATGGGTCAACCGTGTACTTCGCCGTCTTGGCGAAAAGCCTGTGGTATACAGTCACAAACTAGCCGAAGCTACACGATATAATATCCAGCAGATGCTTTTGAACGATGGTTATCTTCATGCACGTGTCGACTTGGAAACACTTGTGAATGAGGAAAAACGCCGTGCCAAAGTGACATATTATCTGCATGAAAAGGAGAGGTATTACATCTCGGAACTTGAGATGGTGTGCGAAGACACCACTTTGGCAAGGCTGATTATGGCCGATTCGGCTTTGTCAAATGTGAAAGCCGGTATGCCGTTCAACGTAGATGGAATGGAGATGGAGCGTCGCCGTGTGGCTGCTCTGTTAAGGAATAACGGATATTACCGTTTCCAGAAGGAGCACATCACATATGCAGCCGACACTGCTCATCACTCAAACTTGGTGAGGCTGACAATGAATGTTGCAGGTTACTCACCGGCTGCAAATGTCGAACCAACCAATCACAAGGCCTATCGCATTGGTAAGATTTATTATGTTGCCAATGCCGGCTTGCATATTGATGATGCAACGCTTGAGTTGTGCGATACAATCGAGTATGGCGATTACTCGGTACTGTACAATGAATCGCCGGTAGTGCGTACAAAGAAACTGCTGGAGAATACCTACATTGCTCCAGGTGAACTATATTCGCAGGATAACGTTGACAAGACATATAGCGCTTTCTCTCAGCTCTCGGCATTGAAATATACGACGGTGAGAATGCAGGAACGTCCTGACACAGCTTTGCTCGATTGTTACATAATGTACGAGAAGAGCAAGAGATGTACCGTAGGTTTTGACCTTGATGGAACGAACACTGCCGGTAATTTCGGTGCATTGGCTTCTGTTACCCTCTCGGACAAGAACCTGTTCAAGGGTTCCGAGCAACTTGCCTTGAGACTTTTTGCGGCCTACGAGGCTGTGTCGGACCTTCGTGGTTACAACGGCAACAAGTTCTTTGAGTATGGTGCTGAACTGAGCCTTCGTTTTCAGGGTGGTGTAATATCTACATTGGTGCCTGCCGACCAGAGAAAACTTGTCTCATCTTCGCTCTTCTCTCTTAAGTACAATTCTCAGGATCGCCCCGAGTTCAATCGTAGACTCATTTCGGGAACATGGAGTTATATGTGGAGCCGCAAGAAAGAGACAAGGCATAAACTTGATGTGCTCGACCTGAACTACATATATGTGCCTTGGATTGCCGAGACTTTCAAGAAGGAGTATCTTGATAGTATATCGAACCGAAACTCGATTCTCAAGTATAACTACGAGAATCTGCTTATAACAAAATTGGGATATACATATTCCTATAACTCGTCACTCAACGACGCCAACCGTTTCAAGCGTGCTGTCTACTCGTTGAGGGCTAATGTGGAGTGTTCGGGTAATGTGCTTTATGGTGTTAATTCAATCTTCAATAGCAAGAAGAATGAAGACGGCCAGTATACTTTCATGAATATTGCCTATGCCCAGTATGTAAAAGGTGATTTTGATTTTACCACGCACATCAAGATGGACGACAGGAACTCGATGGTCATGCATTTTGGATTCGGTATTGCCTATCCATATGGCAACTCACGTATCCTGCCTTTTGAGAAGCGTTATTTCTCGGGTGGCGCAAACGGTATGCGTGGATGGACTGTGCGCACTCTTGGTCCTGGTAGTTACAGGAATAGCAACAGGAATATCGATTTTATAAACCAGTCTGGTGACATCAAGCTTGATATGAGCATTGAATACCGTTCGCGTCTGTTTATGATGGTGCATTCGGCAGTGTTTATTGATGCCGGAAATATATGGACTATCCGCAATTACGAGGAGCAACCGGGTGGACAGTTCAAGTTTACTACATTTTATAAAGATATAGCAATGTCCTATGGTCTTGGATTGAGATTGGATTTCGATATGTTCGTCTTCCGTCTTGATGCTGCTATGAAGGCCATTAACCCTGCTTACAGCGGAAAAGAGAAGTTCCCGATCATTAGTCCGAATTTCAACCGCGACTTCGCCTTGCATTTTGCAATTGGCTATCCCTTCTGATTTTTTTTGGAAGGTTTGTTATGAAAGAAGAAAAAATAGATATAATGGAGATTCGATTTATGAGTATCGGCAGCGGCAGCTGCGGAAATTGTTACTACCTCGGGGTGGGTGACTATGGTATTCTCATAGATGCCGGAATACCGTCAAAGACCATAAGAATGGCTTTGAAAAAGGAAGGAATAGCTTTTGAAAGCATATGTGCCGTTTTTGTTACGCACGACCATGCCGACCATATCAAGTCGGTGGGTGTAATATCGTCAAAGGCGAATATTCCTGTTTATGCTACCCGAGAGGTGCATAAGGGCATCACACAGAACTATTGCGTTTCAAAACCGATAGACCCTTCGTATGTGAGGTATATACAGAAAGAGGAACCGCTCACTTTGAGGGATTTTGTCATCACTCCTTTTGAGGTGCCACACGACGGCAGTGACAATGTAGGCTATTTTATTGAGGTGGGTGACAAGAAATTCTGTATTGCAACCGATTTGGGTGAGATTACCCCCAACGCCTCCTTTTACATTGACCAGGCAAACTATCTTGTCATTGAGTCGAACTATGAGGAGCAGATGTTGGCAATGGGACGTTACCCTGAGTTCCTGAAGGTACGTGTATCTGGGCCAAGAGGTCACATGAGTAATCAGGCTACAGCCAAATATCTTGCGTCGCACTTCAATGAGTATCTCAAGCATATCTGGCTTTGTCACCTGAGCGAGGAGAATAATCATCCCGAACTTGCATACAAGGCTGTGACCATGGAATTCGGTGACTATGGTATCATTGCAGGAAAGGATGTGCAGCTGGTGGTGCTCAAGCGAGCTACACCATCGCAACTTTACCGTTTGTAAAAAGGAAGAAAAGTATCAATAAAAATATAAGACTATGAATTTTGTACAGGAATTAAAATGGAGAGGCATGATCCAGGACATGACTCCCGGAACAGAAGAGCAGTTGCAGAAGGAGTTGACAAGTGCATACTTGGGTATTGACCCTACTGCCGATTCGTTGCACATCGGTCACCTTGTTGGTGTGATGATGTTGCGTCATTTCCAGCTTTGTGGTCACAAGCCCATTGCGCTCATCGGTGGTGCAACAGGTATGATTGGTGACCCTTCGGGCAAGTCAAAGGAGCGTGTGCTAATTGACGAGGAGAAGTTGCGTCACAATCAGGAGGCACTGAAGAAACAGCTTTCACGCTTCCTTGACTTTGACAGCGATGCGCCAAATGCAGCTGTGCTTGTGAACAACTACGATTGGATGAAAGAGTTCACATTCCTCGATTTCATCCGCAACATCGGTAAGATGATTACCGTGAACTACATGATGTCAAAAGACTCTGTTAAGCGTCGCCTCTCGGGTGAGGCCGGCACAGACGGTATGTCATTTACAGAGTTTACCTACCAGCTTCTTCAGGGCTATGACTATGTTCACCTCAACGAGACTCACGGCTGTAAGTTGCAGCTTGGTGGTGCCGATCAGTGGGGTAACATCACTACCGGTACCGAGATGATACGCAAGATGTCGGGCAATGAGGTGTTTGCCCTCACCTGTCCGCTCATCACCAAGGCCGATGGCAAGAAATTCGGTAAGACTGAGCAGGGCAACATCTGGCTCGACAAGCGCTATACATCACCTTACCGTTTCTACCAGTTCTGGTTAAACGTGAGCGACGAGGATGCCGAGAAGTATATTAAGATCTTTACCTCTATCTGCCGCGAGGAGATTGAGGCTCTTGTCGCAGAGCATGCTCAGGCTCCGCACTTGCGTCTGTTGCAGAAGCGTCTTGCAATGGAGGTTACAGTGCTTGTTCATGGCGAGGAGGAGTACAACAAGGCTGTTGAGGCATCGGGTATTCTCTTTGGCAATGCTTCAACCGATGCACTCCGTTCACTCGACGAGGATACATTGCTTGCTGTGTTCGATGGCGTTCCACAGTTTGAGGTGTCACGCGAGGCGCTTGCCGAGGGCGTGAAGGCTGTAGATCTCACAACTGACCTTGCTGCAATCTTCGCTTCAAAGGGCGAGATGCGCAAGCTTGTTCAGGGTGGTGGCGTTTCTATAAATAAGGAGAAACTTGCGGCATTCGACCAGGTTATCAACAGCGAAAATCTGCTCAACGACAAGTATATTCTTGTTCAAAAGGGTAAAAAGAACTATTACCTTATTATTGTAAAGTAATAGCAGATATAAGCGAATTTTTATGGATTCGGCGCTCGTTCCCCATGGTGCGAGCGCCTTTTT
Source organism: Bacteroidaceae bacterium (assembly GCA_045660825.1). Lineage (GTDB taxonomy): Bacteria > Bacteroidota > Bacteroidia > Bacteroidales > Bacteroidaceae > HGM04593. The sequence goes on from JAZREN010000053.1 coordinate 61,007, forward strand.
TAATGTTTAGTACTCTTTTTTGAAAAAGTTTTAGGTGAAGCATAAAAAAATGTCGTTAATGTTTGGATAGTATAAAAAATGTTCTTACCTTTGCAACGCTTTTGAAAAACAGAGAGCAATATGGTGGCTGTAGTTCAGCTGGTTAGAGCGTCAGATTGTGGTTCTGAATGTCGTCGGTTCGAATCCGATCAGCCACCCTCGAGTTAGGAAACAAGAAATTGTTTCCTAATTTTGTTTTTATTGGTCAATCCCATTCGAATAGAAACCAGAAAGGGTATTAAAATGAAACTTTATATATTCAACCCCGAGAACGATCTTGCCCTTGCCGATGGTAGCTTCAATTATTGCCCGCCGCCGGCTGCCATGTGCATTGCCAAGGATTTGGCATCGTTGCCGCTTTGGTATGCGGGTAAGGATGATGCCGTTTTTCTTTCTAACGGGCATCTGCAGTTCCGTGACACCATGGCAACAATGTTTGAATTGCCCTGTGCATATGCTACGTCAATGAAGTCGGCCGTAACGGCGCTCTCTCCTTGGGGGTGGAGTGCGCAGATGCGTCATCGCTTTTTCAAGGCAATGCGATTTGGCAAGGGGGTGTTGCCCTCTGATGCAGAAATTGAAAGAATGCGTAATCTCTCCAGCCGTGTGCTTACGATAGATGTGCTCACCGAATTGCGCGCTGCCGGGATTGACACTCCGCCATTGCCGCGGTATATGAATAACCTTGACAATGTCATTACGTTTGTAGATAGCCATGACCGTTGTGTGGTGAAAGCCCCGTGGTCGGGTAGCGGTAAAGGGATAATGTGGGGGATTGGACATGCCGAGGAACCATTGGTGCATTTTTGTAAAGGTGTCATAAGGCGTCAGGGAGGTGTAGTCTGCGAACATTTCCTTAATGTAAAGCAGGAATTTGCGATGGAGTTCTATGCCGATGTTGCCGGTGTGCAGTTTGTGGGTTACTCGTTGTTCACGGCCGAGAATGGTGCTTATGTGGGTAATATGCTTGCGCCTGATGATGATATTGAAGAAGTACTAACCGCTTATATATCAAAGGAGAAACTTGCTGCAGCGCGTGAGGCTTTATGTGGTATCATGCAAAAACAGTTGTCCGGCAGTGGGTATTGTGGCTATTTCGGTATTGATATGATGCTTTATGACAATGGTGACGGGTGTCGCCTGAACCCTTGTATGGAGATAAATTTGAGAATGAACATGGGAGTCGTTTCACGCATTTTTTATGACCGCTTTGTTGCATGTGGACGTAAAGGCATTTATCGTGTCAGATTTTTCAAGCAACCAGGTGAGGCCTACAGTTTTCACAAGGAAATGCAGGCTGCACACCCGTTGGTGGTTGAGAACTCCAGAGTGGTTGGTGGTTATATGAGTCTTGTACCTGTAACTCCGGAGAATAGATACGTTGCCTATGTGACAATTGGTGATGATATTTGTTGAAACTTATGTTTTTATTACTATATTAGCGGTTGATTAATAGATCTTAGAATGAACAATACAATACAGAATAGAGTGGAGGCATTGCGCGCATATATGCGTGGTGCCGGTCTTGATGCTTTTATAGTTGTGAGCAGTGACCCGCATAGCAGCGAATATGTTGCCGATTGCTGGAAATCGCGTGAGTGGATATCGGGCTTTGACGGTTCGGCGGGAACTGCAGTGGTAACAGCAGACAAGGCTCTCCTGTGGACCGACTCGCGTTATTGGCTTGCTGCAGAGAAATTACTTGCAGGTACTGGTTTTGAACTTATGAAGGACGGTGCAGCAGACACACCATCCATAACTTCATGGTTGTGTACACATCTTTCTGAAGGAGCGACTGTAGGCATTGACGGTGCTTTGTGTACTATTGCCGAGGCAACAAATTGGAGTGGCGAATTGGCTTTTGCCGGTATCAAGTTCAAGGCAACGGATGATCCGTTTGCTTCAATTTGGGAAAATCGCCCGTCACAGCCAATGAGTAAAGCCGAGGTTCTTCCATTGGAGGTGTGTGGTGAAAGAAGCGCCGACAAGATTGCGCGTCTGCGCCAAGCGCTTGCTACAAATGGTGCCGACGGTATGTTGGTTACCATGCTTGACGAGGTTGCATGGCTCACCAATATGCGTGGTTGCGATGTCGATTACAATCCTGTGCTTGTGGCATATATGCTTGTTACAAGCGAGAGTGCGACGATATTTATCTGTGAAGAAAAACTCTCGGCTGAGGTCAAGACGTATCTTGAAGGTGAAGGAATAGATGTTGCACCATATGATGCTGTATGGGATGCATTGCGTCAATACATAGCCCCGTCACTGCTTATGCAACCAAATAAATGCAACAGTGCAGCAATTGAGTGCTTGAATGTGGATTGTGCTCCGTTATTCAAGGACTCTCCGGTTGCCGCAATGAAGGCTGTGAAGAATGATGTGGAGATTACCGGCTTCAAAAAGGCAATGCTAAGCGAGGGTATTGCAATGGTGAAGTTGCTGCGCTGGTTGAAGCCTGCCGTTGAGCAGGGTGGCATAACCGAACTTGACGTTGATAAAAAACTGACCGAGTTAAGGAGTGCTGATGCAAATTTCCGCGGCTTGAGCTTTGCGACTATTGCGGCTTATGGTGCCAATGCTGCCATTGTACACTATGAGCCTACGCCCGAGTCCGATACTCCACTTGCAGAGCGTGGTTTCCTGTTGCTCGACTGTGGAGGACAGTATCTTGGTGGAACAACCGATGTGACACGTACAATCCCACTCGGAGAACTCACAGACGAGGAGCGTGAGGACTATACACGCGTGCTCAAGGGGCACATATCACTTGCTATGGCGAAGTTTCCAAAGGGCACCTGTGGCACACAGCTTGATGTGCTTGCACGCCAATGGCTGTGGCAGGTTGGCGAGAACTACCTGCACGGCACTGGGCACGGTGTGGGGCACTTCCTCAATGTACACGAAGGCCCTCACCAGATAAGGATGAACAATATGCCTGCTGTTCTTGAACCCGGAATGACAGTGACCAACGAACCTGGTATTTACAAGGCCGGTCGCTTTGGAATAAGAATAGAGAACACCATGCTCATAAGACATTATTGCGAGAGTGAGTTCGGAACGTTCTATGAATTGGAGCCGATGACACTCTGTCCCATTGACACAACACCTGTTGTGAGCGAGATCCTTGGTGTAGACGCCATAGGTTATCTGAATGCATATAACGCAATGGTATGCAACGTGCTTTCACCTTATTTGAATGACGAGGAACGTTGTTATCTTCAGGAGATTACACGCCCAATATAATCATGAAGAACTTTTTGCAGTTACTTATAATATCTTTGCTTTTCTCCTGCTCAACACAGGAGCAGAGCAAGGATTTTTCTCCTGAATATGAATATATTGCACATGCAGGCGGAGTCATAGACAGCTGCGTATATACCAACTCGAGCGAGGCTATGGAGCTGGCTCTTGCCAATGGTTTCCGTTTCGTAGAGTTCGACTTCCTTTTCACAAGTGACTCCGTCCTAGTTGCTGCCCATTCATGGAGCGAGTTCAATCAAATGACCGACAGTGCTCATCTGGGCGATAGTGCCCCGTCATTCAATGATTTCATTTCGCGAAAGATATATGGCCGTTACACGCCATTGAGCGCAAGCGAGATCAATACCTTCTTTGAACAGCACGACAGTCTCTTTCTTGTAACCGACAAAATTTCGCAACCTGAGGTGTTGCAAGAGTATTTTCCAAAGATTAAAGAGCGAATGGTGGTAGAGGCTTTCTCGTTCCAACACTATTGCAGGCTCAAAAGTCAAGGCTACTACCGTGTGCTCTATTCATGCATGGCCGATGATATTATGTCAACGCTCTTGAGCACATCCATAAATGATATAGAATGGATGGCTCTTCACATAAGTGCCTTCGATAACTATCTGTTCAAGTTGGTTAATCATTTCAAACAGTTCAATATAGCACTCTTTACTATAAATGACCTCGAGGACATTCCTCGCGAATACCGGGGGATGGTGAAGATGGTGTATACTGATTTCTTGTGGCCATAGACTGGGGTACAGGTGAAAACTGAAAACGGAAAACGGAAAACTGAAAGCTGCGGTTAAGCGAGAGCAGAGGAAAAGTTTACTTTTACTATGCCGAGCGAGAGCAGGTTCAAACGCACGAAGTGCGGTTAAAGGTGAAAGCTGAAAGGTGAAAGGTGAAGGCGACTATTGCCGATCACTTATTCCTGTTTCTTCCATTATAACTGTGCATTTGTCCATTATCGCGGTAATATTTGCTTATGTGGTTTTGATTTGTGTAAATTTGTTCCAAAATCAAAACGCTATGAAATTTGTAAACGATATAACGCACGCAAGATTGTTGAAGACGGATGAAATTACTCGTCCGAATGAACCCTTGCGCTTCAGGAATCTGGTACTTGTGTTTTGCGAGAGCGGCGAGCTTGCATTCGAACTCAACTACACTTCGTACACCTTGAAGGAAAACGGTTTCCTTATAATAACCCCATTGGATATCCTTACATTCGAGAAAACTAGCGAAGACTATACAAGCACGGTACTTGTGCTGCCATCTGAAACCTTTTCTCCCATACTCAAGGATGTCAATCTCCTGAATTTCAAATACATCAAGCAGTCTCCTGTAATCAATTTACAGAATGAGTATCTGGCATTGTACAAACAGATTCTCTCAACGCTATGGCATGTAAAGGAACTTGTTGCCGAGAGTGAATTTGACAATATTGCAAGCCTGCAGATATCTTCGCTTGCTATTGTACAACAGGACTATTACAACAAGTACATTGCAAAAAAGGATAATGGATATGAATATATTCCTCGCAAAAAGGAGCTTTTTCGCAATTTTATTAACCGTCTGGTCGAGTCGCATCAGGTGTCGCGTGAGGTTCTCTTCTATGCCAATGAATTGGGTGTGAGTAGCGGGTATCTCAACGAGGTGTGCAACGAGGTCTCGGGGCACTCGGCAAAAGCGATAATAGATTCTGCTGTGACCGCAAGGCTCAAATATGAACTGTCGTATACAACCAAAAGTATACAAGAACTATCCGACGGGTATAATTTTCCAAGCCAGTCATATTTCACACGTTATTACAAACGCATGACAGGCCTTACCCCCAGCGAATTCCGCAAGGAGAGGGCAATGAGGAATATTTGATAATATCGTGGTTTCTTTGTATCTTCGCGCTGTATGCGCGAGGATGCTTTTTTATATAATGAATTCGGCAGTTATCTGCGTGCCATCTTTGGCTGCAAGGTGCAGAAGATTACCATTGATGCCGGTTTTACTTGTCCCAACCGTGATGGAAAGGTGGGGCGGGGCGGTTGCACATTCTGCAATAACCAGACGTTCAACCCAGCATATTGCCATCGTGAGCGTTCTGTTGCAGAGCAGATGCGTGAGGGTATCTCGTTCTTTGCGCATAAATATCCCGAGATGAAATATCTAGCCTATTTTCAGGCATATACGAATACATATGATTCGCTCGATGTGCTCAAACAGCGTTACAATGAGGCTTTAGCCGTTGATGGCTGTGTGGGGGTTGTTATTGGAACACGCCCGGACTGTATGCCCGATGAGTTGCTTGAGTATCTTGCAGAATTGCGCAAGAGTACCTTCGTGCTTGTTGAATATGGCATTGAGAGTACCGATGATGTGACTTTGCTGCGCATTAACCGCGGTCACGACTATGCCTGTGCCGTTGATGCGGTGCAACGCACGGCAGCTGTCGGTATTCCCGTGGGGGCGCATATTATTCTAGGATTGCCTGGCGAGGGACGAGAGGATTTGATGCGACAGGCTACGGAGTTGTCGCGTTTGCCACTTACGACACTTAAACTACATCAGCTGCAAGTTGTCAGGGGAACGCGTATGGCCGAGGAGTATGTAGAGAATCCTTCAGAGTTCCACCTTTTTGCAATGGATGATTATATTGATACGGTAATTGACTACATTGAGCGCCTGAATCCGGAATTGGTACTTGAGCGTTTTGCGTCGCAGTCGCCAAAGGAACTGCTCATTGCTCCCGATTGGGGAATAAAGAATCATGAACTTGTTGACAAGGTGAAGGCGCGTATGAGAAAGAGAGGGACGTGGCAAGGACGGTTATATAATAAGGAGTGAATTCTATTCTTGTATTTAAAACATAAAAGACCTTAGCAATTTGCTAAGGTCTTTTATGTTTTAATGGTAGTCTCTTATCAATTGATTATTTGATAAACAACTTTTTTCCATTGACAATGTAAATGCCGGCTGTGGGGTTTTCAACTTGGCGGCCACTGAGGTCAAAAATACCTTTCACATTTCCGTTTTCAGCTTTTACTTCAGTAATGCTTGTCTCAACCTGTACATTGCTCTTCTCCAATGTCCACACGCTGCCGCCCCATGTGTAAGGCTTTGTGAGCACGTAGTTCCAAGCACTTGGGTTGACATACCATGCCGATGAACCGTTGCTGCTGACAATTCCGATACCTTTGTTGCCCTGGTCGGTGGTTGTCTCAACCAATGTCCAGTCGTACTCCTTACCCACCATTACAGTCTGGTCATCGGCTGCGCTGTTGATATAAGCAGCCTCGCCGTTGGCCTTGTTGTAGATGCGTACTGTACCGTCAACGTTCTTTGTGAAGCTCCACAAGAAATCATCTGCTGCGCCTTTAGCCTTTGGCTCAACCTTCTTTGTACTGCGGTTAAGCGCTGCATACTTGTCTGTGAAATATCCGTTGCGGATGTAGTAGTATGCACCAAAATCAAGAGCATCGGCCATTGATGTGCGTGGCATCATCTGGAACTGGTGATAGAGTGCAACGTATGCGTTGTACTGCTCCTCGGTAACACCGCCATCGGCAACAGCCTGGCTTGCAGGGTTGATTACGCTGTTCTGCAAGTACTCAAGAGCCTCCTGGCTTGGCTGGCCAATTTCGCCTGGTTTTGCTGTAAGGATGATGAGCTCACACTTCTTTACAAGACCTGCTAACTGTGCGGTGAAGTCGCTTACCTCAACAATCTTCCATGTACCGTTGTAGCAGAGTGCTGCATCGTCCTTTGCATATACATCACCGGAAATCTGTGCGCTCAAACGCTTTACGCTACCTGTAACCGATGCGCTGTAGCCCTCTACTGCAGAGATTGTAACGACACCGGGGATGTATGTGAAGTTGCCTGTTGCAACAGTTGCCTTGTCAATTCTTACCGCTGTACCGCTGTTCTCGACCATTGAAACTTTCTGGTTGTATCCCGGCATCTGTAGTACGTTGCCATTGTAGAGGTTCTTCATGATATAACCGCCCTCGGTTGCAACGAACTGCCACAACTCCTCTGGCTCGGTCTGTGGGGTGTAGTGGAAACGTACACCATTGTTCTTCATGTACATTGTTGAACCCTCATACTGCTGACGGAAGTATGTACAAGCTGAAACAATCTGATAGGTCTTGCCCTCAACAGGGAGTGTGATTGCTGCATTCTTGTAGTTTGCGATAGCCTGCTGGATGGCAGCTGTCTCGCCACCATCGAGTGCAGCCTGCAATGCGTCGTAAACCTCGGCAGCAGGGTAGCCCACGCCACCACGGATGCTCTTTGCAAGGATATCCTCGGCCTCAATTACAGTAGCCTCCTCGGCTGTGTACTCTGTTGGCTCGATAAAGTATTTTGCATACTGGTAGTCGAGATAGTCGAGAATCTCGTCATGGCTCTGCAAGCGATGGTAGAACGATGTCCAGTTCTTCTTGTTGTTCGGCAACCAACCAATCTCGGCAAGCGCAAACATACGTGGGAGCAACTGGTATTCAACCTCGTCAATGTCGTTTGTTGTCTCGGTCCACATGTTACCCTGTACACCCAAAGCAAACTCCTCCTTGCCGCCAAGTGCACCAAGTGGGTTAAGGCTGTAGATCTCATCAAGTGTATTCACACCCCAACCGCCGTTGTATGGCTCGTCAACAGGACGGTCAGCATCCTGTGCCTGCTGGAAGTCGAGATAGAGGTGGCTGTAAGGAACGATGATTGATTTCATGCCTCTCTTAGCCGCTTCACTGCTATAGTTAAGGCTGTTCCATGCCATGATAACAGGCTTTGTCTTGTTGTTGTCGTTCCAGTTTTTGAGCAACTCGTCCCAAACAACGATGTCTTTATTGTAGTTTTCCTTGAGGAAGATACCAAGTTCCTCAACCAACCAAGACTGCAACTGGTGAACGCCGTCGAGGCCAAGTTTCTGAACAAGTGCAAGACACTGCTGGTTTGTTGCCCACTGCTCTGTGGGGCACTCATCGCCACCGATGTGAACATAGTCGTATGGGAATGTCTCGGCAATGTGTCCGAGTACGCACTTGAGGAATGTGATGACCTCTTCGTTACCGATGTTCAATACATCGTGTGAGATACCGCCGTCAACGCGAACCTCGTACTGCTTTGTGGGGTCGCAGCTGAACTCCGGGTATGATGCAACCGCTGCAACCATGTGACCTGGGAGGTCAATCTCGGGGATAATCTCGATGTTGCGTGCCTTTGCATAGTCAACAATCTCCTTGAGATCGTCCAATGTGTAGTACATGCCACGGCCATACTCTGTATCGTCGTAGAAGTTCTGTCCATCAGCATTGCTGAATGAAGCCTTACGGATAGCACCAACCTCTGTCAACTTTGGATATTCGGGGATTTCCACGCGCCAGCCCTGGTCGTCGGTCAAGTGCCAATGGAAACGGTTCATCTTGTAGAGAACCATGATGTCGAGTACCTTCTTTACCTCGTCCTTGTTGAAGAAGTGACGTGCGATGTCGAGCATATAACCACGATGGCCAAGCAATGGCTGGTCATTGATATCAACTACAGGGATTGTCCACTCTACATTGCTCTGCAACCCGCTTGCGAAGAATTCGCGTGGGAGAAGTTGCATGAGTGTCTGCAAACCATAGAGGTGACCTCCGAATGCCGATGCTTTGATTACAATCTGCTTGTCGCCTGTTGTCATGGTGTAACCCTCGGCGGGCAGGGTAGTATCTGTGCCGAACCATATCTCGCCGTCGGCTGCAGTTTCGCCTGCCTCTTTTACCTCAAGGCTGATGCCTGCCGATGTGTTCAACTGTGCTGCGAATGCCTGGGCATGCTCCTTTAACTGTTCACCCTTGTAGGCAATGGCTGTGAACTTGGTGAAGTCAATTGTTCCTTCGCCAACAGTCATGTTCAATGGCTGTGGGATGATTGAAATCTTGCCCATGTTCTCAAATGCTGCAGCTTCAACGAACTGTACAGGGTTGTTCTGGTCGTTCTTGTCCCAAAGACCAACGCCGCGGTTCTCGGCAGGGCCACCCCAAAGGTTCATTGAGATGTTTGTGTTGCCTTTCGGGTGAATCTCATAACCACCGCTGTAGTTGCTGTTACCGGTTTCCTTGATGAAGAACTGGGTCACGCCGCTTGCTGTTGCATTGGCATGTACCATCTGGTTCTTTGCTGCGGAATTTACATAAAGTGTGTAGCCCTTCTTGTTTGTGAAGGTGTAACCGTTTGTCGCATCACCGGTGATCTTCCACAACTGTGCATCGCTGCCCATTGCTGCCGATGTGGTGATTTGTGAACCGGAGTTCTCGGCTGTGAGCGCGTTTCCTCCGTTCATGAACTGAATGAGATACCACTTCGTGTTCTCATCGGTGCTTATGGTGGGGAAGCCTTGTGCAATGACACTCGCCACTCCCATAAACAAACCAAACAGGAATAGAATTGATCTTTTCATAAATTTATAATTAGTTTAATATTTCTCAACTTTACAAAGATAGTTTAAATTTTTAAAAATTATGAGTATTACCTTGTTAAATAACAACCTTCAAATGCCGCGTGTTTTCTGATGTTGTTACGGACTTCCTTACTTTTTCTTTACTCTCAAAGGGTTAATGTAAAGATTTTTTACTGACAATGAATGGCGATTTACGCTTGCCGGAATGCGTTTTTTTTAGTAAATTCGCACTCAAATAACAAATAAGTGATTAACACACAATGAATAAGTTTACCATATTATTATCAATTCTCTTTTTGTTGGCTTCCTGTGGTAATGGCAATGAAGAGAGTGGTGGAGATACTATAGCAAGTGAAAGAATTGCTGTTCCCGAGAAACCGAATAAGATTCTTTATTTGAATGCCGGAAAAATATTCCGCGACGACAATGACACCCATTTGTCGGCAGTAGAGAAGATTGGTATAAAACCACTGGCGTCGCGCGAAGGTATAAAAAACGCATCGCGTGAACTTAAACTGATAGGTGGTGCTATGCGTTTCAATGAGCCATACGTGGTAGATAGATTGGTTCATTCCAGCCCATTCCTTGTACCCGAAGCTGCCAATCTGCTCCATGATATCGGAGCAGCGTTCCACGATTCGTTGCGCAACAAGCATTTGCCCGAGTACAGTATAATAGTGACATCGGTTTTGAGAACCGACGCCGATATCAAAAGTCTTTCCAAGACAAATGTCAATGCTTCAAAACGCTCGGTTCACTGTTATGGAACAACATTCGACATTACGTACACCCGATTTGCAAAACACGACGACGAAGGACGTGATGCCCGCGATGTAGATTTGAAGGCTGTCTTGACCGAGGTATTACGCGATTTGAGGGCGCAGGGACGTTGCTATGTCAAGTATGAAATAAAGCAGGCATGCTTTCACATAACCACACGAAAATAAGTTGTTTCTTTTGGCGAATAGTGTATATGCGCTTTTGATGCGGCGTCTATTCGCTTTGATAAAAGCGCACTCTTTATAAGAAAAGAGTGCGCTTTTTTAATACTGTAATGTTATAATATTTAATTGAATAGCTCGTCCCGTTGAAGATATGCTATAATATCTCCTCTTTCAATATGGTCGCCTTGCTTTGCGCAAACCTCTACAACGCGTCCTCCAAGCCCTGTTGCGACAGGATGAAGCTCGCCCCATGGTGTGATTATTGTACAGAACAACTCGTCGGCTGCATAATGGCGTCCTATTGCCGGTGCATGTGAAACACCTTCTACAACAACCTCCCATAGAATTTGCCCCTTCTCCACAGCTATGACAGGGTCTGCTTTTGCGTGCTTTATGGCCTTAATATCTTCAATACTCACACCCTTGCTTGCCATTTGGCTATCCTTTGCCTTTTCTATGTCGGCAAGGAAGCGCTCTTTAGCAACGCCGCTCTTGTAGTCGCGGTACTGGCGGTCGTGCATGGCAAATTCCCACAGCTCTTCTTCGTCTTCTCCTGCGTCCCATCCCAACTCTTGCATCTCCTTACGGTAATTCTCCAATGCATCGGGGTAGAAACTCTGTGGGTCGGCTGTGGTGAATTCATATCCCTTCTCTTTGGCCAGCTCAATGATTTCGGGCGCAAGTTCTCCTGGTAGGCGACCGCTCTTTCCAAGTATCATACCCCACATGCTTTCGTCCATTCGGCTGAAACGTGGTTCGTCCTGAGCGCGCGAAAGCAGGTTCATGAGCGCAATATTTTTTACGTACTGGCTGAATGGGGTTACCAATGGGGGATATCCCACGCGTGGCCACACGTACGCTACCTCGTTAAAGAGTTCAACCATCAATTCGTCAAGCGTATATGTCGGTTTCCCCTTGCTTTGCAAAATGCCATTTATACCTTTATGTACTCCGGCCAGGTCTGCCATCATTGAGCCCATCATACCGCCGGGGAGGCCGCTGGTGAGCAGCAAGGAACTCATCAACTTGTTGTTGTTATCCATGAATACACCAATCCACTCGTCGATGAATTCTTGTGTAAGACTGCGCACTTTCATGTATGCGTTCATGTTGATTTCAGGCACTTTAAAGCCTGCATCTTTAAGCATTGCTTGAACGCTGATTACGTCGGGGTGAACCTTGCCCCATGACAATGGCTCAACAGCTGTGTCTATGATATCGCAACCATTCTTGCACACTTCAAGAATTGAAGCCATGGACAATCCAGGGCCGCTGTGGCCATGGTACTGTATGATAATCTCCGGGTGTTTGTCCTTGATGCTTTTTGTGAGGCGTCCCAAGAATGCCGGACGGCCAATGCCGGCCATGTCCTTGAGGCATATCTCGGTAGCGCCGGCTTCTATTAGCTCATCGGCGAGGTTGCTGTAGTATTCAACGGTGTGTACCGGAGATGACGTGATGCACAGTGTGGCTTGCGGTATCATGCCGGCTTCAAGCGCATACTTGATTGACGGGATGATGTTCCTGGAATCGTTCAGTCCGCAGAAAATTCGTGTGATATCTACACCTTGTGCCTTTTTTACCTTATACATAAGGCGTCGCACATCTGCCGGAACCGGGAACATGCGCAAACCGTTGAGTGCTCTGTCGAGCATGTGGGTCTGTATGCCGGCCTCGTTGAAATATTTTGTAAAGCGTCTAACGGCTTTATTGGGGTTTTCTCCTGCCATCAGATTTACTTGTTCAAAGGCACCTCCGTTGGTCTCAATGCGTGAGAAACAGCCCATTTCAATGATGGCCGGAGCAACCTTTTCAAGTTGTTCTGCCAAAGGTTGGAATTTACCTGATGATTGGAACATGTCGCGGTAAACCAAACTGAATTTTATCTCCTTTCCCATATTTGTGAATATTTGTGGAGTAGTGCTTGACTACTTTTGTTTATGAATTAAAGTAAGTTTTGTTGTCAGTATCGTAAATGCAAAGTTAGTCGCTTTGTTTATAAAACCTATTTTTTGACGGACAATTTTTCAATAAATTTGAAATTGCTCTTTTTTCTTATGATGAAACATTGAATATTTTGTTTAATTATGTTAGTTTATATCAATATGTATAAATTCGTTATGCTTTTATTTTACTTTGTTTGCCGTGCGTTTTTAGCCCCTACGGGCGTCGACCGCTGGTTCGCTGCGCGCTCATCGAAAGCTACGATTAGGCGAGAGCAAAGAAAGTTTACTTGCTTTGCCGAGCGGTAGTAATTTCGTAAAACAAAACCTCTTTAATTTTTACATTAAGGAATGGTCTGGATGACAAATTCGCGAATAATGTCAACATTGGGTCAACTGCTATATTATTACCTTGTGTTTTTATGTAGATCTGAATATACTGTTTTTTGCCTTTTCTTTGGTGAAAATGTGCATGTATTTGTGTTTGTTTTGGTGAAATACGCGAAATGTGGTATAAAAGCGGCTGTATAGCATGTTGAATTTCGCCAATAAATATTGAATTTGGCATAAAATATTTATTTTTAACCAAAATCAGCCATTCTGTATCGCAAGTTTTGAGATGGAATGAAATGAAATGCGACCTTTGCAGTATGAGATGTCTAACGGACATATGTTTTATTTTACTAAACGTCGCTACGTAGACATGATTAATTTGATACTATTGACTACTAAAACTGTTTTATGAGACATTACTTGTCATATGTTGAAGATGTTGTCAAAAATGGATGGAACAATCCTTCCATTACGAATTATGGCAACAATACATTGAAGAATTGCGATATAGCAAAGAATATTGAGAGATTGCATTTGCTTTTTGAGCGGTGCGGTGTTAAAGAGGGTGAGAATATTGCTATCTGCGCAAAGAATTCGGCAGAATGGTGTGTCGCATTACTTGCCATCACCACATATAAGGCTGTGGCCGTGCCCCTTTTGGCCGATTTCCTCCCCGAGAACATTGCCAATTTGGTGAAAATTTCAGATAGTAGATTGTTGTTCGTTGATAAGACTGTACTGCAGGGATTGCAGCGTTCGGGCGTGGCGTCGGCTTTTGGAAAGTACGAGAACCTGCTTGGCGTTTTTGACATTGTAACATATGAAGGCATAGGTGATTGCAATAATTCTATTGATGTAAAAGTGGAAGATGTTGACAAGGCTTTCAACTTGAAATATCCTAATGGAATGAGTGCTGCTGATGTGAGCTTTTCGGCAGGTTCTTTGGATGATTTGGCTGTGATAAGTTACACTTCGGGCACCAGCAGTTCGCCAAAGGGTGTGATGCTTGCCGCCAAGTCTCTTTCGGGCAATGTGGAGCTGGCACGCAAACTTGTTCCTGTGGCAGTGGAGTCACCGGGTAATACCTTGTCAATTCTGCCATTGGCGCATATCTTTGGTTTGGCGTTTGATTTCCTTTTCCTTTTTAGTTGTGGTTGTCACATCCATATCTTTACCGAGAAGCCTGTACCTGTCCGTCTGCTTAAAGCGTTGTCGGAGGTAAAGCCATTTATCTTCTTGACTGTTCCAATGTTAATAGAGAAGATTTTCAGGGCAAAGGTTATCCCGACATTAAAGAAACCTGTTATGAAGCTCTTTACTGCAATACCCGGAGTGCGCAGGCTTATATTCAATAAAGTGCGTGCAAAGATAATTGACACTTTCGGTGGCAACTTGCATAAGGCAGGATTCTTTATCGGTGGCGCTGCAATAAGTAAGGACGTGGATGATGTGATGAAGAAAATAAGGATTCCTTATGCTGTCGGTTATGGTATGACCGAGTGCGGTCCGCTAATCAGCTATGTGGCTTCGTCGCACCCTACAATTCACGAGGAGGGAGGCATTGCAGGCCCCACAATAGAGGTGCGTATTGATTCGGACAAGGAGAAAAAAGTGCCGGGAGAGATTCTGGTACGTGGCGACGTGGTGACGTCGGGTTATTACAAGAACCCGGAGGCTACCAAGGCGTCCTTCACAAATGACGGTTGGCTCAAGACCGGCGATATGGGTATACAGCCGCGCCCGGGTATTATATATATAAAAGGACGTTGCAAAAACATGATTCTCACCGGCAGTGGGCAGAATATTTATCCCGAGGAGATTGAGGATCTGATTGTGCAGCTTCCATATATTACAGAGGCTCTTATAGTGGGCCGTAATCATGCGCTTGTGGCATTGATTGTTGTTGACCACGATGCCCTTAAGGCGGCAGGCATAGCTGAGGGGGATGTGCAGGAGGTTATAGAAAACAGCGTGTTTGCCTTGAATGGCAAATTGCCCGCCTATAGCCAGATAGCACGCTGTGAATTGCGACGTGAACCATTTGAGAAGACTCCTAAATTGAGTATCAAACGTTTCATGTATAACTGATACATGCCTGTGCGTGGTTGTAATCTTCGGTTTGTGGTTGCAACCGTTTAATTTTGATCTTTAATTTATATTATTGATAGTGATTGATTTGATTGTTCCGTGGGCGTAATGCCCGCATTCGCCCACGGAATGTTTTAAAGTATGATGTGTGTGAAAAAATGTTAACAATGCGTCGTTTTTGTACTTTTAAACAATGAAAAAATGTTTCTATTAAGTTAATTCTTGGTTATAATTTAGTTAAATAGAAGTAATTTATAGAAATTTGCGCAAATTGAGAACTGACGGGCCACGCAATCAGCAGCGATGACTACATCATTGTACGAGCAGCTGACGTGTGCTTTTGAAATGGAAATTTAACAATAGAAATATATTATGAAACACTTTGTTAGTCTTTTGAATGATTCGGTAAAAAACAATTGGGATTTACCGGCTGTAACAAATTTTGGTTCAAACACCTATACCTATGGTCAGATGGCCGAGCAGATTGCCAGATACCATATCCTCTTCAGTGAGGCCGGCATCAAAAAAGGCGACAAAGTCGCTCTTTATGCACGTAACTCGGCAGAGTGGGTGATTGCTTATTTTGCAACATTGACCTACGATGCTGTGTCTGTGCCCTTCCTTCCCGATTTTATTCCTGCTGCAGTTGCTGAACTCGGTGCATTTTCGGAGTGTAAGTTGCTCATTGCCGATGATATCGCATTCAAAGGTTTAAAAGAGAACGAGGATTATATCAAGCAGCTTGAGTCTACAGATGGCTTTGCCGGTATAATCAATGTCAAGGATATAAGCGTCAGCTTGGCTACAGACAAGGCTTTGGCTGTTGCGCATGCAGCTCTCGACGAGCACTTTGCAAAGCGTTATCCCAATGGCTTGACTGCAGAGAATGTCAACTTCTATCCCCAGGAGCGCGACATGGAGGCTGTAGTAGAGATCAGCTTCACCTCTGGTACAACCAGTGCCACATCTAAAGGTGTTGTCCTTCCTGCGCGTTCGTTGTCTGTGAACCTCGATTTCGCACGTCGCGAGATTCCTATGACACGCGGTGCCCACATCTTTGCAATCCTGCCTATGGCTCACATGTTCGGCCAGACATTTGATGTGCTCTTCCCATTAGCTGGTGGTAGCCATGTGCATGTTATGCCAGGTAAGCCAACTCCTGCGCGCCTGTTGGGTGGTTTGGGCGCTGTGAAACCATTCATGTTCCTTACTGTACCTTTGGTGGTGGAGAAGATCTTCAAGTCAAAGGTATTCCCAGCAACACGCAGCTTCCCTGCAAATTTGCTCCTCAAGGTGCCCGGCCTCGACAGAATTGTCCTCAACAAGATCAAGAAATCACTTCTTACAGCTTTCGGTAACGGCTTTACAACAGGTCTCATTCTTGGTGGTGCAGCGCTTAACCGTGAGGTTGAGGATCTCTTGAAGCGCATGAAGTTCCCATATGTTGTCGGTTATGGTATGACCGAGTGTGGCCCGCTTATCTCATACTGCGACAAGAGTGAGTTTGTGAAGTATTCTTGCGGTAAGAAGGCCAGTCCGCTTGAATTGCGTATCGATTCGGCTAATCCACGCCGCATACTTGGTGAAATTCAGGTTAAGGGTGATGCTGTGATGCTTGGCTATTACAAGAACGAGGAAGCTACGGCTGCCACATTTACAAAGGATGGCTGGTTGAAGACCGGCGATATGGGTATCGTTGACAACAAGGGTAATGTATTCATTAAGGGTCGTTGCAAGAACATGATTCTTACAGGTAGCGGACAGAACATCTATCCTGAGGAGATTGAGGACAAGATCAATAACTTGCCTTATGTGCTTGAATCACTGGTTGTTGGCCGCAATAATGCACTTGTTGCCATTGTTGTTGCCGATTACGAGGCAGGCAAGAAGGACGGTCTTGATGAAAAGGCTCTCGAGAAGTTTGTTGATGAGAATGTCCTTGCTTTGAATGCTGAACTTGCAGCGTACAGCAAGATTGGTTACACCGAGATTCGCCACGAGGCTTTTGAAAAGACTCCAAAGCAGAGTATTAAGCGTTATATGTATTCTTAATAGAATTCATAAAATCCATAACATTACTTATATAAGTGTCCGCTCGCAGAGTGGGCACTTTTTTGTTTTAATCGCGTGAAGAAATGCGAAGCAAGCTTTTGCGAATTTGATTAAAAAGAGCTGCAAAGATCTACTTTTTTGCGCAAAATTGCACATTTTGGTGTATATTGTGCAAGAAAATTTGTATTTTAGAAAAATAATATTGATATTTGCACAATCAAATCAATCACACGATCAATAACTATGAGACATTTTGTAAGCTATTTCAACGATGCTGTAAAAAAGTATTGGGATTTGCCGGCTGTAACAAACTATGGTAAGGAGACCTATACATATGGTCAAATGGCTGAGCAGATAGCGAAATACCACATCCTCTTCAGTGAGGCCGGCATCAAAAAAGGCGACAAAGTCGCTCTTTACGCACGCAACTCGGCGGAATGGGTAATTGCTTATTTTGCAACACTTACCTATGATGCGGTAACTGTTCCTTTCCTCCCCGATTTTATTCCTGCAGCAGTTGCAGAACTCGGTGCATTCTCGGAGTGTAAGCTCATCATTGCCGATGATATAGCTATCAATGGTTTGAAGGAGGATGCAAAATATATTGCTCAATTGGAGGCAACAGCCGGTTTTTCCGGTATTCTCAATATAAATGATTTGAGTGTTGCTCATGCTACCGACAAGGTGTTGACAGCAACACGTGAGGTCCTCGACGAACACTTTGCAAAACTATATCCAAATGGATTGAGCGCCGATTTGCTTGATTATTACCCCGAGGAGCGCGACATGGAGGCTATTGTTGAAATCAGTTTCACATCGGGTACAACAAGTGCTACATCAAAGGGTGTCGTCTTGCCCGCGCGTTCACTTTCGGCGAACCTTGAGTTCGGCCGTCGCACATTGCCTGCTACCCCGGGTGGAAACATCTTTGCTGTTCTGCCTATGGCTCACATGTTCGGTCAGGCGTTCGACGTACTCTATCCTATAACCAGTGGCTCTCATGTATATGTGATGCCCGGCAAACCGTCACCGACACGTTTGATAAGCGGCTTGGGTGCCGTTAGACCATACATGTTCCTCACCGTGCCTTTGGTTATAGAGAAAATCTTCAAGTCTAAGGTGTTCCCGATAACACGCAAGAACCCGGCGAAGTTGCTCTTGAAGATACCCGGACTTAGAAGGATTGTTCTTAACAAGATAAAGAGTTCGCTTTTGACAGCCTTCGGTAACAATTTCTCAGTTGGTGTGATTATTGGTGGAGCTGCCCTGAACCGTGAGGTTGAGGATCTGCTCAAGCGCATGAAATTCCCATATACAGTAGGTTATGGTATGACAGAGTGTGGTCCTATTATCTCATATTGTGACAAGGAGGATTATGTTAAATACTCTTGTGGAAAATATGTCGGATCGGTGGATATCCGTATAGATTCAGCCAATCCTCATAGAGTGCTTGGTGAAATCCAGGTCAAGGGTGATGCAACAATGTTGGGTTACTACAACAATGAAGATGCTACTTCTGCTGCATTTACAAGCGACGGCTGGTTGAGAACCGGTGATATGGGTCTTATTGACCGCAAAGGTAATCTTTTCATAAAGGGTCGTTGCAAGAATATGATTCTTACAGCAAGCGGACAGAATATCTATCCCGAGGAGATTGAGGATAAGATCAACAACTTGCCTTACGTTGTAGAGTCATTGGTTGTTGGACGCAAGAATGCACTCGTGGCACTTGTAGTTGCCGATTACGATGGTGCCAAGGCTGCTGGTGTCGATGAGCAGGAGCTTGAGAAACTTGTCAACGAGAGTGTCCTTGCCTTGAACTCTGAACTTGCGGCATACAGCAAGATCGGTTATACCGAGATTCGCCGCGAGGCCTTTGAGAAGACTCCGAAGCAGAGTATCAGAAGGTTTATGTATTCGTAAATATTTTTTACTATATTGCAACGCTCCGAACTATTTGTTTGGAGCGTTCTTTTTTCTGTTTTATCCAACAAAATGGCTGTTGTGGATGAAACTTTTTGATGTGTCGCCGTAAAATCTTACCTTTGCTGTAGTAAAATCAGGAAGAAATATGAAAATAACAATTATACAGCAGGATATAGCATGGAAGGATGTTGATGCCAATGTTGCCAACCTTGAACAGCTTGCCCGCAATGCCGAAAAGGCCGACCTTTATCTCTTCCCCGAAATGTGCTCAACGGGCTTCTGTATGCAGCCTCAGGGCGTTGCCGAGGATGTTGACGGCGCAACGGTACAACTGATGAAACGACTCGCGGTCGAATATGATGCAGCAATGGTTGTGCCGGTTATGACGCATGAAGGCGGCAAATACTATAACCGTATGTATTTTATCACCCCCGATGGTGTACAGGGACAATATGACAAGAATAACCTTTTCGAATACAGCGGTGAGGACAAAGTGTTCACTCATGGAACTGAAACTGTCATATGGCAATGGCGTGGAGTGCGTTTCCGTCCAGCAATCTGTTACGACCTTCGTTTCCCGGCATTCCTTTACAACAGGGCGCAGTATGATGTCCTGCTTATATCGGCCAACTTCCCAGACAGCCGCCTGCTTGCTTGGGATACGCTGGTGCGTGCACGTGCCATTGAGAATATCTGTTATGTTGCGGCAAGCAATCGTGTGGGTGCCGATGAGTATGGAACTTATATGGGTCACAGTGTTATCCTAAGCCCTTATGGACAGACACTCGCCGCATGTAATGATAATGAGCAGGGCAGTGCGATAGCAGAACTTGATGATGAGATGTTGCAGAAGATTAGGGTGATGCAACAGTTCAATAAGTAAATGATTCAAAATTTTTGTTCATTTCCTTGCATTGCAGTAAGACATTATTCACTATCTATTATTTTGTTATATTCCGGTATCTCCTGTAGAAAGGTAAATGTGTTGTTTGTGTAGTCCATCTTGCAGCAGTAGTGTTGCAGGCCATTGCTTACAATCAGGTAATCAACCTTTAGGATAAGGTTGTAGCGCGAAATCTGCGCGAATACCTCCTTTGTAATCTTCACTGTCGGCGCCTTGTATTCTATGATCGCACGCGGTTTCAGTGCCTTGTCATATACCACTGTGTCGCATCGGCGGTTCATTCCGTTGAGTGTTATCGCAATCTCGTTGCCCATGAGCGCAGCAGGGTAGCCTTTATGGTCGAGCAGATAGTGTATGAAATGCTGACGCACCCACTCCTCGGGGGTGAGTGCCACATAGCAACGGCGCAGAGTGTCGAAAATTTGCCTCTTGCCGTCTTTTACGGTTATTTTTGTGTCAAAAGTAGGTAGGTTTAATGCCGACATTTTCGTATCTTTTCACTATCTTTGTAACTTACGCAAAGATAGGTTATTTTATCGTGATTTTGCGTCAAAATAAAGAATTATGGCAAAATATACTTACGAATCTATAATGTCGGAACTCAAATCGGGCGTATACCATCCCGTCTATTACCTTATGGGCGAGGAGGGTTACTACACTGACAAGATAACCGATTATATAATCGAGAACTCACTAACCGAGATTGAGCGCGACTTCAACCTCACGGTGTTCTATGGTCTTGAGACTGATATCGATACCGTTGTCACAGCTGCCAAACGCTTCCCTATGATGGCCGAGCGTCAGGTTATTGTTGTTCGCGAGGCGCAGTTGCTCAAGAATATCGATAACCTGCTGTTCTACCTGCAGAACCCGCAGCCTACGACAGTGCTTGTCTTTGCCCACAAGAACGGATCGATAGACAAACGCAAGAAGGTTGCAGCCGAACTTGAACGCAAGGGAGTGGTGCTCGATTCCAAAAAGATGAAGGATGAGCAGTTGCCCGCGTTCATCACCGCGTGCATGCGTGAGAAAGGGCTCGCTGCCGACAACAAGTCGGTGCAGATGATGCGTGAGTCAATTGGTGCCGACCTTTCACGTATTGCCGGCGAGATTGACAAATTGGCAATTGCCATGCCGCAGGGTACAACAACTGTAACCCCGGAACTTGTTGAGGAACACATCGGTATCAGCAAGGAGTACAATAACTTCGAGTTGCAGAATGCTCTTGTGAACAAGGACATATATAAGGCAAACAAGATTATCAATTATTTTGCACAAAACCCCAAGAAGAATCCCATACAGATGACATTGGCGCTACTGTTCAGTTTCTTCTCGAATGTGATGATGAGCTACTATGCCCCCGACAAGAGTGAACGCGGTATTGCCGAGTTTCTTGGCTTGCGTAGCACATGGGGTGTCGGTGACTACATCAAGGCTATGCGCAACTACAAGGCAGTGCATGTGATGGAGATTTTGCACCTCATTCGCCTTGCCGACGCACAGTCCAAAGGTGCCGAAGGTCCCCAGATGCCCGATGGCGAAATCATGCGCGAACTGCTGTATAAGATTCTGCACTGATGGTTGCGCACTTTGTCATTCCGAACCTTGTGTGAGACGTGTTGTTGAGGGCATGCCCGAAAAAATCTCAATGAGATAAACTCAAGAGAGCCCTAGTCGCTACGTTCCGTCGAAATGACAAAATAGTAAATAGAAAAAACACTAAAACAATGATAAACAGAAATTTGAATGGCTCGGATATAACTTTCGAGCAAGATGGAAAACTCTCGTTTAACGAAGAGGCACACCGTTATTCGCTGAATGGAGTGGAGTTCCGTTCGGTGAGCAATGTGGTAGGAATGTTCTTTAAAGAGTTTGATGCCATGGGCATCAGCCTGAAGAAATGTTGTGGCGATGAATTCGAGGCTGAAAAACTGCGTGAGGTTTGGGAAAGCAAAGGAGCTGTTGCAAGCCAGGCAGGTACATTCATGCATAAGGAGATTGAGGATTACCTCAATGGCAAGCAGGTGCCCGATTTGCTATGCGATGTCTGCTACAACGGCAAGCATGTAAAGGTCAATGAAACTGTAGACATTTCGCGCGAGTGGAGTTATTTCAAGGCTTTTGAGCGCAACACTCCGTTCCAGCCATTCCGCACAGAGTGGAGAATATATGATGCCGATACACGTATTGCCGGCACTCTCGATTTCGTTTGTTGCTGCCCCGACGGTACATACGAAATCTATGACTGGAAACGCAGCAACAAGATTGACCCCACCGAGCGCAATCCATGGGCAAATGGCTTGAATGGTCTTGAACACCTCACGGATACATCTTACAGCCACTACTGCCTGCAGCAGAACCTTTACCGTTATATGATTGAAAAGAACTACGGCATAAAGATAAGCCGTATGAATCTTGTTGTGCTGCATCCCGAACTTCCAACATATAGGGTAGTGCCTGTACCGGTAATGGATAGGGAAGTAGCTCATATCATAAGGAAGATAAGTTAAATAAAATATCAGGACAATATTATGGACTTGTTATATTGAGCGTATGTAAGATTTTCATTGAATTTCTATTACCTGTATTTAGCAAATAACAGTAATAAATAAAGGAACAAAACTATTTACATCAAAGAATGACGTGAAAAAGTTTTGTTCCTTTTTATGCCACAGATCGCAATCAGTTTAGCTGTTGGTTAAAAACAGTTGGGTTTGTGGTTAGACAAATTCTGCTATATTAAAGATTTGTCTCACTTATTGGTTCTTAAAAATGAGCCTTAGTTCTTGTTTTATTATGTCTGCAATAACTCTCTGACCGCTGTTGTTTATGTGTATCAGGTCTCGATAGTGGCTTTCTTGAAGATATGAAATATCTTTTATAAGTTTTATATTGTTATCGGAAGCCCACTTTTCTATAATTTGTCCTTTGTTATTATATTCCTGTTTCCTGATTTCTGAGATTTCGGCGTGAAGAATAACAATCAATGGAATATTGGCATTTTCGGCAATGGATTTTAGTTCTTTCCAGCCATTGTTGAATTTTTCGCCTTTGTCTATACCTTTAAGGACTTTTTGGTCAGGGTCTAAATTATTGCCTTTCGGTATTAAACGTGGAATTATATATCTGTCTATTACCTCTAATATAGCTAATGGATATTGCTTGGCTGGAAATGATTTATGTATACCTACTGTTGGTGAAAAATTCATTATATCACTGGCATCGTGGCTGCTTAGTAGAACAAAAATGGCTTTGGCATTAAATGTTCCCCATTGCTTTAAATATGCCGCGCAGTTGTCAGGCCCCCAAGAGCCGGCCGATATATTAAGCATTTGAAAATCTGTTTCTTTAGATATTATGTTAGTGGCTAATGAGTCGTTGTGCGTTTGTGTGCCACCGTTTATTACACTGTCTCCAATGCCTAATATGATTATTTTGGTAGAGTCGGGCTCTTGGTTTCTTTGACAGTAGGAGTTTGTGAAAAAATATTTCCCAAACCTCGTCATTTCCTGGTTGGGTGCAAACATATATTCATATTTATCGCTTTTGACATATAAAGGCATTTTCCCGAATCCCCATATACAACGGAGCAGAATTTCTACTGTTAGAATTATGCAGAATAACAAACATAAAAAAAGTACAATCTTTTTTGTGGTTTTACCCCTGAATGATACTAATTTGAATTTCATACTTTGACTTTCATTGAATGTGATAGTCAAAGGCTACGATAACTATCGGTTACTCATCTGTTTGCTATATGGCATAAAAAGCGTGAAGCCTTGTACTGTCGCTCGCTTCACGATCTGAGGCTCGTAGGAATTGCCCTGTTTGTCGAAACGAGCAACGTATAAGCCCCACGCCGATATGTATAACAAACCTTTATACCAATAGTTGCCAATTGTGTTTGAGTACACCAATGGCTGTACGGGTATTTAAGGTATGTGCATAACACACCTTTGGGGCATTCACGTTGCTTTGTTCTTGACAAACAATTTGAAATTTTCCTACGATTTCAGATCGTCAAAACCAAAGCGTAGTAAACGCCTTAATATGTCTGGTCTCTTTTGTTTGACCGTTACAAAGATATATTAAATGAATCTAAATATAAAGTTTACCTCCATTATTTTATGATTTCTTTTCCTTGCTACAGCAATCAATTGTTGTGTGGTAATATTTGATTTTGAAAAGTATTTACTTTATGTCGAGAATTGGTGTATTACAATCCTTTTTGTCATAAATTAATCAAAAGAGGTCTGAACAATTTTTTGTTCAGACCTCTTTTGATGTTATATTCTCAATATTAGATATCTCCTTTTTGTGGTTGATATGATATTTATATGAGAATTTCTTGGACGAACCGATGCGTTCGCCCTTGCATATTATTTCATCAGCTCAATGCTGCGCTTCACAAAGTTGTTCAACGCCTCGCCTGTGAGCATGTTGTTCTGCAACAGGGTGATGTCGATGAGCTGCTTCACGGTGTTGTCACCGGCTGCATACTCGGCAAGGATGCCTTCCTTCTCGCTCTTGGTTGCGGTAATCTCCTTCTCAATCTCAAAGAGTTCGTCCTTTTCGCTCTGTGGAATGTCCTCGCTCTTCTTGCCGGTGCGTGCATCGTAGAGTGCTTTGCGACGGCTCTCGAGCGACTCGCTCTTTTCGTTGAGTGGCTGCAGCTTCTCGGCACATGCGCTCTCGGCGTTTACGAGTACTCGCTTGATGAGTGGGTGCTCTTCATTGAGCAGGAGTGTATACATGTCGGGCATGTCGCCATAGAATGACATGCCGCCCTGGATAGCTGCCATGTCCTTCATGCGGCGCATGTACTCGGCCTGTGTAATCATCACCGGTGCGGCTGTCTCACCCATAGCCTGTGTCATCACATGGAACTCTTTCTTCTCCATCTTTGGCAACTGGCTCTCGAACACGCCTGTCAATACCTCGCGCTGAGTGGCGCCCATGGTGCTCTCCTTCTTCTCCTCCTTTACAATGAGATTGTCGATGATGTCGCTGTCAACGCGTGTGAAACGTGTCTTCTCGAACTTCTGCTCGAGAAGGCTGATGAGCGCCACATCCAGCTGACCATCCATCAACAGCACGTTGTAGCCCTTGTTCTTGGCATTCTCAATGAAACTGTACTCCTTATCCTTGTCGTTAGAGTAGAGGTATATTACGTTGCCCTCCTTGTCGGTCTGCTCGGCGCTTACAAGGTCCTTGTACTCCTCATAGGTGTACTTGTTGCCGTCAGTATCCTGCAAAAGCGAGAACTTGTTTGCCTTGTCATAGAAATCCTCCTCGGTGAGCATTCCATAGTGGATGAAAATCTTGAGGTCGTTCCACTTCTCCTCGAACTCCTTGCGGTCGTTCTTGAAAATCTGTGCCAGACGGTCCGATACCTTCTTTGAGATATATGTAGAGATCTTCTTCACGTTAGAGTCGCTCTGCAGGTAAGAACGTGATACGTTCAATGGAATATCGGGTGAATCAATCACACCGTGCATCAATGTGAGGAAGTCGGGAACGATGCCCTGAACCTCGTCGGTCACATATACCTGGTTGCAGAACAGGAGAATCTTGTTCTTCTGTAGCTCCAGGTTGCTCTTTACCTTGGGGAAGTAAAGCACACCGGTGAGGTGGAATGGGAAGTCTACATTAAGGTGAATCCAGAAGAGTGGCTCGTCGCTCATTGGGTAGAGTTTACGGTAGAACTCCTTGTAGTCCTCATCCTTCAGTTCGCTTGGTTTGCGTGTCCACAGCGGAGTAGTGTCATTGATTATGTTGTCCTCCTCGGTTTCAACCTGCTTGCCGTCCTTCCACTCCTTCTTCTTGCCGAAGGCAATCTCAACAGGCAAGAAACGGCAGTACTTGTTCAAGATGCCGCTTATGCGGCTCTCGCTGAGAAACTCCTTGCTGTCGTCATCGATGTACATGATTATGTCTGTTCCTCTCTCGGCCTTCTCTGTCTCCTCTAGTGTGTATTCGGGGCTACCGTCGCAACTCCATTTTACAGCCTGGGCACCGTCGCGGTACGATTTTGTCACAATCTCAACCTTCTTTGATACCATGAAAGCCGAGTAGAAACCAAGACCAAAGTGACCAATGATGCTGTTTGCAGTGTCCTTGTACTTCTCGAGGAAGTCGGTTGCACCCGAAAGGGCAATCTGGTTGATGTACTTCTCAATCTCCTCGGCAGTGAGGCCAATACCGTTGTCGCTCACTGTGATGGTGTCTGTGCCAAGTGTTACCTTTACACGTGCTGTGCCAAGCTCGCCCTTGAACTCGCCCTTCTCATAAAGTGTCTTCAACTTCTGTGTGGCATCGATTGCGTTCGATACAATCTCACGGAGAAAAATCTCGTGGTCGCTGTACAAGAATTTCTTGATTACGGGGAAAATGTTTTCGGTTGTTACCCCAATGTTTCCTTTCTGCATATTATTAAGTTTTTAAGTTTGAATCATTTATAAAAATAGCATTCCTTTTGCTTGTGCCATTGGTCGAAATGACAAAAACCGCGATGGTGTCATCCCGACAGTGCGTAGCGACGAGGGTTCTCTCACAATCGCGCATATTAACCTCCTCACTTTATATTAAACAAAAAAAATGCCAGTTGTTTTAAGACTGACATTTTGACATATGGTAGATTTGATGATGCAATCTTGGCATATTTGCCACTTTTTAGCACAATAGCAATATCATCATTTGTCCAATCAATATTCTCAAGAACATGGCGAGAGGATATACTGTAGCATAGCCAACAGCGGTCTCTCCCCCCTTGCTCTGCTGGTTGGCAAATGCCAGTGCCGGTGGGTTGGTGCATGAACCGGCAATGACACCGGCTAGAGTGTTGTACTTTATCTTGAAGATATATCGTCCTACGGCACCGGCTATGATAATCGGTATAATTGTTATGATTGCTCCATAGAGAATCCACATGTAACCACCTTGATTGACAATGCTGTCGACGAAATTTCCTCCGGCTCCCAAACCAACGCATGCAAGGAACAGGGTTATGCCTATTTCTCTGATCATGAGATTGGCGCTTGTGGTTGTATATGTTACAATTTTCATTTTGGGGCCGAAGTAGCTGATCAAAATTGCAACAATGAGCGGACCACCTGCCAATCCAAGTTTGAGCGGAGTGGAAATCAATGTGCCGCTGAGAGGTATGCTGCCAAGTATGCAACCCAAAGCAATACCGATGAATATTGGAACCAGGTTTGGATGGTCGAGGTATTTACGTTCGTCACCAAGCAATTTCTTTACGTTCTCAACCGATGCTTCCTGTCCCACAACAGTGAGTATGTCACCAACTTGTAAGCGGAAATTGGCTGTAGGTGCTAAATCTACGCCGGCGCGGTTTACTCGGGTGATGTTGGTGCCAAATCCCTTTCTTATATTTAATTTGCCCAGTTTGGTGCCGTTGAGTTTAGGCTTGGTAAATACAATCTTGCGTGAGACAAGCATGTCGTTGCCATTTTGCCATTCCTGCTCAATAACTTCGCCAAAGAGCTCTGTTAGTTGTCCATGTATCTTGCTGTCTGCGATAACCAGAATTGTGTCGCCGATATCAAGCCTGGTCTGTGAATTTGCAACTGTACATGTTGTAGCCGATTTGTATTTGACTCTTGATATAACAAAATTAAGGTTGCTTTTTTTTCTGATATCTTCAAGCGCAACTCCCCTTACATCATTTTTTGTTACTTTTATTGAAATGCGCTGGATGTCTACATCGTTATCCTTGTTTTTACCTAAGCGCTTTTCGCCTTTGTAGAATGATTTAATTGTTATCATGGCCAATATGCAGCCAATGACACCAAGAGGATATGCAACACTGTAACCGAGTGCAATGTTGGGGCTGTTATATCCATTCATATCTTTGAATGCTGTTGTTGCAGCACCCATTCCCGGTGTATTGGTGACTGCACCCGACATGATACCGGTTATTGTGTCAACGCTTTCACCGGTTGTGAATATGAGTATTATGGCAAATACTACGTCAAGTAAAACTATAAGACATGTTATGGCGTTCAGCTTGAGGCCTCCTGATTTGAAGCTTGAGAAAAAACCGGGGCCTACCTGTAGTCCTATTGAATAGACAAAGAGTATAAGGCCGAACTCTTTTACAAAGTGTAGGAGTTCTTCGTTGAGTGTCATGCCGAAATGGGAAAGCAATATACCAATGAAGAGGACCCAAGTGACACCGAATGAGATACCGGCAATTTTAATTCGGCTAAGGTACACTCCGATACCGACTGTTATTGCTAAAATTATCATTGAGTGGGCAATGCCGGTACCGAAGAAAAGGTTTTCGATAAAACTTGTCATATTAAATTTGTTTGATTTTTAATTTTTGCAAAATTAATTCAAAAATGCTTTATATGTGTATAAAGATTTTATGCATTATAACTATAGGTTTTATCGTTTTTGTCAATGAATGAGGCCGAGCCAAAAGCAATATATACACCGCACCCTCGCCGGAAACTCTGGCAAGGGTGCGGTGTATATAAAAGGGACTTTTGAGTCACCCTCATTTACAAGGGTAATAATATAGATGTTGACCCAACGCTGAAATTATTCGTGTATTTGTCATTCTGACCATTCCTTAATGTAATAATTAAAGAGGTTTTCTACGCAGAACGGAGATACTTCGCTTTGCTCAGACATGTTGTTGAGGGCTTGCCCGAAAAATGACAGGGTCTGCTGGGTCAACTGCTATATCATTGCTTTTACAAGTAAATACTGATTATCGTTTTACTTCAAACTTCAATTTATCTTCACCAACGGTGGCAATAATGGTGTCGCCGGGTTGCAGTGCGCCGTCGAGTAACAGCTCTGAGATTTCATCCTCTACATAGTTCTGCAATGCACGTTTCAATGGGCGCGCACCATACTGTATGTCGTAGCCCTTGTCGGCAAGGAAACTCTTGGCTTCGGCAGTCATCTCAATATTGTAGCCAAGGTCGGAAATGCGCTTGATGATATGTGCAAGCTCAAGGTCTACAATGTTGATGATAGCCTCTTTGCCAAGTTGGTCGAAGTTGATGATTTCGTCAATGCGGTTGATGAACTCGGGCGCAAAACGCTTGTTCAGTGCCTTTTGTATAACGGCGCGCGAGTATTCCTTGTCGCCGGCACGCTCGTCCTTGGCAAAACCAATTCCGCTACCGAAATCCTTCAACTCACGTGTACCCACGTTCGATGTCATTATTAGCACTGTGTTGCGGAAATCGACTGTGCGGCCATAGCTGTCGGTGAGGCGGCCCTCGTCCATTACCTGCAACAACAGGTTGAATACATCGGTGTGTGCCTTCTCAATCTCATCGAGCAGTACAATGGAGTAGGGGCGGCGGCGTACACGCTCGGTGAGCTGTCCGCCCTCCTCGTAGCCTACATATCCCGGAGGTGCTCCCATGAGGCGCGACACGGTGAACTTCTCCATGTACTCGCTCATGTCTATGCGTATGAGTGCATCGGCGCTGCCGAACATGAACTTTGCCAGTTCCTTTGCAAGCAGTGTCTTACCCACACCTGTGGGACCCAGGAACATGAATGTGCCTATTGGCTTGTTGGGGCTCTGCAGGCCAACGCGGCTGCGCTGTATTGCCTTGGTGAGCTTTTCAATGGCACTTTCCTGTGCTATGACCTTGCTTGTGAGCTCGGCACGCATGCCTTTGAGGCGTGTCCACTCGTCCTGCTGCATGCGCTGCATCGGTATTCCCGAAATCATTGACACAACGCCCGCAATGTCCTCGTCGTCAACCGTCTGGCGGTTGTTGGTGAGGCTCTTCTCCCACTCGGCTTTCATCTGTGCAAGGCGGCCTTGCATCTCCTTCTCAAGGTCGCGCAGGTTGGCTGCGTGTTCAAAATCCTGGTTCTTTACCGCTGCATTCTTGTCCTTGTTGACTACGCTTATCATCTTCTCCTGCTCCTCAATCTCCTTTGGAACAACGATGTTTGTTATGTGTTTGCGTGCACCGGCCTCGTCCATTGCGTCAATAGCCTTGTCGGGGAAGCAACGGTCGGTTATGTAGCGGTCTGTCAATTTGACACACGCAAGCAGTGCCTCGTCGGTATATGTGACATTATGGTGGTTCTCGTAACGCTCCTTTATGTTCTTCAATATCACAAGCGTGTCCTCAACCGATGTTGGCTCGACCAATACCTTCTGGAAACGGCGCTCAAGTGCACCATCCTTTTCAATGGTTTTGCGGTACTCGTCTATGGTTGTCGCGCCAATGCACTGTATCTGTCCGCGTGCAAGCGATGGCTTCAAGATGTTGGCTGCGTCCATTGAGCCCGGGGTAGAGCCGGCGCCAATGATGGTGTGGATTTCATCAATGAATATAATGATGTTGGGGTTGTTCTCGAGCTCGTTGATGATGGCTTTGAGACGCTCCTCGAACTGTCCGCGGTACTTTGTGCCTGCCACAACGGCAGTCATGTCAAGTGCCACAATGCGCTTGTCAAAGAGCATGCGCGATGTCTTGCGCTCCACAATGCGCTGTGCAAGGCCTTCTACGATGGCCGATTTTCCCACACCCGGCTCTCCAATGAGGATTGGGTTGTTTTTCTTGCGGCGGCTCAATATTTGTGATATGCGCTCAATCTCTTTCTCACGGCCTACTACAGGGTCAAGCTTTCCCTCGGCAGCCGCCTTTGTCATGTCAACGCCAAAACTGTCGAGTACCGGTGTGTCGTTCGATGGCTTTGCCTGCTGCTTGTTCTGTTGGTAAGTCTGCTGTGTGTTGCCGGTGTTGCTTGGCAATGCCTCCTCGTCATCCTCGTGGTCGGTGAAGCCAAAACCATTGCTGATGTTGCCACCATTGGTGTCGGGCATCTTTGACTTTATGATGTCTGTCACCTTCTGGTATGTGACACTGCTTGCATCGAGTATGTCATATGCCACGTTGTTGCGTTCGCGCAAGATGCCCAGCAAAAGGTGTTCGCTGTCGGCATTAACCTTACGTGAGCGTGCCTCAAGGGTGGCAAAGCGCAGAATCCTTGCTGTGCTCATGCTCATCTCTACATCATCGCTGTATGGCAGCTCGGCTGTCACGGCATCGCTCACGCGCTCCTCGATGCGCTGCTTTATTTCCATGACATCAACCTCCATGCCGCACAGAATCTCCACTGCACTGCATTTCTCCATGCGTATCATGCCCAGGAGCAGGTGCTCCGGGTTAATTGTCTTGCTACGGAGGCGTGTCGCCTCCTCCTTGCTCAACGATAGTATTTCAGTTATTTTCTGCGAAAATTCATTTCTCATTTCTTAGTCCTCCAATTATCGTCTTGTGAAAATTCGTGTTCTGTTGTTTCAGGATGCGAAGATAGTTGATTAAAGGCAACTATTTCCACCTTTTTACATAAAGTTTCTTACAAAAACCGTGCCAAACTATTAAAAATGATGAAAAAAATATCGTAAGGCGAACAAAATGAGTGTAAAAAATCAACGTTGGTGTCATGTCGAACGGATGTGAGACATCTCTATATCGATTTAGATTCCTCGTCGCTCCGCTCTGTCGGAATGACATTGGCAGAGACTTCACATATCAACTGCTATATTATTCTTATATTTCTTGCCAATAATGACGCGAAATCCTTGTTTTTTTTGTAATTTCGCACTTTGTAAGTACACCATTGACCAGTGTGCTTGAGCAAATTGCAATAAACTAAAAATATATACAATAATGTTCAGAACAAAAACTTGTGGCGAACTCAGGTTGGCCGATGTAAATGCAACAGTTACCCTCAGCGGTTGGGTACAGCGTGCACGCAAGATGGGTGGTATGACATTCGTTGACCTTCGCGACCGTTATGGCGTGACCCAGCTTGTATTCAGCGAGGATGTAAATGCCGAGTTGTGCGAGAAGGCTTCGCACCTCGGACGTGAATATGTAATCCAGGCAACTGGTGTCGTTAGCGAGCGTCAGAGCAAGAATGCTAATATCCCTACCGGTGATATTGAGATAATCGTTAGCGAGCTCAATATCCTCAACGAGGCTGCAACACCTCCTTTCACCATTGAGAACAATACCGACGGTGGCGATGACATCCGCATGAAGTACCGTTATCTCGACCTCCGTCGTGAGGCTGTGCGCAAGAACCTCGAGCTGCGTCACCAGATGACAATGGAGGTGCGCCGTTACCTCGACTCAATGAACTTCATTGAGGTTGAGACACCAACGCTCATTGCATCAACCCCCGAGGGCGCACGTGAGTTCGTTGTTCCTTCCCGCATGAACCCGGGCCAGTTCTACGCTCTGCCACAGAGCCCACAGCTCTTCAAGCAGCTGCTCATGGTATCTGGTTTCGACCGTTATTTCCAGATTGTAAAGTGTTTCCGCGACGAGGACCTGCGTGCCGACCGTCAGCCCGAGTTTACACAGATTGACTGCGAGATGAGCTTCGTTGAGCAGGAGGATGTAATCTCACTCTTCGAGGGCATGGCAAAGCACCTGTTCAAGACAATCCGTGGCGTTGAGCTCACCGAGGCATTCCCACGCATGACATGGCACGATGCTATGAAGTACTACGGTTGCGACAAACCCGATACACGTTTCGAGATGAAGTTCGTTGAACTCATGGACATCATGAAGGGTCACGGCTTCCCCGTGTTCGACAGTGCCGAGTACGTTGGTGGTATCTGTGCAAAGGGTGCCGCCACATACACACGCAAGCAACTCGATGCTTTGACCGACTTCGTTCGCCGTCCACAGATTGGCGCAAAGGGTATGGTATATGCACGCGTAGAGGCCGATGGCACAGTCAAGTCAAGCGTAGACAAATTCTATACACAGGAGGTACTTCAGGCAATGAAGGCAGCCTTCAATGCCGAGCCGGGCGACCTTATCCTCATCCTCAGCGGTGACGACACAATGAAGACACGCAAGCAGCTCTGCGAGCTCCGCTTGGAGGTTGCAAACCAGCTAGGCTTGCGCGACAAGAACAAGTTCTCTTGCCTGTGGGTCGTTGACTTCCCGCTCTTCGAGTACAGCGAGGAAGAGGGCCGCTATATGGCTATGCACCACCCATTCACATCACCAAAGCCCGAGGATATTCCATTGCTCGATACCGACATGGGCGCAGTACGGGCAAATGCCTACGATATGATTATCAATGGTGTTGAGGTTGGTGGCGGTTCAATCCGTATCTATGACAGCGAGTTGCAGAACAAGATGTTTGCGCTCCTGGGCTTCACACCTGAGCGCGCACAGCAGCAGTTCGGCTGGTTGCTCGACGCCTTCAAGTACGGTGCACCTCCTCACGGTGGTCTGGCCTATGGTCTCGACCGTTGGGTAAGCCTCTTCGCAGGCCTCGATTCAATCCGCGACTGCATCGCCTTCCCAAAGAACAACTCAGGCCGCGACACAATGATTGACGCTCCTTCAGTTCTCGAGCCCGAGCAGTTGACGGAGCTGAATATTGTTGTGAATATAAATGAGAAATAAAATCATATCTCATCCTGAGCATTAGCGAAGGAACTATGATAAAGCAATCAATCGCAATGCGATTGATTGCTTTAATTTTGACAATAATATAAGTGTTGCCCCCAAACTTATAAAACTCCGTATTGATGTCATATCGAACGAACGTGTGTGGATAAGCATATAAATTAAAAATTCTGAAAGTAAGATATTGAGGAACGGTTGCAAAAAAAACCAGTGTCGGTATCGCTTTCGCTCACCATTATATTTCACGGCAGTCTCCAACCTTAATCATTCACTTGTATTTCCTTCAAGTCGTTCTTTCATGTTCTTTTGGCGGCCAAAAGAACGAAAAGCCCCGGCACACGGGAAAAATCTTCGCAAGCGCCCTTTGTTCACGCCACATATTGTGAGCCCTCAGTCGGGCACTTGCTCGTCTCTCCAGGCTATCGCTTGTTTTCAGGGTGCTGCGGAACTCACTCCACGCGGCCATTTAAGATAATATATACCCGCGTTACGTTCAAACAGCCTCGCACAATGGCCTGAAAACAAGCGGCCTTGCGTTGGATTCTTCAACGGTGCCTTTCCGCCCTTGGCGGGGAATTACCTTTTGCAATGAAAAGGCGCGTAGAATAGTAATTCTCAATACTGCTCCCGTAGGCATATTATGAGATACTTCACTGCGCTTTGCTCTGTTCAGTATGACAAGCTCGCGAACAATGTCATTTTTCAGGCAAGCCCTCAACAACACGTCCGACAGAGCATAGCGACGAAACTTTAGTTCGACAATGCTTGCAGCAGTTGGTTAGACATAGCGCAGGCCAAGTTTGCGCCGTGTAGGTTGCTATAAGCAAGGATTGTCAAAGGATCTCTAAAAAAGCTCTTGCAATTAAAATGACCAATCAAGCACAAACTTGATTGGTCATTCTGCTGTGAGTATTTATAAATCAATTATTTTATAATTACCTTTCGCTTCGCGCAACTGCTTGGCGTTCGGCTGTGTTTGATCAAGCAAGCTTGTCAATCACCGCTCTCACTTAACCAGCACTTTTTACCATTGATGATATATATACCCTTTGACGGGTTCTCAACTACGCGACCGTTGAGGTCATAAACAGTTTTCACCTCTCCGTCTTCACCTTTCACCTCATCCAAGACCTCGTCAATGCCGGTAAAGTCAATTTCAACAATATCAAAGAATATATTCCACGGTTCGCGCTTTTGATATAATTGTTCTGTGCCATTAGGTATATACAATGTCGCATTGTCATAAACAGCATTGGCAAATATATCGTCACTTCCTTTGATTGGTTTTTCCAAAGCTACTTTTATTTCAGTTATCTTTTCGCAACCGGCAAAAGCCTTATCACCGATACTCTCTACCGAACAGCCAATGTATAATTTCTCTATATTATTGCATCCATCAAATGCCGAAGCACCAATGCCTGTAATATTGTTATGAATAATTAATTCAGCAGCCAAACCTGTATAGTTTTGAAAGGCTGCTGCGCCAATAGCATAATTTTCACCATTATAACCGGCAGGCAAGGTCAATTCTGTTGCATTGCCCAAATAATAAAGCAATGTATTTACATCATTTGGTTTACCGAATATAAAATCACCCTCAATTGAGCCATTGGGCGCATTATAGACTTTATCGGCATAATATGCAACATAACCATAGCTATTTGAGCCTTTTCTGAATGTTAAATTTGAGAAATTAAACACAGTCTTTAGCCCGGTGCAACCATAGAACGCTGAACTTCCAATGCTTGTAACGCTGTTAGGTATTGTAATGCTTGTAAGCCCGGTGCAACCATAGAACGCTCCACCTCCAATGCTTGTAACGCTGTTAGGGATTGTAATGCTTGTAAGCCCGGAGCAATCATCGAACGCATAAACTGCAATACCCAAAGTTCCATCCTTTATAGTAATTGATGTATTTGAAGGCATTGTACCTTTGTATTCATAAAGCACTTTTCCTGCATATACTACACCATCGGGCTGATTATTATACCAAACTGTACCATAGAATGCTCTATATCCAATGCTTGTTACGCTGTTGGGTATTGTAATGCTTGTAAGGCCGGTGCAACCATAGAATGCTCTATGTCCAATGCTTGTAACGCTGTTAGGTATTGTAATGCTTGTAATCCCGGTGCAATATGCGAACGCCTCCTCTCCAATGCTTGTAACACTATTACCAATTATAATGCTTGTAAGCCCGGTGCAATTATAGAACGCATAATCTCCAATGCTTGTTACGCTGTTAGGTATTGTAATGCTTGTAAGCCCGGTGCAATCACTGAACGCAGAACTTCCAATGCTTGTTACGCTGTTGCCAATTTCAATGCTTGTAAGCCCGGTGCATTTATAGAACGCAGAACTTCCAATGCTTGTTACGCTGTTGCCAATTTCAATGCTTGTTAGCCCGGTGCATTTATAGAACGCAGAACTTCCAATGCTTGTTACGCTGTTAGGGATTATGGTGTTTTTACAACCGGCAATAAGAGTATTGGTTTCTGTTTCTATAATCGCATTACAATTTTCTCGGCTGTCATATTTTGTATTGTTACCATCAACAACAATGCTTGTAATCCCGGTGCAATTATAGAACGCAGAACTTCCAATGCTTGTAACGCTATTGCCGATGGTTACACTTGCCAATGTCTTTATATCATAGAAAGGAGAACAGCCATAATCCCGATCTGTATTATAAGATAAATCGCGACCTAAATACAAAGTCTCCAGTGGGCAATCATAGAACAGGCCTTTACCAGTATAATGACTATCGTATGTATTATGCCCTAAAGACAATGTACCTTCTCCATCCTCAATGCGTAATTCCTTTAACGATGTGCAACCATTGAACGCTTCATTTCCAATGCTTGTAACGCTGTTAGGTATTGTAATGCTTGTAAGCCCGGAGCAACCATAGAATGCAGATTCTCCAATGCTTGTAACGCTGTTACCAATTATAATGCTTGTAAGCCCGGTGCAATCATAGAACGCATAACGTTCAATGCTTGTTACGCTGTTAGGAATTATGGTATTCTCACAACCCAAAACAAGAGTATTGGTTTCTGTTTCTATAATCGCATTACAATTTTCTCGGCTGTCATATTTTGTATTGTTACCATCAACAACAATGCTTGTAAGGCTACTGCAATCACGGAACGCATAATCTCCAATGCTTGTTACGCTGTTAGGGATTGTAATGCTTGTAAGCATGGTGCATTCACGGAACGCAGAACTTCCAATGCTTGTTACGCTGTTAGGGATTTCAATGCTTGTAAGCATGGTACAACCACGGAACGCACCACTTCCAATGCTTGTTATGCTGTATGTTGTACCATTGTAAGTAACACTCTCCGGTATTACCACACTGCCGGCGTATTCATTATAAGAAGAGTTATAAGATGTTCCGTAATAAGTAACCTCAACAGTCTTGTCCCCCATGGACAAAATGTAGTAATAAATGCCACCAACTTCAAACTCGTGGGCAGTTGCCATTGTTGTACACAGCAACAGCAGGGCAGTGAATAGATGTTTTAAATCTTTCATAGTATTTTGTATTGATTTTTGTTTTTGTATTTTTTTTGGTACAATACATTATCCGATATTCTTCCACTCGACATTTTTCTCTTTTAAGAAGCCGCCGATAAAGCGGTTTGCAGGGTTCATTGCCAAAAGAAGTTCCTGCCCCATATTCATATATTTTATACATTCGTTGGGGTTCATAGAATCTGTCCCGGGATACAACAGACAGACATAGACCGTTGGTTTGTTTTCTGCCATCTTGTTGGCATAGAAATAGCGTGACAACATTTTCTTGGCGACTTGGTCGGCACGTGTCGCATCTATCTCAAGTATTATTTGGAACTCGGGTGTTTTGGCATAGACATCGCACCTGTCACGGTTGCCACTAATCCCTGAACCAATGGGGTGCTCAATCTCTGCTTTGCATAAATTGAGCTTCAGTTCAAACTCTTCTGCTAATAATTTTTGAAGTTCCGTTTTCTGTTCGGTTGTTGTCTTGACACCAACAGGAATACTCATTCTCTCAACAGCACAGGATATGCAATTGAGAATTTCTGAAAGGTTCATAGAATTACAAAATATTCCTTCAGCTCCAAAAAAGATGATTAAATGTATATATACAAGGAAAGTGTGGAGCTGACTTTCGCTTATCTAAATGAAGGTTGTGGAAAGACCCTGTAGAAAATACACGACACAATACCCCACACTCGGATAGATATGGGATATCGGGGCGCGCAGAATGCGCCCTTCCACAAGTATCTATACGAAAGTGAGTGTTGTTCCGTGTCATCCTTTCTACAAGAAAACTTCCACATTTTCATTTAAGGACTAGCGAAAAACACTTTCACAAAATGTTATGTCAAGCAGAGTAATCTGCTTACATCGCAAATGTAGAAAGAATTTTTGGGAAAAACAACACTCACAAGGGTATTGTGCGATTCAACACACTGCAATGGTAAAAAATATTTGTACAGCCAAT
Organism: Bacteroidaceae bacterium; assembly: GCA_045660825.1. Lineage (GTDB taxonomy): Bacteria > Bacteroidota > Bacteroidia > Bacteroidales > Bacteroidaceae > HGM04593. The sequence goes on from JAZREN010000053.1 coordinate 98,867, forward strand.
TTGCTAGTTGTGTGCAAATATAGACAAGACAATCTGTATGTACAACATTTGTTATGTGTTTGAAGTGCCTTTATATTACAACAACTCCCATCCATAGACAATGGATGGGAGTTGTTGTAATAGCTAATAGCTTGTGTTACTTCAAGTTCGCCTTGAAGAACTCGGCGATTTTCTCGAATAGGTGATAGCGTGTGTTGCGGCCATAGTAGATGCTATGGTTGCTGTCGGGGTATATTGCCATCTCGAACTTCTTGTTTGCCTGTGTAAGGGCGTGGGTGTAGCAAATCATATTGCGCAGGTGTACATTGTCGTCGGCTGTGCCGTGAATGAGCAACAGGTTACCGCTGAGCTTGTTCACGTTTACAATTGCCGAGCCGGCATCGTAGCCCTCCTTGTTCTCCTTGGGAGTGCGCATATAACGCTCGGTGTAGACTGTGTCATAGAAACGCCAGTCTGTTGGGGCTGCCACTGCAACACCGGCCTTGAACACAGCCTCGTCCTGGCTCATTGACATGAGGGTATTGTAGCCACCGAAGCTCCAGCCCCAGATACCGATGTTCTCCTTGTCTACGTAGGGTAGTGAACCCAGGTATTTTGCTGCCTCTACCTGGTCGCCCGGCTCGTACTGACCGATGTTCAGGTAGGTGCACTTGCCGAACTCTGTGCCTCGGCCGCCTGTACCGCGTCCGTCAACGCATACCATGATGAAGCCTTCGCCTGCCATGTAGCTCTCGAACATTGCATTGCCATAGTTTCCTATGTACCAGCTGTCGTGTACCTGCTGTGAGTAGGGGCCGCTGTACTGGAACATCACTACAGGGTACTGCTTGCCCTCGTCAAAGTCGGCAGGCTTTACCATCCAACCGTTGAGCTCAACGCCGTCGGTAGTCTTGAATGTGAAGAACTCTTTTGTTGGCATGTCGAACTTCTTGAGGCGCTCCTTGAGGTCGGCATTGTCAATGAGGGTCTTTATAACCTTACCATTGTTGTCGTTTGTGGTAACGGTGTGTGGGGTGTTGATGCTTGAGTGGGTGTTGATGAAATATTTCATGCCCGCACTGAACACGGCGTTGTTTGTTCCCTCCTTTGCAGTGAGCTTGGTCTTCTTGCCTTTGGCATTTACCTTATATATATATTCGCGCAATGGGCTGCCCTCGTTGCTTGAGTAGTAGAATTCGTTCTTGTTGCTGTCCCAACCATAGAAGTGCTTAACCTCGAACTCTCCCTTTGTGATGGGGCGTACAAGGATACCGTCGATGGTGTAGAGGTAGAGCTGGTTATAGCCGCTGCGCTCGCTCTGCAACACAAAGTGCTTGTCATAGAACTCAATGCCTGCATATACCTGCTCGTTGAGGTAAGTGTCGCTCTCCTCGCGCAAGATGGTCTTGCTGTTGCCCGAACGTGGGTTCACAGCGAGAATCTCCATGATGCTCTGGTGGCGGTTGAGTGTCAACACAGCAAGTACATCGGGGTTCTTGGTGAACTTGATGCGTGGGATGTAGCCCTCCTCGGGGATGTTCACGTTAAGCTGGCGTGTAACGCGGCTCTTGATGTCATATGAGTGAACCGAGAGCTTTGAGTTTGCAGCACCTGCAACAGGGTACTTGAAGCTGTAAGGGGCGCAGAAATCGTCGTACTCGGTATTTGGCGCTCCGGTTGGGATGTACATTGGCATGTCGTACATCATAACCTCGCTCTCGTCGTACTTGATGTACGCAATCATCTTGCTGTCGGCGCTGAAGTCGTATGAGCAGTTGTTCATGAACTCCTCTTCGTTAACCCAGTCGGGGATACCGTTGATAATCTTGCGGAACTCGCCGTCGGTGGTAATCTGCGACTCGGCATTGTTGAACATGAGTTTTACAAGGAACAGATTGTTGTCGCGTACAAACGCAATCATTGTGCCGTCGGGCGAGAACTTTGGAACCTGCTGCGCGCCGTTCTGTGACAGTGGCTCTACCTTGTTGTTCTTGCGGCTGTAGATGTAATGCTCTGCAGTGAATGAGTTGCGGTAAATGCTCTTTGTCCTTGTCTGCAGAAGGATAAGCTGCTCATCGGGTGAGAATTGGTAGCCGTCGATGTACTTCTGTTCGAAGCCACGTGCTGTTGCGGCGTTGAAGAGGGTGTCGACGATTGCACCGTTCTTGAACGAACCCTTGAGAATGAGACTGCGGTCATCGCTCATGCGTGCAAAGTGTACGCCATCGGCCATAGGCTTGATGGCTGCGTATGTCTGCGGCCAGTAACCGCCATACATTACATCGTTAAGAGTCACTTTGTCGCCTGCAATGGCCGAGAGTGACATCACAACGAGTGTGAGTAGTGAAAATAGGTGTTTCATAATGGTTTATTTAAAATTATAATCTTATCAAGCTCAAATGTGAAAGGTGAAAGGTTAAAACGGAAAAAATCTTTCATCTTTCATCTTTCATCTTTCATCTTCATTCTTGTACCACGAGGCATACATTATATAATCATTGGCGATGCGCTCCACAATCTCCTTCTGTTGCTCGGGGCTTACTTCCTTAATCTTCTTTGCGGGAACTCCGGCATATATCCAGCCGCTCTCCACGCGCATGCCTGTTGTCACCAGTGCATTGGCTGCAACAATGGCGCCACTCTCAACGACTGCATTGTCAAGCACCGTTGCACCCATACCAATGAGGCTGTTGCTCTCAATTGTGGCACCGTGGATGGTGGCGTTGTGACCGATTGAAACGTTATCTCCAATGGTGGTCTTTGAGCGCTGGAAGAGTGTGTGCACCACAGCACCATCCTGTATGTTCACGTTGTTGCCGATGACGATGCTGTTTACATCGCCACGCAGCACCGTGCCGTACCATATTGAGCAGTTGTCGCCCATTGTAACATCGCCAATGACGGCTGCTGTCTCGGCAATGAAGCAATCATTGCCAATGGTGGGCTTGAGTCCGCGTATTTCTCTTATTATTGCCATGATTCTTTATTTATTCTCTGTTGCCGGTGTTGTGCCTTCTCCACCTTTTGCATTGCCGGGTTTTCTGCGGCGGTGGTGCGGGCGGCGGCGTTTGGGCTTTTCGCCCTGTTGCTTGGGTGTGCTTTCCTGTGGTGCTGCAACAGGCGCTGTCTCTTTGGGCTGACCGTTATTCTCTACTGGCTTTGCATTCTGCTGTTTGTTGCCGTTTGCAGGTTTGCCACCGCGCTTGCGGTTGTTCCTCTTACGGTCATTGCCACTGCGCTCCTTACCGGAGGAACCTCCGCGTCTTGATTTGCCGCCTTTCTGCTTGCCTTTTGGCTCATACGCCGGTGCTTCGCCAAGCGCTGCGGGCAACTCCATCTTGGGTACATCCTGCTCAATGAAATCCTCAATGCGCTTGAAGTACTCCTGGTCCTCTACGTTCACCAATGTGATGGCGCGTCCCTTGGTACCCGCACGTGCGGTGCGGCCAATGCGGTGTATGTAGTCGTCGCAGTCGCGTGGAACGTCGTAGTTGATGACAATGCGTATGTCGTCGATGTCAATGCCACGTGCAAGAATATCTGTTGCCACAATCATGTCAATCTTGCGGCTCTTGTACTGGAACATGATTTCGTCGCGCTCGCCCTGTGACAGGTCGCTGTGCATCTCACCGACGTTGAAACCGTGTTTCTTGAGTGTGTGCGAAATCTCCTTCACCTTTGTCTTGCGCGATGCAAAGAGAATGACTCTCTCGCTGCTCTCGTTGTCGAAGATGCTGTTGATGATGCCCAGTTTTTGACCCTCGTGGCATATGTAGGCCTGCTGTGTAATACCGTCGGCAGGCTTTGCAAGTGCAAGGGTAATCTGCACGGGGTCGGTGAGCAGGTCGCTTGCCAGTTTGCGTATCTCAGCTGGCATGGTTGCCGAGAAGAGCATTGTCTGGCGCTCCTTGGGTAGCTGCTTGGCGATGGTCATGATGTCGCTGTAGAAACCCATGTCGAGCATGCGGTCAGCCTCGTCAAGGATGAAGAACGACACCTTTGAAAGGTCAATGTTACCCAGATTGATGTGACTGATGAGTCGGCCCGGGGTGGCAACGATTATGTCGGCTCCCTTGGCCATGCCACGGAGCTCTTGCTCGTAGCGCTGTCCGTCGTTTCCGCCGTAAACGGCCACGCTCGATACGTTCATAAAATAGGTGAAACCCTCGAGCTGACGGTCAATCTGCTGCGCGAGTTCGCGTGTGGGTGCCATGATTATGCAGTTGATGGAGTCCTCGGGGTAACCGCCTTGGCACAAACGGTTCAGTACCGGCAGCAGGTAGGCTGCTGTCTTGCCGGTTCCGGTCTGCGCCACACCAATGAGGTCGCGTCCCTCCATCAGCGGCTCAAGTGTCTGCTCCTGTATAGGAGTGCATTTCTCGAATCGCATGGCATCGAGTGCGTCAAGCACTTCGTCTTCAAAATCAAAATCTGTAAAATACATATCTTAGAAGTTGTTCAATTTTCTTTCAAAAATATATTTACTTTGTACGTAAGAAGTGCTTGTCTTTTTATGCCCTTTGTTTTCACGAACCCGCTCTCGCTCGGCAAAGCAAGTAAACTTTCTTTGCGCTCGCTTACCTGCGGCTTTTTTGCCTGTTTTTCCCTTTTTCGCAGTTACATAGCCCGCTATGCGCCTTTGAAAAAATGAAAAAACATTCTAAAAAAGTTCTATAAAAATTTCAAATATCGTGCCAGCGAGTTAAATATCAAGCTTGCTTGAATATTTATCAACGAGCGCAGCCGATATTCGCAAGGCAGTGGACATAAAATTAAACAACTTCTTATTTAGGTGCCTTTATATAAAGGACAATTGCTACAAGTGAATAAATTATGTTGGGCAGCCAGGCTGCAAGGGCAATGGGCATCTGCTCGGCAAATGCAGAGGATATACCCTGGAACAGGATATATGAGAAACTGAGTGCAATACCGATACCTAACGACAATCCCATGCCGCCTTTCATTTTTCTCGATGACAGCGACACGCCTATGATGGTGAGTATGAATGCAGCAAATGACATGGCTATGCGTTTGTGGTATTCTATCTCAAAGCTCTTGGTGTTGGCAAAGCCTTTCAGTTTCTGCTTGTCGATGTACTCTCCCAGTTCGGGCGTTGTCATTGTCTCCTGCTCGCCTTCGGAGATGAGGAAGTCGCCCGGCTCTATGCGTAGCAGTGTGTCGAGTGGCTCCTTGCGGCTTTCTCTTATTATCTCCCTATCGTCGTGCAACTCGCGTATTCTCCAATGGCGTGCAGTCCACACACCCGGTTTGTCGGGGTTGTATGTGATTGTCCTTGCTTCCATGTGCGACACAAGTTTCTTGTCCTCGAACTTGTCGAGCATGAATCGCCAGCCTGTGTTGTTACGGTTTTCGTAGCGCTCAATGAATGCGATGGTGTTTTCATCGATCTTCAGCTGCACGTCATTGGCCGATTCAACTTTCTTCTTCTTGTTGTATTTCTGCTCGAATTCAAGCATGGTCGCTGTCCCATTGGGAATGATGAAAGCGCTCATCAGGTACGTTATGACCGATATTATTCCGGCAGCAATCATGTATGGACGCATGAGTCGTCTGAAACTGACGCCCGATGACAGTATTGCTATTATCTCGGAATTTCCGGCCAGCTTCGATGTGAAGTATATTACCGAAATGAACACGAACAGCGCACTGAATGTGTTGGCATAGTAGGGTGCAAGGTTGGCATAATAGTCGAAGACAATCTCGTTCACCGGTGCATTCGAACTGACGAACTTGTCAATCTTCTCGTTGTAGTCGAATACAATGATGACGATGATAATCAATAGCAGGGAAAAGAAATATGTTCCCAGGAATTTCTTTATTATGTAGCGGTCGAGCCGTTTCAGTTTAAAAAAATCGAGCCATTTCATCGTGAATTGTCTTTCTCTCGTTTAGCCTTGTGTGTTCACTCTTGCTGTTTACAGGCGTCGTGTAACCTCTTCGAGCATGCTCTTCTTCCAGGTCGCATAGTCATCCATGAGGATGTGCTTGCGTGCCTCCTGTGTGAGCCATACATAGAATGCAAGGTTGTGTATCGATGCAATCTCCAATGCCAGCAACTCCTGCGCAGCAAACAGGTGACGCAGGTAGGCCTTGCTGTAGAGTGTATCGACAAATGATGCTCCGTCTTCTTCAATTGGCGAGAAATCGTATTTCCATTTCTCGTTGCGCATGTTCATTATGCCGTGCTTGGTAAAGAGCATGGCGTTGCGGCCGTTGCGAGTGGGCATGACGCAGTCGAACATGTCGACGCCGCGTTCAATGGCCTCGAGTATGTTGGCGGGGGTACCTACACCCATCAGGTAACGTGGTTTGTCGGTGGGCAGTATCTCGTTTACAACCTCAATCATCTCATACATCTTCTCGGCTGGCTCACCAACGGCCAAGCCGCCGATAGCGTTGCCGGCAGCCTCCTTTGAGGCGATGAACTCGGCCGAACGACGGCGTAGGTCGGGGTAGACGCATCCCTGAACGATGGGGAAGAGTTGCTGTTCGTAGCCATACATGGGCTCTGTCTCGCTCAAACGGTTGATGCAACGGTCGAGCCAGCGGTGTGTCCTTTCCATTGACTTCTTGGCATAGTCATAGTCTGCAGTACCGGGTGTACACTCATCAAATGCCATGATGATGTCGGCGCCAATGCTGCGCTCGATGTCCATGACTCTCTCGGGCGAGAAGAAATGCTTTGAACCGTCGATGTGTGAACGGAACTCAACGCCTTCTTCGCTCATCTTGCGTATGTCCTTGAGTGAGAATACCTGGAAACCGCCGCTGTCGGTGAGGATGGGGCGGTCCCACATGTTGAACTTGTGCAGGCCGCCGGCCTTTTCAAGTATGTCAAGTCCCGGGCGCAGGTAAAGATGATAGGTGTTTCCCAGGATTATCTGGGCCTTGATGTCCTCCTTGAGGTGGGGTATCTGCACACCCTTTACCGAGCCTACCGTTCCCACAGGCATGAAGATTGGGGTCATTATGTCGCCATGGTCGGTCGACAGTACTCCGGCTCTTGCTTTGCTGCCGTTATCTGTGTGTAATAATTGGAATTTCACGTTGTTATGCCATTAGGTTAACCGGGTTGTTTACTTTCTCATTGAGCAGCGCAATCTCAAGCACCTCCTTGATGTCATTGACATAGTGGAAGGTGAGTCCGTTGAGGTATACCTCGGGGATTGAGTCGATGTTGCGTCTGTTCTCCTCGCAGATTACGATGTCGGTTATTCCCGCGCGCTTTGCTGCAAGAATCTTCTCCTTGATGCCGCCTACAGGCAACACCTTGCCACGCAGGGTAATCTCGCCGGTCATGGCAATGTTTGGCTTCACGCGGCGCTGTGTGAGTGCCGATGCCAATGCTGTTGCCATTGTGATACCTGCCGAAGGGCCATCTTTGGGGATTGCTCCCTCGGGTACGTGGAGATGGATGTTCCATTTCTCGAAAATCTCGTATGGAATCGAGAGCTCCTCGGCATGTGACTTGATGTATTCAAGCGCAAGCATTGCCGACTCCTTCATCACGTCGCCAAGGTTTCCTGTGAGGGTCATCTTCTCGCCCTTGCCCTTGCTAAGGCTTGTCTCGATGAAGAGAATCTCGCCGCCGACAGCTGTCCATGCAAGGCCTGTGACAACGCCTGCATACTCGTTGCCTTGGTATTTGTCGCGTGAAAACTCCTTCACACCAAGCAGCTCCTGCAGGTCGGCAGGTTTGATGCTCTTGTTCTTGATTTCGCCGGTTGTTGCCTTATGGCATGCCAGGCGACGGCAAATCTTGCCAATCTTCTTCTCGAGTGTTCTCACACCCGACTCGCGTGTGTAGTCCTCGATGATGTGTTCGATTGCCTGTTTGCTTATGGTGATTTTCTCGTCGGCAATACCGTTGGCCTCCTTCTCCTTTGGTATCAGGTGTCGTTTGGCAATCTCAATCTTCTCCTCTGTGAGGTATCCGCTCACCTCAATGAGCTCCATGCGGTCGAGCAGTGGGGCGGGGATATTGGAGAGGTTGTTTGCCGTTGCAATGAACATAACGTTCGAGAGGTCGTAGTCGACGTCGAGGAAATTGTCGTGGAATGTGCTGTTCTGCTCAGGGTCGAGAACCTCGAGCAGGGCCGATGACGGGTCGCCATGATTCGATGCGCCGCCCACCTTGTCAATCTCGTCGAGAATGAACACAGGGTTGTCGGTGCCGGCCTTTACAAGATTCTTGAGTATGCGGCCGGGCATGGCACCTACATATGTCTTGCGGTGTCCACGTATCTCCGATTCATCGTGTATGCCACCAAGTGACATGCGCACATATTTGCGTTTGAGTGACTCGGCAATAGATTTACCAAGCGACGTCTTTCCCACTCCTGGAGGGCCATAGAGGCAGATGATTGGCGCTTTTAGGTCGCCGCGCATCTTAATTACGGCCAGATGCTCAAGGATTCTCTCCTTTACCTTCTCAAGGCCATAGTGGTCGTGATCGAGCACCTTCTGTGCATTCTTTATGTCGAGGTTGTCCTTTGAATATTCGCCCCATGGGAGGTTGACGAACAACTGCAGGTAGTTGAGTTGTACGTGGTAGTCGGGTGTCTGCGGGTTGATTCGCTCAAGCTTTGACACCTCTTTGTTGAAGATTTCGGCAATCTCCTTGCTCCAGTTCTTCTTGCTTCCTCTCTTGCGCAGTTCGTTTACATCCTGGTCCTGTGGGTTTCCGCCCAACTCCTCTTGGATGGTCTTCATCTGCTGCTGCAGGTAGTACTCTTTCTGCTGCTGGTCAATCTCCTTCTGTGTTTTGGCCTGGATTCGCTTCATCAAATCAACCAGTTGCTTCTCGTGGTTGAGTATCGACAACAGGTGATATGCGCGCTCCTTGAGTGAAGGCTCTTCGAGCAGTGCAATCTTTTCGGTCAATGGTGCCTTGATGTTGGCGCACAGGAAGTTGATGAGTATGTTATTGTTGCCCATGTTCTTCATTGCGAAACCAACCTCGGGGTTGGCGCCGTTGGCCTTGAATATCTTTGTAGCTGTCTTGCGGCAGTTATCTATGAGCAGGTTGAACTCGCTGTCCTGTGGCGAGTGGATGTCGGCCACCGATGCAACTTTGCCGATGTGGTAGGGTACTATGCGTGTGAGCTCCAGCAACTTTATCTTCTGATAGCCCTGCAGGATTACGGTTGTTGAATTGTCGGGCATCTCGAATACCTTGACAATCTTTGCAACGGTACCATACAGGTACAAGTCGTCCAATGTAGGAGTGTTTGTGTCGGGCTCCTTCTGGCACATTACTCCCATGAAACCACCGCTCTTCTCAAGATCCTTGATAAGCTGCAATGACGATTCGCGTCCTACTGATATCGGCAGAACGGTTGTTGGGAACAGTACCATGTTTCTCAATGGCAATATCGGCAGCTCGTCGGGGATGTTCACGTCGCGGAGCTCCTCCTCGTAGTTTCCTTTGAATTCGGTGATGAATGAAAAAGAGCTGTTGTCCATGTTCTCTTCCGGAATCATCTCTTCGAAATCGGATAGTATTCCTAAGTCTTTTTTCTTTGTCATTATCTTAACTGATATTTGTTGTTGAATCAATGTAGGGGTGTCCCTTTATTTATGTCGCGCGAAGATACTACATTTTGCCGAACTGTGAAATATTTTAATATAATATTATATTATAATAACAATTGACGTTGTTGTAATGGTATTGAAAATGGTTGAAAAATTTCCTCAATCAAACGGATTTATGTAATTTTGCAACCGCGAAACGATTGTCATGAAAACCGTAGGTGAAAAACAGTCCATATTGTTCCTGGTGAATCCCAAATCGGGTGTCAGCCAGAAAAGGAAAGTACCGCAAATGGTCGGGCAGTACATTGACCATAACAGGTACGACTCCAATGTGTGTTATACCCAATATGCAGGGCATGCCTATGAGCTTGCAAAGGAGGCTGTCGATAATGGTGTGGATGTGGTGGTTGCTGTTGGCGGTGACGGAACTGTGAACGAGGTTGCGCGCGCACTGGTGCATACCGCTACTGCGCTGGGTGTGATTCCGTGTGGGTCGGGCAATGGTTTTGCACGCCATCTTGGAATACCTGTGGGCGTGAAAAAATCCATTGAGTTCATAAATACAGCCGTGCCAATGGATATTGACTATGGTAAAATTAACGGACAGTCATTCTTCTGTTCGTGTGGCGTTGGTTTTGATGCACTTGTCAGCAGTGACTTTGCAAAAGGAAATGGTCGTGGTGTGCTCAATTACATCAGGCAATCACTTGTCGATTGGGTGAAATACAAACCCGAGACTTACCTGGTGGAGACGGAATCCATGAAGGGGAAATTCGAGGCATTTGTCATTGCATGCGGCAATGCGTCGCAGTATGGAAACAATGCTTATATTGCGCCATTTGCGTCAATGCGTGACGGTTTGATAACAGCTTCAATAATGTCTCCATTCAATACTTTTGAGGTGCCATTGATGGCTACACATCTGTTTACACACACGTTTGATGAGTGTAGCCATGTGACTACGGTTGCTGCTCCATGGATGCGTATTGTGCGCGAGAAGCCAGGGCCTGTACACTATGACGGTGAGCCTTGTTTCATGGGTGAGGAACTGTTTGTTGAAATGGTGCCTGCCGGTCTCAAGGTGCTTGCAATGCCGGGGTGGGATGGTACATGTGCGCCGGTTCCGCTCTATCGTCAGCTATATGAACTGTTTGCAGGTTCTTTGCCGGAATTTCCCGAACTCGAGATAACGAAAAAATGATTCGTATTGTTGCGAAAAATATTTACTCCTGAATATTGTGCTTTATAGCTTCAGATAGAAATTGCCCAATATTCTTTTTGCATCGTCGCTGTATTCTCCAGGCGATGTTTCCAGTATCAAAGTGCTTTCGTTGCATTCACCTTGCGTGTTTGAGCAGAATTCGATCAACACTCTCTTTGGCGCTTTTTTTGGCGTGGTCTTGATGAGGGTGGTGCGTGTGGGGTAGAGTCCTTGTTCTGCTGCCGCGCTTTTCCACTCGCACATTATATCGCATGGAATCACAATTGACACACTGCCGTTTTCGGTGAGCAGTACGGCGCATTTCCTGAAGAACTGTCTGCGATCGAGTGAATCGCTGTGGCGTGCAAGAGTGCGCGATGTGTCATCGCATTTCAGGCTGTTTACGAAGTAGGGTGGGTTGCTTACTATTGTGTCGAAGCTGTGGTCTGTGGCATATTCGAGCAAATCGCCGTTGATTATCTCAATCCTCTCACCCCACGGCGAACTGTCGGCGTTTATGCGTGCTTGCAGGGCTGCTTTGCTGTCAATTTCTATGCCTGTTATCAGGGCGTCGCACCGCTGTGCAGCCATAATGGCAATAAGTCCTGTTCCGCAGCCAATGTCGAGTATTCTTTTGCTCTCGCTGCAGTTGAACCAACCGCCCAGCAGACACCCGTCGGTGCCCACCTTCATTGCGCAGTCGCTCTGTTCAATGGTGAATTGCTTGAATTGGAAATAGCTGTTCGACATTGCTGCTTTTCTGGAATAAAAAAGAGTGTGCCGTGCACACTCGTGAATTTTGAGCCGAGTCGGGGACTCGAACCCCGGACCTACTCATTACGAATGAGTTGCTCTACCAACTGAGCTAATTCGGCAAAACAGTACAATAAATCAACGCCCCGAACCTACTCCTTGTCAATATTTGGACGAATGAGTTGCTCTACAACTGAGCTAATTCGGCAAAATAGTACAACAAATTAACGCCCCGGACCTACTCCTTGTCAATATTTGGACAAATGAGTTTGCTCTACCAACTGAGCTAATTCGGCAATGTTTCTGCAAAGATATACACATTCGAATAAAATAATCAAATAAACTTGCTAATATTTTGCTGTTTGTATATATCTTTGTCTTTAGCGTGCGTTTGGCGCACATGTGTTTTAAACCTTTAAAAGTAAATAAACATGGAGGTAAAAAAGTATATACAGGAAAACGAAGAGCGTTTTCTGAAAGAGTTGGAGTCGTTGATTGAGATTCCGAGTATAAGTGCAAAGGTCGAGCATAAGGCCGATATTGCAGCGTGTGCCGAAAGGTGGAAGCAGTTGCTTCTTGAGGCGGGTGTTGACAAGGCCGAGGTTATGCCTTCAAAGGGTAACCCGCTTGTCTATGCCGAAAAGATTGTTGACCCTGCAGCGTCCACAGTGCTTGTCTATTCGCACTACGATGTTATGCCGGCCGAGCCATTGGAACTGTGGAACAGCGACCCATTTAAAATGGTTGTGAAGGATGGCCGCATTTGGGCGCGTGGCGCCGATGACGATAAGGGTCAGGCTATGATTCAGGCCAAGGCTTTTGAGTATGTTGTAAAGAACGGCTTGCTCAAACACAATGTGAAATTCATTTTCGAGGGTGAAGAGGAAATTGGCTCGCCAAGTCTCAATGCATTCCTCAAAGAGAATAAGGAGCTGCTGAAAGCGGATATCATTCTGGTGAGTGATACAAGCATGCTCAGCGCTGAATTGCCATCGCTCACAACTGGTTTGCGCGGACTCGCATATTGGGAGGTTGAGGTTACAGGTCCTAACCGCGACTTGCATTCGGGTCACTTTGGCGGTGCTGTTGCCAACCCCATCAATGTGCTTTGCGAAATGATTGCAAAGATGACCGATGCCGATGGTCGCATTACAATTCCCGGTTTCTATGACGATGTTGAGGAGATGTCGAAGGCTGAACGTGACATGATTGCATCCATTCCTTTCGATGAGGAAAAATACAAGGCTGCCATTGAAGTGAATGACCTGCGTGGCGAAAAGGGATATTCGACCCTTGAACGCAACAGTTGCCGTCCATCGTTCGACGTTTGCGGTATCTGGGGCGGTTACACAGGCGAGGGTAGCAAGACTGTGCTCCCTTCAAAGGCTTATGCTAAACTCTCTTGCCGCCTTGTTGCGAACCAGGATCACGAGAAGATTTCGCTGCAGTTCGTCGACTATTTCACATCCATTGCCCCTGCATGCGTGAAGGTTAAGGTGACTCCAATGCATGGTGGCCAGGGCTATCTTTGCCCCATCACTTTGCCTGCATACAAGGCTGCCGAGGCGGGCTTTGAAAAGGCTTTCGGCAAGAAGCCTCTTGCAGTGCGCCGTGGTGGTAGCATACCTATCATCAGTGACTTTGAGAAGATTCTTGGTGTGAAGACAATTCTTATGGGCTTTGGTCTTGAAAGCGATGCTATCCACTCGCCAAATGAGAATTTCAATCTCGATATCTTCCGCAAGGGTATTGAGGCAGTGGTCGAGTTCTACAAGCAGCTCTAAACGAAGATATCGTACAAAGCAAAGAGGTCGTGCCTGGCACGACCTCTTTTGTATAAATGCAAATGAGTGAAAGGAAGCTGCCGTAGAGCTGCGGTATAATTACAAGGCGGTCTGTTTCTGTAAAAATATAAAAATGAAATAAAAAAAAGAGAATTTCCGAAAATATATGTTACATTTGCGTCTGAACCGATAAAATAAGGATATATTAGATAATCCCAAACATAAATTTTACTATGGCTTTACACATAATTGACCACCCGCTGGTGCAGCACAAGTTGAGCATCATGCGCAACAAAGAGACCTCTACAATGAAGTTCCGTGAGTTGCTCGAGGAAATTTCAATGCTGATGGGTTATGAGATTACCCGCGACATGCCTTTGACCTATGAGGAGATTGAGACTCCGCTGATGCCAATGAATGCGCCCAAGATTGCGGGAAAGAAGGTGGTCATTGTTCCCATTCTCAGAGCCGGCCTTGGAATGGTCGACGGTTTGATCAGATTGATTCCTTCTGCGCGCATCGGTCACATTGGCCTTTATCGCGACGAGGTTACCTGCAAACCGGTGTTCTACTATTATAAGATGCCTGCAAACAAGGACCGTGCGGTGTTCCTCACCGACCCAATGCTTGCAACAGGCGGCAGTGCCTGCGATGCCATCGCCCGCCTGAAGGCTGACGGTTTTGACCGCATTAGGCTCATGTGTCTTGTTGCCTCGCCACAGGGTGTGAAGGCTGTCGAGGAGCAGCACCCCGATGTGGATATCTACGTTGCTTCGGTCGATGATGGCCTGAACGAGAAGAACTATATTCTCCCTGGTCTGGGCGATGCCGGCGACAGAATTTTTGGTACAAAATAATCTTAACAAATATGTTGGAAATTAAATTGGGTCGATTATGAATTTATACGAGATACAAAAGGACTGTGCTACATGCAAGAAAAGAGTGCTTGATTCCAATTCGGAAATCAAATGTTCCTTAGCCGAGGAAAAGCCATCGGATATTTCCGCTTGTGAAAATTACGTAGCAGACTACGGGCAGATTGCAAAAGGGGAACTGGGAAAATCTATTTCTGGATGGTTGTTTGTCTTCTTGTGGTTGAGCGTCGGTTGTGGTGCGTTGGTGTCTGTGATAATGGCGCTTGTAAATTTGTCTGCCAATGAGTATAGTGCCTTTTTTGTTTCTTTGTGCAGTTTGATGATAGGAGCATTGTCTGTGACGGCTGTTGCTACAATCGTTGCATTCTATAAAAGGAAAAGCAATGCTGTTTCATTGGCAATTACATATATAGCGATAATTCTGCTCGATGGTATCCTTTTAATCAGCATGGCTGCCATATCGAACGATTCTGTGTTGGCGATTTCTGCTATATGGCAATTTCTCTGCGGTGGAGTATGGCTCGCATATCTAATTATGTCCGACAAGGTCAAGGCTGTGATTCCTAAAGCGACTCGCGTGTGGGGTGCGTTGGAGAAAATAACGATTTCGGTATACGTGTTGTCGGTTCTGGCATTCATTTCAAGTTTTGCGTATGTTGCAGAAAACGATAATCCGCGAAATTTTATATTGACAAATGAATCGTACATAACGCAATGTGTCATAGAGGCAAATAAGGAACTTCCGGCTTATATATCTGAAGATGTTGTCTTCTTCCGTGTCAACCATAATACTGTAGGTGAAAAAAATGTTGAGTTTGTCTATATATTGCAGAATGTAAGTGTCTCGGATTTTGACGAGGAGTATCTTGAGGAACTTGGTGCTGATGCGAAAGATGAAATCTTGACGGGTTTAGGTAACGAGGTTGAGGAAGATGAATTCCTTTTAATTTGTTTCAAGGAAGGGTATAATGTGGTATACCGCTATTGCGATGCCTCGTCTGCTACGCTGTATGTTGTGAGAATAACACAGGCCGAGTATGAGAATGCCAAAGAATTCTGGCGTCGTTGATTTCCGATAATAATTAAAACGCTTATGAAGCGGTACGGACTGATGCAAGTTCTCCCGCTTCATTTTTTTTATTTTTGTATGTAAAACTTTTTCTCGTGTGATTATTTTTTGTATCTTCGCGCTGTAAAAACAGAAGGCTATGAAACACAGAGCAATCAAAAATATTGTAATTGCGGGATGTAAAAAGAGTCCCGTTGCCGTTTTTGCCCCTGTTTGTTATACAATTGATATTTATTTTATGTAATTTTATTATGGTCGTTTCGTTTGAAACGACTTTTTTTGTATATTAGCGGAAATTATTTGTAAGATTATGGAACCACTATTACATGAATGTGGCGTGGCAATGATTCGCCTTCGTAAGCCTTTGAACTATTATCAGGAGAAGTATGGTACTTGGGCATACGGAATGAATAAGCTATTCTTGTTGATGAACAAACAGTATAACCGTGGCCAGCAGGGTGCGGGTATTGCATGCGTTAAACTCAAAGCTTCTCCCGGTGAGGATTATATGTTCCGTGAAAGGGCAGAGGGCTCGGGTGCAATATCAGAGGTGTTTGACAGTGCGAACAAGGATATACTTTCTCATCCTCGTGAAAAGAAAAACGATGCCGATTATGCCTATCGTCATTTTGGTTTCGCCGGCGAACTCTA
The DNA here is from genome assembly GCA_045660825.1 of Bacteroidaceae bacterium. Taxonomy (GTDB): domain Bacteria; phylum Bacteroidota; class Bacteroidia; order Bacteroidales; family Bacteroidaceae; genus HGM04593. Next base: position 114,734 of record JAZREN010000053.1, read on the forward strand.
TATGGGCCACCTTCGTTATTCGGCTACAGGAAAGACCGGTATGCAGTATGTGCATCCATTCCTCCGCCGCAACAATTGGCGTGCAAAGAATCTTGCACTTTGTGGAAATTTCCATATAACAAATGTTGATGATGTGTTCCGTGAATTGGTTTCACATGGCCAACATCCTCGCGTGCATGCCGATACTTATATCATGCTTGAACTTATGGGACACCGTCTCGACCGCGAGGTTGAGCGCATCTTCAGGGATTGTGAGTACGAGGGCCGCGTGGGCATGGACATCACCAACACAATCGAGGAGCGTGTAGACATGGCCAATGTGCTCCGCACTTCAACCGAGATGCTCGACGGCGGTTATGTATTCTGTGGCGTTACCGGTAGCGGTGAGATGTTTGCAATGCGTGACCCTTGGGGCGTGCGCACTGCCTATTGGTATGCCAATGACGAGATTTTCCTGGTTGCCAGTGAGCGTGCTGCATTGCAGACCGCAATGAACCTGAAGGCCGAGGAGGTTATCGAAATGAAACCGGGCGAAGCGCTCATCGTTAACAAGCGCGGCGAGTTGCGCGTTGAGCAGATAACACCCCAAAAGGCATTCCTTCCATGTTCGTTCGAGAGAATCTATTTCAGCCGCGGCAACGATGGCGATATATATAAGGAGAGAAAACTTTTGGGTTCAAACCTCAAGGAGCAGATTCTCAAGGCTATTGACTACGATTTGAACAACACCGTCTTCTCGTTCATCCCCAATACTGCCGAAATGGCATTCTATGGAATGGTTGAGGGTATGCAGGAGTATCTTGACGAGTGGAAGGTGAAGGAGATAAACTCCGGCAAGCAGTTCAGCCAAGATGAACTCAACGCCATTGTTACAAAAAAGGTGCGTCAGGAGAAGGTTGCAAACAAGGATATAAAGATGCGTACATTCATCTCAACAACCGACAAACGCAACGACCTTGCTTCTTATGTATATGATATCACATACGATACAATAAAGCCAAAGGTTGACAACCTTGTTGTGATTGATGACAGTATTGTGCGCGGAACAACATTGAAGCAGAATATCCTTAACATCCTCGATCGTCTGGAGCCAAAGAAGATTGTCGTTGTCTCTTCAAGTCCACAAATCCGTTACCCCGACTACTATGGTATCGACATGGAGAAGTTCGACCACTTCGTTGCATTCAAGGCTGCTCTTGAACTGCTGTACGAGAACGGCAAACAGTCACTCATTGAGGAGACATACCGTGCATGTATTGAGGAGTTGAAGAAACCCGATGCAGAACAGGTTAACTGCACACGTGCAATCTATCATCCGTTTACAGCCGATGAAATTTCGCGCAAGATTGCCGACTTGCTCAAGCCTGTTGACCTCAATGCCGAACTGGAACTCGTGTTCCAAAGCCTCGAGGGTTTACACTCGGCATGTCCTAATCATTTGGGCGATTGGTACTTCAGCGGAAACTACCCGACACCGGGTGGCAACCGTCTTGTAAACGAGGCGTTCGTGTTCCACTATGAGACTTATCTGAAAAAGTAAATAACAAACATAATTATAAGCTATGAAAGAGAAATTGAAAAAGGTGTTGTTGCTTGGTTCGGGCGCGTTGCGCATTGGCCAGGCCGGAGAGTTCGACTACTCGGGTTCACAGGCATTGAAGGCACTCCGTGAGGAGGGAATTCAGTCGGTGTTGATTAACCCTAACGTAGCAACAATCCAGACATCGGAAGGTATTGCCGACAAGGTATACTTCCTTCCTGTTGACATTCATAACGTAGAGGAGATTATCAAGAAGGAGCGCCCCGACGGTATTCTGCTTGCATTCGGTGGACAGACCGCGCTCAACTGCGGTACAGAACTCTATCAGAAGGGTATTCTTGACAAATATGGTGTGAAGGTACTCGGTACATCGGTAGAGGCTATCATGTACACCGAGGACCGTGACCTCTTCGTCAAGAAGCTCGACGAGATTCCAATGAAGACTCCTGTGAGCCAGGCTGTTGAGACAATGGAGGATGCTCTTGCTGCGGCACACCGCATCGGTTTCCCTGTAATGGTTCGTTCAGCATACGCACTCGGTGGCTTGGGTAGCGGTATCTGCAAGGACGAGGCAAGCTTCAAGGAGCTTGCTGAGAGCGCATTCACCTTCTCTAACCAGATTCTCGTTGAGGAGTCGCTCAAGGGTTGGAAGGAGATTGAGTTCGAGGTTATCCGCGACGCCAACGACCACTGCTTCACAGTTGCAAGCATGGAGAACTTCGACCCACTCGGCATCCACACCGGTGAGTCAATCGTTGTTGCTCCAACATGCTCACTCACACCCGAGCAGGTAAAGTTTATGCAGGAGATATCTGTCAAGGCTATCCGTCACTTGGGTATCGTGGGTGAGTGTAACATACAGTATGCCTTCAATGCCGAGACAAACGACTACCGCGTAATTGAGGTTAACGCACGTCTCAGCCGCTCATCGGCCCTTGCATCAAAGGCAACAGGTTATCCTCTCGCATTCGTGGCAGCAAAGATTGCTCTTGGCTACACACTTGACGAGATTGGCGAGATGGGCACACCAAACAGCGCATACAAGGCTCCCGACCTCGACTACCTCATTTGCAAGATTCCACGTTGGGACTTGACGAAGTTCGCAGGCGTATCACGTCAGATTGGTTCAAGCATGAAGTCTGTGGGCGAAATTATGTCAATCGGCCGCAGTTTCGAGGAGGTAATCCAGAAGGGCTTGCGTATGATTGGCCAGGGTATGCACGGTTTCGTGGGCAACGAACACACACACTTCGACAACCTCGACGAGGAGCTTGCCAACCCGACAGATATGCGCGTGTTCTCTATTGCATCGGCTCTTGAGCAGGGCTACACAGTAGAGCGCATCAGCGAACTCACAAAGATTGACCCATGGTTCTTGGGCAAACTCAAGAATATCGTTGACTATAAACATGTACTCGAGGGTTACAACACACTCGAGGAACTCCCTGCCGACGTACTCCGCAAGGCTAAAGAACTCGGTTTCTCTGACTTCCAGATCTCACGCTTCGTCCTCAAGGACCAGAAGAACATGGAGACAGGTAACCTTGCAGTCCGCGCACGCCGTAAAGAGCTTGGCATCGTTCCTGCCGTTAAGCGCATCAATACAGTAGCTTCGGAGCATCCCGAGTTGACAAACTACCTCTATATGACCTATGGCACAACAGGTTACGATGTAAACTACTACAAGACCGACAAGTCTGTGGTTGTGCTTGGTTCAGGTGCTTACCGCATCGGTTCATCGGTTGAGTTCGACTGGTGTTCGGTCAATGCAGTGCAGACAGCACGCAAGCTCGGCTACAAGTCAATCATGATCAACTACAACCCCGAGACCGTATCTACCGACTACGACATGTGCGACCGTCTCTACTTCGACGAGCTCTCATTCGAGCGCGTACTCGACGTTATCGACCTTGAGCAGCCGGGTGGTGTAATCGTTTCAGTGGGTGGTCAGATTCCTAACAACCTCGCGATGAAGCTCCACCGTCAGGCAGTGCCCATCCTTGGTACATCGCCACTCTCAATCGACCGTGCCGAGAACCGTCACAAGTTCTCAGCTATGCTCGACCAGCTCGGCATCGACCAGCCCGCATGGAAGGAGCTTACAAGCCTCGAGGATATGAAGGAGTTCGTTGACAAGGTTGGCTATCCTGTGCTTGTACGTCCATCGTACGTGCTTTCAGGTGCTGCAATGAACGTATGCTACAACGAGGAGGAGTTGCATGAGTTCTTGAAGATGGCAGCCGATGTATCTAAAGAGTTCCCTGTTGTGGTATCACAGTTCATGACCGATACAAAGGAGATTGAGTTCGATGCTGTTGCACAGAACGGTGAGGTAGTGGAGTATGCTATCTCTGAGCACGTTGAGTTTGCCGGTGTACACTCAGGTGACGCAACACTCGTGTTCCCTGCACAGAAGATCTACTTCGAGACTGCACGTCGCATCAAGAAGATTTGCCGTCGCATTGCCAAGGAGTTGAACATCTCAGTTCCTTTCAACATCCAGTTCCTTGCAAAGAACAACGAGGTTAAGGTTATTGAGTGTAACTTGCGTGCATCACGCTCATTCCCATTCGTTTCAAAGGTGCTCAAGCGCAACTTCATCGAGACAGCTACACGCATTATGCTCGGTGCGCCTTACAGCAAGCCCGACAAATCGGCGTTCGATATCGACCACATCGGTGTCAAGGCATCACAGTTCTCATTCAGCCGTCTGCACCAGGCCGACCCGGTATTGGGCGTTGATATGTCATCAACCGGTGAGGTAGGTTGCATTGGCGACGACTTTGAGGAGGCATTGCTCAACGCTATGATTGCCGTTGGTTACAGCGTGCCCAAGAAGAACGTGATGGTATCATCAGGTGCTGCCAAGTCAAAGGTAGACTTGCTTGAGCCCGCAGCTCTCCTTGCACAGAAGGGTTACAACATCTTCGCTACATCAGGTACAGCCAAGTTCCTCAACGAGCATGGCATCGCAACAACACCTGTAATGTGGCCCGATGAGGATCCTACAGCCGAGAACAACGTAATGCAGATGATTGCAGACCACCGTTTCGACCTCATCATCAACATTCCAAAGAACCACACAAAGCGCGAGCTCACAAACGGTTACAGAATACGTCGTGCGGCAATTGACCACAACATTCCACTCATTACCAACGCCCGCCTTGCAAGCGCGTTCATCCGCTCATTCTGCAAGATCGACGTTAACTCAATGCCGGTCAAGAGCTGGGACGAGTTCAAGTAATTGAAGAGAATCATATAACGCAAAACAGCACCGCAAGCGCGGTGCTGTTTTGCGTTATGTTATCTCGAGCGAGCGTAGTGACGAGAGAACTCTATTTCATTCTTATACGTATTCGCCATTATCTATACTCATACCCCTTAATCATTAATCCCATGTTTACTGGTATCTTCTCTGGGGTGTCGGTAGCGCCGTTTCTTATGTAGCTGCTTTTAAGGTATAGCGGGAACAGTATTTTGCCGTCTTTGGTGGTCTGCTTTTTCCCATCCACGAATTTCAAAGCTACATAGTATCGGCCGGGGAAAAGGGATATGCTTTCGTTTGCAGTTATGACGTGTTCACTCTTTTTGTCACTTATTGGAATATCCACGTAGACAGGGTGGTGCATCACGTTTATAAAACTGCTTTCGGTTTCATCAATTGAATATATGTTCACGCTTAACCTGGCGTTCTCTACGCTGTTCCGTATTGTGCTGAAGACAAATTCTTCTACCTCAAAAGCGTGCTTCACGTCAATTATTGAGCCTATTTCATATCCTGTCTTCTCTGCGGTCCACGCTGTGACAGCGCCGGCAAATCTCATGCCCCTGCCGGCAAGTTTTGCCTTCTTCCTTTTTCCATTATATACCGTGAGTTCCTGCAATTCCCTTGGCTGCATTGTGACAATGAGTGCTTCTCCATTGTTCCTGTAGAGTGCAGCCGGGAGCTTTACATCGCCATATGATACGTGGCTTACAGCAATGGTGTCGTTGCAACCTTGCGGGAGTGTAAGTTCAAACTCTCCGTCAATGCCCGAGAGGGTGCCGTTCTTTGTTCCCGGGATACCTATGGTGGCATACTCCACAGCTGTGCCTTCTTCGGTAAGGATTCTGCCTTTTATTGTAACTTCCTGCGCGGTGGTGGATGTGGCTGCCAATAACGACATGGCAAACAGTAATTTTTTCATGGAAACGGTGTTTTTATTCCTTGTACTCCAGAATATCTCCCGGTTGGCAGTCGAGTGCCTTGCATATGGCTTCGAGAGTGCTGAAACGCACAGCCTTCGCCTTTCCTGTCTTCAGGATAGAGAGGTTGGCCTGTGTAATTCCAATCTTTTCGGCCAGTTCGCCCGATGTCATCTTGCGCTTTGCAAGCATGACATCAACATTTACTATTATAGACATGGCTGTGTGGGTTTAGATGGTGAGGTCCTGCTCATTCTTCAACTTAACGGCGATGTCAAAGAGCTTGCCGAAGAATACAATGAATATACCGAAAATCATATAGTACATCATTACGGTGTCGTTGGGAATCATTGGGGTGGTTGCCCAGAGTTCGCTCTGCAACAAGGTGCTGACGATGATGGTTGCTCCAACGCCATATATGCAGAATGAGTTCCTGCTGTCGAATACCCTACGCTTTGATACATTGTAAAGTATGACGGCAATGAATATTCCACACGCCAATAGGGTCAATATATTTATGCACTGTGGCAAGTGGGCATTGATAGGTAGCCCGTTGTTGTAATCGGATATCATAAGCTTTACCGTTTCCACAGCTTTAGCCACGGCACATATCATAGCGATGACAGCTACTATTGCCAGACTGCGGAACCCGGGTCTTTCGTCCTTTGCGCTTTTCATCTCCTCCTCTTTCTCCAATTCGCGGTTGGCCTCTTCGAGCGCTCCTTTCAGGCGGGTACGTTCAAGCACCTTCTGAAACACAATCATGCCACCCATATACACGAATCCAAAGCATAGGTAGAGCAAAATAGCCGGGATCTCACTTTTTGCACGCAGGTAAATGAGTGGTACAATGAGCAGTGCCATCCAAATGAATGCAAATATGTTTATGATGCGCATAATCTTCTTTGTTGATGGTTTATTCTCGTTCATGGTTTTCTTTGTTTTTGATGGTTGTGTAATGTTTGCTGTTGGGGCGGGGGCTGCACGCACTTTTTCAATATAGTCAAATGGTGAGGTTGTTCTCCTCGCTTACATCCACTGCTACCTTATATAATATGCCGAATATTATGAATAACAAAGTATAGATGACGGTGGTGTCATTGATCATGAGCGGATTATTCTCGAAATAGAGGAGTGAAAGGTTGTCGGTAAAGAAATTTCCTATGAAATAAAATGCTGCAGCCATGAACAATAATGCCACATTTGCACGTGGGAATAGAATACCATTCTTTATTGCAATAAGCTGTTTGGCAAGAAACGTTATCAGCAGGATATTGTATAAAGGAAGGAAAATCAGCCGGCCATAGAATATTGCCATATAGATGAATCGTGCTCCCTTTGTAAATGTCAGGAAATTATTCTCCTCGGTGTATATGTTGTAGCTCTGTACACATACCCACACTGCATTTATAACACAAAAGAAAATTGCAAAAGCAGTAATCGCCGTCAGGGTTTTAAAGTTCTTGGTTTTCATAATAGTTGGTTTTTAGGTTATCAATGATGCTGCAAATATAATACTGTTTTATCGTAAAACAATAAATATTTAAAGAAAAACGATGTGTTTAATATTGTTTAACAATAAAACGGGTAGTGGGTGGACAAGAGTGAAGGGTTGAAGAATTACGAGATTTTTTATTATCTTCGCGTAAACATTTTAAACACAAATATAATGACAGACATTCCAAAATGCCCCAAATGTAACAGTGAATACACCTATTTCGACGGTATGCTCTACGTGTGCCCCGATTGTGCCCATGAGTTCAGTGCAGATGATACAGTAGAGGAGACTCCTGATGTTGCACGTGACAGCAATGGTGTCGAGTTGTTCGACGGTGATGCTGTGACAGTAATCAAAGACCTTAAAGTGAAGGGCTCGTCAATGGTAATAAAGCGTGGAACAAAGGTGAAGAGCATTCGCCTTACCGAGAATCCCGAGGAGGTTGACTGCAAGATTGACGGCAGCAGCATCGTGCTGAAGACCTGTTTCTTGAAGAAGTAATATTTTGCAATAATTGGCTAAAAGATAAAACCGGTGGTGAAGAATATCGACTCATTGATTGAAAAGGTAAAGCAGTTTTCTAACGAGGGCTGGTCGCTTGGCGTGTGCCATGGTGTTTCGCACTGGGAGCGGGTGGAGCGCAATGGCTTGCTGTTGGCTACCGACGAGGTGAACAGGACTGTTGTTCGCCTCTTTGCCTACTTGCACGACAAGTGGCGCGTCGACAACTGGGAGGACATTGAGCACGGCAAGCGTGCAGCCGAGAACCTGCCAGCATTGCGCGGTACATTGCTTGCGTGGCTCACTGACGAGGAGTTTGCGTTGCTTGGCAAGGCGTGTGAACTGCACACAGTGTGCCACAGAACGGGCAACCCCACGGTTGATGCGTGCTTTGATGCCGACAGGCTCGACCTTATGCGCGTGGGCATAATCCCCGACCCAAAGAAGATGGCAACCGAGCGTGGTGCGTTCTACGCTGCAAACATGGGACAGTTTTATGCCGACACCGGTACAAATGAGGAGTACTACTTCTTCGACGAGGAGGAGTATTGATTATACAAAAGAATAATTAACAGGACAACTGGTCAATATAAGTTGATTGGTTGTCCTGTTTTTTTAGTACCTCGGTGTTAAAATAAACTAAATATAACGTACTTGTCTTTACAGAGTATTGACAATCGCTTTTTGAGGTTGTATATTTGTGATATAAGAAAGTGGCAGTTCAGCAACCTTGTCGCGGGAATCATACAGTAATTTTGCGGTAACATTAACCTTAAAATTTATTTGTATGAGAAGACCAAGTATTTTTGAAATTGCCACAGCCTTTGAAGATGGTAAGAATGGTGAGATAAGGCCAAAGGAGAATGGACCTTATGACGCTTACAAAACACTTTCAAAAGATGAAAAGAACTTTGTGACTAGGCATCCTTTTTTTTGCAGATATGTTTAATATAAATGCAGAAAAGCGAAAAGAGTTGGAAGAGAATTGGGAGGGACGAAAAACGGATATGGCGATGCTGTAAGGCATTGCTATTGGTGTGCACTAAACCAAAAGGATGCAGGGTTTAAATCTCCTTACGCAAAAGAATTTGGAGATGCACATGAAAGTGATTCCGGCAATGATGTTTATGAAAAAGAGATGGATTTACACAACAACTCCATCGGATACCATTTAGGAAACCAAGCGATTATCAACGGTTGGAGCGAAGAAGAACTTTTAAATCAAGTAATAGATGCAGCAGATAATGGAAGGCTTAAAATTCTTGAATAAGATTGCAGTGCTTGCAATTAGCATGTTTTTATTGATTGGTTGCAGTCCAAGAGAACCTAGACTTGAATTACAACTTGTAAAACAACAAACTGGGAGACCATTCTCTTTTGCAGATTACTGCGAAGGAGAGTATGACAGTATATGTTTGATTTATCCTTATTTCAATGTAGAAAGAGAAGATTTTGTCAATCTTAAAATGTCGAAAATATTAAGACGTGTATGTGACAAAAAGACGATGTTCGATTCTTTATCGACAATTCTTTTTATAAGTAACAATACTGTAAAAGCATACTCCATTGTAGAGGTGAGCAAGGTGAGAATTACACCACCGGGAATACCGGAAAATAAATATATTTTTCCTTTTGAACAGAAATTTATTTTAGACGAGAAAAGGTACGTTCATATATACGAGGAATAGTGTTTTGCACAAATTGTACCTTATCGTTGAATGATTGTTAACAGCGCTATTTCTTTGCTAAGGATGACGTTTCCTATCATTTAATAAAAAATAAGCACCATTTTTCTTTGAAAATGTGAAAGCTTGTTATCTTTGCGAGGTATATAAATCTTAACGCGTATGAATTTATTCAAGACTTTGGCTTGTGGTTTGTCGTTGGTGGCAGCCGTGGCATGCGGTGGTGGTGAGGCCGGCTGCAAAAAAGAGTGTAATGGTGGCGACTGCGCTACAAAGTGTACAAAAAACGAGTGTATGGAAAAGAGTGAATGCAAAAGCGCTGCGGTGATTGATAATATGATGTCGCGCCGCAGTATAAGGAACTACAAGCAGCAGGCTGTGCCTCGCGAGGTGTTGAACCGGATTATGGAGTGTGGCATCAATGCACCTAACGGACAGAACAAGCAGTCGTGGGAGGTGCGTGTGGTGGAGAATCCCGAGTTGCAAAGCGAGATTAAGGCTCTGATGGCAACCGTTGGCGGCGAGCGTGCTGCGGGTTGTTTCTACAATGCTCCTGTGTGGGTGTTCATTGCCCGTGACAAGGGTTACGATTTTTCGGCATACGACTGTGGTTTGTTGGCCGAGAATATGATGCTCTCGGCAAATGCTCTTGGTGTAGGCACTGTTTGCCTGGGTAGCCCGGTGCGTTATATACTAATGGCCGAGGGTAACGAGCAGGTTTTGTCAAAGCTCGGTTTCAGCGAGGGGTATGAACTCTCTTTGTGTATTTCAATGGGTTACCCCGAGGGTGATATGCCAGAGGCGAAGCCCAGGGATATGGGAAAGGTAAAGTATATTGATTGAAAATAATAATATAACTTGAGTTCGATATAAGAATCTATACTAAAATTTAGTGTATTTTGATTCTATATTTGCAATGTCATTGGCTCGTTCATTTCTTAGCGACCCGCACGGCATGATTTTCATCCATGCTTCGTGCGACCAGCCGCTAATGAACTCGCCGATAACAAAACTAAGTTTTGTCATTCTGAATCGAAGATCTACGCCCGTAGGGGCCAAAGTCAACCTTGTGTGAGGAATCTCATTTTACGATATTTTTGAGATCCTTTGACAATCCTTGCTTATCGCAACCTACACGGCGCAAACTTCGCCTGCGCTACGTGTAACCAACTGCTGCAAGCATTGTCGAACTAAGTTTCGTCGCTACGCTCTATCGGGATGACAGGATCGCGATTTGATTTAGCTTATATTGAACTCACGTTAATATAAATGACAAGAGGATAGACCAATGAAGTCTATCCTCTTGTCATTTATACAGGAGCGGGTTGGTGCTCTACCATCACGGCGCGTTCGCCGTTGAAGATGTGGAGCCGCAATTCTTCCATTATGTAGCGGATGGCGAGCTGTGCCTTCACAGAGTTGCCGGCCTTGTCAATTGGTGGCGCGAATGCGGCTATACCAAAGATGCCGGGAAGTACACCGATGATACCGCCGCCCACGCCCGATTTGGCAGGTATGCCTGTCCTGAACATCCAGTCGCCTGTGTATTCATACATTCCCACACTGGCAATCATGGATGTTATCTTCTCGCCAAGCGTTGCAGGGAAGACTCTCCTTTTTGTCACAGGGTTATATCCGCCGAAAGCGATGGTCGCTGCCATGGTAGAGAGCTGTGTGGCTGTCACGCCCAGTGAGCATTGGCGAGTGTACAGGTCGAGCGACATTTCTGGGTCGTCGTATATGCGGTCGTAACCTTTAAGCAACCATGCGATGGCGCGGTTGTTGTGGTTGCTCACGCTCTCGGACTTGTAGAGCTCGTCTATCAGATGCGGCTCGCTGCCGCACAGCTCGGTGATGTTATGCACAATTGTCTCCCACTTCCCGCGGCTGTTGCCAACCGGGCAAACCATACTCACGGCAGATATAGCCCCTGCATTTACCAAAGGGGTAGAAGGATGCTCGTTCTCCAGCAGTATCGCCAGTATGGAGTTGAAAGGCATTCCGGTTGCGTCTGCACCAATCATGTCGATGATTGTTTCGGGTCCGTACTCCTTGAGCACCAGCAGTGCCGTTGCTACTTTGGATATTGACTCAATGCCGAACCGATAGTTACAGTCACCCACTGTGAGTACCTCGCCATCCTTCAGGCAAATTGATATGCCGAAAAGGTCTTTGTCTACATTGGCAAGATATGGTATGTAGTCGGCATTCTTGCCGCCGGTGTTTCCTTTGAAACGCCTGTATGCCTCATAGAGGGCTGCCTTCAGTTCCTCGCGTGTAATCCTTCTATCCCTGTCCATAATTATTCGTTATTATGTTATTTGTTTTTGTCATCTTTCGCTACGTTCAGTATGACAAACTTTTCGTTTTTACCTTTAACCTTTCAGCTTTCAGTTCACTTTCCCGTGTGGGTGTAGACTGTACCCTTGACCTTGATGTTGCTCTCGATGCTGAGGCGCGACGGTGTGGGGTACTGCAGTTTCTCAAGCTCGGCTACTGCAGCCTCGATATCGCCAAGCAACTGGTCGGCCATGTCGCGGCTGAAGCCCTGACGCACCACAATGCGCATCACGATGGTTGTCTCAAGTGTCTTTGGCAAGGTGTAGGCCGGTACCATCCAACCGTTCTGGCGCAACTTGTCCTGCAAATCGTAAAGTGTCCATTTGGCCTGCTTTGCATGTTCCTTCTTCATCTCCCAGATGAAGAGCGGGTTGCACACCTCGGTACTGTAGTTCTGGAATGGCTTCATCTTGCCAATGGCGCTATGCAGGTACTTTGCCACCTCCATTGAGTTGCTCTGTATGTCCTTGTAGCCCTCGAATCCAAGACGTATGAACTGGTAATACTGTCCAAGAATCTGTGCTGCGGGGCGCGAGAAGTTCAGGCCAACCTGTGTGACATCGGCACCAAGGTAGTTGACGCTGAATGACATGCTGTCGGGGAGGAACTTCTTGTCTTTCCAGATTACCCAACCCAAACCTGGATATACAAGGCCGTACTTGTGGCCGCTGGTGCTGATGGAGAGTACCCATTTGAGGCGGAAATCCCACTCAAGTCTGGGGTTGATGAACGGCATGATGAAACCGCCCGATGCTGCATCGACATGGATGGGGATGTCGTAGCCGGTCTTCTTGTTGTACTCCTCGAGTGCATCGTTGAGGGCCTTGACATCGTCGTTGAGTCCTGTCCAGGTCACACCCATGATGGGCACGACGCAGATGGTGTTCTCGTCGCACATGGCAATGGCGTCCTTGGGGTCGAGTGTGAGCTTTTCGCTGCTGAGGGGCACGGTGCGCATCTCAATCTGCCACAGCTGTGCGAACTTTTCCCATACTACCTGATAGGCTGCCGAGATGACAAAGTTCGGTTTGTCGCAAGGCTTGCCTTGGGCTGTGCGGCGTTTTTTCCATCGTTGCCACGCTGCCACGCCACCAAGCATGCAGGCTTCGCTTGAACCTATGCCCAATGCTCCGGCCTTCCACTTGGCCTGCTCGGGGCTGTTCCACAGGTTGGCGATGATGTTGATGCACTTGGCGCACATAACTGCAACGCGGGGATATTCGGTCTCGTCGATGTAGTTGATGTCAATGGCATCGTTCATCAGCTTGGTGGCGTAAGGATCCATGTATGTTGTCACAAACGTTGCCATGTTCAAGCGTGGCTGGGTTTGTGCGATAGTCTCGTCCTTCACCATGCGGTAGGCGATTTCGGGAGTGGTTGGGTGCTGTGGTATCTTGTCGCATGGAGCGCTCTTGAGCATCTCTTCCGAACCGAACACAGGTGCACACATTGTTGTCTTGCAATTTTCTTCTTTCATCATTCTTCTTTTTAAATGGTTAATAAAATGTTGTTTTGTGGAAACTGTTGTACCATTCAAACATTGGCTCTGCGTTGATGGTTCGTGGTTTTGATTTTTTTAAGGTTGCAACATTTATGCGCTTGTGCTTGTTATGAATCTGTCATAAAAATGAGTTCCGATTATGAAAAAAGATGAGAATGCTACAAAACCGACGTTTATGTCAGGCGTGAATACCGGTAAGGGGGTGATAACAATTTGGGCGTTGCTTGGAATATGGTCGGTGGCGGCGCTTACGTCATTGCCCGGTCTGGCCGTTTCGCCCATACTTGAGAAGCTTGCGACAATATTCCCAAAAGCAACCGACCTTGATTTGCAGTTACTCACCACCTTGCCCTCATTGCTTATAATTCCTTTTATACTTTTTGCGGGTTATATAAGCAATAGGATCGGATATATCAAGTTGTTATACATTGGTTTATGGTTGTTTCTTTTAAGTGGTGCATTGTATTTTGTGGCGGGTACGATAGGGCAGTTGGTTGCGGTGAGTGCCATGCTTGGCGTGGGTGCGGGAATAATAATTCCTTTCTCCACTTCGCTGGTGTCAATGTTCTTCAGTGGCAAGGAGCGTACCAGGCAGTACGGATATGTGTCGGCAATAACAAACATTACGCTTGTCATTGCAACGGCTGTTGCAGGCTGGCTTGCCGATGTGCAGTGGCGCCTGCCGTTCCTGGTGTATCTGTTGCCGGTTGTATCGATAGTGTTGGTGCCGGCGATAAGGCGTGCCGAGAAGAGCATCGGGCAGCATGGCGGGCAAGGAGATACCGTGGTGCAGAGTGGAGGCCGCATTGAATATGTGCCGCTTGTAAAGTACATGCTCTACTATCTGTTCATAACTTATCTTGTTATGGCTGTGAGCATTAACCTGCCGTTTCTGCTTGGCAAATATGGCTATGACAGTGGCGTAGTGGGTGTGGTGACATCGGTATTCTTTCTTGCAATGATGTTGCCCGGCTTCTTCATAAACCGCCTGGTGGATATGTTCGGGCGGAATATCCTGATATGGTCGCTGCTGCTCATTGCATTGGGCCTGATTGACATTTTCTACAACCATTCGCTGCTGTTTGTGATGATTGGTTGCGTGGCAACAGGCTTCGGTTATGGCATGGCGCAACCTTATGTCTATGACAGGACTGCGGAGCTGGCGTCGCCCCAACGTGTGACGTATGCGCTTGCATTGCTCATGTCTATGAATTATGTGGCGATAGTGATTGCTCCGTTTGTGGTCGATTGGGTGCAGGATTTGCTGGGTGTGAGGGGTGAGCGCTTCCCGTTTGCCTTCAATGCTTTGCTGGGATTTGCGGCGCTCATTGTGCTGTCATTGATGAATGTGCGTAATAAACGTAGAGAGGAGAGGTATGAATAACTATACGAAAGGTTCGCTCTCGCTGTTCACGGCGAGGGTGTTGAGTGGATTGAATGTCAATGCAATGGGCTATCTGCTTCCGCTGTGGATAGCCCCGATAAGCAGTGTGACATTGCGTCTGGTATTTGGCGCCGTGGTGTTCTGGATTGTGGGCATATTTGCAAAGCCCGAGGTGGTTACGTTCAAGGACAAGATGAAGCTGATACTGCTTGGAGGTGCGGGTATTTTCGGGTATATGTCGCTCTATGCCGTGAGCTTGAGCCACACTACGCCTGTGAGTTTTGCCATTTTCAATGCGATGCAGCCGCTTTGGGTTGTGGTGGCCTCGGCGGTTATTTTCCATGAGGGGATAGATGCGCGCAAACTGATGGGAATTGCAGTGGGTTTTGCGGGTGCAATGCTTTGTATATTGGCCGAACCTAACCGTGCTGTGGCCGACAAACCATTGTTGGGCAACATGTTGTCCATTGCCGCTTCAATAATATATGCGGTGTATCTAGTGTTCTCGGCAAGGATGGTGGGACATCTTTCGAGAATGACAATTCTGCGTTACACATTCCTATCGGCTGCAGTGGTCGCCTTGTTGTTTACCTGGATATTCGGTTTCTCGGCACCGATGTTCGAAGGTGGCGTCAAGTCAAAGCCGTTGCTGGTGCTTGCTTTTGTGCTTGTGTTCCCCACGGTGATAACGTATTTCCTTATTCCGATAGGACTCAAATACCTGAACAGCACGGTTGTTGCAATATATGGATATGTCACGTTGATTGTGGCGTCGGTGGTGTCGTTCATTACCGGTGTGGATAAATTTGAACCTGTGATTCTGCTGTCGTTGTTGCTCATTGGGGTGAGTATATACTTTGTCGGAGTCAGCGGAACGGAGAAAGGTGCTGGTGGAAGAAATTGACGCCTTCTATATATAGAATATATAGAAAATATTTATTAATTTTGCCAAGAAAGGGCTTTGTCCCTTTTTATGGCAAAATTAATGTATTGAATAATGAGAAAATTTTTACTTTTTGTGGTTGCGGCTTTTGTAATGGTGTCGGCATTTGCTGCGCCTGCTTACCGCAAACCTTTTACCGTGAAGCAGTCGGACGGTACAGAGCTGACAGTGATGCTCACCGGTGACGAGGCGCTTCACTATTATGCGACAGCCGATGGCAAGCCTTTGGTCAAGGAGGTGAACGGTGACTATTGCTATGCAAAATTCAGCAATGGTGGTTTTGTATCAACAAAGTGCCTTGCGCATAACAGTGCAGTACGCAGCGCTGCCGAGAGAGAGGTGCTGTCATCGATAGACTTTTCAGCAATGAAGGCCGATATTGCAAAAGCAAGCTGTGTGCGCTCGGTGGCATACAAGGCTGCTGCGCAGAAGGCCGGTTCGCAGATTGTCCCCGAGGGTGATGTGAACATTGCTGTGTTGCTGGTGCAGTTCAAGGATACAAAGTTTACATATACAAAGGAGGATTTCAACAATATCCTCAATACAAAGGATTATGTATATGAGAATACCATTGCCAACAGCATTGGCAGTGCACGCGACTATTTCATAGCGCAGTCTGATGGCAAGTTCCGTCCCAATTTTATTGTAACTGACATTGTTACATTGGACAACAATATGTCATACTATGGTGGCAATGACAGTAGCGGTGATGACAAGAAACCAACTTACATGGTTAAGGAGGGTATCCAAAAGGCCGATGTTGCCGGCTTTGACTTCGCGGCATGCGACAACAATAAGGACGGCGAGGTGGAGTTTATCTACTGTATTTATGCCGGATATTCCGAGTCTTATAGTGCCGATGCAAATACTGTTTGGCCACACCAGTGGCAGCTGAGTGCCCAGGCCGGTACAATTACCGTTGATGGCGTTAAGTGCGACACATACGCCTGCAGCGGTGAGCTTGTATATAATGAGGACTATGAATCAAAGATTGGCAAGACAATGGCCGGTATCGGTCTCATCTGCCATGAGTTCTCACACTGCCTTGGTTTGCACGATATCTATGATACCACATACGAGAGCGGTAACTGGGGTATGGACTACTGGGATGTGATGGATCAGGGCAACTATGCTGCCGAGGGTTATGTTCCTGTAGGCTACAGTGCATACCAGAGAGATATGTGCGGCTGGAGAAATCTTGTTGAGATAAACTCAAAGGATACTTATTCAATGGCGCCTCTTACACAGGGTGGCGTGGGCTACAAGGTAGTGAACGATGCGAACAAGAATGAGTATTATATTCTTGAGAACCGCAAGCAGGAGGGTTGGGACACCTATCTGTTCGGTAGCGGTATGCTTGTGATTCATGTTGATTATCTTAAGTCGGCTTGGGACAACAATACCATCAACACGACAAAGAATCACCCACGCTATACATTGATACCTGCCGATAATGAGCTGTTGCCATATTCAAATAGCAATTCAAGCCAGTTCGTGGCCAGCCTCAAGGGTGATGTGTGGCCTGGAACAAGTGGAAATACAGAGTTGACGAATACCTCAATCCCTGCTGCCAAGGTTTATACAGGTGGGTATATGAACAAGCCAATCACCAATATCAAGTATCAGAATGACATTATCTCGTTCAACTTTATGGCTGGTACATTTGCCGGTGTTCCCCGAGCGTTGCCTGCAATTGATGTTACAAGCAATTCGTTTGTTGCGAATTGGGATGCAGTGGAGGATGCGACAGAGTATACGGTTGAACTCTACAAGCAGTCTGGTGCAGCAAGTGGTGCTGGTGACAAGGAGGTTTTGTTGAGCGAGGATTTCATGAATTGTACAGCCGCAAACAATACTTTGAAAGAGGAGACTATTGATGGCTATATGTCTTCAACAGGATGGGAGTGCGAGAATGTATATAGCGAGAGCGGTGTTCTGCGCATTGGCTCGTCAAAGAAATTCGGTACGCTGCTCACTCCTTGGTTAGAGGCATCGGGTAATATCGTTACAACGCTTGATGCGTCACTTTATAACACTAAGGATGCAGGTGTGGTTCTTACGGTTGAGTATTATGATGAGAGTGTAGAACTTGTTTCATACGAGGATTTTAATATTACAGGGACAAATGAAAAGATTTCATTCTCGGCAGATGTTGAAGGTCTTTTCTTCGTGGCTCTGCATACTGAATCTTCAACCGGTAACAAGCGTGTGAAGGTTGATAATTTAAACGTTTGTAAAGAGACTTCTGTCAAGAGGGAACTTGTAAAAACTGTTACAACTGCAGCTACAAGCTATGAGTTCAAGAATCTTGAAGAGGGCGGCGTATACCTTTACAGAGTGAAGGCTTCGGATGGTGACGCTTCATCGGCTTACTCTGATTACGTGGAGGTAGCGCTCCTTTCTACTGGAATTGACGAGATTGTTGATGACGGCGATTGGTGCGAGGTTTACGCTGTTTCGGGTGTAAAAGTGTATGGTGGCGACAAAGCCGGCATGCCGGTTCTCTCTAAAGGTGTATATGTTGTTGTAACAGCAACCGGTGCACGTAAAATTGTAATTGAATAATATAAACTACCGTCAGCGCTTTGACAGCGCTGTGGTTTTGGTATTGGCCTGCTCTGTAATAGGGGCAGGCTTTTTGTGTTTTTATGCATGTGTTACTCTGCAATTTTCCAGGACATTTCTGGATTTACGCTTTGAATTCACGAGCCCTCCTGTTTTCGCAAATCATAATTAAGAACAGAAATAGCAGAGATAGGAGATTGTATAATGCTTTTGTTTTTTCTCTACTTGTACAGTGACAGGCTTTGGGTGTGCTGCTGTCTGGATGAGGTAAACAAATTAGTATTACCGCTTGTATACGGCAGAAGAGAATCTGCTCGTTCACCCCGAGTGAAGGTCTTATTTTGTCCTTGTAATAGTGCTTTTCCCCGTTTAAGATTCTATATGTACATTAATTTGTTGGATAATTCGTTGTGTATTAGTGTGTTGGCTCTGTTTTAAGGCCCTGAGAATCCAAAATTCCTGTTTTCCCCATAATTTTTTCGCGTTTTCCGTAATTATTCTCTTGAGGTTGGTTTACCCGGCAATTATAGGATGATATATTGAGCTAAAATGAATAATTATTTGGTTCTTTAATAAATACAAATGTAAAATGCAGTGAATATTTGGTGTAACAAATGTAATATTTGTTTGGTGTAATATAGTTTTAGAAAGGGTGGTGTGGTGTATGCTTACTTGCTGTGTATACAAATGTTGTTTTAACTTGACCAGTGTCAAGAGTTTGTGTTTGGTTTATCAACAGCGAGTTATCAACAGTGTTTATAGCTATATGCAAAATATATACATTTTAATCAAGCGGCATGTAATTTGCTGAAAACCAATGATTAATACGCGCGTGGTTGTAGTTTTTGTTATATTATTTTGCTGCTGTTTGTAAATCAAAATGCGTTAATTGCATATTTTACCACTTATTTGCAATGTATATATTGGAAAATCAATATATTAGAAGATTTTGTTCAAGTTTGTTGTATATATGTTGTGATGCAGGTTGCTGGATGTTGTGTATCATGGCTGTGCGTGGGTGAGTGCAGTTGGCGTATTTAATCTGTCAATTTGTTTGGTTTATAAATGTTTTAATATTGTAAATAATAGTGTTTAATATTGTTTCGGTTTATGGTTTTGCAGATTGGTTATTTTGTAATATCTTTGTAGATGATAAGTGAGAAACATTTGTAACGCGTAAATATTGCATACAATTATGAATGAACGTGAGAGAATTGAATTGTTAATGAAATGCTATGATTTGTCGCCATCGCAGTTTGCCGAGAAAACCGGTATACAGCGCGCGTCGGTGTCGCATATCATAAGCGGGCGCAACAAACCAAGTCTTGAGGTTATGCTTAAGATATATGATGCATTCCCAGGTGTGGATATGAAGTGGCTTATGACCGGTGTGGGAGAGGCGCCGGTGCGTCAGGCGGCTGTGGAGCCGGCCGTTGATACGTTGCGCGAGTCGCTATTCCCGCAGCAAGTGTCGGTTCCACAGGTGGAGAATTCTCTTTTTGCGGCTCCCGAAGAGCCTGAGTTGCCTGTGGTGGAAGAAACTAAGCCTCGGCGGGCTACGGTGCAGCAGTCTGTGCGTGATAAAAATGTGAGCGAACCTCGCCCAAGGCGTCAGCAAGTTAACCGTGTGGCGCAGATGGCTGCATTGCAGACTGAGAAGAAAATAAAGGAGATACGTATATACTACAGTGACGGTACGTATGAGACGCTGGTTCCTGAGAAGAACTGATGGCTATGGTTTGAAAATGCTAATGGTCTGTATGTCATTCTCTAACTTGACGGGTGTATGGCCCCAAGAAACTTGAGATAAAAATGTTGGCGCGTTCCAACATTTTTTTTATTTGCTTGTGTGTGGAGTAAAATTATGCTATCTTCGCACAAATAGACATTAAAACACATTATAAATAATATCCAACATTTTCGATATGAAAAAAGTTCTTGTCGATTTAGTAGTTAAGGAGGTGCAGCAGGTCAATGCCAACTGTGTTCTGTTGGTGATGGCAAGTGAGACTCCTTTCCCTGAGGTACGTCCCGGACAATTTGCCGAGCTCCGTATTGACCAGACGCCTACAGTTGTGTTGCGCCGCCCAATCTCGGTGCATAGTTTTGATGCCGGAAAGAATGAGATCGGCTTTTTGGTGCAGGTTGTAGGTGATGGTACAAAGTGGCTTGGGGCGCTTAAGGCCGGTGACAAGGTGAACACTCTGTTGCCACTTGGCAATGGCTTTACAATGCCTGTAGAGGCCGGTAAAAAATATCTGCTTGTAGGTGGTGGCGTAGGTTCTGCTCCTTTGTACTACCTTGCCGAGGAGTTGAAGAAAGGCGGCCACGAGTTTACAATCCTCATTGGTGCGCGCTCGGCAAAGGATTTGTATCGTCGTGAGGCATATGAGGCTCTTGGCAGGGTTGAGTATACAACCGAGGATGGCTCGCTTGGCGAGAAGGGTTATGTGACTAACCATTCGTTGCTTGCCGAGAAATATGATTATATATATACCTGTGGTCCAAAGCCTATGATGATGGCTGTTGCACGCTATGCGCGTGAGAACGGCATCGCTTGCGAGGTTTCGCTTGAGAACAAGATGGCGTGTGGCCTTGGTGCGTGTCTCTGCTGTGTAGAGGATACAAAGGAGGGGCACAAGTGTGTTTGTACAGATGGTCCGGTATTTTCAATTGATGAACTGAAATGGTAAAGACAGATGTTAAAATAGGCGGTCTGGAACTGAAGAATCCAGTTCTTACCGCATCGGGAACTTTCGGCTACGGTCTTGAATTTGCCGATTTTGTCGATTTGAACAAGTTGGGTGGCTTTATTGTAAAAGGTACTACCCTTAACCACCGCGAAGGCAATGCCTACCCACGCAGTGCCGAGACTCCTATGGGAATGCTCAATGCTGTAGGATTGCAGAACAAGGGCGTCGATTATTTTGCGGCGAATATCTATCCGCAGTTGAAGGATTTTGATACTAATGTGCTTGTAAACGTGTCGGGTGCATGTATCGAGGATTATGTGGCTTGCGCCGAGAAGGTGGCTGCTCTCGATAAGATTCCTGGTATCGAGCTGAATATCTCTTGTCCTAACGTTAAGCAGGGCGGTATGGCATTCGGTGTGTTGCCGCAGTCGGCTGCCGAGGTTGTAGCTGCTGTGCGCAAGGTTTATCCAAAGACTCTGATTGTTAAGCTCTCTCCCAATGTGACCGATATCACAGAAATAGCCCGTGCTGTTGAGGGCGCGGGTGCCGACAGCGTTTCGCTTATCAATACCTTGCTTGGTATGGCTATCGACTCAGAGAAGCGTCGCCCGGTGCTTTCTACAATTACCGGTGGTATGAGTGGTCCTGCTGTGAAACCAATCGCTCTGCGTATGGTGTGGCAGGTTGCAAAGGCCGTGAAGATTCCTGTGGTGGGTATTGGTGGCATCACCACCGGTGCCGATGCCATTGAGTTCCTGCTTGCCGGTGCAAGTGCCATTGAGGTGGGCACGGCGAACTTTATGAACCCTGCTGTTACGGGCGAAATTGTTGATTATATCGAGGATTACCTGGTGCGTCACAATATGAGCTCAGTTCAGGAACTTATTGGAGCGTTGGAGATTTGATATAACACTGATTATTTTAAAATAAAAAATGACTTTTGCTTGAGGCAAGAGTCATTTTTTTTAGGTGATAATATAGAGATACTTCGCTTTGCTCATATGGCAGGATTGCTGGGGTAACTTCTATATTATTGCTTTTTTTATTTGCTGTATATTATGGCCGAAATTACAAATGTTTTGCGATTTAACTTTGTATATACAAATGTAATTGTGTCAATATTTTTCTTGTTATTTCAACAAATCGGGGCGCAGTAGTTTGGTGCGCTCGAGTGACTGTTCAAACTCCCATTGACGTATCTTTGCTTCGTGACCAGAGAGTAGCACATCGGGTACTTTCCATCCGTTGTACTCGGCCGGGCGGGTGTATACAGGAGGGGCGAGCAAATTGTCCTGGAAAGAGTCGCTCAAGGCTGATGTTTCGTCCGAAATTACGCCCGGAATTAGGCGAATGACGGCGTCGCATATTACCTCAACTGCCAATTCGCCGCCTGTCAAAACATAGTCTCCGATACTTATCTCTTTAGTAATCAAGTGTTCGCGTATGCGGTGGTCGATTCCTTTGTAATGACCGCACAAAAAGATGAGATTTTCCTTCATGGAGAGTGAATTTGCCATTGGCTGGTCAAAAACTTGTCCGTCGGGGGTGGTATAAATGACCTCGTCATAGTTTCTCTGGCTCTTCAAGTGTTTTATACAATTGTCAATTGGCTCAATTTTCATTACAAGTCCTGCGCATCCGCCAAAGGGATAGTCATCGGTCTTGCGATGCTTGTCTGTTGTATAATCACGTAAATTATGTAAACAAATTTCGGCATATCCGTTGCGTTGTGCACGACCCATTATCGATGAGTTGAAGAAGCTCTCCATCATCTCGGGGAATGTTGTAATAATGTCAACTCGCATATAAAATATAATTTTGTAAATTGTTATTTTGCAGTTTTTGCTGTTGTGTTTTCTTCTGCGAAGATAGTGAAATTTATTATAATGGCTTTTCTATTCTTTGAATAATTTCGTGAGCCGCGTTCTGCTTGTCGCAGCTGCCGTTGATGAGTTTTCCATGTATGGTGCTGGTTGCTGATTTTTTGAAATTCTTTACCATGCCCGGGATGTGAGTTGAAAATTGGAATCTCAGCGTCTTGTTATTGCCCTTTTTTGGCCGTTTTAAGCGGTTTTGCCCTTAAAAACGGAATTATGGCGTTCTCAGGGCTTAATAAAACTTAAAACTCTTGTTTCTTTCTGCAAATTTAAGTAATTTAGCGATGTATTTATATATATAAGGTATAAAACACAATAATAATAATTAAATAACACTATTTTAAATGATTGAGAACGACAGAATTATTAAAGTCAACGTCGAGGAGGAGATGAAGTCGTCATACATTGACTATTCAATGTCGGTGATTGTGGCTCGTGCCTTGCCCGATGTGCGCGATGGCTTGAAACCTGTGCACCGTCGTATCCTGTACGGTATGATGGAACTTGGCAATACATCGGACAAGCCATACAAGAAATCGGCGCGTACCGTCGGTGATGTACTTGGTAAGTACCACCCACACGGTGATTCATCAGTGTATGGTGCGCTTGTACGTATGGCTCAGGACTGGGTGATGCGCTATCCACTCATTGATGGCCAGGGAAACTTCGGTTCTATCGATGGTGACTCGCCTGCTGCGATGCGTTATACCGAGGCTCGCCTTCACAAGATTGGTGAGGAACTCGCGCAGGACCTCTACAAGGAGACTGTAGATTTCCAACCTAACTACAACGACGAGTTTGAAGAGCCTACTGTTATGCCAACCCGTATCCCAAACCTTCTTGTGAACGGTTCATCGGGTATTGCCGTGGGTATGGCAACAAACATTCCAACACACAACCTCAGCGAGGTGCTCGATGCCTGCGTTGCATACATTGACAACCCCGAGATTGACACCGATGGATTGATGGAGTATGTCAAGGCTCCCGATTTCCCTACAGGTTGCGACATCTTTGGACTCAACGGTGTGCGCGATGCATATGAGACTGGCCGTGGCCGCGTGATAATGCGTGCTGTTGCCGAGATTGAGTCTGGTACACATGAGAAGATTGTTGTAACAGCAATTCCTTATAACGTGAACAAGGAGGAGCTTATCAAGGATATCGCCTCAATGGTCAACGAGAAGAAGATTGATGGTATCTCCAATATCAACGACGAGTCTGACCAGTCGGGTATGCGCATTGTAATTGACGTGAAGCGCGATGCCAATGCCAACGTAATCCTCAACAAGCTCTACAAGATGAGCTCATTGCAGACATCGTTCAGCGTGAACTGTATTGCTCTTGTAAAGGGTCGTCCACAGTTGCTTACACTCAAGGACTGCATCAGCAACTTTGTCGAGCACCGTCACGACGTTGTTATACGCCGTACAAAGTACGAGCTCCGCAAGGCCGAAGAGCGTGCACACATTGTCGAGGGATTGATTATTGCATCTGACAACATTGACGAGGTTGTACGTCTTATCAAGGCTGCCAAGTCACCTGCTGATGCCCGCGTAGCTCTTATGGAGCGCTTCAACCTGACCGAGGTCCAGGCTGCTGCTATCGTTGAGATGCGTCTTGGACAGCTCACCGGCATACAGCAGGATAAACTGCATGCCGAGTATGACGAACTCATGCGTAAGATTGAGTACTACAACGCAATCCTCACCGATGACGAGCTCTGCAAGCAGGTCATCAAGGACGAGCTCAACGAGATCAAGGAGAAGTATGGCGACGAGCGCCGTTGCAAGATTGATTACAGCGCATCGAGCGACTTCAACCCCGAGGATTTCTATGCCGATGACGAGATGGTCATTACAATATCTCACTTGGGATACATCAAGCGTACACCTCTCACCGAGTATCGTGCACAGAACCGTGGCGGTGTAGGCTCAAAGGGAAGCGACACACGCGACAGCGACTTCATCGAGTATATCTACACAGCTACAATGCACAACACAATGCTGTTCTTTACACAGCGAGGCAAGTGCTATTGGCTCAAGGTTTACGAGATTCCCGAGGGTAACAAGAACTCAAAGGGACGCGCAATACAGAATATGCTCAACATTGATGCCGATGATGCAGTGAACGCATTTGTACGTGTGACAACACTCGCCGATAAGAACTTCATCGAGAGCCACAATATTGTATTCTGTACCAAGAACGGTATCATCAAGAAGACAAGTCTGGAGCAGTATTCACGTCCACGTGCAAACGGTATCATTGCCATCACCATCCGCGAGGACGACAAGGTTATCTCAGTTGCTCTCACCGACGGCGACAGCGACATTATCCTTGCAAACCGTGGCGGTAAGGCTGTCCGCTTCAACGAGAGCACAGTGCGTGCCATGGGACGTACAGCAACCGGTGTCAAGGGTATGGACATAGCCGAGGACGACGAGGTTGTAGGCATGGTTGTATTGCCAAAGCAGGACGATGTCGAGCACAGTCTGCTCGTTCTCTCGGAGCAGGGTTATGGTAAGCGCTCGGCTACCGACGATTACCCTACAGTGGGACGTGGCTGTAAGGGTGTGAAGACACTGCAGGTAACCGAGAAGACCGGCCAGCTTGTTGCTATCATGGATGTAAACAACGATAACGATTTGATGATTATCAACAAATCAGGTATCACCATCCGCACATCGGTTGACCAGATTCCTGTTCAGGGACGTGCAACACAGGGTGTGCGTATTATCAACCTTGGCAAGAAGAACGACTGCATAGGTTCTGTATGCAAGGTTACACACGAGACCGAAAGCGAGGAGGTAATTGATAACACAAATGTTGTGGAAGATGCCAATGTCGTTGAAACAGAAAACACAAACAATGAATAACTAACACATAATTATTAAACGAGATTGATATGAAAAAATTAGTATTGTCTTTAGCAATGGTTCTTGGCGCAACATTTGCGTTTGGCCAGGAACTTTCAAAGGAGGAACTCAAGGAGCAGAAGAGACAGATCAAGGCTCTTATGAGTGTTGTGAATGATGCTGAAATGAACATGCAGTCCGATCCAATCGGTGCGGCAAACTCTTTGAAGCCGGTGCTCAAGAATTCATTGGTGAACAAGGATGCATATGTGTGGTATGTAAGCGCAAGTGCAAAGCAGGCTGTTATCTCAAACGAGAACAACAAGCGTGTAGAGGGTGGGGCCTTCAATGAAGAGTTGCTCTATTCTTATACATACGAAGTAGGTTATGACCTTGCAAAGTGCGAGGAGTGCGATGTGCTTCCCGATGCAAAGGGTCGCGTGAAACCACGTTATGCAGAATTCCTCAAGATGTCATACATGCAGCAGTATGGCCAGTTCTACAATGCCGGTGCATACTACTATGGCAACGAGGATTACAACAAGGCATATGACCTTTTCAAGATGTTCATTGACACAGCCGACAAGTTGTACAAGCTCGACGTGATGCCAAAGGATACAACAAATGTACCTGTTGCAGCATACAATATGGCACTCTGCGGTATGCAGATGGAGGATTATGCCAAGGTGCTAACACATGTAGACATGGCTCTTGCCAACAAGCAGATGGCTCCATCGGCTTTCCGTTACAAGACCGTTGCCGTTCTTGAGCTTGGTGACACAGCTACTTGGTTGAATCTCTGTAAGGAGGGCACAGTGCTTTATCCAAGCGATGCTTACTTCAGCCAATCACTTATCCAGTACTATGACAGCCACGGCTTACAGAATGAACTCAGCGCGTTGGCCGACGAACTTGTTGCAAGTGACCCTAACAATCCTTTGTTCGTATACTTAAAGGCATATATCCCTCACCAGAAGGAGGATCTTGACACAGCAATCGAGTGGTACAACAAGACATTGGAGGTTGATCCTGACTATGAGAATGCACTTTCAAACCTTGCACGCTGCTACTTGCAGAAAGCATATCTCTACAGTGTTGAGAACTCTTCAACCAAACTCTCTGACAAGAAGAAGATTGCAAAGGATAAGGAAATTCTCAACGGTTACTACAACCAGGCACTTCCTTTGTTGGAGAAGCTCCGTACCAACTGCCCCGACAAGACAGAGCTTTGGTTGACAAACCTCATCAACTGTTACTATAACCTCAACAAGTCTGATAAGGTTAAGGAACTCGAGAAACTTCAGGAGTCTCTTTACGAGGAGTAAGACAAGCTTTGTTACATAAACATAAAAATACAGGCTGCCCGACGGGCAGCCTGTATTTTTATGTTATATGTAACAACTTGTGTCTTATGGTTCAATGCGACCGGGGTATTGCTCAAGTGCCTTTCCCAAAAGGAATATAGCACGTTTAAGGTCGGCCTTGTCAATGGCGTAGGCAATACGCACCTCGTTCTTGCCATATCCTTCCTCGCTGTAGAAACCCGATGCCGGAGCCATCATTATTGTTTCACCCTCGTAGTTGAAATCCGTGAGGCACCATTGGCAGAACTTGTCGCTGTCGTCAATTGGCAAGCGTGCAACAGTGTAGAAGGCACCCATTGGAATAGGGGAGTACACGCCCGGCAATTTGTTCAGTTCGTCAACAAGGCAGTTTCTGCGCTCAATATACTGCTCGTAGGTGTTGATGGTGTATGAACGTGGAGCATCAATTGATGCTTCGGCAATGACCTGTCCAAGCAATGGTGGACTCAAGCGGGCCTGACAGAATTTCATAACTGCTTGACGCACAGCGGTATTCTTGGTGATTAATGCACCAATTCTGATACCACATTCCGAGTAACGCTTTGAAACAGAGTCAATAAGCACCACATTGTCTTCAATGCCTTCGAGGTGGCAAGCCGAAATATATGGCGAGCCGGTGTAGATGAATTCGCGGTAAACCTCGTCGCTGAAAAGGAAAAGGTTGTGCTTTTTCACAAGGTCGCGGATGCGGTTCATCTCATTACGTGTGTACAGGTAACCAGTCGGGTTGTTTGGGTTGCAGATTAGGATACCGCGTGTGCGCTCGTTGATGAGCTCCTCAAAACGTTCCATTGGAGGCAAGGCGAATGACTCGTCAATTGTTGAACGGATTGGACGTATTACGGCGCCGGCTGAAATTGCAAACGCCATGTAGTTGGCATATGCAGGCTCAGGCACAATAATTTCGTCACCGGGGTTCAAGCATGTGAGGAATGCGAACAGTACAGCCTCGGAACCACCTGAAGTGACAATGATGTCATCGGGTTTCAGTTTTATCTGATACTGGTCGTAATATTCCACGAGCTTCTCGCGCAGTGAGAGAAAACCGTCGCTTGGACTATATTCCAATATCTTGTGGTCAAATTTCTTTATAGCTTCCAGTGCAATGTCCGGTGAGTTCAAGTCGGGCTGGCCAATATTCAAATGGTAAACCTTGAGGCCGCGTGCTTTGGCTTCATTGGCATATGGCGCCAACTTGCGGATTGGTGACGATGGCATCAGAACGGCTCTTTCTGATAATTCAGGCATAATTATTTTTACTTTTAATTTCAGAATGCAAAAATAATCTAAATCTTTGATATCTTGTTACAGAGCAATATAAAATGTCGCATTCTCTGCAATATTATTACTATATTATTTCTACAAAAATTCTTTAGTTTCTGCTATTGTTTAAATAACATGCTTTTTGCCTTTTATTGAACCGGACCCACTATCCCGGCTTTTAATTCACGAATGAATGATAATAAATATTAAGTGTATAATAGAAATTACAAATGTAAAAGAGAAGATATAGCTGTACCGAGCATGCCAAGAGCATACATAACAAGGATAACAGCAATAGACCATTTAATGACCTTAGAAGGTAAATCGTTAAACATAATCGTAATTTTGCGACAAATGTAAACAAAGTTTTTTTAAATTTCAAATAGTCAACAGCAATAAATATTATTTCATTGGTGTTGTTTTCTACGAAAATGACCCACACGGGCAAGCCGTTTCACGTTGTGTGTGTCAACTACACATAAGGATACAAGGATTGTACCGCTTTAGTAAAGCGGTATGGAAATAGCATAGCATAGCATTAAAATTAAGTTGTACAGCTATAGAACGTGTGCAAAGTTAGAAATTAATCTACTGATGCAAGGCTATATAAATGTAATACCGAAAAATGGAAACAACACAGCACAATCAAGCAACATAGTTGCAAGATAGTGCTTTTAAATGTTGTTTCTATTTAATTTTTCGATATTACAGCCTTGCACTTAACGTAGCTTAATTTCACTTAATTGCACGTGTTCTATAACTTATTGTACAACTTAATCTTAATGCTATGAAAGCAATCAAACCAGAAGTCTGGTGCTACAGACAAGCAGAGATAATGAGAAAGAAAGGTATATACAACCTTGATTTCTACATTAAAAAAGACGGTAATAGAATTAAGCCGTATTACAAATTAGTAACAGGCCTAAGGAATTTACCTAAACAAATAACAACAAGACCTATTAAGTTAGAAACATTTAAATTATTCTACAATTAAATTAAAAATTAAATTTCGCATGATGAAACCGATGACAAAAAAGGAGTTCACTAAAGAGTGCTTTAAAGCAATCGCAAGTATGAACGATGAAGAGATAGAAGCTGTTAGAAAAGGTTTCTACACATTGTTTAAGGTGTTAGAAGAAGGCAAAGCAATTGGTCCATTTAATTTGAATTCAAATTCAGTATTCCTGCTAGATGTAACGTTTAGAGCATCAACAGAAGCAATGAAAAGAATGAAAAAAAACGAAATGCCTTATTAAAAACAAGAGCTACCTTATTAGGTAGCTCTTTTGTTTAGATAGGGTATATTTTGTTTGCAATGATTTCAAATAAAACATCAAATGCAAACAAGAATACGAATGCATGAAACATTACATATAAAACGATAAGTAAAAGTTTAAAAATCTTACTCATAACAAATAATTTGCACAAAGATAGCAAATCATCTATTATGGTATGAACTTTTAGCAGAAAATGTAGCACCGCCAGCAGTATAATCAGGATTGACAATACCCATTCGGGGATTGAAACCACCGAAATAATATCGAGTGCCACGTCTATCGAATGTATAATCGTCAACCGTCCATTCTCGTGGTTTCCACGTAGCCTGTTCTGCTGGGAGTATGCACTTATCGCAATATTCTGCGTACTTACCTTGCAAATGGAGTGCCCAAGCAAATTCAAACTCACTAGAGCCTAGTGGAATATTATAGGTTTCAGCAAACTCTTTTCGCTTTTCGGATTCCAAGGCAAGGACTTCTTGTTGTGTGAGTTCTGCTTGATTAAGGGCATCAGCATATAGGTTGCGATTCTCTTGATAATCTTCCAACGTTGAGGTATACGAAGTCTGCGCGGTGTTAACGGCAATACGGCTTTCACTTTCTTCTATATCTTGTGCAAGTCTTGCGATATCTACGTTCATATCATTATGCATTTTGATAATGCGTTGATAGATTTCGTAGTTTTGGTTATAGAGGTTAGTAGCTTGTGCAGCCTTAAGCTTGATTTCCGCGGAGTTAAGGCCATCCATCCATGAAATAGATTTACGTATTTGTTCAGCGGTTACATCGGTCAAGCCGTTATCATGTGCCATTTTTTGAATAGACGCAAGATTGTGCTGGACGACACTATCCAAATGCTTTTTATTATATTCAAGCATTTCGTCGCTAACTTTAGAATCAATAAGGCCTTTCACTCCTTGCGCAAAGCTATTGCCGATATTCGGCCAAGATGATGCGATAGCAGAGCCGACAGCGGCACCACTTGATGTGGATGCCATGGAGCCAGGTTGCGGTGAGGTATCAAGTGTATCGGCTTGAGCTGATTTATATTCACCACCAACAATAGATGCAGGGTTAACACCTGCGGCACGTGCTCTTTCAATTTGTGAGCCGATACTATTGTATTCATTGGTACGATTCCACATGTCAAGCTCCCATTCCTGAGCGGCTAAACGTTCTTCACGTTGAAAGTCTCTATTTTTCTGCGCTTCTTCCGCATTAAACTCTCTATCTTTTTTAGCTTGTTGCATGCCGATAAGAGAGCCAACTAAGCCAGTACCTGCGGAAAGGCCGCCAGCAACTGCGGCAGCGCCTGCCATAGTTAAACTCATAATTGTACATTTTTAAGGTTAAACGAGTGGTGCCCACTCGTCATGAGCGAGCACCATTGTCCAAAATCAAAGTTAATTAGCACGAACACCATTGATATCTATATCAACCTTATTGGCTTTATCTTCCTCACGGAACTCATAAGAATCGTACATGCTCTTACCTGGGAAACGTGATTGGATACTGAAATTGTGGATTATATAAAACTTATCCTCCTCAACGTCAGTGATATTGAAAATGCGGTTATATTGAGCAGAATCATCTGCATCAACGAAATTAATGCCATGTGTTACCTCATCATAGGGATCGCTTTGAAAATATGAAGAGACATCACGCATAAGTGACCATGCCTCGAGGCCTGCGTTTTTAGACTTTAGAACCAAGTCACCAGTCATATTATCGTATCCACGTTTATATTCGCCATAGCGCGGAACAAAGCCAAACACGGCATCATTCATATTGACATTCATTTCACCCCGCGTTGGTACATACAACTCGCGAGTAGCAAGAGCCTGAACGCCGAGTGCATCAAATTCCGGGGTATAGAAGTCAAGTCGCGAGGTATGGAATGTCATCCTATCAGTACCCTGATAATATGCAGTTTTAGGAACAATCGTAGATATCACAATAAGATATCCATATTCATCGGTAGAATACTGAACATTGAGTTCTTGACGGCCAATTCCTTTACCTGCGTAGCTACCAAGAGACGCAAAGCCTGTATCAGATGTACTAGTAACATCACCGAACTGAATTTTAACCGAATTTTGAGCAACAAGGGTAGAACGATTTAGTTTAGCGTCAGGCAAGCGAACACCCCAACGTGCAAGATAGCGGTCAAGCACACGAGCGCCTGCAAGCTGATGACGTTTCATATAGTCAGTTGCAGCCTTAAGAGCATCCACAGCAAATTGAGAAAGGTTAAATGACCATTTAGCAACAGGCGTGCCATTTGTTTCAGTGTTAATAATAGCAGAATCTTCGGTTGTAGTATCGTTAACACTAATAGGACTATACGCAGTGCCATTGGGTGCTACAGGGTTGTCCCATGCAGAAACGAAGTAATCACTATCGTAAGCAACTCTATACATAACATCAAATGCTACATCCAGTTCGTTTGCAACAAAACGTGATGGGAAATCAGCTATATTGTCAGTGTTATCCCATATGAACCATTTACGGATAGAAATTGAACGAGTATCATCAACATATGCACTAGGGTAGTACCAATCGGAATAAACACGCATGACAGCAAGCAAAGGAAGAGCGGAGTGTATAACTGCTTGGGCGCGGAGGTCGAAGACAACGCGGTAGCCGAGAGAACATAGTAGTTTATATGCGTATTTACCTTTTGGAGTAAAGATATAACGTCTAGACTGGCCACCAGCGTCAAACACCTCAATATCAAAAGTTGGTGAAGAGGTTTCGGTAGCATATTCGGCACTTGAAAGACAACGAACTATTTCAGAATTGTATATCTGTGGCACATAGGGTACGAAAGAATTACCGTTAGCATCAATATAATCAGTATCATCTATAAATTCATTCCAGCCACGCATGATAGTACGCATAGGAACGAAGAAAGCGCGAGTGTTGATATCAGCATTGCCGTATGTAGGTAATGGCATAGGAGCAAGACGAGTAAAAGTTGACACCGTCATGTCTACTGATTGTTTTGGAACTAGCTCCATAATCTTGGAGCAATTGAACTCCATGAAATTAGCAGTAGTAAGATGCTGTGACGATAGATCTAGGTCAGTAAAATGAGTTACGGCATTAGCCACTTTTGCAGTTTTAGGTGTACTCATAATTATTCAAAATTTAGGTTAGACAATGTTTTCTCCATATTAGCTACCTGTGCGAGAGGACTAGCAGTAAGTTGGGCGGAATCAAGTTTAGCACCGATAGCGAGTAAGTTATCTAGAGAGAAATCAGAAACACGGAAAGGTTTCATCTCGGCTTTACGGTCAATGGTAACATATTTTACCTTTGTACTCATTAGGCCTGTGTTCTCGTCAAAAGTGTTTACTCTTTGTTTACGAATAATAGGTCTACATGGTAGAGAAATAACAGGAGCACAATTTGTACGAATGCGCTCATAATGTGGTAAAGGTTTTAGGACATCAGTTTTCATAATAATACATTTTTAAAGATTGTTTTAAATTTTGCTTTTAGATTTTCTAGGTAGTCAAATGTTGCTTGCTCATCATTACGTTGTTCATAGGTCATTTGTTGAATAAGCACAGCAAGTTTATCAAAATCACGGAAAGCGGGGTCACTAAATTCATTGAACGTATATCGTTGGACATAGTCGGCATAAGTGTCGCTATGGGAGTTAGATATCATGTGTGAACCGTGTCCGTATCGGTCAAGGGAGTAGTGGTCAACTTCTTTTTCCTTGAGAATAGGCGTACGAACCATCTTTTCGTTAACGTGAATACTAGATTTAATGCAATAATAAGGACGCATGCCAACGCGAAGAGATTGCATCCAATCGTGTAAATTAGTTTCTTCATCGGTTAAAAGGTTTTGAGATTGTAATTTATAGTTTATTCCATCTATGTGGCGGTGTCTACCTTTGTAGAATTGATCATATATGACATAATCACTAATATCACGGTCACCGAGCAATTTAAAGAACTTAGCTTTTAAGTCATCATTAGAGCAATTGCGAACGATGTCCATATACTTTAGTACGGTTTTGTCTACCTTGCGGAGTTTATTGGCTAAAACATGATTTAGGCCATTTTCGGACAGCTCCCAATAAAGTGAGCCGTCAGCATGTTTTTTAAGGTTGTAGAACAATTTTCGCTTATAGTACATGGGAAGAGGATAAGTTTTTACAATCTTGTCTTTATCTTTCATTGTCATCTGGTCAAGTTCCATAAACATGAGTTTTTCGGGCGTTAAATCATCAAGATAGGACAATCCAAAGCCTTTACTTTGTCGGTGAAACATGTCTATATTCCTACGTAGTGTTTTTATCATTTCTAGGTCTTCTTCCTCAATGGTACGGTGATTGAGAGAATAATGATATACTTTATCTGTAATTGCCTTGATACGTTTTTCAAGTTTCTTGCAAAAGGTGCTTGACTTGGTAATGTACTTCGATACATACATCGCAACAGCAGACGTAGTAGGAAAATCGGTGTTAGCACCGAAACCATTATCACGGCCATATACATGCTTGTATACATAAGTGGCAGGCTTAAACGGATAGCCATCAGTGCGTCCATATTGCCAGGAATCTGCAACAAGTTGCGAGAACTTAAGTGGGTCTATATCAGCATATACGAAAAACAATATATGATAATGCGGACGGTGAGTATAACGCTCATCTTCGCCATACTCGGTAGTAAGAAAGTAGCGGAACGCGTCCTTTGATATACCGAAATGGTAAGATATAAGCCTACGCAAACGTTTTAGGAATAGCTTAAAATGTCTATGATTGAAGCATGAAAAGTCCTTAAGGTCGTACTTATCAAGGTCAACGAAATGAGACAATTTAGGCAGATGTTCATCAGCATAAGTTAATGTATCAAAATAGACATAACCACCGAGAGCGAAAGTACGTTGCATCTCATAATGAGTGCGGACATACCATTCATTACGCTTTGCTTGTAAGCATTGGGCACATACACCGCAAGGTACTTGCATATTAAGGAGTTGACCGCCACGGTTATTGATAACCTTTGTAGGGTTGCGGATAGATAGGGGATTGAGACACATAATTAGTTAGGATTTTTATGACCAGTTAGGATGTGGCAAAGCCAATAAACAACGCGTTTGAACCATAGAATCAAACCTTTTTTCTCACTCATTTTCAACACCTCCTTTCAATAGATGGGAATATTCATTTTTAACATCAAAACAAGGGCAAGCCTTATTAGCAAATTCCTTATGACCATGAATAGCAACATCACCATAGGTTAAACGGAGCATTGCAAGGAGAATAAACATTGATTTCTCTTGATGTTCCGTGCGGGTATCACATGGGATACCATTAGAATCAAGACCACCAATGTAGCAGATACCGATAGAATCATGATTGTGACCTTTGCAATGGGCACCACAAACGGAGATATCGCGACCACATTGAATTGTACCATCTAGCTTGATTACGAAATGATATCCGACATCGTTAAAACCGCGTTGTTTATGCCATGCGCGGATGTCATCTATATCGTAGTCTACATTGCAAGGTGTGGCAGAGCAATGGATAATAATTTTGTTAATCTTTCTCATGACTTAAATTTAGTATTACAATTAATAAAACAGAAATAACGTTCACGCATTGTAAGATAGTTTACAAGGAGTAAAGGTTCTTTAATGAACAAATCATGTTCCTGCAAATCAATGATAGAGGAAGACAACATAGAAGAATCATAAGCATGCACAATTTCATCAAAGAAATAGCAAAGCATACGATTAACTACAATTTCATCTAGTTGGGAAAATACATTGTAGAAAAGATTGATACATGCGTAAAATCTGTGAGAAAAGAGGTGATTTATAAACCTCTTACAAATCCAATTGTTAACGGTTGTGTACATAAACATAACATTTTTGGTTGATAATAAATATTATGTTTAATATAGTTTTGATATTTGCGCACTATCTGTGTCAATGGATGGATTTTGGGAAGGAATTTATTTCTGTTATTCGCTGAAAGATTAAGATATATTAGTCGTATATTGGTCACTTACACGTGGCTTGAAAATTTACGCACTAAATGCTAAAGCAAGTTTTGCATTTTTCTCGTTGGAGCGAGTTTTCATTCCTCTTCCGTGTGCTGTGTACGCATGCGGTTTATCAATCTTTCAAATTCTTGAATTGCTTTGTGGCAATCGTCGGCATCTTGCTGAAAATCAAATTCTGCAAAGTTTTCTTCTCCAACCCGTGTGTGCAGTCTTATTGTGTCGACACCATCGTAGCTCCTTAAAACAACCGTTGCACGTTGGTAGCACTCGTCGTACTCGTCATCGGTTGTTGTCTGGGGATTGTTGTACTGGTCTTCATAAATCTCGAGTTTTGAGCGGAACTCCTTTAAGATGTTCTCGCCGTGTTCCAGAATATGTGCACTATTCTCTGCGTCTTTATCCATGTTGATGCCTGCAAACTCTTCGTGCGCTTCAATAATGGAATATTGAAGCAACATAATAGAACGGATTGGCAGGTACACGGTGTCTAATTGTGTCAGCGAATATGAGCATTCGGGGTAATTGTCTTCTATATAATGCTTTATGTGTTCAGGTGTATCATATTTATTGGCAACGATACCTGAGTTCTTTTTATGCTCATCGGCTCTTTCTTTTGCTTCTGTAAAATGCGTGTTGAACTCTTTGTTCAGGTATAATGCCCACAACCCTTTAACCTCGATGGTATACACTTTGCCGCAATCGCGTTCAATATATATATTCTTTAGTCGTTTTTTGCTACACAGCTCGTTCTTGTCAATTGGGAACTCCACGATTGTACCATATATTCTTTCTTTCGCATATGGCTTTGAGAGTTTCTCAACTTTTACAGAATGTATCTGGGTCTTAAAGTATGAGCCCTTGTTGTATTCAATGCTTATATTGTTGTTTTTGCTGATATCAATAGCCTTGTTTTTTGATGGAATCAGAATTTTGAAGTATGTACTCTCCCCTTTCCTGCCAATATAATGCCTTATGTAGCCAATTTCATAGCCTTTGCCTTTACATTTGTCTTTGTATTTATCCAATTCACCATAGTCAAATGTAAGCCAGAAAGCGTCGCTCGCTCCGCTATACACCTGCGCTGCAAGTGTCTGTGTGAGCAACACCATAATAAATAACAGAATCTTTTTCATATATCAGCACTATATATAATAAGGTAACGGAACAGATTACTTTATCACATTTTTAGCTTTTGGCATATCCTTGCCCATAATCTGTACCTGCACGGGTGCACCATTTCCGCTATTTATATACATGGGATTCTCTTTCTCCACTGCCATTGCCTTTATGCCATTCTCATCAAGTATGCTGCATATTCTTTCAGCATCTGTTTTGTCCTGGCATTCTACAGCTACAACAAGGTCATTATCATTCTTGTAGCTTTGTGTAGTACGTTTATTCTGCATAAATAAAAAGATGCTCAATGAAATGCTTACAGGAAACCATTGCTCCCAATTACCGCTAAAAGAACTGTCTGCATTGTCGGGGAACAACCATTCGAGCAACATGAAGACGCCGTATATAATTGTTGCCACAATTGCTATAATTGTCATGGTCTTGAGGATTTTTACACCCTTTGACTCTTTGTTGTGTCGTGCAAACAATAGATAGGCAACCAACAGCAGAAATGAAACACCACCCAATCCCAATTGTAAATCAAACCAGTCGACCACCTCCTTTTTTTCTATCATGTCGCATAGGAAAAAACAAGGCAAAGAGATTAACAGACTGAATGTAAAATCAAATAGGAAATTCTTTACAGTTTTCATAGATGTGTGATTTTTTTTCAAAGTTATTTAAATTATCGGATTGGCAATCCAAATTTTATCAAAAAAGTGTATATTCGTCCCCAAATTAATGTCTTATGAAAATCTATTCGGCCCCTCTGCAAGGATTTACCGAGGCTGTGTGGCGCAATGTCCATAGTACGCTCTTTGGTGGTATTGACGGCTATTACACCCCTTTCCTGCGCTACGAGCATGGCGAGATTCGCAACAAGGATATACGCGATGTTGAACGCAAGAACAACAGTGTCGAAAATCTTGTGCCACAGGTGATTGCTGCCACGCCACAGGAGATGCATCCATTGTTGGAACTTATTGCAGCTGAAGGATATACACGCGTTGATATAAACATGGGCTGTTCGTTCCCGCTGCAGATGCGTAAACGTCATGGAGCAGGCCTGTTACCCTACCCTGAGCTGGTCGCCGATTTAATGAAGGAGGTTGCGTTGCACCCCGAGTTCTCGTTCTCGGTAAAGATGCGCCTTGGATGCAACAGCAAGGACGAGTGGAAAGAACTTCTTCCAATTCTTAACGACGCTCCCTTGCGCCATATAACAATGCATCCTCGCTTGGGTATCGAACAGTATAAAAAGCCCGTAGACGTTGATGCGTTTGCCGAGTTTTACGATGCATGCAAGCATCCTGTGATATATAATGGCGACCTCAATACCCTGGCAGATATTCAGCGCATTGAACAACTGTTCCCCAGGATTAAGGGCATCATGCTTGGCCGCGGACTGCTTGCCAACCCCGCACTTGGCATTGAATACCGCAACGGTC
This sequence comes from Bacteroidaceae bacterium, assembly GCA_045660825.1. Taxonomy (GTDB): domain Bacteria; phylum Bacteroidota; class Bacteroidia; order Bacteroidales; family Bacteroidaceae; genus HGM04593. The sequence goes on from JAZREN010000053.1 coordinate 152,795, forward strand.
GAGAACTCACAAATGCCGAGCAAAGTAACCTTGTGCGTCTGATGCACGATGCCATGATGCGCGAACTCACTCCGCGTTTGCAAGGCAACACGCAGTTCCTCAGCAAAATGAAACCATATTGGGAATATCTGCTTCCCGCCATGCTCAAACGCGACAAGAAAGCAATACTCAAAGCAACGACAATTGAAAAATACATGAATGCAGTAAACGAGGGTTTGGCAAACTATTGAAATTCACCCTCTTTTCACCAGAGAGCCTTTTCTTTTTTATGCAATATCCCATTGGGAGTGTTGTCCGTTTTAAAAATATTTTCTAAATTTGCGTTGTCGGGTTGTCCCGGCGGACATATTTTACGAAAGTGTTTTTCGATTAAGCCTTAAGTAGGAAATGTGGAAGTTTTCAACAACAGAAGGGCAACGGACAGCACTCTCTTCTTGTTTAGTTATGGTATATATGCCCTCTTTAAGTGTGGGCATACTGTGCATACTATTCAAGTGTGGGGTATTGCATCGTTTATTTCTGTTAAGGTCTTTCCACAACCTCCTACTTAATGAACGAAAAAGGCTCCACACTTTCTTTTATATACATTGGCTCACACATGGAGTCTGCGGGCTGCAAAAACACTATTTACTATGAAAAAATTGTATTTTTCATTTGTTGTTCTCGCCATTACTTTGGTTAGTTGCGGTTCATTCAAAAACCAGTTCATCGTCACAGAACTCATTGACTACATGGAGTCTTCGGCACGTATCCTTGAGCCCGAGCATAAAATGTTGGCAACCCCACTGATTGCCGACCTCCAGGTGTCCGATAAAAAGATAAACTACACCGAGAAGGAGATGTTTGCCAACCTCGAGGTTACAAACTTGTTGTTGAACAATATGCCAGAGCTCAAGAAAATCGCTCTCTCACGTGCAGCACAGGCACACAATGCCGATATTCTTGTAGGAGCTACAATTGATGTGGTGACAAAGAATGAGCGACTTGAAATCACTGTAACTGGTTACCCTGCACATTATGTGAAATTCCGCAACGTCAGCGAGCAGGATATCAAGGTAATGGAAAAGCTTCATTTTGTAGGTGGCGGAAAGAGCAATGCTGCAGACGAAATCATTGCTTCGCCCGAAAAGACACTTGATGTCATAACTACTAAAGTGGAATAATTTCTTGACCCATAAAATCAGAATGTCATGAAACGGATATTAGTTTTGGCACTCTTCTTTGCAGTGTTGCTGCCTTGCAGCGACGTATTTGCACAGAACAAGGTGCAGGGAGGTATGGTGGTGAGGAAACTTACCTACCACAAAAAGGAGAAGAAGCCTAAAAAGAAAATAGAACCGGTGAAACCCGGTTTTCAGCACTCGGTCACTTTAATGGGCGGTACAGATTTCGATTACTTCCGGGGTGAAATTGACTATATTTACGGTTATCGTTTCAATAACCGCTTTTTTGCCGGAGCCGGTATTGGATTGAACTATGACGATGCAGGTGATTGGGATGATTATGATGTACGTACAACGGACTTTGATGATTATGAACTGCGCAATATGTATTCCATACCGCTTTATGCCCATGCCCGAGCATATCTGGGCAAGAAACGTTGTCTGCCATTCTTTGCCTTTTCGGCCGGTGCGAAATTTGGATTACCTGCAATGACAATAATGTTGAACGATAGTGATCATTACACTTTGTATTCCGAGACCATCGAGTTTGTCACATATCTCTTTGAACCGGCATTTGGTCTTGATGTGCGCCTTACATCGCGCGCAAGCATTAACCTGCAGCTTGGTGCAACCATTTACGGGGTACCACGATTGAGGTTATCCGATTCCACCCACGCGCAGATATACCAGAAAGCCACCTGTGATTTTGCCATTAAATTAGGTTGTACTTTTTAAATGAACGGCTATGAAAAGATTTTTGAACATATTTGCAGCCATTGTGGCTTTGGGTATCTTAACCGGCTGTTACGAAGAGATTGACCTGGTAGAAGGCACTGCTTACACAACAATCAATTACACAACCAATGATAATGAGATTGCTGACATTAGAACATACAGTATGCACGTAATCAGCAATACATATACCAATGGTGTTGGCAAGGTTGTTGTCAAGGGCAAAATGACTGTCTTCTATAATTATTTTGAATATTGTGACAATGTAACAAGCGTGACAATCCCCAAAGGAGTGACGACTATTGGAGAATACGCTTTCTCTGATTGTGACAATCTTAAAAGTATCGCAATTCCCGAAGGTGTAACAGAAATAAAAAGTTATACGTTCTATAACTGTGACAAGCTTGCAAGCATAACACTCCCAAGCACTCTTGTAACTATAGGTTCAAGTGCTTTCAGTGATTGTGATGCACTTGGGAGTATCGTTATTCCGGACAATGTCACAACTATAGCAGAACGGGCTTTTTATGACTGTGATGCCCTTAAGAGTGTTACAATAGGCCGCAGTGTCACAGCTATCGGATATGACGCTTTCTGGGGATGCAAC
>JAZREN010000054.1:0-11815 GCA_045660825.1 Bacteroidaceae bacterium
GACTTAATTGCAAAAAGCAGGGTATATAACGGTGGAAAAGGGATTTAAAGGAAAAATGCCCCGTACGACTTGTTCAATAACCCCCGAAGGAATATCGGCCTTTGAGGAGTATGTGATGGCCTTGAAGAACTATTTGGGAGATAGAATCTGATAACAATAACCGCGGCAGGCGCGCCTGCTGCGGTTATTGTTATAGTTGTTTTGTTATATTATATAAAAATCAACTCCCGTATCACCGCATCGCTGATGAAAATTCCCTTTTCGGTGAGCGACAGGTGTCCGTTCTCTTTTTTCAGGTTACCAAGTGCAATCTCTTTTTCGGCACTACGCAACATGTAGTTGTTGAGTTTTTCGCTGAACCTCTCTTTAATCCATGCAAGCGGCAAACCTTTTGCGGTGCGCAGTCGGGTGAGGATGGTGTCGTTGTAGCGCTCCTCTTCGGTCAGTTCTTCAATCTCAAAATTCGGGGCATTGCTCTCGACTCCTTCTATATATTCTTTTATGTCGGCAATGTTCCATTGGCGCGACGTTCCGTTGTAGGAGTGGGCGGCAGCTCCGCAACCTATGTATGCTGTGTCGTTCCAGTAGCTGCTGTTGTGGCGGCTCTCGCATCCCGGCAATGCAAAGTTTGAGATTTCGTAGTGGCGGTAGCCTGCTTCTTTGAGCTTTGTAATAAGCATTTGGAACTGCCCTACATTCTCCTCTTCGCTCAGCTCGGCAAAGTCACCGCGCTCAAGGGCGCGGTGCATGGGTGTTCCCTCTTCGTATGTGAGGTTGTAGGCCGACAGGTGGTCGGGGCGCAGTGCTATGGCGCTCTCTAGGTCGTGCTCCCAGTCGCTCAAGGTTGAACCGGGGAGAGCAAATATCAGGTCTATGCTTATGTTGTCATATCCTGCCGCGCGCGCGTTGTGCACGGCTGCGCGTGCCTTGTCGGCATCGTGTCGTCGGCCAAGACGCTTTAGCTGTGTGTCGTTGAAACTCTGCACTCCCATACTGATGCGGTTGAACGGCAATTGCTTGAGCTGTGCAAGGAACTCGGGGGTGAGGTCATCTGGGTTGCACTCGATGGTCACTTCCGGTGTTGCCGATATGTTGTAGCAGGCATATATGGTGTCACATATTCTCTGCAGTTGTTCAATGGATAGTGTCGACGGCGTTCCGCCTCCAAAATATATTGTCTCAATTGTGGCTTCTCCTGCATAATCCTTGCGCATGACGAGTTCCTTGCATAGTGCATTGACATACTGTTCCCTTATATTATATAAGGTGGTAGAGTAGAAAGCGCAGTAACTGCATCGCTGCTTGCAGAATGGGATATGTATATAAATGCCGGCCATTTGTTGCTTTCTGTTAAAAATTTACCGCGAAGTTACTTTTTTTATCTCTTTTTGAAAAAACATTCCTGTTCTATTTGCTTTTGTTTTGAAAAATTCCTACATTGCCATCACTTTTAAAAAACTAACTAACCTTTTGGGATGGAGTTAAGGGCGAAGGTGAATAAAAACTATTCTGAATGATGAAGATTATTTGTTTTAACCCCATTCTCATTCCATAAATAAAAAAACAAAACAATATGAAAACTTATCAGACTAACGAAATCAAGAACATTGCGATCGTAGGATGTTCCGGCTCTGGAAAAACCACTCTCACAGAGGCTATGCTCTATGAGGGTGGAATCATTAAACGTAGAGGTACAATTGAGGCAAAGAACACCGTTAGCGACTACTTCCCTGTTGAGCAGGAGTATGGCTATTCGGTGTTTTCAACTGTATTCCAGATTGAGCAGGCGGGCAAGAAACTGAATCTTATCGATTGTCCGGGTTCTGACGACTTTGCGGGTAGTATGGTGAGCGCCATGACAGTTGCCGATTTGGCAATGATGGTCATCAATGGCCAGTATGGTGTTGAGGTGGGTACACAGAACTGCTACCGCTATGTGAAGAAGATGAAGAAGCCTATGATGTTTGTGGTTAACCAAGTCGACAACGAGAAGTGTGACTATGATACCATCATCGAGCAGTTGCAGTCTATCTATGGCTCAAAGGTTGTTCCTGTGCAGTATCCATTGAACGCAGGTCCCGGTTTCAGCACCATCATTGACGTTCTGTTGATGAAGAAGCTCACTTTCACCGGTGAGGGTCAGCCACCACTCGTTGAGGATATCCCTGCCGGCGAGTTGGAGAAGGCAAAGGCTCTTCACATGGAGCTTGTTGAGAAGGCTGCCGAGAACGAGGAGGGCCTGATGGACAAGTTCTTCGAGAGCGAGGAGTTGACAACCGACGAAATCCGCATGGGTGCACGCATGGGTCTTGAGACCGACAGTGTTTATCCTGTTCTCTGCTGCTCGGCTTCTACCGACGTAGCTGTCAGCCGTTTGCTTGAGTTCCTTGCCAACGTGGCTCCTGAAATCAATGACATGCCACAGCCTGTTGATGCAGATGGTGAGACAGTACCTTATAACAGCGAGGCTCCAACGTCAATCTTCTTCTACAAGACATCTGTTGAACCACATATCGGTGAGGTGAACTATTTCAAGGTGATGAGCGGTACATTGAAGGCCGGTGACGACCTTGTGAACGCCGACCGTGGTTCAAAGGAGCGCATAGCACAGATTTTCTGCAGCGCAGGTGCAAACCGTGTGGCTGTCGATGAGTTGAAGGCCGGTGACCTTGGATGTACAGTGAAATTGAAGGATATAAAGATTGGCAATACACTGAATGCAAAGGATTGCAACCACAAGTTTGCACTTGTGAAGTATCCGGCATCCAAGTATTCACGTGCCATCAAGCCTGTGAACGAGTCTGAAATCGAGAAGATGATGCAGATTCTCAACCGTATGCACGAGGAGGATCCAACATGGCGCATTGAGCAGTCTAAGGAGCTCCGTCAGACAATCGTTCATGGTCAGGGTGAGTTCCACTTGCGTACTTTGAAATGGCGTCTTGAGCACGTGGAGAAGGTGATGGTGAAATACGAGGAGCCCAAGATTCCTTACCGCGAGACAATTACAAAGGCTGCGCGTGCCGATTATCGCCACAAGAAACAGTCTGGTGGTGCCGGTCAGTTCGGTGAGGTTCACATGATTGTTGAGCCATACGAGGAGGGCAAGCCATTGCAGGAGGTATATCGTTTCGGCGGTCAGGAGTTCAAGATTAACGCCAAGGCTACCGAGGAGGTAACGCTCGACTGGGGCGGCAAGCTCGTGTTCGTGAACAGTATTGTAGGTGGTAGCATCGATGCACGCTTTATGCCTGCAATCCTCAAGGGTGTTATGGAGCGCATGGAGCGCGGTCCGCTTACAGGTTCTTATGCACGTGACGTGCGCGTGATTGTTTACGATGGTAAGATGCACCCGGTAGACTCTAACGAGCTTTCATTTATGCTCGCTGGCCGCAATGCCTTCAGTGCTGCGTTCCGTGAGGCTGGTCCAAAGGTGTTGGAGCCTGTATATGATGTTGAGGTGTTCGTTCCATCGGACAAGATGGGTGATGTCATGAGTGATATCCAGGGACGTCGCGGTATGATTATGGGTATGGAGAGTGAGAACGGTTATGAGAAGCTTGCAGCCAAGGTTCCTTTGAAGGAGATGGCTTCTTACTCTACAACATTAAGCTCACTCACCGGTGGTCGTGCTTCGTTCATTATGTCACCTTCGACATATGAACTTGTACCTGGTGATGTACAGAACAAGCTTGTTGAGGAACTTGCAATAAAGGACGAGGATTAAACCCGTTTGGCATATTGATAAAAGGGGAAGGATTTTGTTCTTCCCCTTTTTTGTTATGTTAAAAAAGTGCTGTTTTTAGCATTTGTGTTTCAATGTGTGTTGTTTTGGTTGTTGAAATCGCAAGTAATTTGTTTTGTTATGTTAATTAATGAGAAAAGTGCTGAATTAATAGCCGCACAATTTGTATAAATAAAAATCAAGGTTTTATATTTGCGATATGAAAAAGATGACTATCAGTGCCGTTGCCATTGTTATGGGTGTTTGTTTTGTGGCCTTGCTTTATCTGCAGGTTACATACATCAACACGCTTGTCGACATTCGCAAAGGGCAGTTCTTTGAGGGTGTGCGTAGAAGCCTGAATCAGGTGGCCCGCAAGCTTGAGATGGACGAGGTGCGCAAGTATCTGGCCGAGGACAATAACGGTTATATCAAAAAAAGCAGCATTGTTGCCGGCAATCCAATGGTTGTGCGCAGCTACACCACATCTACCAGCAATGGTGGGGTTGTTTCGACGATAACGGTGAACACAGCTGTCCCGCAGAACCATCATCACCTTGACGAGGATTTCTTTATCAAGGATTTGAGTAAGGTGCTCACAGTGGAAGAGGCGCAGCGCCTGCAGCACGATGCCCTGAAGATGAGGGCTAAGTATCAGCGTGATGTGCTTGACGAGGTTATCTTCCATATGCTCGATAATGCCGGTTCAATGCCTTTGCAGAACCGAATAGAGGATTTCCAGGGACTGGAGCAGTATATTGCGGCCGAATTGCGCAACAACGGTGTCGAGGATATGCCTTTTGGCGTGAGAGTGCTCGACCACCATGGACGTGACACGGTATACAGCAGTATCGGTTCCGATTGTGGCAAACTCATCAGGCAGCCGCTGTTCGAGAACGACAATTCCATGCGTGCGGCAATGCTTGAGCTTTGTTTTCCACAGCAGGCTTTGAACAAATTTATATATCGTTCGGTTAAATTTATGCTGCCGTCATTGCTGTTTACGTTTGTCCTGTTGATAACATTCGTTTTCACTCTGTACTTGGCGGTAAGGCATAAGAGGATAACAAAGATGAAGAATGATTTCATCAACAATATGACGCATGAGTTCAAGACGCCTATCTCGGCCATCTCGCTTGCAGCGCAGATGTTGCAGGATGAGAGTGTCTCAAAGTCGCCCGAGATGTTCCAACGACTTTCGGGTGTCATATCAAGCGAGACAAAGCGCTTACGCTTCCAGGTAGACAAGGTGCTGCAGATGTCAATGTTCGATGACAAGAATACGGCGGCCTTGAATATGAAGGAGCTCGATGCCAATGAACTAATTTCGGGTATTGTGAATACCTTTGCTGTGAAGGTGGGGCAGAGCGGTGGCTCGATAAAGACGTTGCTCGAGGCTACAGACCCTTATATCTGTGCCGACGAGATGCACTTTACCAATGTGGTGTTCAACCTGCTCGACAATGCGGTGAAGTACAGACGTCAGGATGTGCCCATTGAATTGGAGGTGCGCACATGGAACTCGGGTGAAAAGTTCATGATGTCGGTGAAGGACAATGGTATTGGAATGAAGAAGGAGCACCTTAAGAAAATTTTTGAACGCTTTTACCGTGTGCACACCGGCAATGTCCACAACGTCAAGGGCTTTGGTCTTGGTCTTGCCTATGTGAAACAGATTGTGAGGGCGCACCGTGGAACAATACATGCCGAGAGTGAGAGTGGCGTTGGAACAACATTTGTAATTGTATTACCTTTAAAATAGTTTGATTATGGAAGAGAAACAGAGAATTTTGCTATGCGAGGACGATGAGAATCTGGGTATGCTTTTGCGTGAATACCTCCAGGCAAAAGGATATTATGCCGAGCTGTGCCCCGATGGCGATGCCGGTTACAAAGCTTTTTTGAAAGGCAAGTTCGACTTGTGCGTGCTTGACGTGATGATGCCCATTAAGGATGGCTTTACCCTTGCTCAGGAGATACGTGCGGTGAACTCTGAAATCCCCATCATATTCCTCACTGCAAAGTCATTGAACGAGGATATTCTCGAGGGCTTCAAGATTGGCGCCGATGACTACATTACAAAACCTTTCAGCATGGAGGTGCTTGTAGTACGCATTGAAACTGTGTTGCGCCGCGTGTGTGGCAAAAAGAATAAGGAGAATGCACTGTACAGGATTGGACGTTTTCAGTTCGATACCCAGAAGCAGGTTCTCACCATTGACGACCAGCAGACAAAGCTTACGACCAAGGAGTCTGAACTCCTGAGTCTTTTGTGTGCTCACCGTAACGAGATTCTGCAGCGTGACTATGCACTCAAGACGGTGTGGACCGATGACAACTATTTCAATGCCCGCAGTATGGATGTGTATATTACAAAACTGCGCAAGCATCTGAAGGCCGATCCTAACATTGAAATCATTAACATCCACGGAAAGGGTTACAAACTTATTGCCCCCGATGCCGAGGCCTAAAATAAAAAAGCACCCGATTGGGTGCTTTTTTATTTGGAATGTGCTGCGGATGATTCTTTATTTCTTGATTTCCTCGCTGATGGCTTTCTTGCCTGCAAAGATGTAGGTAATCAAACCGGCAATGACCAACGCAACAGCGCCGAAGCTGATTGCGTTATAGTTGTTCCACGCCATTGTCATGCTCAATGAGATGATGACAGCTCCAATAAGGATGAGAACCAATCCAATAATCTGAATCTTTTTTGCCATAGTGCTATATGTTTTTTATATTATTTTCCTTTTGCAAAGAAACGCATAAATATTAAGAGAATGAAATTTTTTTATAAAAAATAAAGTTTTTTTGCTGCAAATAGTTGCTTTGTGCCTCTCCGGGCTGTAAAAATGCCCTGATTTATGGTGCTTTAGGCAAAAAGATGCCCGATGTCTTTTGTGTTTAAGAAAAATTGTATATCTTTGCACCCGCGTTTAGTAAAAACGATTGTTTAACCAATTTATTAATTAAAAATGAATCAATACGAGACCGTTTTCATTTTGACTCCCGTTTTGTCTGATGCTCAGATGAAGGAAGCGGTAGAGAAATTCAAAGGCATTCTCATTGCTGAAGGTGCTGAGATTGTCAATGAAGAGAACTGGGGACTTAAGAAGCTTGCTTACCCCATCGAGAAGAAGACCACTGGCTTCTATGTAATGTTTGAGTTCAACGCAGAGCCAAAGGTTATTTCTAAGTTAGAGTTGCAGTACCGTCGCGACGAGCGCGTTATTCGCTCATTGGTAGTTAAGTTGGACAAGTATGCTGCAGAGTATGCTGCCAAGAGAAGAAATTTAAAAGCTAATAAGGAGAATTGATTATGGCACAGACACCTTCAGAAATCAGATATTTGACTCCTCCAACAGTGGATGTCAAGAAGAAGAAATATTGCCGTTTCAAGAAGAATGGCATTAAGTATATCGACTACAAGGATCCCGAGTTCTTGAAGAAGTTCTTGAACGAGCAGGGTAAACTTCTCCCACGTCGCATCACAGGTACTTCTTTGAAGTTCCAGCGTCGTATTGCACAGGCTGTTAAGCGTGCACGTCACTTGGCTTTGCTGCCTTTTGTTACTGATATGATGAAATAATAGGAGGAAATAATTATGGAGCTTATTTTGAAAGAAGATGTAATCAACTTGGGTTACAAAGACGATATCGTTAAGGTAAAGGACGGTTATGGCCGTAATTATTTGATTCCTACAGGTAAGGCAATTATCGCTAGCGAGTCTGCAAAGAAGGTACTTGCTGAGAACTTGCGCCAGCGCGCTCACAAGTTGGCTAAGATCAAGGCTGACGCTGAGGCTCTTGCTGCTAAGTTCGAGGGTGTTTCTTTGACAATCGCTACAAAGGTAAGCGCTACTGGTGCTGTTTACGGTTCAGTAGGTGCTATTCAGATTGCAGAGGAGCTCGCTAAGCTCGGTCTTGAGATTGACCGCAAGATTATCGTAGTTTCTGCAGTTAAGGAGATCGGTTCTTACGAGGCAACTGTTAAGTTGCACAAGGAGGTTACCGTTAAGGTTCCTTTCACTGTAGTAGCAGAGGCTGAGTAATTTTAGCTTTAGATACAATTGATGACGACACTTTTGCAAGTGTCGTCATTTTTTTGTGCTATTTTGTGCGGGGATGTTGTCGTTTTGCATAATATTCTTATCTTTGCGGCTGAATAATGGTGTAACCTCCACCTGCGGTGGCGGTTAGTAAAAGGGAATCCGGTTAAAGTCCGGAACTATACCCGTAGCTGTGAGTTCGTTGATGCCCAAGTGGTCAAATAGCCACTGTTCCTTTTGGAGCGGGAAGGTGCTTGGGTGAACAAGTCAGAAAACCTGCCTTATTCTTTATGTTTTATACAAACCCCGGGTAAGGGTTTTATAGACTGCGTTTATGTTGCGGATATTTTACGTCCTTTTTTTGTGCGTGGGTTTTTCGTCTGCGTTGCAGGTGTCGGCCCAAGAGCTTGACTCGTTGCAGTATCTCCTCCCCGAGGTCGATGCTGTCGATGCGGTGTTGCCTGCTGCGGTGACATCGGCTGCGCCTTTGAGATTGGTGAAACACGAGGATATGCAACGGCTGGGTTATGCCGGTGTGTCCGACGTGCTCAAATACATGTCGGGTGTCAATGTCCGTGATTATGGTGGCGTAGGTGGCCTTAAGACGGTGTCAGTGCGTGGAATGGGTGCCAAGCATACGGCTGTCAGTTATGATGGCGTGCTTGTGAGTGATGCGCAGAGTGGGGTGGTTGACCTTGGACGTTTTTCATTGAATAATCTCTCTGCAGTCACGTTGGCAATGGGACTTGGTGGTGATGGGGTGTTGCATAGTGCGCGTGACTATTCAGCCTCTTCGTTGCTGGTGTTACGTACTCTTTCTCCCAATCGTACTGTGACAAACGTTGAGCTCAAAGGTGGTTCGTTCGGTTATGCCTCGGCGTCGTTCCACCATCGATACAAAGCGGTGGGTGAGTGGGGCTTGTCATTCAATGGCGATTATCTGCGTAGTGATGGGATGTATCCGTTCACGTTATACAATTCTGGTATCCGGACGCGTGAGAAACGGCGGGATGGTGATATCGATGCGCTTTCTCTTGAGGCAAACGCCGATGTGCAGCTTGGCGCAGGTAGGCTCGACACCAAAATCTACTTCTATTCCTCGGAGCGCGGCTTGCCGGGGGCGGTGAACTTCTATAATAAGGAGAACCGTGAACGCTTATGGAACAGGAATGCTTTTGCCCAGGCCAAATATGCCTGTCGGTTGGGCGATGCGTGGGATTTGCAGGCTCTGTTCAAATATGATTACAATTATTCTCGTTATCGTGAAACCAGTGCCAATTATGCTTCGGGCGAGCAGGTTGATATTAATGTGCAGAATGAGTTGTATGCCTCGTTTGCAGCAGGGTGCAGGCCTTTGTCGAATCTTTATTTCTCTCTTGCTGCCGATGCTGCTTATACTGTGCTTGACAATAATTTTGAGAATAGTAAGACTCCGCGCCGCTTCTCGTCATGGGTTGTTGCTGTGGCCGATTTCGAACTCTGTCGTTTTAAATTCTCGGCGTCGTTGTTGGCGACATCGGTGGTCGATAAAGTGAGTAACGGTACGGGGATGCCGTCGCTTTTCCGTCTTTCGCCGTCTTTAGGTGTCGTTGTTTCTCTTTTTGATTGTGATATGCTCCATCTGCGTGCTTCGGTAAAGGATGCCTGTCGCGTGCCTACGTTTGCCGATCTCTATTATCTGCGTCTAGGAAATGTAGGGCTAAAACCTGAAAAGGCGACGCAGTGCAATGTTGGTGCAACGCTTTACCTGAATGGTCAAGGCGTTTTCAGGAATCTCACCTTCACTGCCGATGCTTATTATAATAATGTGCGCGACAAGATTGTTGCCTTGCCAACCATGTATGTGTGGCGAATGATGAATTTTGGCGAGGCTGATGTCTGGGGCGCCGATCTTTCGGCATCGCTGCGCCTGGTGCCGGTGAACAGGCTTGCCCTTATGCTCGATGCAAACTATTCTTTCCAGTATGCAGTGGATGTGACCGATGCTTCGGCAAAGAACTATCGTCACCAGTTGCCGTATACTCCGCGTCATGCAGGTTCTCTTACAGTTTCGGTAGAGAATCCAATTGTCAATGTCTCCTATCTGCTCTCGGCTGTCGGTGAGCGCTATATGCTGCCGCAGAACACGGTGAACAATCGTATGCCGGGGTATCTTGAACATGGCTTCTCGCTGAACCGCAGTTTTTCTTTCGGCGGGGTGGGGTTGCGTCTTCAAGCCGAGTTGCTTAATGTCACGGATAAACAATATGAGGTGATAAAGAACTATCCTATGCCCGGTTTTCAGTGGCGTCTCACGGCTCGTGTGACCTTTTGAATTCTAACCATTAATTTATATATTTATGAAAAGTCTTGTAGAAAAATTACTCTTTTTGAGTCTGGCGGTGGTATTTGCCGCTTGTGAGAATGGAAACGATGCGCCTCAAATTCCTGCTGGTGGCGATTCGGCTACAGTCTGTTATGTGCTTAACTCAGGCGATTGGCAAAGCAGTAACTCTTCGTTGACAAAGTATGACCTTACAACAGGTCATGCTGTTCAGAACTATTTTGAGTTACAGAATGGTCGTGGTCTTGGAAATACGGCAAACGACATGTTGGTTCATGGTTCAAAAATGTATATTGCGGTTTCGGGTGAGTCTACAATAGAAATTACTTCGCTCGATGCCAAGTCTATCAAGCAGATTAAGTGTGGCGGCCAGCCTCGCTATCTTGCGTCCCATGCCGACAAGGTGTATGTAACCTGCTACGATGGCAGTGTGGCGCGCATTGATACAGCTTCGCTCAAGGTTGATGCAATGGTAGCTGTTGGTCGCAACCCTGAGCAACTCGCTGTCTACAACGGTTGTCTTTATGTCGCAAATTCCGGCGGTATGGATTATAATACAGCTGTCGGTTATGACAAGACGGTTTCGGTAGTTGATCTCGCAACTTTTTCCGAGGTGGAGAAAATTGAGGTAGCCTGCAACCCTGCGGTAGTTGTTTCGTGTGAGGGTGGTGTGTATGTGGCATCATATGGAAACTATTATGATATCCCAAGCACATTACAGCGTATATCGCCAGACGGTGCTGTTGCTGTAGTAGATGAGTGTTCTAATATGACAGAATTTTGTCATAATAATGGATGCCTCTATGCTTTCTTCTCGGAATATGACGAGAATTGGAACGCAACAACCACTTATCTTTCTTATGATATCGCCAATGAATCGGTTGACTCTCCATGGATAAAGGAGGCCTTCTTGCCTGCTCCTTACAAAGTTTGCGCTGCGGGTGAATATGTATGCGTCACATCGTCCGACTACATGAACGACGGCGATACCTATTTGTATGATACCGATGGCATGCTTGTCCACACAGTGCCTTCGGGTTTGAATCCGGTCAAGGCCGTGGTGGTGAAATAACGGAGCGTTACATTATTATATATATGGTCTTGTTTTGCTTTTGCATAACAAGACCATATTCTTTATTTGAGTTTTGATTACACTTAGTGTGTCGCGTCCGCAACTTCAGTTTTTTTGGTCTTTGTTGCCTTTTTGATCTTCTTGCTTCCGCAACTTTAAAAACTGCTCTGTTTTTGTTAAAAATGAAGAATTTCGCGATTTTTTGCAAAAAAAGAGAAGAAAGTTTTGTTTGTAATGAAAAAGTGCATACCTTAGCCGGGCAACAGTAAAGCAAACGGCTGCAACTTTGATGTTAGGCGGTAAAACTTTTGCAAACAAATTTACCCTTGTGAAAGGGTGGTTTTTTAATAGTTTTGGCAAGAATTTATTATAATTGCGCAGTTTTTAGTGCGTGATTAATTTTTTCTCGCTTTTTAAACAAAAAAACTTCTCAATTTGTTTGTCAGTTCAAAAACTTGCATTACCTTTGCACTCGCTTTCGGCAAGCAACGCGGTAACGCGATGACGAACGAACAGCAACGATAGATCCTTGACAACATTCCATTACAGACAAGCAGTACAACCTTGCTTAGTTTTCATTAAGCAAGAAAGCGTAAGGAACGAAAAACGAACCGTCAATAATTTGAAAATATTTATTCCGGCCAGTAC
>JAZREN010000055.1:0-25736 GCA_045660825.1 Bacteroidaceae bacterium
GTTCAACGAGACTGTTGAGGAGCTTTCACAGAGCCTCATGCCGTTGATTGCGGAGAATGGTATGGACTGGATGTATGCGAACTGTTCTACTACCGCGCAGCGTGGTGCGCTCGACTGGTGGAAGAAGTTCCGCGATGCTACTATGCCTGTATTCGAGGATCTCTACAGCGAGGTGGCTTGTGGCAACGAGGCACAGCGCAGCATTGACACCAACTCACAGCCCGACTATCGCCAGAAGCTGGAGGAGGAACTCCGCGAGATGCGCGAGACCGAAATGTGGCAGGCTGGTGCTGTGGTACGCAAGCTCCGCCCTGAGAATAACTGATAAGATAAAGTCCATAACTATAACAAAAAATGACCGGCAAATGTCGGTCATTTTTTATTGCCTGCCCAATCACCGGCTCTGCGACTGCAACGCTAAAAAATATTAGAAAAAGTTTAAATTTTTCCACTTTTTTTATCATCTTTGTATGATTTTAGGGTTATTGTGCAGAGCGTTTTCTGCACAGATACCACCCCATACACACAAGTGATTGTAAATTAACTTATTATATTACTATGACCAAATTAACAAAATTTGCCGCACTACTGTTGCTATGTTCAGCCTTTACAGCGAACGCGCAGGCAACAAAAGACATTGGGCAGGACATGATCAAGGAGCAGCCCGCAAGAATGCTCTACGCCGACACCTTGCTCAACAAGACAAACACGGTGGACAACATCATTCTCATCGATGACAACAACGAGTCCTACACCTTCTCCGAAGGACAACTTGGCGAGGACGAGGATTTCTCGGGCACAACAGCTATGATTTCATCAAACGATGACTATTTCCTTTCTGAGGTAGGTTACCGTTTCAGCGCAATGCGTTTCCGCGCACGCGCCTATGAATCGCAGTATAATAATGTATATGCAAACGGCGTAATGCTCAACGACGCCGAGAGAGGACAGTTCAGCTACGGTATGATTGGCGGTCTCAACGATGCTACACGCAACAAGGAAGGCGCCACATACACCGAGCACAACCACTTTGGCATAGGTTCCATTGGCGGTGCAAGCAACATCAACATGCGTGCCAGCCAGTATGCAGCCGGCCACAAGGCATCACTTGTAGGCTGTAACCGCAACTATCTTGCCCGCGTAATGTACACCGGTTCTACAGGTCTCATGCAGAACGGCTGGGCATTCACCGGTTCGGCATCGTACCGTTGGGCAAACGAGGGTGTAATCGAGGGTACATTCTACAACTCTGCAGCCTATTTCTTTGCAGCAGAGAAGAAGATCAACGACAGTCACAGCATCTCAATTGCCACATGGGGTTCACCTACAGAGCGCGCACAGCAAGGTGCTGCAACCGAGGAGGCATACTGGCTTGCCGGTAGCCACTACTACAACCCCAACTGGGGATACCAGCAGGGCAAGAAGCGTAACGCACGCGTTGTAAATTCATACGAGCCCGCAATGGTAATCACCTGGGACTATGACATCAACGACAAGATGAAACTCACAACATCAGTGTTCGGCAAGTACTCAATGTACAGCACATCGGCACTGGGCTGGAATGGCAATGCAGCCGATCCACGTCCCAACTACTACCAGAACCTGCCAAGTGCAGCCTATGATGTTTGGGATTTGAACTACACTCCAAGTGACGAAGAACTTGCCGACTACAACACACGCAAGGACTACTGGACATCGAGCAAGGCAAACCGCCAGCTCAACTGGGACTACATGCACTATGCCAACCAACAGGCAAACGCAGTTGGCGGCGAGTGCCTCTACTACGTTGAGCGCCGTCACAACGACCAGCTCACCTTCAATCTTGGTTCATCACTCAACATCGAGTACAACCGTCACAACAACGGAACAGTCGGTTTGCAGCTTGGAACAACCAAGGGCATGCACTACAAGACCATGGACGACCTCATGGGCGCCAACAAGTACACCGACATCGATAAGTTCTCCGTGGGCGATTTTGGTATCAACAGCAACTATGTACAGAACGACGTCGACTACCCCAACCGCCAGATTGAGGAGGGCGATGTATTCGGCTACGACTATGACCTTAACGTAAACAAGGCTACCCTTTTCTACCAGCACCAGTTCAGCAAGGGTATTTTCCATCTCTTTGGCGGTGCACACGTTGACGGTACAACCATGGAGCGCTATGGCCACATGCGTAACGGACGCGCACAGAATTTCTCTAAGGGAAGCAGTGGTGTTGCCACATTCCTTGGTGGCGGTGCAAAGCTTGGCATGGTATTTGCATTCAACGCCTACAACACATTGGAAATTGGTGGTGGATACGAGAACCGCGCACCACTCGCCTACAACTCGTTCATTGCACCACGTATGCGCAACGACTTTGTAACAGGCCTCACAAACGAAGATATCTTCAATGCCGAAATCTCTTACAAGCTCAGCGCAGGCCCTGTGAGCGCAAAAATCAGCGGTTACGGAACAATGATCAACAACAGCGTTGAGCAGAGCGCATTCTACAACGACCAGGAGTCACAGTTCACATACCTTACAATGACAGGTGTAAACAAACTGCACTACGGTCTTGAGGCTGCAATCGTATACAACATCACATCATCACTCTCAATCAACGCCCTTGCATCTGTCGGCGACGCCAAGTATACAAGCAATGCCAATGGATTACTCATCAGTGAGAACGAGGCTGTTTGGAAGAACAGCGACGTTTACATGAAGGGCGTGAAACTCGACGGCACCCCACTCACAGCAGCAAGTTTGGGTATTGAGTACAACATCAAGGGCTGGTACTTGGAGGCGAACGTCAACTACTACGACCGCATCTACATCGATGCATCAAAATATGCCCGCCTTGCAAGCGTTGTCGGCGCTCCGGTAATTGACGCGACAACAGGTGAGGAGCGCCTCGATATCCCCGAGCAGTACAAGGGCAAGGGCGGTTTCATCGTTGACGCATCAATTGGCAAGAGCATCAGCCTGCGCCACGGCAAGAAACTCAACCTCAACCTTCAGTTGAGCAATCTCTTGAACAACACCAACATGATTACAGGCGGTTACGAGCAAAACCGTGACGACAGCTACTCCGACGGCAGCGAGCGTACTTACAAGTTCTCAAAGAACCCATACCTCTACTATGCCAACGCGTTCAACTTCTACTTGAACATCGGTTTCCGCTTCTGATAATACCTAATTAATATAATGCAATTATGAAAGCAATAAAATATCTATCAATCCTTGTCCTTTCGCTCATTGCAACATCATGCATGAACGATTTCGACGACCCACTGTTCAACGAGCCACCATTCGGCAACAACGAGATTGGCGAAGCCACACACACCATTGCCGAACTGAAAGCAAAATACTCTTCAACCATTTCGGGCAACTCTGTACAGCAGATTACCGATACCATCATCATTGAAGGCGTTGTTGTAGCAAATGACGAGAGCGGCAACGTCTACAAGCAGATTATCATCAACGACGCAACAGGTGCAATGGTCATAGGTATCAACGATGTAGGCCTCTACGCAATGGCACCAAAGGGACAGCGTGTACGCATTGCCTGCAAAGACCTGTACATAGGAGGCTATGGCAAGATGGCACAGATTGGAGCTCTTTACAATGGCAAGGTGGGCCGCATGAACAAGAACGTATATCCAAAGCACGTGCGTCTCATTGGAATCCCCGACCCCACACAGTCCGAAATGCAGCCCGAACTCATCGACGACACATTCTTCACCGATGCCAACAAGAACAACCTTGCAAAGTTCGTACGTCTGGAGAACGTGACAATCACCGAGGCCAACGGCACAGAGTTGTGGGCTCCCGAGGAGAAGAAGAACAGCAGCAACGTCGTTGAGCGCAACATAAAGATTGGCAGCACCAAAGTCGTGCTACGCATGAGCACATACGCCGATTTTGCAAATGAGCCAATCCCAACCGGCAAGCTCAACATCAACGGTGTAATGACACGCTACAACGACTATTGGCAGTTCGTCATCAGCCACACTACCGATATTGAAAAGGTAAATGAATAACATTAATCTATAATTAACCAAAACAAAACATTATGAAACTTAGGAATTTATTCTTTGCAGCGCTTGGCGTATTCGCATTCGCTGCATGTAATGACACACCTGAGTCGCCTTACAATCCTGGTGGCGGCAATGAGAACGGCGGTACAACAACTAACGGTTTCGCATACATTAACGAAACCTTTGCAACAAGCCTTGGTGCATTTACAACCCAGCAAGAGGTTGGCAACTATGCTTGGAAACACGAAGTATACAACAGCAACGGTTATGCGAAAGCATCAGGCTTTGCAAACAGCGCTAGCCAGAATGCAATCAGCTGGTTGATTTCTCCTTCTTTTGACCTAAGCAAAGAAACAAAGGCTTATGTTTCTTTTGAATATGTCATTAACAAAGGCGAAGCATCTGCAGCTGCAACAAACCACAAACTTATGGTTACCAGCGAGTACACCGGTGATGTAAAAACTACGACATGGACTGAAGTTGACTTTGGAGCTGTAAACAACAACAGCTGGAGCTTCCAAAAAACAGGCAATGTAAGCCTGCCTATTGATTTTATTGGAGCTGAAAATGTTGTCATTGCATTCAAATACATCTCTACAACAGAGACATCAAGTACATGGGAAGTAAACAATGTCCTCGTTACTGGCGAAGTTGGTGCAACTGAAGAGTACAACCCTGTTGTCAACAAGCCATCAATCGAGGGAGAAAACCTATTGGAGAATTCAGGCTTCGAGGCATGGGAAAACAACAAGCCACTAGGTTGGGGTCTGACAGTTACAAACGGCACATACAGCCAGTCTTCTGACGCAAATTCAGGTTCTGCATCAGTTCTCCTTGAGGGCAATGCATCATCAAACAAGCGTTTGGCTTCAAAGAGCTACACACTTAAGGCCGGTACATACACACTTGCAGCATATTTCAAGAGCACAGGTGATGCTGCAGGCCAGTTCCGTCTTGGATATGCAAAACTCACAAACGGCGTTGTAGCTGACACACAGAACGACTACATCTATATAACAAGTGCAGCACAGGTTCCTTCAGCATGGGAACAGTCACACGCTAATTTCACACTTGAGACAGAGACTGAGATTGCTGTAATCATCATGAATTCCAAATATGGTTCAGGTGCGTCAATTCTTGTTGACGATGTAACACTCACAACAACCGACGGTGGTATCGTTGAAGGCGCAGGCAGCGAAGAACCTGAGACACCGGCAGGTGCATACATCAGCGAGGCATTCACAAACGGTTTCGGTTCATTCACCACACAGGAGACTGTAGGTAACTATCCATGGGTATCAGATGCACAGTATGGTGCAAAGGCATCGGGTTATGCCGACGGCGCAAGCCAGGATGCAGAGAGCTGGCTCATTTCACCTGCAATCAATTTCGCAAAAGAGACAGCGGCATACATTGCATTCGACTATGTAATCAACAAAGGTGATGCAAGCGCAGCTGCTGCAAACCACAAGTTGGTTATCACAAGCAACTACACAGGCGATGTTGCAACAACAGAGTGGACCGAGATCAACTATGGTGCAGTAAACAACAACAGCTGGTCTTTCCAGAACACAGGCAACATTGCACTCCCCGAGTCAATGATGGGTAAAGATGCTGTTGTATTTGCATTCAAGTATATGTCAACAACAGCCAACTCAAGCACATGGGAGGTTAAGAACGTAGTTGTTTCAAGCGGAACAGGTACAACACCTGAGACACCAGAGACACCAGAGACTCCTGAGACACCAGAGGAGCCAGAGACACCGGAGACTCCAGACACTCCTGACACACCAGCAGCTGAGGCAGGTGTATTCGACTTCACAAACCCTGAGGGTCTTACACCATCAGTTGAACGAGCTACTGTTGCAGCAGGTTCAACACAGGGCGCAGGCGTTGAAGCCAGTGAGTACACATTCACAAACGGTGGTATAACTGTAAAAGTTTCACAGGGTTCTGCAAGTACACCTGTGAGATTCTGGACAAGAACAGGCGGCGACGTTGAATTGCGTACATACAAGAACTCAACAATCACAGTCAGCGTCAGCGAGGGTACAATGTCAAGCATTGTATTCGAGGGTGGCAAGGTTAGCACAATGAGTGCAAACGCAGGCTCATTCAGTAACGGCACATGGAGTGGCAACGCACAGAGCGTTACATTCTCTGTAACTGGTACACTCAATGTTCAGAAGCTTACTGTAAAATAAAAATACAGGATTTTCATCATATCAAATGCGACGGGCTAAATTAGCCCGTCGCATTTGTTGTATCGTCCACCCGCAAAGACAAGCACACTACCCCATTTCTCATTTTTTTAATAAAAAAATATGGCAATCTATAAATTATAACAAAAATGGTTGTAAATTTGCCAAACGAGTAAATACAAAAGAGTATTACATACTCTATTGACTTGTCATCTCGAGCGCATGCGAGAGATCTCAAAAAACAACGCATAAAGAGATTTCTCCTCCACAGTCGTCGAAATGACAAATCAATGCTGTGTATAATGACAATGAATAGTACATTTAAACAATAATACAATGCTTACACTCGACAAAATCTATCACGCATCGTACGTCCTCAAGGACGTGGTACGTCGCACAGAGCTCATTCCGGCTCCCTATTTGAACAAGAAGGGTAACGTATTCCTCAAGCCCGAGAACTTGCAGTTGACCGGTTCGTTCAAGGTACGCGGTTCATACTACAAGATTTCACAGCTCTCGGCCGAGGAGAAGGCAAAGGGCGTTATTGCATGCTCTGCCGGTAACCATGCTCAGGGCGTTGCGTTGGCAGCGACAAGAAACGGCATCAAGTCAACAATCTGCCTCCCAGACTGTGCGCCAATCTCAAAGGTTGAAGCAACAAGAGGATATGGTGCTGAAATATGCCTTGTTGAAGGTGTATATGATGATGCTTACAAGCGTGCAATTGAGTTGCGTGACGAAATGGGCTACACATTCATCCATCCATTCGACGACATCGACGTAATTGCAGGTCAGGGCACAATTGGTCTTGAGCTCATCGACCAGATGAAGGATGTAGAGGTTGTTGTTGTGCCCATTGGTGGCGGTGGCCTCATCTCGGGTGTTGCATTCGCATTGAAATCATTGAACCCAAACATCAAGGTATACGGTGTTCAGGCAGCAGGTGCTCCAAGCATGAAGAACTCTGTTGAGCACAAACAGATTGAGCGTCTTGACTCTGTTTCAACAATTGCCGACGGTATTGCAGTTAAGCAGCCGGGCGAGAACACATTCAACTTCTGCAGCCAGTATGTCGACGGCATTGTAACCGTGACCGACGACGAGGTTTCATCGGCTATCCTCTCAATGCTCGAGCACCAGAAGATCATCACCGAAGGCGCGGGCGCAGTTGCAGCTGCAGCTGTAATGTTCGACAAGGTTCCTGTTGAGGGCAAGAACGTAATCTGTGTTGTATCGGGTGGTAACATTGACGTGAACATCCTCGACCGTGTAATCAAGCGTGGTCTATTCACATCGGGCCGTTCGGCACTCCTCAAGGTTGAGCTCCTTGACAAACCGGGTCAGCTGGTACAGGTATCAAAGATTATCGCCGACCTTGGCGGTAACGTGATTGGTGTGCACCACGAGCGTACAAACGCCAACACAGGTGTTACAGGTTGCTGGATACGCATTGACCTTGAGACACGTAACTTCGAGCACATCAACAAGATCAAGGCCGCTTTGACAGCTGCCGGTTTCAATATTCTTGATTAACCATTAAAAACAAAATAACTATGTTGAAGAAAGTTTATACAAGCAATGCTCCTGAGGCCATCGGCCCATACTCACAGGCTATCATCTGTGGCAATATGTTGTTCACATCGGGTCAGATACCCATCAACCCAGCAACAGGCGAGGTTGAGGCCGAGGGCATCACAGACCAGGCTACTCAGGTAATGAAGAACCTCTCAGCAGTTCTTGCCGAGGC
The DNA here is from genome assembly GCA_045660825.1 of Bacteroidaceae bacterium. Lineage (GTDB taxonomy): Bacteria > Bacteroidota > Bacteroidia > Bacteroidales > Bacteroidaceae > HGM04593. The sequence continues at coordinate 7,974 of JAZREN010000055.1, forward strand.
TGGTACATCATTCGAAAAGGTTGTAAAGACAACATGTTTCCTCAGCGATATGGCAGATTTTGCTGCATTCAACGCTGTATACGCCGAGTATTTCACTAGCAAGCCAGCACGTTCATGCGTTGCAGTGAAGACTCTTCCAAAGAACGTTCTTTGCGAGGTTGAGGTAATTGCTGAAATATAAAAAAAGCATTGAATAAAAACAAGAAAGCCTTCGCCATTCGGCGAAGGCTTTTTGTATGCTATATTTTCAAATATTCATTTTATTTACTATCTTCGCAGAACAGTAACAGTGCCCATTCCACAGGAAAGGCAGCATACAGGATTATAAAGACAACGATATATGACAAACGTAATTGATGTTGCTAAAAAGTGCTTCCGTGACGAGGCCGAGGCCATTCTCAACCTCATCCCAAAGCTCGACGAGGATTTTACAAAAGCCATTGGACTCATCATTGAGAGCAAAGGTAAGCTCATTGTCACCGGCGTGGGCAAATCGGGGCACATTGGTGCAAAGATTGCATCCACAATGGCAAGTACCGGTACACCGGCTTTTTTTGTCAACCCCCTCGACGCTTTCCATGGCGACCTTGGAATGATTGGCGAAGGCGATGTTGTCCTGGCAATATCAAATTCGGGACAGACCGATGAACTTTTACGTTTCATTCCACTGTTGAAAGATAGGAACATACCTATCATTTCAATGACAGGAAACCCGGCTTCGCTGCTTGCCAAATTCTCGGCATGCCACCTGAATGTGGCTGTTGAGCGCGAGGCATGCCCGCTGAACCTTGCCCCCACCTCATCGACCACAGCCACCCTTGCCATGGGCGATGCCATAGCATGTGCACTGATGACTGTACGCAATTTCCAAGCTAAGGACTTTGCACAGTTCCACCCCGGCGGCTCACTTGGCCGTCGCCTGCTCTCAAGGGTAAAGGACTACATGACAACAGAGAACCTCCCTGTCGTGAACAGTGAGTCAAAGATAAGCGACACGCTAATGCAGATTAGCCGCACCAAGATGGGTATTGCCGTAGTTGTCGAGGATAGCACAATCGTAGGTGTCGTGACCGACGGAGACATACGCCGCACCATGCAACGCGACCAGGAGCACTTCTTTGAATTCACGGTAAAGGATTTGATGAACACAAATCCAAAGCTCATAAAGGAGGACGCCAAATTGTCACAGGCCGAGGAGCTCATGCGACAGCACAATATCAAGTCGCTGATTGTTGTAAATGAGGAGAAGAAACTGGTGGGTGTGATTGACGCATTCAGTTGTTTTTAAAGAAAGAAACCATGAAGGTAGTTGCATTTGTACCCATAAGACTCAACAGCAAACGCGTCGTTGGCAAGAATCTGAAGATGCTTGGCGACAAGCCACTATTACAATATATCCTTGACACGCTCGTAGACACAGCGGCAATAGACGAGGTATATGTATATTGCAGCAGCGAAGAAATCAAGCCGTTGCTGCCGCAGGGCGTCAAGTTCCTCAAACGCGACGAGTCGCTCGACTGCGACGAGACCCTGGGACAAGAGATTTACGACGCCTTTACAAAGGATGTCGATGCCGATGTATACATACTTGCACACACCACATCGCCATTCATCAAGGCCGCTACGATAGAGAACGCCGTGAAACAGGTTACCGAAGGCGGGTACGACTCGGCTTTCAGCGCACAGAAGGTGCAGACCTTTGCATGGTACAAAGGCGCGCCGCTCAACTACGTCCTCAAGCAGATACCACGTACACAGACCATTGAGCCTGTATATTTTGAAACAAGCGCCTTCTACATATTCCGCAAGGAGCTGTGGACCGTAGCCCACCAGCGCATTGGCGAAAACCCATATATGGCCATTGTAGACCCAATCGAGGGGATAGACATTGACAATCCCGAGGACTTTGAGTTTGCAGCAAGGGTATTGACCGACAAGTGACACCCCACCCCAAAAGCAACAGTTATGGGCAAGACCTGGCAAAAATGTTGGAATGCGATGAACTACCTGTATGGCATGTTGCTGACAGGCAGCCGCCGACACCTGCGTTCACTGAAAGGCATACACAGCGGGCGTTGCTTCATCATTGGTAACGGCCCCAGCCTCAGGAACAACGACCTCAGGCGCCTCATGGAGCTTGGCGAAACCACATTCGCATGCAACTCGCTCATAAAGCTTTTCGGCGAGATACCGTTCACGCCCACCTACTATTTTGCACAGGACAACAAGATTATCCTCGACAACAAGGAGGAGATAACCTATTACACCGGCACACGTTTTGTAAAGGCGCACTATGCCAAGCGCTACCACATAAAGGGTGTTACATACTACAACATGCTCTTCCCGCAGAACCCCATAGGCTTTTCAAACGACATACATAAGGTTGTGTACAGCGGACAAACCGTTACATACTCCATGATACAGTTTGCCGCATACATGGGATTTAAGGAGATATACCTCATTGGTGTGGACTGCAACTACTCGAGCGGCAACAGTGTCATAACACAGGAGAGCTATTTCGACCCACGCCTGTTCAACAGCGGCCGCAGCTATGCAGCCCCCGAGGTCGACACCAACCTGTTGGCCTATGCCCGCGCAAGAGAGGTGTGCGACAAACAAGGAGTGAAGATATACAATGCCACACGTGGCGGCAAGCTCGAGATCTTTGAGCGTGCCAACCTCGACGATATTCTTAACAACCCCAAAAACATTTGATTATGGAAAGTTGCGATAACAAAAAATGCAGCTGCAGCAAGATGCTGTTGCCAAGCATAGCAATCGTTGCAGGCCTTGCTTTGTTGGGATTCTTTGTATCCAAAGGACTCACAAGCATTGCCAACCAGGAGCAGTATGTCACCGTCAAGGGACTTGCCGAGCGCGACGTACTTGCCAACAAGGTAGTGTGGCCACTCCCCTACAAATGTGTCAGCAACGACATGCAGACACTCTACGACAACATTGAGAAGAACAGGAACATTGTCCTTTCGTTCCTGAAAGAAGGCGGTATAACCGACGACGAGATAGTCATTTCGGCACCGGCAGTCACCGACCGTCTTGCACAAAGCTACATCCCCGACAACATCAAGTTCCGCTACCAGGCCGAGGCCGTTATAACCGTCATTTCGCCACAGGTTGAAAAGGTCATCGAGCTCATGGGCAAGCAGATTGAGTTGATGAAGGATGGCGTGATAATAAGCGACGAATACAGCTACCAGACACAGTTCGAATACACGGCGCTCAACGACATAAAGCCCGCCATGGTAGAAGAGGCCACACGCAATGCCCGCGCCGTGGCACAAAAGTTCGCCGAGGACTCCGACTGCAAGCTGGGCAACATAAAGCAGGCGACACAAGGACAGTTCAGCATAACAAGCGACGAGACCACACCGCAAATAAAGAACATACGCGTTGTGACAACAGTGAAATACGCCCTTAATTGACTATAAATAGTCATAGACAACGTAATCTTCTTGTCAATAAAACATTTGAAGCACCTCCATCATGGAGGTGCTTCAAATGTTTTCAGGCATCAGGCGAAATCACTTTTTCTTCAATCCCTTGTATACAAGATAGGCAACGATAAGCACTGCCAATACAATAAAGACAATGCCTATTTCACTGCTGTACTCCTTCACCTTGTTCATCACAGCCTCCTCGGTCTGCATGCCGGGTATTGTCGACATGTAATAGCCAAGCGCTGCAAGAATGGCATTCCACACACCGGCACCAAGCGATGTATAAAGGACAAAACGTCCAAGCCCCATGCGGGCAAGACCGGCCGGTATTGAAATGAGCTGACGCACAGCCGGAACAAGTCGACCCACGAAAGTGGATACAGCACCATGCTCGTCGAAATACCTCTCGGCATTCTGCACCTTAGCCTCATCAATGAGACACATGTGACCTACACGGCTGTTTGCGAACTTGTAGACAATAGGACGTCCCAGCCACACCGCGAGATAGTAGTTGATAAACGCACCGATGAGCGCTCCCAACGTTGCAAAGAGAACGACCATGAACACATTCATTTCGCCGGTCACAGCAGCTTTCCATGCAGCTGGCGGAACAACAGCCTCCGACGGGAAAGGAATGAAAGAGCTCTCAATGGTCATGAATAGCATCACCGTCCAATAGTTCAAGTGATCAAGACAAAATTGTATCAACGTTTCCATAGTTTTTCATTAATCCGTTTATAAATAGCATTTTTAGAAAAGGTTCAGTTTGTTTGCACGCGCCTCATCAAGCGAACGCAATGGTGCTGTAACTTTCTGCGCCGCACTCTCGCGCATAGCATGTTGCGCCTTCTTCAGTGCAGCCACAAAAGCCTCGTTGCGCTCGGCGCCGCCAAGCAGTTCGGCCGCCACGACCACATTCTGCGACACGTCCTTCACGTGTACTACAGCGCCGTCATATACAGGAGCAATCTTCAACGCCGTGTGTAGCGGGCTGGTTGTTGCGCCGGCAATCATCACCGGGATGTCAAGCCCTGCAGCCTTCAGTTCCTTCACCACAGTCACCATCTCCTCGAGTGACGGAGTAATAAGTCCACTCAATGCCACTATATCCACCTTTTCCTCAATGGCAGTGGCAACAATCACCTCGGGAGCAACCATCACACCAAGGTCAATCACCTCATATCCGTTGCAGCCCATCACCACCGTTGCAATGTTCTTTCCAATATCGTGCACATCGCCCTTCACTGTAGCCACAAGCACCTTGCCTGCCGACTGTGTGCCGCACTTTGTCTGCTCAATGAGCGGTTGCAGTATTGCAACAGCCTGCTTCATGGTGCGGGCAGCCTTAACCACCTGTGGAAGGAACAATTTACCCTCACCAAAAAGCTCGCCCACCGTCGCCATTCCATCCATCAGCGGGCCACCGATGACATCCACCGCCGCGCCATACTTTGCTACAGCCTCATCAAGGTCGGTTGCAAGATATTCACCCACACCTTTGAGCAACGCCCATTCAAGGCGCTTCTCCACCGGCTGCGAGCGCCAACTCTCATCGGCAGTCTGCTGCACGGCTGCACTCTGCTCCTTCAGCCGCCCCGCCATAGCTATCAGATTCTCAGTAGCCTCGGGGTTACGATTGAGTACAACATCCTCAAGCACCTCACGCAGCGGTAGAGGAATATCATCATACTGCACGGCTGTCTGCGGGTTAACGATACCCATATCCATTCCGGCTGCGATAGCATGATACAGGAACACCGCATGCAGTGCCTCACGCACGTAGTTGTTGCCGCGGAACGAGAACGACAAGTTGCTCACTCCGCCGCTTATGTGTGCTCCACGCAGGTTTTCCTTTATCCAACCACAGGCGCGGATGAAATCAACGCCATATGCCGCATGCTCCTCGATACCCGTTGCCACGGCAAGGATATTAGGATCGAAAATTATCTCATAAGGCTCAAAGCCCGCCTTCTTTGTCAACAGTTCAAAGGCACGGCCACAGACCTCAATCTTGCGCTCATATGTCGTAGCCTGCCCCTGCTCATCAAAGGCCATAACCACAACCACAGCGCCCAGACGGCGTGCCTCGATGGCACGTTCAAGGAACAGCGCCTCACCCTCCTTCAAGGAGATTGAGTTCACCACCGCGCGCCCCTGGATGCACTTGAGGCCGGCACGTATCACGTTCCAGTCCGACGAGTCAACCATCAACGGCAGGCGTGCGATGTCGGGTTCCCCGGCAAGCATGTTCAGGAATGTGACCATCTCACTCCCTGCATCCAGCAAGCCGTCGTCCATGTTTATATCAATGAGCTGCGCTCCGTCCTCAACCTGTTTGCGGGCAATGTCGAGCGCCTCGTTGTACTTTTTCTCGTTTATCAAGCGCAAGAACTTTCTTGAGCCCGCCACGTTACAGCGCTCACCCACGTTGATGAAGTTCATGTTGCTGTTCACCACCAGCCTCTCGAGCCCCGAGAGCCACAGTTCATCGGGCTTTGCCACAGGGATACGTGGCTGCACGCCCTCTGTCATTGGCGGGAACAGGGCAATATATTCATCGGTTGTGCCACAGCAGCCACCGATTATGTTCACCAATCCCTCGTCAATGTATTCACGCACAATCTCCGCCATCTCCTGTGGAGTCTGGTCATAGCCGCCAAGCTCATTGGGCAATCCCGCGTTGGGATATACACTCACGTAGCATGGAGCAATCTCGCTCAGTCGCTTGAGGAACGGCTTCATCTCCCTTGCACCGAACGAGCAGTTCAAGCCCACCGACAACAGCTTGCGGTTGGCTACCGATGCCATGAAAGCCTCTATGGTCTGCCCCGAGAGTATGCGTCCCTGCTTGTCGGCAATGGTAAAGGAGAGCATCACCGGTACCTCACGCCCAGCCACGGCACAAGCCTCATCGGCAGCATACAGCGCCGCCTTCACATTTAGGGTATCGAATATTGTCTCGCACAACAGCGCATCCACTCCACCCTCGATGAGCGCAATCATCTGCTCGCAATAGGCATCGGCAAGCATGTCGAAAGTAACGTTTCTCTTTGCAGGGTTCTCCACGTCGGGGCTTATTGAACAGGTGCGGCTTGTGGGGCCCACCGAGCCCACCACAAAACGTGGTTTTTCGGGTGTCGAAAAGCTATCGGCCAGTTCGCGCGCCATGGATGCCGCACTGCGGTTTATTTGGACACACAAATACTCACAGCCATACTCGGCCTGCGAAATGCGGTTTGCATTGAATGTCGATGTCTCAATTATGTCGGCACCCGCAGCCAAGTAGCGGGTGTGTATCTCACGTATCACGTCGGGACGGGTGAGCACAAGAATATCGTTGTTACCCTTGAGCTGCCTGTCGTGCGCGGCAAGCAACGTGCCACGGAAATCGTCCTCGCACAGCCCATAGCGCTGCACCATTGTTCCCATAGCGCCATCCAGCACCAATATTCTCTCTTTTAAAGCTTCGTTAATTGTCATTATCAAACAGTATCAGAGCCGTGCTTTTGCATAGCCGGCAACGTCCTATATAATAGCATTTTACTCTACCCTCACTGTGAGGATAGAGCAAAACCCATATCAAATCAGAAATTTCTCCTTATGCGGTCCATCTCGCGCTTGTCGTCGCGCTCCTTGATGCTTTCGCGCTTGTCATACTCGTGCTTACCGCGTGCAAGCGCAATCACCAGTTTGGCAAGCCCCTTCTCATTTATGAACAGACGCGTGGGCACAATTGTGAAACCGGGATTCTTCACCGCCTGTCGCAGCTTGCGCAGCTCCTTGCGGTCGAGCAGCAACTTGCGGTCGCGCCTTGCCACATGGTTGTTGTACGAACCATAGAAATACTCGGCAATATGCATGTTCTTTACCCACAGCTCATTGTTTATGAATGTGCAATAGGTATCGACAAGGCTCACCTTTGACAGCCTTATCGACTTTATCTCCGTTCCCGTCAACACAATACCGGCCGTATAGGTCTCGGTAAAGATGTAATCGAACGAGGCACGTTTGTTCTTTATGTTTATATTTGATATTTTCTTGTCCATATCTCTCAACACAGGAGATTCAAATGTTTTAAAAATCAGCGGAAGTCATTGCCCGATATTGCCCAATCCTCAAGGACGCCGTTTTTCATGCGTTTGAGATATATCCTTGTTGCAATGCTATCGGCAAGCAAAGCCTTGTCCTCTTCGCTGAGGAAATCGGCCATATTGGAAATGTCAAATGTCAGCAGAGTCGCTGTCTCCTTTTCACTCTCGGGGGCATCAACAAAAAGGTCTAGTTCAACACAACCCTCCTTCACACCGCGCACAGTCATGGCAAACGTTGCGTCCTCCTCGACACCCTTATACTTGACGCATATATTCTGCCTATCCTTCCACACCCAAGCCCTGGTCTCGAAGTCATTGAAGAAATTCAGATACTGCAACCCGGTAATTGGAGTATCATATGCTGCAGTGTCAATATCCGCTGACAAAGCACGCACCGGAATTTTCTTGACCACATTGGTTATGCTCCATTGTCCAGGCTTGCCACTGTAGAGATCACAGAAGTAATACAACGTCAAGAGCGCGCGGTCACCTGTTTCAAGGTCATAGTTTCCCATGTTATTCACAAACATGAACGTATCGCTGAATTCAGGAGCCACGGTATGTTTGTTCACCGTGTACAGGCCCTGCAACTCATATTCCATCGTATAACTCATCTCGGCCGGACCACATGCCCACATAATCAACGCAGCCGATAAAGCAGCCACCGCACTATACAGTTTTTTCATAGATTCCATATTTTTCAAAAAAACAAATTCAGCCGCGAAGATACAAACAAAACATCAAACAGCAGCCCTATTTATGTTAATAATTATTTTGATAGTATATATTTTGCCCATATGCGCACGGTGCACGTAAAAAAAACGCCACAACCTTTGCTAAAGATATAATTTTAGTTATCTTCGCAGACTGAAAGAGATTATGTTTCACATTTTAAACATATAAAATTATGGTTTATTCACACGAAGTAGAAAACATGTGTGTTGTGAAGAAAGGTCCTAACCACGGTCCTGCTCCAATCCCAGAAGAGGGTAAGTGGATCAAGGCTAAGGAGGTTGCCGACATTTCAGGTTTCACACACGGTATTGGTTGGTGCGCTCCACAGCAGGGTGCTTGTAAGCTTTCATTGAACATCAAGAACGGTATCATCCAGGAGGCTCTTGTTGAGACAATCGGTTGTTCAGGTATGACACACTCTGCAGCTATGGCATCAGAGATTCTCCCTGGCAAGACAATTCTTGAGGCTTTGAACACTGACCTTGTTTGCGACGCAATCAACACAGCAATGCGCGAGTTGTTCCTTCAGATCGTTTACGGCCGCAGCCAGTCAGCTTTCTCAGAGGGCGGTTTGATTATCGGTGCAGGTCTTGAGGATTTGGGTAAGGGTCTCCGCAGCCAGACAGGTACACTCTACGGTACTTTGGCAAAGGGTTCACGTTACTTGGAGATGGCCGAGGGTTACATCACACGCCTCGCTCTCGACAAGAACGACGAAATCTGCGGTTACGAGTTCATCAACCTCGGCCAGCTCATGGATGAGATCAAGAAGGGCACAGACGCCAACGAGGCTGTCAAGAAGTTGACAAAGTCTTATGGCCGCTTCTCACAGGAGGCAGGTGCAGTTAAGTATATTGACCCACGTAAAGAATAAGGAGGACACAAGCTATGATAAGACCCGTAAAATTTGAAAGTCAGGATCGTCGTATCAAGCAGATCCTTGCTGTACTTAACGAGAACGGTATCGCTTCTATCGAAGAGGCAAACGAAATTTGCGAGCAGTATGGTATCGACCCTTACAAGATTTGTGAGGAGACACAGCCAATCTGTTTCGAGAATGCAAAGTGGGCTTACGTTGTAGGTGCTGCCATCGCATTGAAGAAAGGTTGCTCAAACGCAGCTGACGCTGCCGAGGCAATCGGTCTTGGTTTGCAGGCATTCTGTATCCCAGGTTCAGTAGCCGACGACCGTAAGGTAGGTATCGGCCACGGTAACCTCGCAGCACGTCTTCTCCGTGAGGAGACAAAGTGCTTCGCATTCCTCGCAGGTCACGAGTCATTCGCTGCTGCTGAGGGTGCTATCAAGATTGCTGCAAAGGCAGACAAGGTACGTAAGGAGCCACTCCGTTGTATCTTGAACGGTCTTGGTAAGGACGCTGCACAGATCATCTCACGCATCAACGGTTTCACATACGTACAGACAGAGTTCGACTACTTCACAGGTGAGTTGAAGGTTGTACGCGAAATCGCTTACAGCGGCGGTCCACGTGCTAAGGTACGTTGCTACGGTGCCGACGACGTTCGCGAAGGTGTTGCCATCATGTGGAAGGAAGGCGTTGACGTATCTATCACAGGTAACTCAACCAACCCAACACGCTTCCAGCACCCAGTTGCAGGTACATACAAGAAGGAGCGCGTACTCGCAGGCCAGAACTACTTCTCAGTAGCTTCAGGTGGTGGTACAGGCCGTACATTGCACCCAGACAACATGGCTGCAGGTCCAGCTTCTTACGGTATGACCGACACAATGGGCCGTATGCACTCAGACGCTCAGTTCGCAGGTTCTTCTTCAGTTCCAGCACACGTTGAGATGATGGGCTTCCTTGGTATCGGTAACAACCCAATGGTTGGTGCAACTGTTGCTATCGCAGTGGATATCGCAGGCGCATTGAGCAAGTAAAAAAATGTCATCCTGAGCGCAAGCGAAGGATCTCATACAGCTAGGAGAGAACTTTTGAGTTCTCTCCTTTTTTCATACCCAAACAAGTGGTAGATATGACAGCATTATCAATTTGGGGGCCGTATGCACTCAGACGCTCAGTTAACTTTGTTTTCCTCCTGCTCGCTCGGCAAAATAAACAAGTTTCTTTTGCGCTCGCTTATGCGTCAGTTCCCGCACACGCCAAAGATGATGGGCTTCCTCGGTATCGGGCAAGTAATGTGCAAATGAGTGAATGGAAGTTCACTTACATTCACAACGAATGCAGCCATTACTCGCCAAAGGCAACAACCCAATGGTTGGTGCTCCAAAAAGATAAGGATGCGCAACGCAGTTGCGCTATCGCAGTTGATATCGCAGGTGCACTTTCTAAGTAATTTATTGTAACTCAATAGATTTATGGAGAGTCGTTCGTTTGAACGGCTCTCTTTTTTATTGCTATCAAATGTCATCCTGAGCGCATGCGAAGGATCTCATATAACTCATTTAAGACGCTTTAGGTCTCCATAAGGTAATTTATATGTAAAAGGAACTTAGTGGTCTTAAACGAGCCCACATTAGCCTATATGACACCATATCGCGCGACCTTTTGCGACCAAAAAGCGACCACTTTTCAGATGGTCGCAAATAAAACTATTTAGCATCTCTGACTATAACATCAAATAGTGTTATTAATATTTAATTTCTTTTTCAGACATACTATTGCAAACTCTTCTTTTTTGTATTATCTTTGCAACACTAGAACCCGCCAAGCCTCTTAACAATGCTCAAATGTGCGGGTCGTTTTTATTTATATACACAACTCATGGCTACGACTATTCCATTCAGCAAAGGTTATTCAAATCCACACGATATCATCTCTTTGCTACAATCAAGAGGATTGCATATCTCAGACACAAACAAAGCCGAGCACTATATTGAACGCATCGGCTATTATAGATTGTCCGCATATATGTATCCATTCCTTTGCACACCAAAGGAATTACACAAATACAAGAACAATGCTTCATTTGATAAAGTGATGATGCTTTATCGTTTTGACAAGAAGTTAAGAATGCTTCTGTTTAACGAGATTGAGAAGATAGAAGTAGCTGTTCGAAGTGCCATTGCTAATACATGTTGCGAAATAACAGGTAATCCATTTTGGATGACTGATGCTAATTACTTTACCGATAAGACGAAGTTTGCAAAAACCATGCAACTGATAGACGCAGAACTTCGCAAATCCCGAGAGGATTTCATCGCACACTTTAAAAGCACATACTCAAATCCATATCCACCAGCATGGATGCTTTCTGAAATATTACCTTTTGGTATTATTACAAACATCTACAATAACATCAAAAAGAAAAATATTAAGAAGCGTGTATCTCAAACATTCGGTTTGCAAATAGATCCGTTTGAGTCATGGCTAACTATAATAACATTGACACGCAACTCTTGTTGTCATCACGCTCGTGTTTGGAATAAACGAAATACAATTCTCGCCACAATCCCCGACCAAATCAATCGCCCTTGGATAACCTTAACTACCGATTATCTGCGAATATATTTTAATATTTGCATAATAAAATATTTCTTAGATATTGTTTCCCCTCAAAACGATATGCTTGCAAAGCTTCAGTGGTTGTTCGTAAAATTCCCAGAGGTTGACCTAAAAGCTCTTGGTTTTCCAGTTGGCTGGGAAATGGAACCGCTTTGGAATGCATAAAAAGAAAAATATCCCCAAGACCATCGTTTTATAGGTTGTCCTGGGGATTGTTGTGTTTAGACACCATACTTCTTCTTCACTCTCATTACCGTAGATATTCCTACATTTTCAATCTTGGCTATATTCCTCATCGGGTTGGCCTTCTTGAATAAGTAGACAACCACCATACAGTTCTGATTTCGGATTACTCAAAAAGGGTATATCACTCCGAAATGTTGCATCCATTACAGGTACATCTGTAAATACTCCTTGGCAACTATAGACAACAGGGGCACCTGTTGAATCATATCTTATACTCTGCCATAAAATATGCGTGTCACCCGTTCTGTTTATTCATTATAGATGCAACATCACGCATCACCTCCGAAAGATATACGGCATACGTTCCAACCACGTTGTCGCCAAAAATCTTTTCCTCAATCTGGCACTCAATGGACACACTTACATCGTCCAACTCCTCGTAGCAAACATTAAAGCCGGCACCTGTATTCTGCAGCTGCCATTGCAAAAGCAGCACATACTCCTCATCGGACAATCTCACCCGTATTGTCTTAATCGTCGGCGGTTGGTTGAAATCTTCTCCAAAAACCGCAACCTGCACTTCGTAGGTCCTGAACTCAGTCTTGTTCCCGGCATACTCCTCATACTCTACCGTATGCTGTTTGCCGGCAAAGTGTTCCAAGGCCAATTTTGAACATAAGAATCTATCCATAATCAATAATTAAAAAGCCAATACAACGTATAAAAACCCAGTACCAACACATGCCTATTCAATGTCGATAACATTTAGGTTCCACGGCAACCGTAACACTCTACACAAAGTTAGCATTTTTAAATAAAATTCCTTACCTTTGACACACTTTTGATATAACATAATTTGATATTATGGCAAAAATAAATGTTGAACTGAATGCCTTTTACGGATACGGTTGTGGCGGATGCGGTTATGGCAGTAATGAGAATATTGAAATCGAAGTCAGCGACATTGAGTTAGAAGCGTTGCGAAAGATTGGTTTGGACAAGATTTCTTGCAAAGAGATTGTCAGCACAATCGAGAATGGAGATACAACACTTCAATCACTGCACGAGCAGCTCGAAGAAAAATACTACTACATGGTAGAGGAATATTGGTTATACGAAGCTTATAACGAATGCCTGTACGAGAGCCTTGAGGAACATATCGACCAGGACATCAAGGATGGATTGTTTATACCAGGAATCTCTTTGTACGAAGATGAGTCCGATTACCCCAACTATGCCAACAACGAGGAGGAAGAGGAATCCGATGAAGAGGAAGAGGAAGATGACGAAGACGAAGAGGAATCCGATGATATTTATAACTATAATTTAGATGAGTACTACGACTGGGTCAAGAGGCACGACCACGAGTTTGCTGCAGAGCGCGTAGGATTAGACCTTGATGCCTGCAGGGACGACGAGGTTGATTACACAATTCACCTTGCCTGAACAAGTAGAACAACAAGAACAGAAGAAAGAGGGAAACTGCAAATTTACAGTTTCCCTCTTTCAATATCCAACCTAACGGCGGGCCTTAATTTGGCTCACCAGCAAGCTCAAGAAGGAACCATACAACCTCATTGTCGGACGAACAGTCAAGGGATTAGGCGAGGTATGGTTAACCATAGGAGATAAATAAGCACCAGAACTTCAAGACAAATCAAGGAGAGAACCTGTGGTTCTCTCCTTTTTCGTACCCAATGCCAGTAACGGCCAATACTATCTCTTCCACCGCAAGCGGTCCCCCTTCTCTTTGATAAGAGAAGGAGTAATAATGCCCTTTATGGGAGGATAAAAAACTTTAACTTTAAATTGCCCCCTGTTTTAGGGGGACGAGCGAAGCGGAGGGGGTATAGGCACGAGTCTTCAGTTTATTCCACGACGGTCACATTCATCACCACATCGGTCTTGGGGCGGTCGCCCATTGATGTCTCCACCTTCTGTATTGCCTCAACAACATCAAGCCCCTCCTCTACTTCGCCAAACACGGTATATCCACCATCGAGGAACGGAGTTCCACCCTGTGTAGTGTATGCCTCCACCTGCTCGGGGGTGAATGTTGGAGCACCCATCTCCTTGCTCTTCTCCATTGCCATCTTCGCCAACTTGTCCTGCAGCTCCATCAAACCCTCGCGGTCGCGGTTGCGGCGCATGTTCATTATCTCTTCGCGACGCTCCATGGCCAATGCATTGAAAATATTCTGCTCCTGCTGCATCTTCATCTGGTGCTCAAGCTGCTTCAGCTGGGCAGCCTTGTACACCTTTCCCCAAACAATGTAGAACTGGCTGCCACTGCTCTCCTTTGTTGGGTTCACCTCGTCGCCCAGGCGTGCAGCGCTCAACGCACCACGCTTGTGGAAGAGCGCAGGCTGAATCTCGGCAGGGATATTGTATCCCGGGCCACCGCTGCCAAGGTTCTTACCTGCAGGAGCACCCTTGCTCTCGGGGTCACCACCCTGAATCATAAAATCCTTTATCACGCGATGGAACAATGTACCATTGAAGAAACCCTCCGATGCCAGCTTCACGAAGTTATCACGGTGCTGTGGAGTCTCGTCATAAAGGCGCACAGTAATGTCGCCCATAGTTGTTGAAATCTTAACTTTTGCCATAATATTTATATCAATTCAGTTTATTCGTATATTCGAATCATTTATAGAAGGTTATCCAGTTTGTACAATAGTCATGCTCCTTGGGGTGAAGCTCCACAACACCGGTGTCGGTGCGCAGCCACGAATAGTTCCATCCACTGCCCATGTCCAGGTATATTGCATTTTCAACACCCGCCTCCTGCAATTTCTTTTTGAAACACCCGAATGTCACCCACGACTCCGACTCCACAATGCACAGCCTGCCCGCCCGTTCACACAACGCACGGAACACATTACAATCCAAGTCCCTGCGCCCAGTCTCAAGCAGTTCGCCGTCCATCATTATAAGCTCCTGCGCAAAAGCCGCGCCACCATACAATGCCGCCGAGTCCAACTCGTGCGAATAGCGCTTGTGGCAGAATTTCCACCCATCATTGTAATACACAAAAGCACCCGTGTTCCTGTCACACTTGTACCCACCGTATCTCACACCACCCGACACATGGTCACCAGCGATGTTCGCATGCACAAACTTGTCGAGCTTAGCCTCTGTATACGCAGCCTCAACCACCAGTATCACAGCGGTGTCGCTCTTTGAAGGCATTGTACCGCACACCAAATCTATTTTCGCGAAATTGGGGTAAATAATCTTCAACCCATTTTCGCTCACAATCTCATTGTATGCGCCACCGTCGACATTTACTACACAGCCATTTCCACAACTGCCCATGAAACAAGCAACCACAGCTGCACACAGAAATAATTTCAAACCTTTCATACTATACGCATTCTAGACAAAATTAAAGCTTTTCAACTTAAATACGCAGTTAAAAGAATATTTTTTTTGAAGACATAAGAATTACTTTGTAATCGAAAAGGCTTGCAGCAGTTAGTCACGCGTAGCGCGAGCGCAGTGGGGTTTATTTATTTTTTTGAAGACAGAAGAACAAAAGAACAAAAGAGCTTTTCTGCTATTGAGGTAAGCATGTCGCGTAGTTTCACTTGCGACAAAGAATTGAGTGGATATGTGCCAAGGTGAGAACTTGTTTTCCCCTTAGCCATATATCCACTCAATTCTACATGGTAATCAGCGATTACCGTACTCTTATCTCAATAGCAGAAAGGTTACATAGATGTCAACGCGGAACACATTACTTGCTGACTTAGGTAAAATCTTATGTGCTTCTGTACTTATGTCTAAATTTATTACAGCCACTCAGGGAAGAGATGCTTCATTTCATTCAGCATGACAAAGCAGTGCTTATTCTTCAGCCTGGAAATTACTTGTGGTATGTTCTTTGTGTCAAAATAGCAACCTTCTCGTTCGTTCTCGTGCATACTTTTGCAACACAAAACCTTTAATTATTTAACTATGAAAAACGAGAAGAATTTTATTTCAAATTACCAAAGTGATTTTGATGCAGTAGTGAAACCACAGGAAGAATCATTTTCTCAATTTGCAACCAATGCACCCAAGATGCCTAGTGTTGAGCAGCGATTGTGTGAATTGAGTGAACGTATAAACCTGTTGGCAATGTTTGTGGGTGTACCCCATGAAGTGCAGCTCGACGGCAACCTTACACTGTATCCTGCACGCAAAAACGGAAAGAGGAAGTTGAGCCAAGAGGCTGTATCGTACATGGTCGACCTTACACCCTATCGTGCAATATTCTCAGAGGTACGTTTCAAGGCAATGAACAGGTTTACCGATGACCGTGAGATTGTGCGTGGAATAATAATAGATGAGCAAGGCAATGTAGAGTGCTCAAGCGATAATCAAATGAACACATCTAATTTGTGGACTCGTTTGCCCATTACCGGCAAATCAATGTTTCTCATTGCTTCTGTGCCTTTAAAGGATGGCAAGCCAGCCTGGGTACCCGAAACAGTCGAGTTCATGACAAAAGGATTGGCTCAAGATGTCGCCGAAATAACCGACAGGCTTTACCACGATGCCCTGGATACCTATAACAAAGATATATTTCCATTGAAACTCGAATGTAAAAAGCTATACTCGGAACTTACAGGCCAAAAGGAAAATGTCTTTGAGTAAATAAATTTAAAATTTTGGACATAAGAACAAAAGAACAAAAAAAGAACTTTCTGCCATGAGGTGGGGGTGTTGGAAATCAATGATTCCCAATTATGAGTAATACAAATTTACGTGAATGGGAAAACGAGTTCTCACATTGCTGTAAATTAGTATTACTCAGTAGTCGCAAAGTTTCACATGCGACATGCTTAACTCATGGCTGAAAACTCAAAAACAGCATCGCTGCGTGCACTGGTGGCTTATGTTAAATCTTATGTAACTTCTGTACTTATGTCTAATAAAATTTACAATAACTTTAAAACTTGTGTAGCAAAAAGTGGCTACAATGTTTGCCTGTATGGAAATAATGCACTATTTTCGCATTGTTATACATTTTTCTAAAAAAGCAGAACCCCTTTAATAAAGGGAAAAAGTGTGCCCCGTTGTGAAACGCGGCACAATTTATTACTTGTATAATTTGTACAAGATAAAAATTCATTAGTGTCCCATTAAAAATAGAGACACTAATGAAACACAATATAACAAAAGGAATATTATATCTAGATAATCAACCTTGCAACATCAATAAATTCAATATGATATCAATTAATTTAATGTTTTCAAAGCTGTCGCAAAATATCGTATGCTAGAAAATTCATTACTAATAGAGCCTAAATCAAGAACACCTAGAAGAATTAGAGACATCAACATCCAAACCTGAAATATTACATTAGAAGGAATAAAAAAGAAACACCTTGAAGCAGCCTAAACTTCATTGGTGTTTAATATAAATTGGAAAGAGAAAATGGACGATACTGTGCGGAATGTGCAAAAATAAATAACCTATCAACTAAAATGTCGCAAAAAAAGATTATATTTGCGACAAAATATATTATCACACAAAATGCAATCAATTGATGATAAGGTATTAAGCAAAGTTAGAAAATGCGGAAGAGGTACAATCTTCTCTTCTGCAGACTTCACTAATTTGGGAGAGCCTAAATCTGTGCTGAAAGCTTTGGAAAGAATGGCAAATGCCGAAACTATAATACGTGTAGCACGAGGTATATATTGCTATCCTAAGATTGAAAAGACTTTAGGCTTGGGGGCTATATACCCAACATTTGAGGAAATTGCTCAATACATAGCCAAACGCGATAAAGCTAGGATTGTCCCGACAGGTAACTATGCA
>JAZREN010000056.1:0-49012 GCA_045660825.1 Bacteroidaceae bacterium
TTGCTTTAAACGCGTCTTTGTCTCCTTTATAATATAAATGATTGGTAAACGGGCTTGCTAATTCTTGCTCCACAACCGATTCAACCTGAACATCATATATCATACTGGTACGAGGGACTATTTCCATATACAATGTGTCTATATGCTTACCGTTGATATGCGTGATTTCACGTCCAGTGTATGCCTTGTATTCATCTGTTGTAACAATAATTCTGACCTTATCATTCACTCTTGCAAACATCACAGGAGAAATGGTCCCATCATTATCAAGTGGTATTCCATAGTCGAACCACATGTGCGAGTCATGAACCTTCCGGTTGAAATTCATTATTAGATATGCAAACTCTTTTAATGTAATATTCTCTGGGATTTTGGCAATTTCCTCTTCGACAAAGGTGTCGTATTCCTCCTCGGTCATAAAATCTTCGAGCGAGGGGTATATCTCCTTGATGCTACTTGCCATTTGACGATAATCAGCGATAGCCTCGGCGCGAGTCAATATAGCTTTAGGTTTTTGATTTACGGGAGGAATGAATGTGGTCTTCAGTCCAAACGGAGCCATAGGGTCATCGGGCTTTCCGCCTCTGTCAATTGTCAAGCAGATACTGGGTTGAGGGATTTTCTTGTAGCAATAGTGTACCTGACCCAACACCTCGCCCTTCTTTACCTTCTGTCCTGTAGCGAAAGGCGTATCGGTTCTCAAACCGCGAATATATATAGTTCTGCCATCATTACTCTTTATATGATAAATATATGACAAATATTTGGCATCTTGCATCTTATTTGCCATGCTTTCCTTGTTTTGCTCTATGATATCTTCAAATTTGCCTTTCTGATTAGGAATGCGGAATGATTTGTTCAATGACAAATAGTAATTCATAGCTACATGAGTAATCACTCCATCGCAAGGACTGACGACATTAGTTCCCGGTTTTGCGCCAATAATCAATTTCTCAAAATTGTGCTCGTTGCCAATATAGCCCTGTGGACGGTAAAGTGTTCCCTCGCCAGCCTTTGCACCTTCGATGGGCCATTGATAATAGCTGGTACTTGTTGGATTGCCCGTTGTTTGTGCACTCAGTTCTAATATGTAGCATAAGAATAGTAAAATCAATGTCAAAACTCGTGTCATCATTTCATCTTTGCATTTATAATAGGTTTTCCATCCACTAATTTTTATTGAATCACTAGTTCATATTCAATTGCAAATTTACTTAAAAATCGTAATAATAAGCCCTTATCAGGCAAATTGTTACGATTGGGGAGCACAATTAGATTTGAATTATTCTAGTTCTGCAAGAAAATCTGCTATCAAGGGTCGAAACTTTACCTTAATACTTGCCATAGGCTCACGGTTTTGATTTCTTGTTTGGATTATCCTTTGGCCGCTCTTGCTTGTCCTTAATGGACTTGGCTTTGCTCTCCTGTTCCTTAGCAGCCTGCTCCTTTAAGCGTGCTTGTTCGGCAAGAGCAGCTTGTTTGCGAACAGCCTCTTCATAGGTTTCCACATCCTCACTCCTTTGCCGACTGCTTGAATGTAGCGATGATGTCGTCGGCCGTGTATCGCTGTTGGCGGTTATCGAGTTGGTTTACTATGGAACGCAACAGTTTCAGGTCCCAATCAATGCGTTCACCTGTTGTTTTGAGATAGTTGCGACGCTCGCTGTCGCTGCCTGCTGTTTGGATGGATTCACCATCCCACTCATTTGAAAAGATGCGGTAGTCGGTTGTCAATTGGCGCACTACACGGTTTTGGATTATCTGATAATAGATTATTCCCTGCTTGGCATCCACGATCGATGCCCTGAACATTGCTTTTACACTTGCCATTTTTGTATATGTTTTTAATTTTCTACAAAAATGCACCTTGTTCAAGGGCTGGTGTTTGCTATTTTGACAGAAAAGAATTGCCGGTTTAATTCAGGACAGAAGGACAAAAGAACATAAGGGCGCGATTTCTAAATTTTGACAGAAGTACATAAACCAACATTCGTTGGTTACATAAGATTCAATTATAAGCCCCTATAGCTGCGATAAAGACAAGGCTTTTGGTTATTAGATATAGTGAGGCTGACTAAAAAGGCTCTTTTTTCGTTACACTCGCCCTCAAAATGCTCATTTACGCTTAGTAAACTGCGCTTTTTCAGGCTTCGCAAGCCTTAAAATACCTCTTTTTATACAACCTCTCAGCAAAGAGGATGACCTAAAATAAAAGGATCATCCTCTTTAAAGAATCAGTGTCTGAGACAAGGTGAGAACTTGTTTTCCCATTGTCGCAGACACTAATTATTTATTGTCGCAAGTGAAACTATGCGACACAGCTATCTAATACTGGAAGGTTCTTATGTTCTTTTGTTCTTTTGTCTAAAAATCAAAGATTATCCGTTCGAACCTGCGCCGGACATGATGTCGAGCAGTTCGTTGGTGATGGCCTGTTGACGGCCTTTGTTGTATTCAAGCGTGAGTTCCGAGATTAGGTCGGTTGCATTGTCGGTAGCCACCTGCATTGCCAGCACGCGCGCGGCGTGTTCGGCAGCCACAGCATCGAGCAGTGCCGTGAACAACTGCACCTCCACTACTTTTGGCACAAGCGCGCCAAGCAGTTCCTTGCGACCGGGTTCCACAATGTAATCAACTGCCGCAACGGCATCTTCAGCCATTTTCAGCTCAACCGGCAACAATAGTTCATTTACCGGTTCCTGTTTTGCAGCCGACTTGAAATGGGAGTGCACCACCTCCACCCTGTCAATAGTGCCACTGCGGAAACGCTCCATCAAATCACGTGCCACAATGGCAATGTCATTATATTGCGGAGCTGCCGACTGCGGCATAAGTTCCTCGCGTAACGTGTAACCAAGTTTCTTCACGGCATCATGCATTTTCTTGCCGACAGTGTAAATCTCAACTTCGGTATTCGAAGCTCTGTAGCCATCGAGCACGGCGCGCATTCTGCCAATGACATTGGAGTTAAATGTTCCGCACAGGCCGGTATCGGATGCCACAGCTATGACAACAGCCTTTTTGCAGTCGCGCGCGGTTGCAAGTTCTGTTGTGAACCCGGTAGAAGAGGAAAGGAACGAGGCAAGCAGGCCATGGAGCCTGTCGCTATAATGCGACATGCCCTCAATGGCCGCTTGCGCACGGCGCAGTTTAGCTGCAGAAACAAGTTTCATTGCCGCTGTAATCTTCTGCGTGCTCTTAACCGACACTATTCTGTCCCTTACTTCTCTCAGGTTCATTATCTATTATTTTGGTAATAATATAGCAGTTGACCCAATGTTGACATTATTCGCGAATTTGTCATCCTGAACGGATGTGAAGGATCTCATAACCACGCTGAACAGAGATACTTCGCTTTGCTCAGTATGACACCTTAATATTGGCTATTTTCACTTTATAGATGCAACCACGCCTGCGGCGGCATCGGTCATAAGTTTCTCAACTTCGGCATTCAATACTCCCGCAGAGAGCACGTCAAGCACACTCTCCTTGTAACTTGAACGCAGCACGTCGAGGAAAAGTTTCTCGAACTGGGGAACCTTGTCAACGGCAATGCCCTGCAACAGGTTCTTTGTTCCGCAATAAAGCAGTGCCACCTGTTCGCCCACAGGCATTGGAGAGTATTGCGGCTGCACAAGCAGAGCATTTGTGCGGCGACCTCGTTCAATGACCATCATTGTAACGGCATCGACATCGGTACCGAACTTGGCAAAAGCCTCCAGTTCGCGATACTGTGCCTGGTCAATCTTCAATGTTCCCGCTACGCCTTTCATTGATTTTATCTGCGCGTTACCACCCACACGCGACACCGATATACCCACATTCACAGCCGGGCGGAAGCCACGGTTGAAGAGGTCGCTCTCCAGGTATATCTGCCCGTCAGTGATGGAGATTACATTAGTAGGAATATAGGCCGACACGTCCCCCGCCTGTGTCTCAATGATGGGTAGAGCTGTGAGCGAGCCACCACCCTTCACCTTGCCAACAAGACTTGGAGGCAGGTCGTTCATCTTCTCGGCAACCTCTTGTTGGTTGATGATTCTTGCGGCACGTTCAAGCAGACGCGAATGGAGATAGAAAACATCACCGGGATAGGCCTCGCGGCCCGACGGACGGCGCAGGATGAGCGACACCTCGCGGTATGCCACTGCCTGTTTGGAGAGGTCATCAAACACCACCAGGGCATGGCGGCCGGTGTCGCGGAAATACTCGCCTATTGCAGCACCCGCCATTGGGGCATAGTACTGCAGTGCAGCAGTGTCGGCTGCTGTGGCAGCAACAACAATGGTATAGTCCATTGCGCCGTGTGTGCGCAGGGTATTGACTATTGAGGCTACGGTCGAGCCCTTCTGTCCAATGGCAACATATATGCAATAGACAGGCTTGCCGGCCTCGTAGTCTGCGCGTTGGTTGAGTATGGTATCAATGGCAACAGCAGTCTTGCCCGTCTGGCGGTCGCCAATGATGAGCTCGCGCTGTCCACGACCAATGGGAATCATTGAGTCTATGGATTTAAGGCCGGTCTGCAAAGGCTCGGTCACCGGCTGGCGGAAAATAACGCCCGGCGCCTTGCGGTCAAGCGGCATCTCGCACTTGTCGCCATCTATGTTGCCCTTGCCGTCGAGAGGCTCACCAAGCGGGGTTATCACACGACCCAGCATGGCGTCACTGACATCGATTGATGCAATGCGCCCCGTGCGTTTCACCGTCATGCCCTCCTTTATCTTGTCGGTAGGTCCCAAAAGCACGGCACCCACGTTGTCCTCCTCAAGGTTCATGACAATAGCCTTAATGCCATTGTCGAACTCAAGCAGTTCCTCGGCCTCGGCATTGTACAGACCATATATGCGTACAACACCGTCGCTAACCTGAAGAACAGTTCCCACCTCCTCGTATTCCATCTTGCTCTTCAAGCCCTGCAGCTGTTCAAGCAACACACTCGACACCTCACTTGGTTTAATATTCATGTTAAACAAGTTTTCTGTTTTGTTTGACAAACTCTGTTTCAATATCGCGCAACTGCCTGCGGATGCTTGCGTCCAGGCGGTGTGTTTCGGTTTCGTAGACAAAACCACCAACCAAGCCCTCGTCCACAACGTTCTGCATCTCAACCGTTGCACTGTCGGCCACAAATGCTGCTGCCACCTTGTCGCACAGCGCCTGTGAGACAGGTTCGGCCGTTGTAAGACGAACTGCAACAATATTCTTTTCCTTGCGGTAGAGCGACACGTAGCAGTGCGCAATGAAGATGAGCAATGGCTCGCGTTCCTCGTCAATGACAAGGCGCACGAAATTCTCGTACACTGAAGAACTGTCGACAGCCGAACACAGCAGTCTCACGCGTTCCTCCTTTGAAAGCGAGGGGGCAGCCAACATATTGCCCAAGTCCTTCACCTGCTGCAAAGTGACCATGAGTTGCAACATATTACGGTATATTACATCCTCGGCACCCTGCTGCTTGGCATAGGTAAACAGCGCCTTGGCATATCGCATTGAAACGACTCCTGTATTCATTTATTCACGGTTTGCTTGCATTTCTTCCTTTGTCTCGTCGACAAGTTTCTCTATATACTCCTGCCGGCGTTCTTCGCCCGATAGCTCGTGACGCAGAATCTTCTCGGCAACAGCCAATGCAACCTTTGCAGCCTCTTCGCGCACGGCGTTGAGGGCCTCCTCGCGCTGTTGCAGGATCTCACGCTTGGCTTCGGCAATCATCTTCCCGGTCTCGACGTCAGCCTTCTCGCGCGCCTCCTTTATTATCTGCTCCCTGGCCACCGTTGCCTCATGCAGAATCTCTACCTGCTTGCGGCGCGCCTCTTCCAACAGGCCATTGCATTGCTGCTCTATACCCGCAATCTTTTCATTGGCCTCCTTTGCCCCTTTGAGTGCATCGTCGATGTATTGTTTGCGGGCATCAATCATCGATGTGATGATTGGGAAACCATACTTGTACAACACAAGGAACACCACTCCGAACGCCAATAGCATCCAGAACAGCAGACCTGCATCGGGCAATAACAGTGACATCCTTGATTAGGTTTATATGATTACACAAAGAGCACCAGGAAGCATACTACGATAGCAAACATCGCCACACCCTCAATGAGCGCAGCGGCAAGAATCATACCCGACCTGATGTCACCTGCAGCCTCGGGCTGACGTGCGATTGACTCAAGTGCTGTACAACCGATGCGGCTGATACCCATTGCAGCAGCAAACACAGCGATTACAGCAGCAAAGGCTGCACCCATATTTGCCAACGAAGCAACACTCACAGCTTCAAGTAAAACAGTCATAAACATAATTTTCAATATTTAAAGGTTAGTAATTATTTCTTTCTATGTCATTCTATATTTGCAATGTCATTGGCTCGTTCATTTCTTTGCGACCATCATTCAATGTTTCTCTTTACGGTGCTCGGGCTGCGAAAGACCAATGAACACCGACGAGAGCATGGTAAACACAAACGCCTGAATAAAGGCAACAAGCAACTCAAGCACATTCATGAAAATGGTGAAGAAAACCGACACCACCGTCATTGCACTGCCAATATACACGTTCACCGCCATTGTAACAAATATTATTGAGACAAAGGCCAGCAATGCCGTGTGCCCGGCAAGTATATTTGCAAACAATCGTATTGTCAGGGCAAAGGGTTTCACCACCACTCCCACAAGCTCAATAACGGGCATCAATGGAACCGGCAGTTTGAGCCACACCGGCACATCGGGCCAGAACACCTCCTTGTAATACTCTTTGTTACCGAACACATTCACCGCCACAAAGGTGCAAAGCGCCAGAGCCAGAGCAATGGAAATGTTACCTGTGACGTTTGCACCACCGGGAAAGATTGGCAACAATCCCATGAGGTTTGTAAGGAATATCATAAAGAACACCGTGAGCAAGAATGGCACATATTTCTTATATGTACTGCCAACGTTGGGTTTTATGACACTCTCCACAACCATAACAATAACCATCTCCATGAGCCCGACAAAGCCACGCGGAGCCTCATCAGAGGGTTTGCGGTTCCTGTACCACCTTGCCGTGCCCACCACAATAAGAACAAGCATCAAAGATATGATGAACACCGATACTACAGTCTTTGTGAGCGAGAGGTCGAGCACCGGGCGTTGTTCATTTCCATCGGCATCAAGCTCAACAATCTTACCCTCATAATTCCCGCTTTGCGATATGCGGAAGCCATTATGCTCGGGAGCATGATGGAACACCGATGAAGAGAACACCTCCCAGCCGGTGCGCGAAGAATAGAGGATTATGGGCAATGGCAATGTCACATGCTTGTCGCCAATGGTGGTTATGTGCCACTCATAGGAGTCCTTAACGTGGTCGAAGATAATCTTCTTCACGTCGACAGCCTGCGCTTCGCCATTTTGCGGAGCACCGGCTGCCGCCACCCCACAACAAGGCAACAACATCAACAGCAACATTATGTACCTCAATAGCCTCATCGGTTGTTATCTGCTATTTTTTTCTTCAATCCAAAAACATATACATTCTCAACAACCATCATAACAAACGAGTAGACAAGAAAAGTCACAAGCACCACTGTAGCCTGTTCCCTGAAAAGGAAACACATTGCAAGCAAGGCACCTATCGAAAGCACCATCTTCAATGTTTTGAATACCATGAACTGCTTGATGAACTGCTTTGCATCAGCAGGCTGCGCAATAACAGCTACAGGTATTGCATATAGTGCCAGAAAGAATACCGGCACCGCCAGATGCGCCTTACCCGCATACCCTTGGAACAGCACACCAAGCAACACCTCACCAGCCACCGCCATCAACAACAGCAAGGCAAGCAACATTGTTATCATCTTTATCTTGTTCATTTTGTAGTATTCTATTTTATGAATGTCAGTTTGTTACATCTCCACCAAAGCGCTTACTTTATTATCCTTCACCTCAACAAAACCGCCCTTAACAGCCATCTGCTGTTCATCCTTGCCCACTTTCCATTTTATATTGCCGGCGCATAAAATAGAGACCAATGGCGCATGGTTGTAGAGCACCGTAAAAGGCGCCTTTGCCCCGGGTAGGTTCACCATCTCCACCATGCCGGTGAAAAGCCGTTTCTCGGGCGAAACAATCTCCAGTTCAATCAACTCCTCGTCCATGGCGTCACTTCAGTTGGTCAAGTATCTGCTTTCCCTTGGCTATAGCCTCATCAATTGTACCCACATTCAGGAATGCCTGCTCGGGCAGATGATCGAGCTCGCCGTCGAGTATCATGTTGAAACCACGTATTGTCTCTTCAATTGGTACCATCACACCCTTGAGGCCGGTAAACTGCTCGGCCACCGTGAATGGCTGCGACAGGAATCGTTGCACGCGGCGGGCACGGTTAACCGTGAGACGGTCCTCGTCCGAGAGTTCCTCCATTCCAAGGATTGAAATTATATCCTGCAACTCCTTGTTGCGTTGCAGAATCTGCTTCACTCTCTGGGCCGTATCATAATGCTCCTTGCCCACAATGTTTGCATCAAGAATGCGTGATGTTGAATCCAACGGGTCCACAGCCGGGTAAATGCCAAGCTCGGCAATCTTGCGGCTTAGCACCGTTGTCGCATCAAGGTGCGTAAACGTTGTTGCAGGCGCAGGATCGGTGAGGTCATCGGCCGGCACATACACGGCCTGAACCGATGTGATTGAACCGTGGATTGTCGATGCAATGCGCTCCTGCATTGCACCCATCTCGCTGGCCAATGTAGGCTGGTATCCCACGGAGCCCGGCATGCGGCCAAGCAAGGCCGACACCTCGGAACCCGCCTGCGTAAAGCGGAAAATGTTATCAATAAAGAAGAGTATATCGTTGCGTTTTCCTTCGGCAGCTCCCGCATCGCGAAACGACTCGGCAACCGTAAGACCCGACAGAGCCACAGCAGCACGTGCCCCCGGTGGCTCGTTCATCTGGCCATATACCAACGTTGCCTGTGACTTAGCCACCTCGGAGAAATCCACCTTTGACAAATCCCAGCCACCACTGTCCATGTCCTTCTTGAACTCATCGCCATAGCGTATGACGTTCGAGTCAATCATCTCACGCAACAGGTCGTTTCCCTCGCGGGTTCTCTCACCCACTCCGGCAAACACCGAATATCCGTTGTACCCCTTGGCAATGTTGTTTATGAGTTCCATGATGAGCACCGTCTTTCCAACACCGGCACCACCGAAAAGACCAATCTTTCCACCCTTGCAATAGGGCTCAAGCAGGTCAATCACCTTGATGCCGGTATACAGCACCTCCTGCACCGTGGATAGTTCCTCAAATTTTGGCGCATCGCGATGTATGGGATAAGCACCCTCGTTGTCAAGAATTCCAAGACCATCAATGGGAGCACCCACCACGTTCATCATGCGACCTTTTATCTGCGCGCCCATGGGCATGGTAATGGGCTGCCCCATCGCAACCACCTTCATACCGCGTGAAAGCCCCGCCGTCCTGTCCATTGCCACAGTGCGCACCGTGTCGTCACCGATGTGCTGCTGCACCTCGAGCATGAGTTCACGCCCATCAGGCGTCTCAACCTTAAGCGCCTCATATATTGCAGGCAGAAAGACCTTGCCTTCGCTCTCATCGGCATCAAAACACACGTCGATGACAGCGCCAATCACTTGGGCTATGCGCCCTATTTTTTGCGACATAAATTACAATTTTAATATAAACCCGTACCGTATGGCTTTGTTTCATAAAACCACCAATATCGGTATTTTAGCAATTAATTTCCGAATATACGGATATTTTCCGTATTTCAAAAGATTTTGATGACAATTAAACTACTATTAACAAAATAAAGACTGCCGATGCTATCAAAGCCGGCAGCCTTTATTTCAAACCCCACCAATGGGATTCAGCCAAAACAGGTGCTCACACAAATCAGAACATCTCAATTCTATTCACAACCTTGAACAGTGCGCAGACATCGTTCTTGTGAATGGGGAACGACGGATAGTTAGGCGACACGCACCAAATGAGATTCGGGTCATTGTTGTCGTGATAGCAGCGCTTTATCATACGGTTGTCGTTGGTAACCACCATATACACATCGCCGTGCACAATACCCTCGGAACGGTTCACCCTCTTCACGCCCACAATGTCACCATCGTTGATTTCGGGCTCCATCGACGTACCCGAAACCGGGAAATAGAAATCGGCACTCTTGCCCGGCACCGAGATATATGATGTCGGTGTCTCGCGGCCACCGTCAAGCACATCCTTGAAACCGGCACTTACAGGCAGGTCGTTGTAGTATGGCGCCTTGTCAAATGAAGGCTCGGCCTGACAAGTAATCATATCACCCTCGCCAAGCAGAAGCCAAAGAGGTGAAATCTCGGTAAATGTGTCAAGAATTGCATAAAGCAAGTCCATGCTTATGTTACCATCCTCGTTCACCTGTCTGTTCAGTGTACGCTGTGGAATTGAAAGAACCTTGCTGGCTCTGTTAACATTGATTTTCTTGAAGCGCAACACCTCTGCAACACGCTGTTTGATACCTTCATTTTTCATATTTAAATATATTTTATTGTTATTCAACCATATAAGCACCGCCTTATTTAGACAATTTCCAAATAGCACTTTTTTACTAATTCAACAACTCGTTTTTCAACTTTAGGAGTTATATTTGTAGTCACAATCGGCTATTTGTATTATCAATACCCCAAACGAAGGGTTATAAAGCAGAAAAACACATTATCTTGACAAACATAATACAAATATTATTAAATAACAAATAATTCCAAATTTACTATGAGAAGTAGAGTAATTGTCAAGTGCCGCGAATGGGTGGTCTATTACTATGAGAAGATTATGGAATGGTTGCACTCTATCAAGTATCACATCATTCCAAGGAAGAGAAAAAAGAACAGTCTCGTCGAGGAGTATCACATATACGAGCACTACGCAGGCGAGCCATTCACAAGGGACTTTCTCGAAGAGCGCACGCGCAAGGCCATAACAAACAGATATGGCATAAAAATAAACACCACATGTCAAGACGAAGAGAACGGAAGCGACATGGACAACACCACTGCAATTGGGAAAGTGAGGCTAATGAGAAACAGGACACTCATTGACGAAGCGACATTGGTGATAAAGAACGGAGAGAAGAACCTCATTTATTGGAAATTCAACAAATAAAACCATAAGACTATGAACGCAAGACAACTGCTCGCACTGCAATTCGCCAGCCTCATCGCCATGTTCGCCATTAGCGGTTCGCTATTCGAGAACAGAATATCCACTGTAATATTCGCAGCGGCATTCTTCATTTTTGTGCGTTGCAGCATATACATAAGCAAACACAATGCACGCCTGCTCCGCGAACTGGATAGAGAAAAAGAGTTACAAGACGCTAAAAGTTAAGACAACATGAGGCCGAACAGGAGAAGGTGACTATTCCAACACAATGAGGAAGGTCACCTTTTCGTCATTGTTATGGGCAAGACGCAGTGTACCGCCGTGCAGGCGTATTATCTGTTTCGACACGGCAAGACCAATGCCCGATCCGTCGCGCTTTGTTGTGAAGAACGGTGTAAAGATATTTTCGGCCACATCGGCAGGTATTGCACCACCGCTGTTGCTCACCTCGATGCAGACCTTCTCATCGGGGGCAATGTGGCTTCGCACCTCGATCCATTGCACGCCACCACGCAGAGTGCAAGCCTCGGCAGCATTCTTCAACAGATTGACAAATACCTGCTGCAGCTGCACTCTGTCGGCATAAATCATGGTATCCTGTGGGGTGACATCAATGTTCAACGACACATTAGCGCAATCGACAAGCGCCCTTGTGTCATTCAGCAGAGTTGCAAGGTAAAATGGAGTTTTCTTTGGTGGCGGGATACGTGTCACCTCGCGGAACGAATCAACGAATTGCATCAGGCGGTCGCTCGTTGCATGGATGGTCTCGAGCCCCTGCTGCAACACCTCGGGATTCTCCTTTACATGAAGCAACGTGTTGCTTATGGATGTTACAGGCGCAAGCGAGTTCATAATCTCGTGCGTGAGTATGCGCGTGAGTTTTTCCCACGCAAGCCCTTCCTGTGTGTCGAGTTCACGGTTGATATCCTCAATTGATATCACGCGCAAATTACGGCCGTCATACACCATTGCCGAACAGGTCAACAACAGATTCACGTTACCGGTTTCGGTTGCAAGAGATACGCTCTTCTGTTCCATTGGAAGAATTGACAGCATGGTATCGGCAAGCTGTGCCGACAGCGGACGCAGCCTCTCAATGTGACTGAGCATGGGAACGCCAAGCAGGCTTATGGCCTTGGTGTTATGTTTCATCACCGTGCCGTTCTCAAGCACAACCATAATACCCACGTTGGCACACTCTATGATGGTCTCGAAATACCTCTCCTTTTCGGCAGCCTTGAGTTTTGTCTCGTCGAGTACCTCTTTGATTCGATTCAACGAATGGTTTATAACGGAATATCCCGCACGCTTGGGATTCTCGACAAAGCGGTACGAGAAATCATTATTGCGCACAGCGGTGAATATGAAGTCAAGTTTCTTTACAATTCCGCGATACACATTCACAAGCTTTGCAGCAAACAGCAGAGCCATTATTGCACACAATGCACACAGGCGATAATGCCCAAGCGCAGCCAGCCACCCCGCCGACACTGCAGCCGTTACCAACAGAGCAACGGTAATCAATGGTTTCGAAAGAGGGAGGCCGCGTTTTTTCATAGTCCGTAACGCTTGATTTTGTTATAGAGAGTCTGGCGGGTAATTCCCAACTTCTGCGCAACCATCGACAGGTTGCCGCCACATGAAGATATCGCCTCGGCAATGGCCGTGCGCTCCATATCTTCGAGTGTGGCACTGGCGCTACGCGCTGCAGCGGGCGATACATACAACTGCAGATGGTGGGGTTCAATCAATGCGCCGTCGCACATTATTACAGCCTTTTCCATTATATTCTGCAGTTCGCGTATGTTACCCTCGAAAGGATGCGCCATAAGCCTCTCGGCCGTCTCGTGCGAAATGTCCATTGGCTCCTTTCCATACTTCTCGCAATAGTGTTTGAGGAATATTTCGGCAAGCGGAACAATATCCACCTGACGTCTGCGCAACGGTGGCAGGTTTATATGCACCGTATTTATACGATAGAGAAGGTCCTGCCTGAAACTGCCGCTTTCAACCATAGAATAGAGGTCGCGGTTTGTGGCAGCCACAATGCGTATGTCAATTGTCTGCGGTGCATTGCCGCCAAGCGGTGTAACCATACGGTTCTGCAGTGCGACGAGCATCTTTGCCTGCAGATGGAGCGGCAGGTTACCAATCTCATCCATAAAGAGTGTAGAGCCGCTTGCAGCAACCATCTTTCCCGCACGGTCGGCATGTGCATCGGTAAACGCACCCTTCTTGTGACCGAAGAGTTCACTCTCGAAAGGCGTCTCGGGTATGGCACCCATGTCAAGCGATACCATCTCCTTTGCGCAACGTTTGGACAGGCGATGTATCTCACGCGCCAGCAGTTCCTTACCGGTACCGTTCTCACCCGTAATGAGGACATTGGCATCGGTGACGGCAACACGCTCAACCAATGCGCGTATATGTTCCATCTCGGCACTGCCACCCCAGAACATCGGTACCTCCTTGCGCACCGGCACCTCCTGTTTTTTCTTCCCTTTACCCATGGACTGCTCAAGAGCGTTGAGCAGCGTCTCCATCAGTTTGTCATTGTTCCATGGTTTTACTACAAAGTCGAACGCGCCATGCTTCATAGCCTTGACAGCAAGGTCTATGTCGCCATAGGCTGTGAAAAGCACAACCTTCACATCGGGGAATTTTCCGCATACCTCCTTGAGCCAATAGATACCTTCGTTGCCGGTGTTTATTCCTGCGTGGAAGTTCATATCCAGCAACAGGACGTTCGGACGCTCGGCAGCAACAGTAGAAAGCAGCGTCGTTGGCGAAGAGAGCGTCACCACCTTCGCAAAGAATCCGTCGGCAAGCAATTTAACCGCCGACAGGATGTTCCTGTTATCATCAACTATAAGTAATGTACCTCTCTTTGCCATAATTGTTTATTAACGTGAGTTCGATATAAGAATTTATACTAAAATTTAGTGTATTTTGTCATTCCGAACCTTGTGTGAGGAATCTCATTATTCGCGGATTCAGAGATCCCTCGTCGCTACGCTCTGTCGGGATGACAGGTTCGCGATTTGATTTAGTTTATATCGAACTCACATTTATTATAATGCGAAGTTACAAAAAAATGTCTAAAATACGTATTCCAATCAAGATACTTCACTACGTTCAGTATGATATTTGCGTTTTTTGTCATGCCGAGCATAGCGAAGCATCCAAATTAATCCATTCAAGTGCGGTGTCTATCAGTTCGATTTCACCACATCGGCAGGGTTTTCCGTTGCAGCCTTCAACGAACGCAAGGTCACCAATGCCACCGTAACAACGACAACAACAGCAAACACCGCCAGCGGCAGCCACAATGACAATTCAATGCGATTCACGAACTGCTGCAGCCATCTGTCGGCTATGAACCATGCCACAGGCGCGGCAATCACAAAACATACGGCAATGATTGACAGATAACGGCGGTTGAACATTGCTACCACTCCACCCACCGTTGCGCCATAGACCTTGCGCACGGCAATTTCACTGCGACGGTGCTGCGTCTCGAACATCACTATTCCGAACACTCCCATAAGCGATATCACAACAGCAATGAGCGCAAACATTGAAATGAGCACTGTCTGTTTCTTTGTATCGCCATAAATCTTGGCAATGGTATCATCAACAAACTCAATACCCGGTTCGTACGCATTCGGTTCAACCTCCTTTGCAATAGAGCAGATATCATGATAGACAGCCTCAACATCCACATTCCTGTGCAGTCGGACATAGAAGTACTTCCTGTAAGCGGATTCGCCCTGACTATAAAGCATTGTATTTATCTTTGCTTTGTCTGCACCCACAAGATTGACGTGCGGTATCACACCTACAATCTCCTCGCCATCCCACTTGTCGCCTATTCCAAGACCCGTAGCCTGCGAGGTGTAGTCGGTTATAAGATATCCCGGAGTACCCTTGACAAAGCCGTGCCCCATGATTACAGGAATACCGAAAACCTCGGGCATATTATGGCGCACATAATGAACCTGCATCCTTATCTCCTTGCCGTCTATGATTCTGCCATTGAATCCATCGGATGCAAATATTTCCCAGTTGGTAGATGTAACCGCAACTACATTCGGGTTCGCGGCAAGTTTTTCCACAAAGAGTTCGTGCTTTGTGGCAAGGTCTTCGCTTTCCACCACAAGCAGGTTCTCACGGTCAATACCAACGTCGTAGCGTATCATATATTTATACTGCATTGAGAACACCAATGCCAGAATCATAAGCACCATTGAAACAATGAACTGTACTGCAACAAGCCCAGCGCGCAACATACGGCCGGCCTTTGAGGATGCAAAGCCTCTCTTCACAGCCATTGAAGCGTTGAAACGCGTGATGTAGAATGCAGGGTATGCAGCAGCACAAACGGCCATCGCCACAGCTATGAGAATTACCAGCACCACTACAATAATATTATCTCCTATTGACAGCGAATAAGTCGTGTACTCGCTAACCACACTGCCATCAATGAGTGACACTGTACACAATGCCACTATAAGGGCTACAAGCACAAGACCCACGGCTTCAAAGAAGAAGTTCCTGCGCAGTGTCCACTGCCCGGCTCCAAAGACCTTGCAGATGTTTACCGAGCGCATACGTACCGGCACAAGCGCCATAAAGAAGTTCACGAAATTTATGAATGCCACAACAACTATCACAAGAGCAATGGCAAGCATTGTCATTGTCACCCCCCAGGAGCCACATGAATAGTACTCATACTCCGTGTTGAAATAGAACTCATCCATAGGCATCAACCTCACCGGCATATTGAGCATTGACTCCTTTTGCTCTTTACTGACCTCCTCACCTGTAGCTGCAGTATATTCGGCAAAACGCGCCTCGCTGAATTCATAGTGTTTCTTGCTCCACAGAGCCACATAATCGTCAGGATTGGCATCAGGACGCAGTTTCACAAAGACCGAATAGTTCCAGTTGCCATTATCCATACCAAACTCGCGGTTGTCGTTGCGGAAAGCCTCGCGACCGGCAAGGATTGTATTCTCGGGAAAGTCCTTGAACAGAGCCACCACCGTGAGCGGTGTTCCGGGCTGTATGTTGCCTTCGTCAAGATTTATTATCGAGCCAATGGTAATGCCCATGGCATCGGCTGTGCTTTGTGACAGCACCACGGCATCCTTCTGCTTGAAATCATCAATATTTCCGGCAATGATATCAAAAGAGAAAACATCAAGTATTGAGCTTGTACAACGTACGACGGTCATTTTGTTTCTCTCGTAGTTCTCACCCTCTCTCTTTATCCACACCGGCACATCGTCGCCAAAAGGATTCATCGATGCAATGGCCTCTACCTGGGGCAGCTCAGCAGCCGTCTCGTAACAGATAGGGTTAGGAACATTCTCCGACCAACCTCCAAGTCCTTCGTGGAATGGCGATACCATATAAACCCGCTCATTATCCTTGATGGCCTTGTTGAATGTCATTGAACTGTACACCTGCGACATTATCATGTAGAAAGCCGCAAACGCCAGCGCAAGACCCGCAATGTTCAACAGCGAAGCAACCTTGTAGCGCTTCAATGTTGTCAAAAAGTTCTTGAATGCTATTTTCATAGTATTTTTGTTTTATCAATCGTTCTTTTTTATAGTATCGACAGGGTTGGCACTTGCGGCACGCAACGATAGCAGCAGCTGCACAGAATATACCACAGCCAGAACAAGCAATGCACCGACAATGTATATCCACAGCGGAACGTCGCAACGCATCTGTGCAAGTGTCGAAAGCCACTCCTTGTTCCACCACACAGCCAATGCTATACCGCACACAGCCGCAGGCAATACCATCCACAACAGACGTACACCAAGAACGGCAAGCACATCGCCAACCTTTGCGCCGCATACTCTGCGCACAGCAATCTCCTTGCTGCGGCGCACCATCTCGCCCTGTATGTAGCCAATGAGACCAATCAGAGCAATGAGCAGTACAACTACAGCCACAACCACCATTCCGTTTCGCATTGCTCTGACATCGGCAAAAGTGTGTTCAACCCAATCGCGATAATATACCAGTTTGTGTTTGAAATACCCGTCATTGACAGATGAGACTGCCTCTTCGAGCGCCGTTACATTCCCGGCATTCACCTCGTCAAGCAGAATGTTATACAGCACCACAGCATTGTACTCGGGAGCCATATCGCTGACATAAGGCACGGTATGCATCACAATGGGCTCTACGACACCGGTACTCAACATGCGGAAATCGGCCACTACACCCACAATTTCAAAGCTTTGCCCCGAACCGTCGTAGATAATCTTGCCGATAGGTGAATCCTCCCACCCACGCATCTCTACATACCTCTCGTTCACAATAGCCTTGTCAGCGCCATCAGTGGCAAAGAAATTGCGACCTTGTAGAATATTCATTTGCATCGAGGGGATATAGTTATGGTCGATTATATCCCATCGGCAACTGAAGAGCAGGTTTCCCTGTTCATCCACGCAAGGCATCCCCGAATAGCCTTCGAGCGGAGACTGCGCAGACATCCCTGCATTCTCCACAAAAGGCAAAGAGCGCAACTTGTCGGCAATGACACCGGCATCCCCTATTTTTGTAGAGAGCTGCGCAGCCATGAGTCTGTCGAACTTATAGCCATAATCGGCATTCACGACATGGGATGCCTGCCTTGCGGTAACAAACAGGAATATAACCACAGCGACCGTTGCAGCCACCTGTACAAAGAGCAGTGCCTTTTTCCACAAAGAACGGTTGTCACCGCCACGACGGAAAGCATAGTCTATGCTCACAAGCGAGAACAACACTGCCGGTATTATGCCGGCCACGGCAAAACCTGCAAGGCAAACAAGAACCGGTATCCACATACGACGGGGAGCAAAAAGGTCCGCCACTTCGTAACCCAAGAGTTCAAATATCTCACCACGCAGACAAAATATTGCAACAGCTGCAACAACCACCGATGCTGCAAGCAACAGCATTGTCTCCACCAACAGCATGCCGAAGACTCCGCTGCGCGATGCACCGTTGCACTTCATTGTAGCAATGGTGCGACTGCGATTTGCAAGAGCAGAGATTGTGAGCAGCACGTAATTGAGACAAGCCACAACAAGGGCTATGAAAGCAATTGTGGCATAGAGAGCCTGCATCTGCCTCACATCACTGCCGACATATATGGTCGATGCCAAAGGTGCAAAATAGAATCTCTTCTGCCACTCCTTGCAATGCTCGGCAATGCCATGTTTCTCCAAAAAAGCCGGCATGGCTGCCTCAACCTCGGCAATGTCGGCACCGGGGCGCAGCTTTATGAATGTAGAGTAGCTGTCCTGCCCGGTCCATACTTCGTCATCGCTGTCGTACGGGAGATATTCAAGAATATCGAAATCACCTATCGATTGGTTGGCTGGGGGTGTAGTGAATACACCGGCAACAACCATAAGCCCCAGTTTCTTGCCCAATGGGTCCTCATCACCGAACATTTTTCTTGCAAGCCGCTCCGAAATCATCACCTCATCGGCCGCTGCACCCTCACTACTGAGAATGCGATGGGCATCGCCACTGAGTACCCCAAAATCGAGGACATCGAAAAAAGTGCTGTTCGTCTCCAATGCTTTTGCCGTCATCAAGTTATCGGTGGTACCGAAAACTTTTTCCACCTCAATGAAATGCACTGCAGCCTCAACCTGTGACATATCGGCGACAAGATTCGGTGCCAGCGGTCTTACCTGCTTGTCGGAAATGCCAAACTGCGGCGACTTTATCCACACCTGATATACACGCTCCTTATCGGGGAAAAAACTGTTGAACGACATATTGAACCCCACGTAAGAGAATACGAGAAGCGCAACGGCCATACCCAAAGACAAGGAGAGCAACCTTGCCAATGAATTGCCACGGTTTTTAAGTAGATAGCGGAATGAATAGTTGAATAATTGCATATAATCCAATTAGAATGTTTTTGACAAGGCAAAGGCTGTGATGCCTGCAAGAGTGCTGAAGAGCAAGCACACTGCGCATTTGCCCTGTCCGTTGTGTTATCCATTACAATTTGTTGGCCACATCAGTCACAATCTGGCCGTCGAATAGACATATGGTACGTGATGCGAACTGCGCATCGTGCTGTGAGTGGGTTACCATTATTATTGTGGTACCCTCGCGGTTGAGTTCCTGCAACAGCGCCATAACCTCCTGGCCGTTCTTTGAGTCGAGGTTACCTGTAGGCTCATCGGCAAGCACCAGTTTGGGGTTGGATACAACCGCACGTGCTATTGCCACACGTTGCTGCTGACCACCCGAAAGCTGCTGCGGGAAGTGACCTGCGCGGTGCGAGATGTTCATGCGGTCGAGCATTTCATTCACACGTCTCTTGCGCTCGGATGCCTTCACGCCCATATACACAAGCGGAAGCTCCACATTCTCGAACACCGTCATCTCGTCAATGAGGTTGAACGATTGGAATACGAAACCGAGGTTGCCTTTACGGAACTGTGTACGCTCCTTCTCGCGCAAGCCACCCACCTCGTTGCCAAGCAGGTGGTAACTGCCGCCTGTGGGGTTATCGAGCAGGCCAAGGATATTCAACAATGTCGATTTTCCGCAACCCGATGGACCCATCACGGCAACAAACTCGCCCTCCTTTACTTCGAATGATACACCGTTAAGAGCAATTGTCTCTACTTCCTCTGTGAAGAAACTCTTCTTCAAATTTTCTACTTTAAGCATAATTGTATTGTTTTTATTGATTGATGTTTTTGTTTTTTATTTGGTAATAATATATCCCCACTGTACCATGTCATACTGAGCGTAGCGAAGTATCTATTCCTTCGTGCGATTATAAGATTCTTCACATTCTGTTATTCGCTTCGCTCATCGAAAACATCTTTAACTTTTACATTAAGGAATGGTCAGAATGACAAATTCGCTTATACAGAATTGATTTTAGCCCGACTGCCATATCATTGATCATCTTACTTGTTTATTGCATCCACAGGATTATCATTTGCAGCCTTGTAGGCGCGTGCCGTCACTGTTGCAACCGTTATGGCAACCACAATGGCTATGGCAAGCAGATAGACCCAGACGGCCATTGTTGCACGGTAGGCAAACTGCTGCATCCAACGGTCAATTACAAGATAACTCACAGGCACTGCCACAAGCGAACATATTGCAACGATGCGCAGATACATTATATTGAACATACTGAGAATTGAAGCAACCGATGAACCGTGTACACGACGTATTCCAATCTCCTTGCGACGGTATTGGGTTTCAAACAGTACAAGACCGAACACACCAATCACCGATATCAGGATAGAAAGCATTGTAAACAGGGCGATGAGTGACGAGAGTTTCTCCTCTTTCTGATACTGCTGTTCAAGTTCTGCATCAAAGAGTGTCACATCGTAACTGTCAGTGGGAGCACTCGGTGCATACTCTGCAATAGTCTGCATTATATACTCCTTTACCGCAGGAATATCGGCGCCGGCCATTGTGCGCACATACAAATGTTCGCAAACTCTCCAAGGATATTTGCCGAATATGTAGAACGCGAATGGTTCAATGTTGTACTGCATTGGGCGATAGTTGAAATCGCGGCATATACCCACGACATCGGCATCGGAACGGTGACCGGGAATCTTGTCATGCACTTTTATACCCACCTTGCGTGCTGCATCTTCATTAAAAATGTAAACACCATTGACAGTAGTCTCGTCACTGCTA
Source organism: Bacteroidaceae bacterium (assembly GCA_045660825.1). GTDB lineage: Bacteria > Bacteroidota > Bacteroidia > Bacteroidales > Bacteroidaceae > HGM04593. The sequence goes on from JAZREN010000056.1 coordinate 20,869, forward strand.
CAGAAATCCCTGCCATCTACAATGTCAATCTTCATAAGCTGCAGAAAATCCCACGAAACAGGATAGACATTGAAATATATTCCTTTGCCGTCGACATTGCGTCCCCACTGCATTCTCGAAGGTGTCACAAGCGAGCCGTTGGCAAAAGCGACGTCAATGATTGCGGGGTTCTGTGTAAGGCGCTCGGCAAAGGCATCGCGCCTTACCTGCGACAATCCGTTCTCCAAATCAAAGGACTCGAATACAGCCTCGGCAGGTAGTTTGTCGACTACAAGAAGATTCTCCTTGTCAAAACCCATATCATAACCGAGCATAAACTCACGCTGGCGGTGTATGAAGAGTGAGCATATGATGAGCGTAATGGAAATGAAATACTGCACGGCAACGAGAGTGTAGCGCAAACGGCGGCCCGGGGCCGATGCCTGGAAACCGGAAAGCACCATTGCCGGCGAGAAGCGGGTAATGTAGAATGCGGGATATATGCTTGCCACAATGCCTGCAGCAATGGCTACCACCACAACAACAAGTGCAATCCCCCAATTATTGCTGAATGAAATTGATGTAGAGAGTTGGTTGACCATTGGTGTCTCGGCAAACAGTTCGACGAATAGAGCAGCAACGGCAAGGGCTGTAGCCACAAGCCCCACAGCTTCTATAATAAAGTTAAGGCGCAGCCTCAATGTCGATGCACCAAAGACCTTGTATGTGTTTATTGCCTTTATGCGCACGGGAATGAGCGCAAAAAAGAAATTCACAAAGTTTATCATTGCAATTAGAATTATAAGCACAGCTATTGCAATGAAGGTATATGTAGTCAATCTGTTGCCCACCTCGTGATAAGCAGTACTTACATCACTCGAGAAATAGAGCTCGGTCAACGGATTCAGGCGCGGAGTGGCCATTTTTATGTATTGCTCTACGGTTTCTTCATCAGCATACAATTCGTGCTCTACATTGAGTAGACGAAGCAAAGCCTCTTTCATCTTCTCAACAACGGCATCGGGTGATGCACCGTCGGCCAACTGTATGAAATAAGGATTGTTCCAATTGTTGGGGTTCTCATTCTCCTGCGCAACAGACATACCACCCCAGCCATCTGTACCGTCAAGAATACTTGGTGAAGGAGTGTCCTTGCATATTGCGACTACTGTAGCTGTTGCATTCTCCTCATTCGCATCGCGGCCGTAGCACAATACATCACCTACAGAGAGATTGAACCTTTTTGCAGCAGACTCTTTAAGAACCAACGAATAGTGGTCTATCACATTTTCGAGCGAGCCCTCTATGACCTCAATGCCAAGAATCTCCAGTCCCTCATGCTCTGTCTCACACAGGTTCAACTCGATATTGTCTATGCGGTCGTCCAACTTTCTCGAATAAACAGAGTTTATATTGAAATGTCCGGTAGGTGTTGTTGTGGCACTCTTTTCAATCTCGGGAATATCCTTGCATAGATCGTCGGGCAACTGACGAGCCCATGTGATATCCCAATACCCCTCCTCGGCAAAATTGGGATGTTCGAGACGATAGATGTTACGGGCATTGGGTATGCCTTTGTTATACGACAGGTCGTAATTTACCTGCACCATTATCAGGTACACCGCAGCAAAAGCCAATGCCATTCCAAGTATGTTGAGCACCGACGATGTGGTGTAACGCTTCAGCAATGTTATGAAATTCTTTATGTACATGGTTATTGTTTTTTATTACTTTCCTACTTTCAGAATAAGTTCTTCGTTGTCGCCGAAATTGTCATACGACGAGGTTATAACTTTCTCACCCGGTGCAAGGCCTTCGAGTATCTCATAGAACTTTGGATTCTGGCGGCCTATGCGAATCTCGCGGCGGTAGGCTCTTTCACCCGTAGCATCTACTACGTATATCCAACGGCCGCCCGTCTTCTGGAAGAACGCGCCACGCGGGATATACACAGCCTCGACAGGCTGACCGAGCTGCAGATTCAGGTTGTATGTCTGGCCGGAGCGGATATTGTCGGGCAGTTCGCCGGTAAATGTGAGGTCGACTTTGAATTTTCCCTCGCGCACCTCGGGGTAGACCTTGCGCAGCAACATGTCGTAACTGTTGTCGCGACGTACAAAGGAAGCTGTGAGCCCGGTTGCGACACGGTCAATGTAGTGTTCGTCGACCATAGCTGTCACCTTGTAGGCCGAAAGATCGTTTATCTGACCAATTGCACTGCCCTGCGAGAGAGTCTGTCCAAGTACTACGTTGAGCATTCCCACCTCGCCATCAATGGGAGCCTTGACCTTGAGATTGCCCACACGTTCACGTATAAGCTGCATGTTAAGTTGCATGGAGCGCAGGTTCTCATCGAGTTGTGCCACCTGTACGGTGCGGTAGAGCGAATCCTGTTTCTGGCGTTCACCGACAAGAGAACGACGTGCAACGGCAAGCTCATAATCCTCCTTTGACTGCAAATAAACTTCGCGCGAAATGAGCTCACTCTCATAAAGTTCGCGGTTCTGCTCATAGGCACGCTGCTTACGGGTTACATCAAGGTCCAGCTGCAGCATCTCCTGGCGCAAGGCAAGACGCTCCTGCTCCATTGAGATGAGTGTGTTGCGCAGAATGTTCTGCTTCTCGGCCAGGTCGGCCTCGGACTGCAGAATCTGCATTGAGAGTTGCTTGTTTGTCATTTCAAGGATTACATCACCAGCCTTCACGGTTGTTCCCTCCTCGGCAACAATGCGCTCCACCACTCCGCTCTCCAAAGGCGAGAGCTGCATGGTTGTAATAGGTTGCACTATGCCGTTGAGAGTGGCATAATCGTTGAACTCGCCCTGCTCTACATCAGAGACAATTATTGTTGCACTGTTCACACGCAATGTGGTTGTGTCCTTTTTGAGTAACATCCACGCGACAAACACCAGCAGAAGTGCCCCAAAGAGGTAAGGCAAGCTCTTCTTGCTTAGAATGGCACGCCATCCTTTTTTCTTTTCAAGTTTTATATCCATAGTTTCAAATTTATTAAGCATTTTAAAATATATTGACCCAGCGCAAATTGTCATACTGAGCAACGCGAAGTATCTCTATACATTGATTATAAAGATGTTTTATTCTACCTCCACAAGCGGAATGCCGCTATAGTAGTCGACCATGCGTTTCTCAATCATATACTGCAGTTTGGAGCGCAGGCAGTCCGATTTTGCCTGCAGCAGCGTTGTTGCCGACATCTGCAGCTCTATTGCAGTGACAAGTCCCTTCTCGAACTTTGCGGCAATGCCGTCATATGCCAACTGCGCCGCCTCAATCTTTTTCACTGCCTGGATATACTGCTTGCCATAACCCTCCATCTGCCTGCAAGCCTGCACCACTTCACTCTCCACTGCGTTGCGTGTCGCCTCCATCTCGAGTTCGGCATTACGCAGTGCATTACGCGATGAGCGTACCGAGGCTTTGCGGCTAAGATTCGAAAAGATTGGAATGGACATTGAAACGCCTACATATGCACCGCGATTATTGTCAAGCTGTGTCCAAAATGCGGGATAAGCGGAATTGTTGAAGTTTGTATAATAGCTTGTTCCAACACCACCCGAAAGGCTTATTGTAGGGAACCAGCTGCCCTTTGCTTTCATATAGTTGAGTTTAGACTCTTTCACTGCAAGTCCGGCCGACACGACCTGAGCATTTGCGGCAAGCGCATTCTCCACCACATGCGCCGAGGAAACCATACCTACAGCAGGAAGGAAATCGCCAACTGCTGTAACCTCGAGTGCAGTACCTTGTGGATAGTTCATAACCTCACGCAGTGCAATGTATGCCATTGCAAGGTTATTCTGCTGCTCGGTGAGCAGGTAGTCATAACCAGCCTCCTGTGAAGCTACCTCGGCTACCTCGGCTGCGCTCTTGAGCCCCAGTTCATGGAGTTTCTGCGCCTGGAGCAGTGTCTTGCGCGATGCTGAAAGCTGCTCATCGGCTATCTTCACAGTCTCCTTATAATATACTACATCGGTATAAGCACGCATCACCTCCATAGCCACCCGGTCACGGGCTATCTGCAGGTCGCTGTAACCGCGGTCGCGGGCCACCTTGGCAGCACGGATGCTGTTGACATAGCGCAAGCCTGCGAAGAGCGGCATAGAAGCTCCCAGGTCATAGGAGTTGCTGAATGTCGATACTGTGGTGTAGCTGTTTGTCTCGGGATCGATTGAACGTCCGAAATTGGCCGAAGCAGAAACGCCGGCCGAGACCGAAGGGAACAATCCCGCAACGGACTGCTTGTAGTTCATAGTGGCATTGTCGAGGCTGTTCTCCTGTTTGGCAACAGAAACGGAGTGCTCAACGGCATATGCCATGCATTCGTCCAAACTCATTGTCTGCGCTGTGGCAAGGGTTATGGAACCTGTCAGTGTCAATATTGCAAATATATTTTTCATAAATAAAAAGTGTTTCTGCTAGATTACATGCCAAAACCGTGCCAAACCAGCTATCTTATTAATCTACAAATATTTAAGCAAAACAACAAATTCAAAAAGTGTAAAAATTTTAGACAATGGATGTAAAATGGTTTGACAGGAGAGGAAATAAATTAACAACAGTTTCTTTTGTCTCAAGAATTTATTTTCATTTACTTTGCGCATGGCAGATATTTATTGAATAAATTAAGACTATATTCATGGTATTGACTTTTTATGTAGAGAAAAATGATGATTTGACTATAAACTGTCTTGAGCTTACAGCCATCAACAGAACAAGAGACATGTCCGTAGCAAATGAGTCAAGAGTAAGTGGCTTCTACCCCTTTAATGAGATGGAGCAGATTGTGGGTAAGGATATTGCCCTTATGGAACATTGTTCACCGCGCATACAGTCGGTTACTGAAAAAGAGGTTACCGTCGGTTGGCTAAGTGAAACGTATACACTATGCCCTGGCGACACAGTCGAAAGCAAAGAATATGCCATTGATAATCCATATCTCAGTTGGGACGGAATATCTTTAAAGATGGAATACAGCAGCATAAATGCATGGGAGGAGGTACTTCATCTATACGATGACATTGCAAAAGACCAACGTACATGCCCCAGACGTAATAACAAAGCTGAAAAGGAAAAATGTCTTAAATTGCTCAACGAGATTATCCTTCATGGAGAAAGCGCCGTAAGACCAATATATGCATGGTTGCAATCCTGCAAAAATTGGGACATGCTTATAATTGACGACTACGCACTGTTTGCAAAGCATTTGAAATTCAATGGCACTGACGAATATTCCAACGAATGGTTCGCCAACCTTGCACAAATTTTCAAAAGAAACAGAATTGATGCAATACTGGATGCTGTACCGTCATTGAAAGCAGTGATTGAAACAGCTGCAAACAATGGTAATGAGGAGGCCGAAAAAATAATGAAAGGCGAAATTGAGTACGAATACCTTACCGAGCGCCATTACCCCGAAAAAAAGGAGTTTATCCTTACCATGAGAATGTATGACAAGGAGAATGACAATGTTGCCGATTGCCACTTCCAATGGGTTACTTCAGATTTATTGAAGAAGGGACAAAAAATTGACATGGGAGACTTTGGAGAGGTGACAATCGTAGCACTCGAAGAAGACAAGGTGACACTCTCCTGGCTTGGCAGAGAACATAGAATCCATAATAACTATATGGAATATCTCATAGATTCGAGAGAGAGACCCTCACCAGAAGAAGTGGAAAACTATGATATTGATGCTTGGTATGCCGAGATGTTTGAATATAAACCCCAAAAATATCTGCTATGCCAATTCGAAAAGATGAATATATGGAATGAGACTTTAAGAGTGACGAACATAATACTCAATCCTGAAGATGAGTGCCAACTGGAGCGGGAGCAGTACGTCAAAGTTGCCAAGCAACTGCTTAAGGTATTGATTGACCATGGAGACAAAGAACTTGAAATGCTGCACGACATGATTACGGTAGACAGTAATTTCGATGAAATTAAAGAGTTGATTGACTTAATGAAATAAACCTATATAACATCTTACACGACATTGCCCCGAAGCTTATAAAGACTTCGGGGCAATGTCATATTCAAAAGTGACTACCTCAACCTGTTTCGCCAGGGGACAGCAACATCTGCTTCAATAGCTGTAACCACGCTCCCTTTACCCATGTCACCAACAAGGGCAAAAAGGAAATACTTATAGGACTGCGTGGGGAACATGGGGAAAAGCACGTCCTGTGCCCTCTCCCTCTTTTCACTGCCGGCAATGAGTTTAAAATGCACCCCGTCGTTGCTTCCAAGCACGTAACAGCCCAAGAGTGGAACGCCGTCTGCAAGCGAGGCTGGTTGTTCGACATATGCATGCAACAACAGTTGCATAATACGTTTTGGGAGTTTTGTGCCCCATATCTGCGGCCTTGTAAAGAGCAGTACGCGGTTGTTGCCCGAAATATCATCGGGAATGGAATACACGGTTGTCACACCACCATTCACTGCAAAGAGCCGTGGAGCCGACATACCTTTCACCTTGTCCATGAAACATCCCTTGAACCTTGTCCATGTGGCCGAAGCAAATGAATAGACAAGTGAATAGTCATTCGTTGCGTTTCCAATAATAATCTCTCCATGGGCAGGCAAATAGCAAACAAAGGCATTGGCAAAAAGATTTTCACAATCGCCACCTCCAATGCTGCCTTCCAGTGACACCAACGACGATATTTTATTGAATATATCATCGTGGACACCCACGAGTGCAGGTATCTTGGAATCCATTGCAACAGAAAATTTCTTTACACTGTTGCCCGCGACAAGCATCATACCCATTGGGGCGGCAAAGACAACACCACCTCCAATACCACATATCGAAGCGGCATTCACACATATATCGCGCGACACCTGGTTGCAGCTCAAATAGGCCACACTACCCGATGAGTCGACCGCCATTGCCCATATGCCGTCATTGCAGAACACATAGAGCGGGAACTGTCCGAACTGTCCTTGCGAGAGCTCGACAGTGTTGCCGCACAGACCAATGATGTCACTCTGCGATGGGGTGTAAGTGCATTTTGCAGGGAACACAAAAGGATTCTCGGCCATTGACACCTTCATGACATTGCGCCTTTCCTCACAAGGATTGGGTTCAACAACAGGCAGTGTGTCGAGTTTCTCCCATGTCTCGTCAACGCAGATGCTGTTTACATCCCTGAACGTGAAATCGGTCAGCCCCTCCCTCTTGATGGTAAACACGAGCTTGTCACCATCGACAGCATCCCTGTGGACTGCAAATATGCGTTGCGAACGGTACTCCTCTGGCGGAAATACATCGCCGTCATACATCCAACAGTCGCGCGAAGCACTGTAGACAACCTCGTGCGTACCTGTTTCATAATTGAACAGGCGCAACATGATATCGGCCGGAAATGCTGCCGGCTTGCCGCCATTGGCAAATACTGCAGTCACCGACATTGAACATGGCAAATACCATTTATGCAGATAATAGGCCATGTTAAGGTAGTGATGTGTCATTAACGGGAACACCTTTTTGTACACAGTTTCTCCCATCTTAATGAACACACCCATCTCACAGGCACGCGAGTCGGGGTACGTGAGCATTGCCGGAAGCAGCGGTGCATAGCCGTCATGTCCCAACGATGGTTTGTCGTAATATCTCCCGGTTACGAAATCGCCTTGGGTGGTCCTCAATTTCACCTGCACGACCATTGCATCCACGCAGTTCTTCGCATTGGAGGCTGGAAGATAGGCCGCAGCATTGTACCCTTTGAAGAAGTATTCACGGAAGGCGGCTATGTGCAACCTGCCGTTGTAGACATAACTGCAGCCTACGTCGTAACCCGACAGCGACGATGGAACAACTGCTGTCTCAAGCCCCTGCTGCAGCGCAAGGTTCACCGGCGAGACATCGTCGAGAGAGAAAATACGGTTGCCGTCAATGTCATACTCGGCAATCTTGTAAAAGAGCGAAGCCGATGCGATGTCCTCCCACAAGGTATCGAGCGGCTTCTCTGTGTAGAGTTCGAACTTTTGTGTACGGCCACCGTGTTCACACTTTTTCCCAGGTATCGACATTGTCGAGAATATATCCACACCAACGACAATGTTCCTCCACCCCTCCAAAGCTGCGACATCAAACGAGAACTCGGGTTTGAAACCACGCACACGTACCTTATATTGGCAAGGCATTGTCCCGTCAAGAGGCTCGGAGAGCATGTTGTCACCATCGCGGCCAATTCCGTCGTCATACGCCTCGTCACTCACATAAATAATGTTCGACACATTTATGTAACTGCCATCGTACAGACGCAATGCAACCCTGAAAAGCGCCCTGTCGACATAATACCCCGCTTTGTTCAACGCCGCCACACACTCCTCAATGTAACCCTTTTCGTTGTAGTTCCATGTCTCCTCCAGTTCGTCGGTCGTCGTCATGGAATAATACGTCTCTTCGGTTATAATGGTTTCCACCTTTGACGACACGGTGATGTCCACATCGGGAATCCCCGGCCTTTCGCCCAAAGAACGATAGGTTCCTTTTTCAAAAAGCAGATAGTGGATTCCCTGCCCTGTGAGGCAACATGCGACGTTCCCAATGAACTCCACACACTTGACACCTTGCAACCCCTCAATGGCAAGCATTGCGTCGCCCGATGTGATGGGCCTGAAGTCCTTGTCATAGAAATGCAGCACCCCGCCATCGGTAATTCCAATATGACATGCCGCAATCTCGTGCCAATAAATCGCCGAATACACGCCGTTGATATCGGCTACCTTTACAGGCTGCGGCATGGGCACCATGCTGCCGTTTGACATGCGCATGTTTATAACATCCAGGCACTCGCCATCCTGTGCAACTACAACATCGGTGCTACGGTTTATTCCTTTAAACGAAAAATTCTTTTGCATAACTCAACTCCTTTCAAAATCAATTTCCAAACAGCAGGAAACAGTCCCGCCTTCCACAGCAGGAAAAGCAGCAACACCGCAAGCGGCACTTTCCACAGCAAACCCAACCTGCTACCCACCTCGCGCACTCTCTCAACGACAACTTCCCTGTCACGGTACAGCGTGTCGCAACGCATCACGGTATCAACCCGCAAACGTTCCTTGTAGAGAGTACGATACTTGGTGTAAAACACCGTGTCGCCGCGTTCACGTATGAATATACTGTCGCGCAGCACAACACTGTCGACCCTTACATGCTCAGCGACGTTGTTTTGCAATACATATTGCACATCACTCGCCTTCTCGACCGTGCTGCACGCTGCCACGGCAAGCAGCAGCACACTAAGACAAATTACTTTTCTTTTTCTCATACTCGATATAATCTTTGAGGCAACTGCTGCGTTCAAGCATCTTAAGGCTAAAGATGTAATACAGGAAGTTGAGCACACTGTACAACGTACTCTTTTCGTTTGTTATGAAACGCGCGTTGCGCAGTATGTTGGTGCCATAGAAATATATCGCCACATATATTGTAAACGACACGCAATGCATTGCAGCCTTCTCTTCACCTTTGAGATAGCCAAGCATGTAGATGCAGGCAACCATCGCAAAATATATTGCAGCATCACGGAAAAAGCTGAAGGCTTTCCTGAAACTCCAGTCGCGATGGTTGCACACATCGGCAAGCAGACCAACCACAAAATTGGCTGTAAAAAGAAGGACCAGCCCGAAGATATCGTTCCATATTGGAAACATCAGCCCTATCACGTTTGCGACAAGTGATGCCGTCACAATTCTCAAGCCATCCATAAATCATTGTATATTATTGTTGTTTGACTGTCTGCAGGCCACACGCTGCCAACGCCTGTGAAAGCATTGCATTGGCAGCATCGTAGCGCTCGAACATTCTGTAGAGCAACGAGGCACACTCGTACACCACCGCGTCAGCCATACCGTCGTCATATCCCTTCAGTCCATCGGCTGTATTGAAAGCCGCCTCATAAACGAAATGCAACGGTATGGCGGAATCACCATCGGGTAACGGGAAGAGCATTGCGCAGCGCTCACCAGCGGGCGTAAACGCCTCTACACACACCGGGCGACAAATACCTGCACGTGTATACTCATTACGTTGCCAGGCTGCCTCGCGCGAGTCGTGCGCATACAGACGATGCACGGGCGACTGCCAACCGGCAAGCTGCAACGACACCAGCTCCACAAAATCATGGGGCAAGAGAAGCACTGCGCCACCCGACTCACCGCTCTTCACCTCCACATCATCGGAATCCAATGTTCTGGTGTTGACGCGACCGGCAGCTGCGCCCTTGTTCTTCTGAATGAACGACACAGCGCTTGGCAACAGCTCCATAATGCAATCGTCCAGTTGTCGCGTGTCAACAGAAAGAAGCGACACATCGCTGTCATCTGCAGCCTCGTTGATTACTAGCCTCACCTTTTTCAAAAGTTCGTTGCTCTCCATCACAGCCAGTTGGGAAATGAGACTGAATTTGCTTTTGCCACACTCTTCACGGCACTCTTGGTCTGCAACTGCGACAATGGACAGTTATAAGGTTCGGCCATCAGGTAGGCACGTGCCTGCTGCATATTGCTAACATCTGCCGCCACGTCGCATTGCGTTTCGGGTTCCGATGCCGCTGCCACAGCCTTGCTGTCATCCTCAATAACCTCTACCCTGCCGCGCTTTATCTCGCCACAACGGAAAGCATCACTGCTCTCAATTGCACGCTGGAAGAGCGGATTGTCGGTTGTGTACTGTGCGGGGTAAATACCTGTGGAGTTTATCGCTCCACCTGTAAAATCAATCCTCACCAGAGCCTTGCCAATTCTGAAATAGCTGTTACGTTCAATCTGGCCATGTATCTCATATGTAATACGTTTTCTCATATATTTAATTGTTTTGGTTTAATGCCGGCGGCTGACGCCGCCGGCAAATGATAATGAATCAGACAAGAATCTCACCAGTATACTCCACCCAGGTTGCTCCGTTGTAGGTTACCACAGAACCTGCAGTGAACCACAGTTTGCTCTGCCCATCAACAGTGCGGTTCACGTCGGCAGTGAGGATTACCACATCGTTGATATTAGGATCCTCGGGCAACGCGGCGGCACTTGTCACGTGTGAAGCACCGGGGATGTCGCTCTCGGCGGCCGAACCGTTCACCCAAATGTGAGAGTACCCCTTGAGACACAAGCAGTCGATTGTCATCACCACCTCGCGCTTTGCCTCCTCGCCATCGACATTCTCGGTCTTGGCATCCTCGTTCTTCATGTAGTAACGCACAAGGCCGTTCTCGTCAATCAAGCCACCGCAATGAGCATATCCAAGAGCGTCGAGTGTTGGGTCATGTACAAGATCGATGTCACCGAACACGGTGTGGATTTTTGTACACTCAATGCCGAACACCTTGTCACCTTTGACACTGATATTCTTGTGCAGTGTGAGGTCAATCTTCTGGATATCGTTGAGCAACTGCTTGCCAAGCAACCAAATAGCTCGTTTTGTACAATTGAACCCGGTAAACTTCACCATCGACAGGTTGATGAGATCGGCAAACGTAATCTTTGACGAGAGGTCATACTGGCGCTTGAACTGCCAACGGATACCCTTTGAGAAGTAGTCCCACTGATAGCCCATTGCATTGTCCATAGCCTGTACCTTGAACTTTCCGGGCTGTCCCACCCATGCGGTACGGCAGCTCTCAAGACGGAACTGGCGCAACACAGCTTCGGCAATCTGCGACTCGCTGAACAGCAGACGCTTCTTCTGTGCAGCAAAATAGTCACTCACAATGCTGTTACATAGCTGTTTCTGCAAATACATACGCTCGGGAACAGGTACAATGGTCGATGGAGCAATGAATTTCTGTGTCTCATATGCAGCCGATGACAGCAGGATAATCTCAGTACCCGCAGGGATTGTCGGTACCACGCAATAGTCGTCACTGGGGTTTGTCTTTGGACCATTGACAGCCATTGCAATAGGCGCCTCGGTAGTGCTGTTCTTGCCTACGAAGAAGAGCATGAGGTCAACACCCGGCAACTCAATCTGTCCTGTAGGGTCGTAACCGTTCACACCCTTACAGATGGCTGTGTAGTACTCCTGGAAGATTTTTCTCTCGCCTGTGGTTGAAAAAGGAATCTCGGCACGTGTAGCCTTGATACCGCTGTACGCCGCGTTGGTGTATGCCTTTGAGCGCTTGTCGTCAATGAGATAGTGGTCGACCTCGAACGAGTTCACACGCACCTGGCGACGTATCTTGCGCTTGATGGTGTCAATAATGCTCTCATCACTGGCAATGCTGATGATCTGGTCGTCCACGTCGGCATCAATGAGTTCGGGCGACAGTTCGCCGGTATTTGACACTGTTGTCGCATCACCCACGCCCTGTGTTGACAAACCTGCAACACCCCTTGATGCTTTGGTCGACCCTGCCGGAACAACCGACACTGTTGCAAGCATCATTCCCGCCTCGGCATTCTCAAAGGCGCAGAGCACCACCGACACCAAAGCAACAATCACAAAGAGAGGATTCTCTCTCAAGAAACTTAAAATTTTCTTCATAGATAAAATAATTTGTAGTTAATAAATAAAAAATAATCATCAATCGGTTGACGCACATTCATGCATTGAGTGCCTTCTCAATGAGTGAGTTACGTGGGCGTTTACGCTCTATATCGGGAGCAATGCTGCTCATTCCCTTTGGCAATCCGTCACCAAAATCCTCCTTCATGCGCATGATGTTAGCGTTGCGGCCCTTTATGTCGCCGGCAGCAAAGGCATCCTCCACATCCTGCTCATATGTCAAGGCATGGTCAAGAGCTATACACACGTCGTCGCTATACTTGCCCGCCATAATTGGGAAGACGAGCTTTTCCCAGATGTTGTCCATGAAGTCTGACGGGTCATACCCCTTCTCCTTGCAGAAGGCCTCAATCACCGGCATGCTCTCTTCAAGGTTGGTCTCATACTCGCGACGGTCATTTGCCAGGCGCATCATCTCGTTCTTGCGCTCCTCGTCGGCAAGCATAATCTCCTCGAATTCAGGGCTATCCTCATCAACATTCATGAATCCGCGACCAAAGTAACGCGCCACAGCGCTGTGCGCCCCACGTTTGCCGTCAATCACATCAGCCAGCATCTGCGCAAGACGCGGGTCGCGCTCAAGCATTGTGGCAAGGCGCTCATTCTGTTCACGGTTCATCTGCAGGTGACGCAACAACAAATCCTGCGACAGTTTGTCGTGGAGGTCGAAGTTACCGCCAAAAAACACATTCAGTTTCTCGTTGAAACCGTCCAAATCAGCCTGTTCGCCATGCGGTGCAACGGCGTTTGCATCAGGCATGGCATTTGTAACGCCATTCTGCGCTGCGGGCTCCACAGGCTGCTGAGCCCACGCTTTGTTCTGTAGAATCTGTTCCATATGTTAATTTGTTTTTCACCGGCAAAGGAACAACCGAAACGCGCGGACAAGGTTGCTGAAATGACATTTATTGCTAAAAACATTCAAACAGTGCGATATCACCTTTTTAAAATAGAAGCCCCCTCGCAATCCAGTAAAAAGCCTTTTTCAAACAAAAAAGAAGCTGTTGATAAATAAAGTGTCAAAACAGCATTTTATTTAGACATTTTTGACTATATTTTTGTATTCAAAAAAGCAGAAATGGAAAAGAAAATCTATGTAGATGTACGAGAAATCCGCAAGAAGGATGTAGTGAACAGTTTTTTTGAATCGTTGAAAGAAGTGAGAAAGACAAAACCGTATGCAACACAGGACGAAGTCATAAAGCACGCGGTGAAAATGAAAGCACCGCGTTTTTATGTGACATTTGAGAATGCGCGTAGGTTCATTTCAATGCTGGCACGCAAAAAGAAGCTGCCACTCATAAACAGCAACAAGCTTGCCATGTACAAAGAAATCTACCGTCGCTACGTGCAGAGAATGAAGGACGACAGCAAGCGCTACAAATATATGATCCTTGAACAGATCATCGAAGAGCCTGCACCATCGTTCTATCTCGACGAGGACACGTTCCGTGGCATCGTATACCGTACACTGCGGGCACACTAAAATGTCAAAACAGCAACCTGAAGACATCAATGCCACACTACCTTTGCAACATAAAGAAAACAGAAAAAAATTATGAACACAACCAGATTTGCAATAACAAAAGAGAGCCTATACAAACGTATTTTTGCAGCAAGTGCCTACATGGTGCGTGCACGCGAGTCAATGGGTGTTCCGCCTGCAGTTGGTGAGCGCATGCTCATCACCGAGGATGAGCAGAAGATGATTGAGCCACTCATTGACAACGGTTTAAACAACATATTCTGCAGCATCGAACGCTACCACCCAGGCAGCAGTGTAGAAAATACCGACAAGGCATACACGTTGTACGTCAACGCACCAAGTAACTACCCTGCAGAGAATTGGAAAAAATTAAGAACGGCCATAGAAAGCTATATTGTGAACCACACACTGCAAAGCTGGTACGCGAGCACGAAGCCCGACGAGGCAAGCATCATTGCAGTGCAGGCGCAAAACGTTGCTACCACAATACAGCAGTTGCTCGTGCAACGCACAAAACCCCTCAAATAATTTAAGAAAATTATTGACATACTATGAAAAACACAATAACAATACCGGAGAGCGAGTTGCAACAGCAGATTGATTTAAGGAATTTCTACATGGGAGAATCGGCCAAGCGCAAGGACATTGATGCCGACACCATACAAAGCTGCAAAGACGACAAAGACCTGCTACACATGTTCATGCACACTGCATGCAACGCGCTGGTCACTGCTGTTGCGCTCCGCTTTCCTTCTATAAGCTACGCAATCAAAAAAGTTGAAGAGAGTGATGAAGATGAAAAAAATATCGTATTTGAGTTTGAGACTGCCGACGACAGCCGCAGCCATTTATTGCCAAATCTACAGCAAGCAATAACAGATTTCATTATAAACGAGGTACTGCTGCAATGGCTATTGGTGCGCCGCCCCGAGGTAGCACAGACATACATTACACAGCGTGCCGACCTGTACAGCAATGCCGTGTTCATGTTTGCCAAGATGTACAACAGTAAAAGGACAAGGCGTCGGGCAACAGACATCGCCGGAATATAAAAACAACATCAGATATTTATCAACGAAGCATTTCCCGTTATGAAAAGAGAGGAAATCATAGCAGAAAACAAGAGACGGCTGAAAGAAATTTCAGCCGTTTATAATCCCATAACAGGCGAAGGCTCCACCTCCGTTCCACGCAGCGAGGTTTGCATTGCCGGCTTTCCCATTGAAAGGATGTACTTGCCCACTACAATGGCAAATGAAGAGTTCGTTCTACAGTTGCAGGAGCTTGGTGCCGAGGGTTACTTGCGCGAAGTAGAACACACCACTCCCGGCAAACGCGACATCATACAACTGTGGTTGCGGTTCTGCCTTGTACGCATCAGGCACGATTTTGAGTACTGGGCACGGACAATGACCACCATCTCGGACAAAGGCAAGGGACGTGACACCGCCTTCATCCTCAACCGCCCGCAGCGCATCTACCTCAAGGCAATGGAGACACTGCGCCTGCAACAGAAGCCCATTGACATTATCCTTTGCAAGGCACGCCAATGGGGAGGGTCTACCCTCACTCAGCTTTACATGCTGTGGATTCAGCTTGTACACAAGCAGAACTGGAATAGCGTCATCTGCGGCGACATTGAGAAACAGTCATCCATTGTTGCCGGCATGCTTGCCAAGGTCATCAGCCGCTACCCGCAATGGGCAAGCGGTGGCAAAAAGCTCACCACCACCCCCTATCAAGGCGCGCAGAAGACACGTGTCATCAGCTACAGCAATAGCCGCTACTCACTTGGTTCGGCACAGAAGCCCGACTCGCTCCGAAGCGAGGACATAAGCATGGCCCACCTAACCGAGGTTGGCCTGTGGAAAGCCACACAGGGCAAGAAACCCGAGGACCTGGTGCAATCCATTTTCGGTTCAATAGCCGCAGGTCCATATACAATGAAAATAATAGAATCCACCGCTAAGGGTGTGGGAAACTACTTTCACCGCACATGGATTGATGCAACCGAGCATAGAAATAACTTTACACCCGTCTTCATTCCATGGTTCACCATCGACCTCTACAGCAAGGCGTTGAGCGAAGAGGAGTATGCACCGCTCGTCGACAGCCTTGACGAATACGAGTACCACCTCTTTGAGCTTGGTGCCACACTGGAAGCCATAGCATGGTACCGCGACAAACGACGCGAGATGCCCGACGAGTGGCGCCTCTTCTCCGAGTTCCCCTCAACAGCAGCCGAGGCATTCCAAAGTAGCGGGCGACGCGTGTTCCGTATACCCTATGTAAACAATGCACGTCGCGACTGCCAACCACCTACATTTGTAGGCGACATAAAGGAGGGAATAGAAAATGGCAAGCCCGCAACTGTGTTCGAGCCGCTTGCGCCGGGCGAACGGAGCGACGAGAACACCTTGAGCGTGTGGCTCATGCCCGAAAAGGACGACACGCTACGCGACCGCTACATTGTTGCCGTTGACGTAGGTGGCACAAGCGACAAGGCCGACTACTCATGCATTCTGGTTGCCGACCGTATGGCAATGCTCGAAGGCGGTGTACCCGAGATTGTCGCATGCTGGCACGGACACATAGAACACGACCAGCTAGCGTGGAAAGCCGTGGAGATTGCCCGCGCCTACAACAACGCACTGCTTGTGATAGAGGCCAACACTCTTGAGACCGAAGGAACCGAAGGCGACAACTTTGAGTACATACTCAACGAGATTGCCACGAAATATAGCAACCTCTACTGCCGCACATCGCAAATAGAGATAAAGCAAGGACGCCCACGCCGCTGGGGATTCCACACCAACAGCTCAACAAAGCCTATGGTAATAAACTTCCTCATCAAGGCACTGCGCGACGGTCTTTACATTGAAAGATGTTTACAGACAACGTATGAATTAGACCTCTACGAATTCAAGGAAAACGGCAAGGAGATGGGAGCTATAGAGGGCAACCACGACGACCGCGTAATGGCAACAGCCATACTCGTCTGGGTGTGTTACAACCACCCACTACCCCAACGCCAGATAACCGTTGCTACATCAAAGAAACGCACCCGCATCATCAGCGAAGCGAGTATATAATATGGATAACGTTACGGTTTGGTTACATGTATATTACCGGGGATTATCCAATAACCATCAATAACAATCCTCCCTTACAAAAAACGAGCTTCAGTTAACACTAAAGCTCGTTTTTTGTAAGTAACTTTGAAATTTTGTTCCTTTTCTATGCCTGTTTCTTGTAGGTAATGGCGGCAAGAATGTTGAAGAGAAGAGCAAAAATGCCAAGCGCAACAAAATTCTCCCATAGTTCGGCAATTGTGGTGCCCTTGAGATATACCGACCGCAGAATCTCTACAAAATAACGCGGTGGCAATATCAGCGTAAAGCGTTGCGCCCACAGAGGCATTGAATCCACAGGAGTCAGCAGTCCGCTCATAAGCATAAAAATCATTATAAAGAAAAACATCACAAACATCGTCTGCTGCATTGTATCGGAGAAATTCGAGATTGTCAGGCTGAACCCCGAAATGGTGAGAATAAACAACAATGCTCCAAGGTATATTACCCCCACTGAGCCCACTGGCACAAGGCCATAGACCCACCTTGCCACAAGTATTGCAATGCTCAAGACAAAGAGGCCAATAATCCAATACGGCACAAGTTTAGACAACGTAAATGTAAACCTGGAAACTGGAGTGACATTTATCTGTTCAATAGAGCCACTCTCTTTCTCGCCGACAATACTCAACGCCGGCAGAAAACCGCAAATCAGGATAAAAAGAATTATCATCAGTGCCGGGATCATATAGTGGCAATAGTTCAGCGTCGGATTGTAACGGTTCTCAATGGTTATAAGTTCCGATAATTTTTCGGGACTTTTTTCGCCGCGCAATTCAACCAAGGTCCGGGCTATTGTTTGCACAATATACTGCATGCCCATACCTCCTTTTGTGGCATTTACAGCATTTGCGGTTATACTGATACGCTCAGGCTTTGCGACAGCCATATCACGCTCAAAACCCGCAGGTATCTGCACTATGACATCGACACCACCCTGCTCCATCGCATCCATCGCAATTTGATATTCTGCAGTAATCAGTGTAAGTGAAAGGTACTCCGAGGCATTGATATGCGAAGCGATGCGGCGCGATACCGTAGAACGGTCGAGGTCTACAATGGCTACATTGACATTGCGCACATCCATCGTCATTATAAGCGGCATAAGCAGCATAACAAGAATTGGGAAAGCAATAATCAACTTTGGCAGGAACGAATTACGCTTAATCTGTAAAAATTCCTTTTGAATGAGTAGAATAAATGCTCTCATAGTCACTCCAATTTATCTTTGAATTTCTTTAATGACACAGCAAGGATTACAGTTGTCATACCGAGCAGAATCACACAATTCTTCCACACCGCTATAATAGGCAGACCTTGAATCATCATCTTACGCACTGCGTCGATATACCAACGTGCAGGTACAATGTTAGACACCACCTGGAAGAAGATGGGCAGGTTTTCAATAGGAAACAGCATGCCCGAAAGCATCAATATGGGCATCATCATCACCATTGCCGAGATTAGCAATGCCGCGACCTGTGTAGTGGCGATGGTAGAAACCAGAAGCCCGAGCGAGAGAGAGAGCAGCAGGTAAAGCAGCGAGAGAGAGAAGATTCCACATACACCTCCAGTCATTGGCACACCGAGAAGATATCGTGCCAAAAGCAGGATTGTTACAAGGACAATACACGAAATGGCAAAGTAAGGTATCATCTTCGCAAAAATAATCTTTACTGGGCGCACCGGTGAAACAAGCAACACCTCCATTGTACCCACCTCCTTCTCGCGTACAATAGATACAGAGGTCATCATAGCACACACCAGAATAAAGATCAGTCCCATGATGCCCGGCACAAAGTTGTATGCAGACTTCATCTGTGGATTGAATAACATACGGGTTTCAAACATGGCCTGCTGCGATGCCGTGCCAAGCAATACACTCTGCATGTATGCCGATGCCGAACCAGCAGTATTTACATTGGAGGCATCGAGAATAAGTTGAATAATGGGTTTTGTCTCTATGCCTGCTGCGGCTTGGGCTGCACGACGGTCATAGCCCTGAGCAAAGACAACCACAGCATTAGCCTTGCCCGAGCGCAGGCATTGGTCTATCTCATTTTGTGATATATAACCCTTAAAGGTAAAATATCCGTTTTGCGCGAGACGCTCAACGGCATCATGCACACCGTCGGTGCGTTCCGGAGCCACAACCGCTACATTTACATTATTGACCTCTGTAGATATCGCAAATCCAAAGAGTATCATGAGTATAATGGGAATAAGCATCACGACAAGCATTGTACGTGTATCACGGAGTATATGCAATGACTCCTTTTTTACGAATGAAGCAAAATTCCGTTTCATAGTCTACTCTCCTCTCTGTGCACCACGAGCCAATGTGCGGAACACCTCGTCCATAGACTCTGCGGCAAATTGTTGTTTCAGTCGTGCAGGAGTATCAAGTGCACACACCTTGCCATCGACCATTATCGATGCGCGTGTGCAGTACTCGGCCTCGTCCATATAATGAGTGGTAACAAATATGGTAGTGCCATTCTCGGCAGCCTCATATATCATCTCCCAAAACTGGCGACGTGTTACGGGGTCAACACCACCCGTAGGTTCGTCCAGAAACACCACATCGGGACGGTGAATTGTCGCAATGACAAACGACAGTTTCTGTTTCCAGCCAAGCGGCAGTGAGCCAACAAGAGTATTACGCTCCGAAGAAAAATTCAAGCGCTCAAGCAACTCCGTTGCGCGCTCATTGGTCTGCTTTGCCGTGAGCCCGTATATTCCTGCAAATAGACGCATATTCTCCCACACGGTAAGATCGTTGTAGAGTGAGAAACGCTGACTCATATAGCCGATATGGCGTTTAATCAGTTCCCCTTCGGTACGCACATCAAAGCCTGCCACCGTGCCGCTACCCGACGTAGGGTAACTCAAACCACAGAGCATACGCATAGCAGTCGTCTTGCCGGCACCATTTGCTCCAAGAAAGCCGAAAATCTCGCCGCGGCGCACATCGAACGAAATGTGGTCAACTGCGGTGAAATCACCGAAACGTTTGGTAAGGTCACGCACCGAAATTACTATATCGTTCATCGTTTCATCAGTTTAATAAACATATCTTCAATTGTTGGTTTTACCGTAGAAATCTCTATACCTTCAATATCGGCAAGCGCATTTCTGAATTTCTTTTCATCAAAACCATCACCCACAACCAAGTGGTGCTTCTCGCCAAAGGGATAGCAATCAACAACGCCATTCACTTCACGTGCCCGCTCCAGCAAGGCAAACATATTTTTGGCACTGATGCCGTAGAGAGGTCTGTCAAATCCCTGCACAATCCCTTCGGGGGTGTCAATTTCCAATATACGTCCCTCACAGCAAAGGGCAATACGGTCGCAACGGCTCGCCTCGTCCATATATGGTGTTGAAACAAGAATGGTTATCCCATGCTCTTTCAATCCAGTAAGCATATCCCAGAACTCGCTACGCGACACCGCATCGACACCCGTAGTAGGTTCATCCAGAAACAGGACACCAGGGTTATGAATCAATGCACACGACAGCGCAAGTTTCTGTTTCATTCCGCCCGAAAGTTTGCCTGCACGGCGCTTGCTGAACGGTTCTATCTGCTTATAGATAGGTGCAATCAGTTCATACGACTCCTCCATTGTAACACCAAACATGGCCGCAAAGAATTGCAGATTCTCCTCGACCGACAAATCGGGATACAGAGAGAAACGGCCGGGCATATAACCTACACGGGAACGGATAGCAAGATATTCATCCCTTATATCGTATCCATCAACCGTGGCACTGCCGGAATCGGGATTAATCAGCGTTGTAAGCAGTCTGAAGAGCGTGGTCTTGCCTGCACCATCCGGACCGATAAGACCAAACAGTTCACCCCGCTCAACAGAGAACGAAACACCGTCGAGCGCCTTTACATTTCCGTAACTCTTCGATAGATTTTGTACTTCAATGACAGCCATACTACAAAATGACTTCTCCCGCAAGGCCAATTTTCAACCGTCCGTCATTTTCAACGGCAATCTTTACTGCATATACCAAGTTGGCACGGGAATCCTTTGTTTGAATACTCTTTGGAGTAAACTCACTCTCCGATGATATCCATTCTATGCGACCCGCATAATTGTAACGCTCATCGCCACCGAAATCGGCAACAACAGTCACCTCGTCACCCAGATTAATCTTTGCAAGCTGTTCAGAGGTAAAGTATGCACGTAGGTATATTTTGTCAAGGTCCGCAACCTTCATAAGAGGTTTACCGGCAGTTGCCAGTTCACCGGCCTGAGCATATTTCACAAGTACAGTTCCACTGACAGGCGAGACAATACGGCATTTTGAAATCCGGTCGTCGAGAGCGGCAATCTGCGCCTCTAAAGCCAGCAAATTATTATTGATAGTTGTGGTATTTTTATCAAGTGTCGATAGTGTTGCATCCAATTGAGTCTCCAGGATTTTTACCTGCGCCTCTATATCATCGTACTGTTTTTGTGTTGCTGCACCATCTTTGAGCATATTCTCCACACGGCGAAGTTCACTCTTATGTTTTGCAATCTGCTCACATAACGATGCCCCCTGTTTCTTTATATCGGGGCGCGAGCCAAGCAAGGCAGAATGCTGCGCCAAAAGTTGCTTACGTTGCAGGTGCAGCTGCACACTGTCAATTGCACCAACCGGTTTATCAGCTTCCACAATCGACCCTTCAACAACATCAAAGTCGAGAATTTTTCCGTTAGCCTCTGACGATATTACAACCTCGATAGCCTCAAATGTGCCTTGTGCATCAAATTCGGATTCTTTGCCACACGACACAGCAACCAGCATTGCTGCGATATATACAATTCGTTTCATACCTTATTGATTTAATGTTGTCTTTAATCTGTAAATTGCTTGTAAAAGTTCAATTTCGTGAGTACTGCGGGCGAGTGCAGCATTCGTTTCATCAGTAATCTTGCACAACAGGTCCGTGGCATCTATCACCCCGTTCTCAAGTTGCGATTCAGCAGCCATACGCACGCTGCGACGCAGCTCAACAATGCGCTCATCATCCTCGACAGCCTTACGTAGACGCGCTATTTCGCCATCGTCCTGAGTTGTCTGCATCCGGGTGTTGAAGAGAAAAATATCACGCTGAACGGCAATCTGCTGCTCTGCGGTTTTGAGTTTTTCAAGATTATTCTTCATGGTGTAGAATGCACCTATGTTCCACGACATACGCACACCTATAATAGCATTAAGCGACCAATCGGTCGAAACCATACTCTTGAACATATCCATGCCGGGATAACCATAATACCCTTGCGCAAATGCCGAAAATCGCGGCATAACCGAACTGTTTATCGCCTTGCGCTGTGCTGCAAGCCTGTTCTCCTGCGCGTCAAACAATTCCAACTCCGGACGTGCCGATGTACTCGACAGCACCTCACACATAGCCGGTCGATCCAACTTTTCAGTTATAAGTTTCTGTCCAATAAAGAGTTCCAACATGCGTCGGAAACTTGCACGTGACGACTCCACCTGCCCCATCGTCTGCCGGGCAGAAAGCAGTTCCGCCTCCACGGCATCAACATCTGCCTGACGGGCTACGCCATTCTCATAACAGGACTGCATCTGCTTCAAATTGCTCTCCAAGACCGTAATTAAGCCCTCAGTCTGCGCAATACGTTCATCAAGCAACAAAATACCGAAATAGAGGTTATCCACTCTTGATTGCAAGTCATAGAGTGACACATCTACCCGACTGCGCTGTTCTGCAGCCTCCGCTTCGGCAATGGCCATGTTCGCCTTTGAAAGCCCACCATCCCAAATATTCTGGGGTACATCAATCATAATTTTGAACTGATCGCGACAGATACCGTCCATCTTAATACCGTTTGCGCCCAATATAGCATTAAACGCCTCTGGATAAGTGGGAGTTGCCGACTGATAGGTTGCCTGCCCCGACAACACTACTTGCGGAACCCAGGCACGTGCCGCATTGGAGATATTATACTGTTCAGTCTGCGATATCAAATCGTACTGTCTGATTTCAGGATAGTGCTCACGAGCAAGTCGTCGGCATTCATCCAGCGACTGTGCACTTGCTGAGAGAGCAACTATCAAAGCAATAAACGCAATTTGTAATCGATTCATCTATCTATTGTTTTTGATTCTTCGCAATATAGTTTCTATGTTCTCAGCCTTGCGCTGTGATAGGAAACGGGCTCTGTCAGACATAAGTTCACCCATCAGTGGTTCCATAAACGGATAAGCAACAAAAGTAAATACATTCATCGACATAATACTGATAAACAACATCTTGACATCAATTTTCTCCATCTCACCCCGCTCGGCTGCAAGGTCTATTTCAAGCTGCAAATCACGATACATCGTCTCAATGACTACTCCGGCACGCTTATAAAAAACCTCATAGCGCTCGGGGCGTGCAACAATCTCATTGATTATGAATCGCGGTAACAGCGGATTCTCTGCCACAAAGTCGAAATGGGTTGCCACTCCCCCTATTATTCGCTCCACTATCGGGAGTTTAGGGTCACCCATTATGGCAAACATCGAACGCGACATCGTAGCAAACTTTTCATCCACAATGCGCTCAAAAAGCTGTTCCTTTGTACGAAAATAGTAGTGCAGCATTGCGTGCGTTACACCGGCAACCTTTGCAATAGCAGTCGTACGTGCCCCATCATATCCCTTAGTCAAAAACTCTTGCTCGGCTGCTGCAAGTATCTGTTGCTCCTTGGTTTTAACCTCTTGATTATCCGCCCTTTCCTTTACTAACATATTTGTTTAACATTTTTGTTAGCGCAAAACTATAAATTTTTCATTTTGCACACAAATAAAATGAAAAAAATCTTCAACTATGATGAATATACACTCTATGCAATCTCCAAGAAACGTACACTAATAATCAGCAAGGCTAGCATATAATAAGTGTAGCCTGCTTGCATTCCAATTACAAACAGGCTACACTTATTATCATTATTTCTTGAACTTTTTTACATTTACCCCTGACACAATTGCAGTTGTAACCGGGAAATCACAGAATTGCAGAACACCACTTTTCTGCTCTGGGTCGTGAATTGTAATACTCTTTACCCTACGCTTGAATTTTTGAAAGCGCAACGATATAAGAATATTCCTTCCCTTACAACCATTGACAACAAGCCGTTTGTCCATTGGAAAGCCTTTGGTATAACCAATGATATCATAGACATTGCCACTCCCATCATCCACAGCATAAGCACGACTGCTTAAACCTACGTACTGTGAATCAAAACAGATGGAATATAAAAAGGTGACAATTGTCTCACGATTTTTACTTTGTATCCTGTACACACGCAATGGAGTTGCCGGATTCCATGGAACATCATCGGGAGCAAATTCAATTAAATCCTCTTCAAGCTGCCATATTGCGTCAAAGGAGCCGGAACCGGCTTTTGAATCAATAAGTTTCTCAATATGTGGTGCATGAGGTCGCCCTGTTGCCATTTTCCCGACACTATTGGCAATGTAGGCAAAATTTCTTGACGCATCATCACCATGCATATAATGCAAATACTGCATAATAGAATAGAGATTCAGCAGATAGAAAGCGGCATCTTTTTCGGAATTCACTATTGCAGCAACACTACTTGGCACTACGGATGGTTCAGAGAGAATATTCCCAATAAATCGCTCACACATGGCAGCTTCAGACTCAACTCTATTTTCCGTTATTTTGTGAACAGCTGTTTCATCAAGCCTACTATATAAATGCACCTCCTTTTCAACAGCTACCGGTTGAATTTCATCTACTGCAACTTGATTTTGAGCGACACTATTTACATAATTATTCTCTATAACGGATTCGTAAGCCCCGTTTTCATTGACACCCGCGGTAGCAAGTAATTCTTTGTCATCTTGAACTGTTTCATTTGAATATGGGAAAAAGAGGAAGAACAGCAGCGCGGCTGCAGCAACAGCAACAATAGAGCACAAACCGTGCAAAACAACTCTGCGAGATACCTTACGCTGTTGCATGGTTGCAGTTTCCTTGGCGGCAAAATTGTCAATCATAGCAGAAACAGCGTCCATTGCCTCGCTACACTCATACTCAACAGGATTCAACATCGCAAGCAAGCAATCCCTCTCCTGCAACATATCGGCGGGGAGATTATCCTGCATCAGACAGCGACGGAGCTCAGTCTCTTCCTCACAGCTCGTCATACCCAAGAAGTATTTGTCAATCAGAACTTTATAATCCATAACGCTATCCATTAATCTTATTATAGAAATTCCTTATCAGCTGTCTGGTGCGCGAAAGGATTGTATAGATATTCTCTACACTCAACCCGGTTACACTGGCTATTTCAACAGCCGAGGCACCTTGCATACGCATTCTCATTATACAACGAGGTTTTTCGGGCAAACAGTCAATGAAGCTTTCAATTCTCTCTTTTATATCTACGGCTTCAAAATATTCATGGCTGTCATAAGGGAGATCACTCTCTTCTACAACACATTCCGGTTCAAGCGATTTGTTCCTCCACCTGTCACGGCACATATTCAGGAGCACAGTTCTACAATACCCGATATCATTACACACACCATCAAGTTCACGGCAATTCTCCCACAATTTAAGATAAAATGACTGCATAATATCCTTAGCCTCGTCACAATTGCCGATATTGGCCATGACAATAGCGAAAAGTTTGGGATAAAGGGATACAAAACGCTCCTTGAATTGTTCAGCAGTCATTCTCAATCAGTTGTTATATGCTTGAACTCCTTCCAACCTGGAGCATTGCGATAAGCCTCCAAAGAACCTTCGGGAACAATGAGCACTGCGCGCTCCTGTACCGGCAGATGCCATGAGCTATTAACAAGACCAAAATTCTTGTCCAGCAAGGGCGGTATTTCATTGGCACAATATATAAATTCAATAGCCGGACAGTCATAGAAAGCCCCCTCTTCTATCTCCTCTATTGTTCCCGGCAACCACAGAGCAGTGAGATACTGCATTCCCCTGAAAGCACCCTTGGATATTTTCTTAGGCTGATGCCCACCCAAACCTTTATTGATTTGGCAATGACCGAGTCCACACCCAGCAACAACTGCAAGGGTACTCTTCTCTATTATCACATCACCGTTACAGTAATACGATGGATTCTCATTGGGCAGTTCAATCTCCTCGAGCAAACTGCAACCATCAAAAACAAGTACATAGTCTGACCCGGTTCCAAGTTCCTTCAACGTAGCCGGCAACTCAACATGGCGAAGACTGCTGCAAAGCGAAAAAGCAGAAGTTCCAATTTTCTCACACCCCTCTCCCACTACAAGGGAATCAATACCACGACACGCAGTAAATGCATATTCGCCAATACTCTTCACACTCCCGGGAATAACAAGTTTTCCCCGGAGTCCACAGCCAAAGAATGCCCCATTCTCAAGCTCTACCACCGATGACGGAATATCTACACTCCCCTTTTCAACTCCTTTAAATGCATTCCGTCCAATCACCTTAACACCTTCGGGAATTTTTGTTCTCGCACAAGCCTGCACCAAGCGGTCACTTACGCTCTCAATAATGGCATTGCAACCACCACGGCTGTCATACACCTTATTACCCCGCTTTACCTTCATTGACTTCAACTCATTTACACCTGCAAAGGCAGAGGGTCCAATCTCAGTTACCGTAGCCGGGATTGTTATACTCTCGATTGAAGTATGGCGGAAAGCACCATCGCCAATCTTCTCAAGACCATCGTGCAGGGTAACACCCACAAGCCAATCACAAGTCTGGAAAGCGCAATAATCAATAACTTTGACACTTGCAGGAATATCCAACGCAAAAGGCCCGGTATTACATACTATCCAAAAGGCATTCATTGCAATAACCTCAACACCATGGGGAATCACTGTGGTCCTGCAACCATACAATAAGGTATTCGTAGCACTCTCAATGATGGCATTGCAACCACAACGGCTGTCATATACGGGATTATCCTCATCAACAGAAAGATAAGTCAATGACTCAAGAGCACAAAAGGCACCACTTTCAATATGTTCCACACTTTTGGGAACAGTAATACTCTTCATCTGCCTGCATCCCGAAAAAGCAGAGTTTTCAATAACCTTGACCGTATTGGGCATCACCACAGAAAGCAATTCATCATTGCCACTGAAAGCAGCGGCGCCAATGGCACTTACGAAATAGCTGCTGCCACCGAATTCAACAGTTTCGGGCACAAAGACAACATCCTTGTAAAAATTAGACTTAATCTCCCCCGACTCCTGCTTAAAATAGGTAACCTCGCAAAGCTTATATTCCTCCGATACTATATTGTAGCATATACCATCTACAATAAAATCATGCGCAAAGAGAAACTGCGAAAACAGCAACGCAAAAACCGAAAGCAAAAATCCTTTTTTCATACCCTTTAGTGTAAGACGTTTCTATTCATATGACGTTTTAAAAACAGAAACCTTACAAAAATACCTATATTTTTCAAAAAAAACATAGAAGAATCCATAACAACAAAAATAGAATAACTGCAGTTTGTAACAAAAGGCTTTACAGGTGAGCCATTAGACATTCACTTTATTATATGCCCTAAAAGCGTAAAATACCCCAAACGCCTAAAAGGCACAGCCGTCAGGCTGATACATGGCGAAAGGAAGTTTTGCACGCTTGCATAACTTTCAACCATCACCTTTCCTTGTCGCCCTTTTGGCCCCTTTCGCCCCTTTTGGCCTTTTGATACACGCTGCAAACTTTATCGGGCGGCAGACCCCGTCCCTACGGCAACAAGACAAGGTCAAAGGTCAAAGCGGAAAGCCACAGAAAACCTCTCAGTTTTCCCCTTTCACATTTCAGCTTTATACAACGAAAAAGGACATCCTTTCAAAGATGTCCTTTTCTATAAAAGTGGCGATGCCAACGCGGGGGAGCGTTGGTTGCGACGCCAATGCGAAAAAAGCATTGGTTGCGACGAAGGGAGGTTTACCTCCCCAGAGGAGTGTGCTTCAGCACCGAGCTTTAGGTTCACAAAGGAG
>JAZREN010000057.1:0-6220 GCA_045660825.1 Bacteroidaceae bacterium
CCCTCGGTTATTGTTTAGCTTTGACAAAGCCAACTAATCGCATCCCGCGGGGCACAAACTACGGCTGTGCTACCCGCGACCAACTGCTGTTGGCTTTGTCGAACCCTCGGTCCTTGTTTAGCTTTGACAAAGCCAACTAATCACATCCCGCGGGGCACAAACTACGGCTGTGCTACCCGCGACCAACTGCTGTTGGCTTTGTCGAACCCTCGGTCCTTGACCTCGGATTTCACTTTTCACTTTATCAGCGCTGCATATCCACAGCGGCGGCAGAGCGGTTCAACAGCTTTGCGCTGTGTAAACCCGTCATAGATTGCCCTTGCACGGGGCGATGCAAGCACCTCGTCAAGGCTCTGCTCAAACAAATTACCAAGAGCTAGTGCTCCGGCGCTGTCAAGGCAACATGGCACTACCGTACCATCCACAAGCACACCTATCTGGTTACGCAAGGCATAACAGAAAGCCTCTTCCTCGCCATTCTCGGGCTTCTCACCCTCGGGCCACTCGAACATACGGCCATACTCAATGAAAATATTGTCGGCAAGCCTCCAGCCATTCTGGCACGCCGTCCAAGGACGTGGAATATACTCGGCTACGATATCCAACAATCGCTCGTTCTCCTTGTCATAACCGCCCTGATTCCACAGACGCAACACCATTATCACACCTTTCTCAGCCGCCTCTATGGCAAAGCGCATTGCCTCGTCAACATACTGCCGCAGATTCTCTTTTCCATTGCCCTCATGGGAATGCAACGACACCTGCATCTTGTACGGACGCGCATCCATCACAGCCTTTGCACGCGACAACAGCGTGCCATTGGTCGTCAACACCGGGATGAACCCCTTTTCACGTGCAGTGGAAATGAATTCGGGCAAATGACGATGCAGCAACGGCTCGCCCATGAGATGGAAGTACAGGAACTTTATCTTTCCACGCAATTTGTCGGTGAGCAGGTCAAACTCCGCCGGCGAAAGGCTACGCTTCTCCCTTGCCGTCTTTGGGCAAAAGACACAATCGAGGTTACATATGTTGGTTACTTCAAGATAACAGCGTGTAATCATATCCAATCCTTGTAAAAAACAAAGAGAGGAAAGTTTGCACTTTCCTCTCTTGCAGTGACTCGCTTGGGGCTCGAACCCAAGACCCCATCCTTAAAAGGGATGTGCTCTACCAGCTGAGCTAGCGAGTCTACCTAGTTGCCGTTAAGCGAGTGCAAAGATACTACTAATTTTTAGAATGACAAACTTTTTGCACTTTTTATTTCATTTCCATTAAAAAATCATGGTCAACCACCACCCACGAGAAGTGTCGCACACTATTTCATCTCATTAGGGATATCCTCAGGGAGATCATCAGATTCCTCCACCGGGATACCCTCGGCTTCGCCGTCTTGACCATCTGCAGACTTTCTACCCCTTGATATGTTAACAGTGTCAATTGCCTCCCTCAATATATATTCCTCGGAGCTGCCCGATGTCTCGGCAATCTCATTGTAGCGACGCAGATAGGCCAGCAACAACGTTGTCATAGGCAGGGCAACAATCATTCCCAGTACACCAAGCAGATGGCCCCAGATCGAGAGCGACAAAAGAATTACAGCAGGATGCAGATTCATTCGCTTGCCCATAATCTTTGGCACAAGAAACATATCCTGAATGACTTGTACTACCATCATCACAGCCAAAGCCCCCAACATAACCGGCCAGAATCCCGCACCTGCGCTGGCAGCCTTGAGCATTGCCAACAGAGCCATAGGCAACACCGCTACAGCTTGGAGATAGGGAACAAGGTTAAGCAGGCCTATGAACATTCCAAAAGCGATTGCTGCAGGGAAATCTATTATAAGAAAACCTATCGAGAAGAGGACTCCTACACAAAATGCCACAAGCGCCTGGCCACGGAAATACTGGTTCATACCATAAACAAGGTCACTCCACAGTTTAGACACAACCCCACGCCATTTCTTGGGAACATATGGTTGCCAACCTTTGGAAACGCGCTCAAAGTCAAAGAGAATGAAGAACAGGTACAACATTATCAAACAGATTGTAAGCACCTGCCCCATTATATCCACTGTACCCAACAGCAACACCTGTAATCGCTCGGCAAGGATTGATATCAATCCCGCATCACCTGAACTCTGCAGCAGCTCGGCAAAACCATATTGGGTTGAAATCTCCCTGAAGAAATCCATGATAGGTGCAGGGATTGAACCGTCGTTTATGTTCCTACCAAGAAACGACACTGTTATATCCTTCAATGTATACAGTTCACGGAAAATAGATGGCACAACAAGCATGAACAGGCCATATAGCGCAGCACCCACCACCAACATTGAAATTACAATAGCCAATGCACGGTATTTCACCCGCATCTTATCCTGTACAAAGTTAACAAGCGGGTTGAGCATATAGGCCAACAGCCATGCTATGGCAAACGGCAACAGCACACCACTGAGACTATTGACAACAAAATAGGCAGCAACGAGCACAATGGCAACAAGCACGATGCGCAGGAAACGCCCTACCGTTATCTCATTCTGTTTAATTACATTCATATCAATTCACAAGTTTCAGATGATTCACTCCTTGTCGGCAGAGCGTTTGTCCTCTACCCCACCCACAAGCAGGACAAACTCGCCACGCGGCTCGTTTGCAGTAAAATGCTGCACAAGCTCGGCAAGCGTGCCACGCACGCACTCCTCGTGCAGTTTTGAAATCTCCCTCACTGCGGCGCCCTGGCGGTCGGCGCCGAACACCTCGGCAAACTGGATAAGGCTCTTGAGCACGCGGTAGGGCGACTCATAGAAAATCATTGTGCGCTGCTCGTCCTTGAGCGAATTGAGTTTTGTCTGTCGTCCCTTCTTCTGTGGCAGGAAACCCTCGAACACAAACCTGTCCGAAGGAAGCGCCGAACTCACCAGTGCCGGCACAAAAGCCGTTGCACCCGGCAGACACTGCACCTCAACCCCATTCCTCACGCACTCACGCACAAGCATGAACCCCGGGTCGGAGATTGCAGGCGTTCCGGCATCCGAAATCAGCGCCACATGGTGCTCACTGGTAGCAATGCGCTCCACAAGCGGGCCCACGGTCTTGTGTTCGTTGAATTTGTGGTGCGAATACATTGGCACCTGTATTTCAAGATGCTTCAGCAGTTTTGCCGATGTGCGTGTATCCTCGGCAAGCACAAAATCGGCCTCACGCAGAATTCTTATTGCACGCAAGGTAATATCCTCAAGATTACCCACCGGCGTGGGTACAACGTATAACATTCCCATAAATAGTATGTCAAAATATCATAGTTAAATGAAATAACAATTCAGATTGCCAAACAGTAATCACTGGTTCTGTCATCCTGAGTGCAGTGAAGGATCTCAAAATTAGCGTAGATAGATACTTCGCTTTGCTCAGTATGACACATTCATGGAAAACTGTCACACGCAAATCCTAATTATTATGCAAATTAAATATAAATATGCCAACATTGCTAAAAAACCATTTTAAATTTACTAAAAAGTTTAAACTAACAGTTTGCAGCAAGAATGTTGATAACTTGTAGCCAATAACAATTTTATTTACCACTTAATTTATTACCTTTGTAGGAGTGCATGAAAAAGTAATAATAAAGAATTTGACTCATACCCTTGTCATTACTAAAAAATGCGCCATCCACACCGCAAACAACAAAATACAAATATACCAATGAACAGATTTTCCGAATTCAACCAGATGGAGACGACACGCCGTGGCCGCATCGAGGTCATCTGCGGTTCAATGTTCTCCGGCAAGACCGAGGAGCTCATACGTCGCCTCAAGAGAGCAAAGTTCGCGCGTCAGAAGGTAGAGATCTTCAAGCCCGCGCTCGACACCCGCTACTCCGACGTAGAGGTCGTTTCTCACGACAGCAACCACATCACCTCAACCCCCATCGAGTCATCGACAAGCATCCTGTTGCTTGCCAACGACGTAGATGTAGTGGGCATCGACGAGGCACAATTCTTCGACAGTGAGCTTGTAGAGGTATGCAACGAGCTTGCCCGCCGTGGCGTGCGCGTAATCATTGCCGGCCTCGACATGGACTTCCGTTGCCAGCCCTTCGGCCCCATGCCGGCACTCATGGCTGTTGCCGACTCGGTGACAAAGGTACACGCCATCTGCGTGAAGTGCGGCAACCTAGCCTACGTTTCGCATCGCCTTGTCGATGGCGACAAGCAAGTGTTGCTTGGCGAGAAGATGGAATACGAACCATTGTGCCGCGAGTGCTACTATAAGGCCTTGAGCGAAGCCGAGAACGCAGGCAAGTAACCGATTCAATATGGCAGAATACCGCAACCTTTTCATTGACCTCGACGACACGGTGTACGACTTTTCGGCCGCATCGCGCGAGTCCTTCCTCGAGACCTACGAGCTGCTGCACTATGAGCGCTACTTCGACTCGTTCGAGCACTACATGTCGCTGTACGAGCCCTACAACCTTGAGCTATGGCGCATATACGGCGAGGGCAAGATAACGAAGGACGAGCTCAACAGCCGTCGCTACAGCCACCCGCTTGAGGCCGTGGGAGTCAATGACCCGCAGCTTGCCGCGACATTCTGCCGCAATGCCCTGGGACTCATCCCCACCAAGGGACCGCTTGAGCCCGGAGCCATAGAGTTGCTCGAGTATCTGCGCCCAAAGTACAACCTGTACATCCTGTCAAACGGGTTCAAGGAACTGCAGTCGCGCAAGATGCAGACAGCCGGCATCGACAAATATTTCGATGCCCTTATACTCTCCGAGGACATTGGCGTTAACAAACCCGACAGCAGACTCTACGAGCACGCCATGCAAAGGACAGCATCAAAGCCGGAGGAGAGCCTTATGATAGGCGACATGTTCGACACCGACATCGTCGGTGCGACCAACTTTGGTATAGACAGCATATACTACAACCCAAAGGGAAAGACAGGACACCCCTTTACCCCAACATACGAGGTAAGACATTTGTTAGAGATAAAGGAAATATTATAAACCATGAGCAGCACGGCCAATACATCAATACTCATCATCTACACCGGTGGAACCATCGGTATGATACAGAACCCCGAGACAGGAGCTTTGGAGAGTTTCAACTTCGACCATCTGCTCAAGCATGTCCCCGAGGTAAAGCAGTTCAACCTGAACATCGATGCCATCACATTCACCCCACCCATTGACTCATCGGACATGGAACCCGAATTGTGGAGCCGCATCGTCACCATCATCGAGGAGAACTACGAGAAGTATGACGGCTTTGTAATTCTCCACGGCACCGACACCATGTCGTTCACAGCATCGGCGCTCAGTTTCATGCTTGAAGACCTGATGAAACCTGTCATCCTCACCGGTAGCCAGCTGCCCATCGGTGCACTGCGCACCGACGGCAAGGAAAATCTCATCACAGCCATTGAGATTGCCGCAGCCAAGAACCCCGACGGCACCCCCATCGTGCCCGAAGTATGCGTGTTTTTCCAGGACAAACTCATGCGTGGCAACCGCACAACGAAAATCAACTCCGAGAGTTTCGGTGCATTCGACTCCAACAACTACCCGCCGCTGGGTATTGCCGGCACAAGCATACAATACTATACCAACAACATAAAGAAATACATCCCCGGACGCAAGCTCAAGGCACATCATGAGTACAACAGCAACATCATCATCCTGTCGTTGTTCCCCGGTATCAGCCAGGAGATCATTGAGGATGTACTTGGCGACAAGAAGTTGAGGGGAGTCATTTTCCGCACATTCGGCGCGGGCAATGCCCCACGGAAGAAATGGCTCATCGATGCATTGTCAAAGGCCACAGCCGAGGGCAAGATCATCATCAACATCACCCAGTGCGCCGGCGGCAGCGTACACATGGAGCTTTATGAAACAGGACTGCAGCTGCTCGAAGCCGGTGTAATCAGCGGTAAGGACTCCACGGTTGAGGCTGCACTTACAAAGCTCATGTATCTCATGGGCAAGAACCTGCCGACAGAGGAGGTGCGCCGCCTAATGAGCAAGAGCCTCGAAGGAGAAATAACGGAATAAGTAATTCCATTCATCTTTTACAAGAGGCCGGGTCAAAAGTATTTTTGCTCCGGCCTCTCTGTTTTTGTTTTATCGGCAAGATTTTAGTCTGAAAAAATTGTATTTCGGCTGATATGAGTTCTTATGCAGCCTTATTGAGCTCCATATACGCACCAGCAAT
>JAZREN010000058.1:0-27540 GCA_045660825.1 Bacteroidaceae bacterium
CGTTACGCTTTTAAGAGAAAACGCAACATTGAACTCATACTCTCCAATTTCCGTTACATCCGGAAGAATTAAATCAATAGAGCCACAATACTTACTATTTTCATCTTCTTCTGTCACATAATATAGTGCTTCTGCATATGCGGGATAGTTATCATAAAAGCCATTATATATAGCAAGTTCACCACCCGTTACGATAACTGCGTTGCCTCCACTCTCCACATAATTTTGGATAGTATTTACCAAAGCGGTAATCTCATTCTTATCGGTTACTTCGGGTTTTCCTCCAAATGTACCGTCGATAGTCAATATTTTAGCATCATAGTCAACAACTGCATAATCGGAAGCTATCTCTTGTGCTGATGCTCCGATTGGCATCATAATTGCTATTAAAGCAAATAATAAAGTTTGTAGAGTTTTTTTCATAAAGTTAAGTTTAATATAGTTTTTGTTTTATAAATCTCACAAAAAAACGCTACCGTGCGGTTGCTTTGACGCAACGCACGATAGCGTTCATGTTTTGTTATATTTTACTGTTGTTTTTAGGGGGGTAACTTGTTGGGTTACAATTGTTTACGGGTGTAATAGGGCCGGCGGCCGATGCGGCTGCCAAGACTTTGCTGCTGTATGTTGATAATCGTTTGTCCATAAGAAGTTTACGCGTGCAAAAATAACTCTTCTTTGAAATTCTACAAGGTTGTGACCCCCTAATTTTTAACAATTGACAATCAATTATTTATTTTTAACCAAAAATGGTTTCGATTGGTGGATTGAACGGTGCTAAAGTTCATTAAAAATATGGTAATAATATAGCAGTTGACCCAATGTTGACATTATTCGCGAATTTGTCATTCCTGACCATTCCTTAATGTAAAAATTAAAGAGGTTTTGTTTTACGAAGCTACTACCGCTCGGCAAAGCAAGTAAACTTTCTTTGCTCTCGCTTAATCGTAGCTTTCGATGAGCGCAGCGAACCAGCGGTCGACGCCCGCAGGGGCTAAAGTCAATGGATCTCATAACCACGCAGAACAGAGATACTTCGCTTTGCTCAGACGTGTTGTTGAGGGCTTGCCCGAAAAATGACAGGGGCCGCCGGGTCAACTTCTATATGATTGCTAAAAATATTACGCGGGAGAACTGTTTGAATTCTCCCGCGTAAGTTGTTGGTTGTCTTTTGTCTGCCATTCAATACTTAATCCTTTGTCAAGACCCAACCGTCGGTTTGGGTGACGCCAATTTCAAATGCAATGCAGTTTGTGCTTATTGCATTGACAATGCCGCCGTTGACGTTGATGGCGATTCCTGATGAAATTGCATAGTCATAGGCCTTTGCAACGACAACGCCGTCGTTGATGGTGAAACAGTCGGCCTGGATTGCGCGGCTCTTCTTGTCGTCCTCAATCTCGGTGTAGTCCTCGGCTGCAGCTATCATGGTAACCTCGCCGCTGTTGACGGTGACGTAATTGTCGCAGTTGATGGCCTTTGCTCCCTTGCCCTTGCAGTCGATGGCGACCTTGCTGTTTGATATTGTGATATTGCCGGCACACTTTATGCCACCTGCCGATGTCTCGTCGCTTGAAACTGTGCCGTTGACAAAGCCTGTGAGCTTGCCGCCGCTGAAAGTGGCGTCGCCGTCGCAGTTGATGATTTTTGAGCCGTTGCCACCAACGGTGGCCTCAATGATGCCGCCGCTCTGGTTGTAGTTGCGGGTGGTTTGTATTGCCGAGCTCTTCTCGCCTGTGGTGGTGAGCTTGATGTAGCCACCTTTTATATATGCGTCGGGGATTACGGCTGGGTCGCTCTCTTCATACTCCACCTTGATGGCCTCGCCGCCCGCTGTGATATCGAGTTTGCCTGCCTCGATGGTGAGAGTGCCCTCGGTACACTCAATGCCGTTGCTTGTGGCGTTGATGGTGATGGTGGGAGAGTAGGCCTCGGCGCGGCCGATGATGAACTTGTCCTTTGTGCGGAATCCGTCCTTGGCTGCAGAGAGTATATTGATGTTACCGCCACGTACCATAATATAGTCGTCGCTGCAGATTGCATGGCCGCCATGGCTTGTTACGTTAAGCGTTCCTGTGCCGTTGGTGTAGCCGTCAAAGATGAGCTGTCCTTCACTGAAGAGTGTGCCCTTCTGGTCCTCCTCCTCGCCATTGCTGCCCATGACGGGTGCGCTGTATGTGGCACCGTCGCAAAGGGTGTTGGTTGTGCCGTTTACGATTGATGCATAGACGGTCTTGCCGCTCTGTATGTTGATGGCAGGGCCTGTGGGGTTGGTGAGCGTGACGCCATTGAACAGCAAGCGGAATTTCTTTTCGCTGTAAATCTTGAGCGAACCGTTACTGCATGTACCCTTAACTTGGTAACCTATTTTACCAAGTGTGGAGTTAATGACAATGTGGCCGCCGTTTATGGTGGCTGTGATACCGCTTGGCAAAGAAGATGTCTTTACGCCTGTCTCGCTGAATGTGATGGTGATGATACGTGATGTAGAGTAGTTCTCGATGAAATCGCCATACTCGTCGGCAAGTTCGTCGGTGGGTATGGGTTGGATAATCTCGTTGAAGTTCTCCTTGTCGGTAGCATCAAATGAAACAAAGGGGTTGAGATTGGGAATCAACTCTGTGCCGTTGTTCGATGTGGGGGCGATGTTGGTTATCTTGCTTGTGGCGAACTGGCTTGCCATGCGGTCTCCAAGCTCAATGTATATGACTTGCTCGCTTTCCTCGAATATGATATCGCCTGCTTTTTGGGTGTCAATAGCCTGGTATGTGCCGTTGCTGTTGTTTACATACAGCACTTGTGCCTGCGTAAAAGATGTTGCAAGCACCCCAATGAACAATAATAGTGCCTTTTTCATCTTTTTATTATTTTTGTTGTACGTCCGTTTGCTTTCACAATGTATATGCCCTGTGGCAGGCCGGCAATGCTTATTGCCTCGCCTTGGGTGTCGGTGCGCCTGGTGAGCAGCTGCGCGCCGGTGAGACTGTATATGGCAACCGTTGAACCGGCCTCGCAGTGGATGGCAATTTCGTCGGTAGAGAGGTATTCCACGAGGTTGCCGCTCTGTGTGTTTATGTCGGCTATTGAAGATGGTGCGCTGAAGTATATGCGCTCGATGTCGCCCATTGAGGCGCTGCTCTTTGTGCCGTCGGTCTGCTCAATGTTTACGGTGATGCCGTCAAAGGTGATTTGCTTGAGATTCTCGAGCTGTACCACCCGGCTGTTGCTGTCGGCCATCTCCACAACCATATGCTGCGCTGTTGCAGCAGTGGTCATGGCAATGAATGATATAAGAAATAGAAGTTTTTTCATAGTTGAGTTTTTTCTTAAAGGTCAATTGAATACTCGAAACCGATTGCGTGTCCGTTGGCCTCGCCATTGACGTCCTCAAAGAGATAATACAGAGATATCGAGTTGTCCTTGTTTATCTTGTAGCTTGCACCAAGGCGGTAGCGGAGCTTGTCATAACCTTTCCACTCGTCGAGACGGGTATAAAGTTCTACAGATGCGAATGGATTTACCTTGCAGTTGGGGATGTCGTACTTTACATTCACGCGTGAACGCAAGGTGAGGTTGTGCTTTGCATCCTTTTCCTCTAAGGCTGTTTCTTCAAACAACTGATAAGAATTGGGATCTAAGTCAGCACCTGTTGCAGATTTATATTCATATTTTGTTTCGTTTGTTGTGGCTGCACATGTGTGGGTATATTGCAGGCGTTCACGCAAACCGAATTCAAAGCGGCCGACCTTGTACTCGCCGCTAATTGTTGCATAGACGCGGTTACGTATTACCCAATAGTCGTGATCAAAATTCTTGTTTTGTCCAATAAAAATATCATCTACCAACACGGAGTCTTTGAGTTTTGTCTCCTCGGGGTTATGCTTGTAGTGGAACTGATATCCGACATTTGATTTCAACCATTTGAGAATCTTGTACTCAAGCTTTACGCCAATGGCGGCGCGTTCAATGTTGTTCACAAAGTCGTATGTGCGGAACTCGGCATCGCCTACAACCTTGAACTTCTTGTTGATTTTCTTTGATGCCTCAACGGTTGCCCAGATGCCGAACTCGTCATCAACAGACTGTGCGTTGGCATTGCATAGCGGTGCGAGCATGAACATTGCTATGAGCAATGCAATCATGCCTTTATTCTTTAAGTTTGTATTCATCTGTAGGGGTTTTAAGGGTTGTGTCTACTGAATTGTTTGCTTCGTTGCTCTTATAATACATCTTTACAATGGCTGCATCCTTGAGGAAGTCGATGGCGCCTACCTCGACCTTAATCACCTTTAGTCCGGTGCGCTTTTCAAGGTCGGCAATGAGCTCTTCGCGCTTGTCGGGGGTGATGAGGCTGATGTTGTCATATTTTATCACCTTGTACGAGTAGTGGCTGATGAGGAGCTTGCTCTCGCAAATGATGATTGCTGTGATGAAAAGCGCGTTTATGATTATTACCTCGCCAATGCTCAATTCGCTGATGGTGAGGCCGTTGATAGCGCTCAGCGCGATGATGATGAACAGGTAGGTCATCTCACGGATGGCAATCTGCTCGGTGCGGTAGCGGATGATGCTGAACATGGCAAAGAGACCAAGTGCAATGCCGGCCTTGAGCTTGACGTCGCCAAGCACATATATGAGCATGAAGGTGCTTATGGCAATGAGTATGTAGGTGAAGAAGAACTCACCGCGCTTGCATTTGGGGTAGTATAGCCAACGTACAATTATCATTATGGCTATGAGGTTGATGATGAATGCAAGCAATAGTTTTGTGACATGGTCAGTATCGATGAACTCGTCGCTCTGTCGCTTCTGTTTTACTGATACCGCCATCTTCTCGGGTTCATTGAGTTCGTCGTCGTAGTCGATGAAGACATTGACGGCATCGGCTTTCTCAATTTCTGATGCTACGGTGTTTACTGTGGCTGCAGCTGTTTCTGTAACATCTGCAGTCCCGGCATTCTGTGCCTGCACGAACATTGTCGAGCAAATGAGCAGTAGAGTAGTTAAAAGTCTCATTGTTATAGTTTTATCGTTTGTTTTCCATTTTGTCTATCATGCGTAGGCGCTCCTTGAAGTTGTTGGTCTTGAGCTTGGCGTTGGTGAGCGCGCTGCCAATGCAGTATTTGCTGAACCCTGAACGTTTTATGCGTACCTCCCGCAGTAGGTCAAGTGCCGGTGATGGCACATTGCCGTCGCGCTTGAGCTCTATGATGGCAACACGCTGCAGTTGCTGGCGGCCGTCGCTCTTGAGGTGGTGGAAACGTAGGTTGAAGTCGATGGTCAATCTCTCGGTCTTCCCGAAATTCACCAAGGTGATGCGGTTGAACCAGTTTTCAATGACCGGGGAAATGTCGTCAATGGTGTACCATGCACGCTTTGCCATAAAGGGGACGATGTTCGCGCGCTCCTGTTCTACGGCGTCGTGCCCGACGATGGATATGCGTTTTTTCTTGGTGCGGCCATGGTTGTTCTTGTTCTTTATTTCAAAGAATGTGTCACCGCTGTCCATGTATGTGCGCACACGTATCTTTTCCCTTACCTGGCGTCCGGCATGGTGTATGCCGTACATGTGGTAGTCTGCGGTGTCGAAATATGTAGTGTGGTAACTTGCAATGCGCTTGCCGTCGATTTCCTGAATGTAGTATTTGCCCTGAACGGCAAGCAGGAATGAATGGAGTTGCTCAAGAGTGGCCACAAATTTTGTGTCCGTCCTGTTCATCAGCTTTATGCCCGACATCTCTTCGAGTGTAATCGGGGGAAGCAGGAGTGTCTTTTCGGCAATTTTCTCCATGATTATGTTTGAGCATAGTACTCTCTTTTACAAAAATAGATAAATTTATTTAATGTGCAACCTATTTTTCTCTGTTTTTGTCGCGCAATTAAGTGAAATGGCTGTTCAGTGGCATTAAAAGGTGTTTTTTCTTTTGTATCTTGTAATGGAATTTGTATCTTTAGATACTGATTGTTGAAATGTATTGTTTATGGAAAGCATTAATGTGAAGGAGATTATAGATTTCTATTATCCCAATGACGATGAGTTGAAAAATATTTACAATATACATGCCGAAAAGGTGACTTCCCTGGCCCTTGAAATGGCACGGCGTCATCCCGAACTTGGCATTGACATGCAGTTTGTGGAGGAGGCTGCGATGTTGCACGACCTGGGCATTTTCCTGACCGATGCTCCGCGTATATTCTGTTATGGTACAGAGTCTTATCTTTGTCATGGGTGTCTTGGTGCCGAACTCCTGCGCTCGCGTGGTTTTGAACGTCATGCAAGGGTGTGTGAGCGCCATACCGGTACCGGTCTTACAAAGGAGCAGATACTGGCTGCGGGGTGGAATCTGCCGGTAAGGGATTTTGTCCCGGAGACGATTGAGGAACAACTCATATGCTTTGCCGACAAATTTTACTCGAAGACAAAATTCCTTCACCAGGCGCGTACTCTTGAGCAGGTGGTGGAGAGCATGGCAAAGATATCGCCACAGGCGGTGGAGAGAGTGAAGGAGTGGGCCGCGATGTTCATGTAAGAGTGCGGGGGGAATTTCTCGCATGCGCGCGTTTTTAAATAACTATGTTTTTTTATCTTAAAAATAGAAAAACCTCCTTTTTATTTCGTATTTTTGCCCTTTGTTTTGGAATATGGAGCTAATGAAGCACAGGGCAATTGTTTTTCTCTTGACGATTTTGTTGCTGCCGGCCGCCTCTATGGTGGTTTCGGCGGGCGATTTGTCGTTTGCCCATTTGCTTTGTATGCAGGATTCTTTGACTGTCGATACAGCGGCTGTTGCAGCCGATTCATTGAAGGCTAAACCCAAGAAGGAGGCTATTGATGCCCCTGTGTATTACGAGAGTACCGACTCCATGGTGTGGTCGACAAACGGTAATGCCTATCTCTATGGTGGCGGCAAGGTTGTGTATGACAAGATTGAACTGAGTGCCGACATTATCTCCATGAACATGGACAGCAGCGTGGTGCATGCCTACGGACGTGCCGATTCCACCGGTGTTGTCAGTGGACAGCCGGTGTTTGTCGATGGCGGTACGCCATATGAGTCGGAGAGCATGAGCTACAATTTCAAGAGCCGTAAGGGTTTCATAAGCAATGTGTATACCCAACAGGGCGATGGATTCTTGATGGGTGGCAAGACAAAGAAGGATTCTACCGATGTATTCTATTCGCAGGACGGTATGTACACAACATGT
This sequence comes from Bacteroidaceae bacterium, assembly GCA_045660825.1. Taxonomy (GTDB): domain Bacteria; phylum Bacteroidota; class Bacteroidia; order Bacteroidales; family Bacteroidaceae; genus HGM04593. The sequence goes on from JAZREN010000058.1 coordinate 7,207, forward strand.
GACGCCGAACACCCGCACTTCTACATAAAGCTGACCCGTGCAAAGGTGCGCCCCAAAAAGGATGTCGTGTCGGGTCCGCTCTATCTGGTGGTGGAGGATGTGCCATTGCCGTTGGCTCTGCCGTTCGGATATTTCCCTTTCACCAGTGAATATTCTTCGGGAATAATAATGCCTACATATGGCGATGAACTTGAGCGTGGATTCTATCTGCGTGATGGTGGATACTATTTTGCAATCAGTGACAAGTTTGACCTGAAATTGACCGGTGAGATATACACCAAGGGCTCTTGGGGAGTGGGGGCTGCATCGTCGTATGCAAAGCGATACAAATTCTCGGGCAGTGTGAATTTGAGCTATCTTGTTACAAAGACCGGTGAAAAGGGCTTGCCCGACTATTCTGTGGGGAAAAACTTCAGGATTGGATGGAACCATAGACAGGATGCAAAGGCGCATCCAAACAGCAATTTCTCGGCAAGTGTAAACTTCTCGACAGCAAACTACGAGCGCTCGAACCTCTCGAGCCTTTACAATCCGGCGCTCAGTTCACAGAGTACACGAACTTCGAGCGTGAGCTATTCACGTACATTCCCTACAATTGGCCTTACATTGTCGACATCGATGAACCTGTCACAGAATGTAAGGGATTCAATCATTTCATTGAACTTTCCAAGCCTGAATGTGTCGCTTGCAAAGAAATATCCTTTCAAACGCAAGAAACGCAAGGGTGATGAGCGTTGGTACGAGAAGATTTCTCTTTCGTACAGCGGACAGTTCAACAACAGTATTTCTACAAAGGAGCATCTTATACTTAAATCGAACCTGTTGACTGATTGGAGTAATGGCGTGAAGCATAGCATTCCCATCAGTGCTACATTCCAACTGTTCGACAATATAAACATCACGCCAAGCTTCAATTATACCGAGCGTTGGTACTTCAAGAAGATAAACCAGTCGTGGAACGAGGCTACAGGTAGCGTGGCGCGCGACACGGTGGGTGGTTTCCACAGAGTGTACAACTATAACCTTTCGCTCTCGGCCAACACCACGCTCTATGGTTTCTACAAACCGGCAAGTTTTATAAAGAACAGCCGTATACACACTGTGCGTCATGTGTTCAAGCCGTCGCTCTCGTTCAGCTTTGCGCCCGACTTCGGCAACGAGAGGTATGGATATTACGATACTTATGTCTACACCGATGACAGGGGCGAGGTGCGCACGGTGGAGTATTCGCCATATCAGGGCGCTATGTATGGTGTGCCGTCGAAGGGACGTACGGGTAGCATTTCGTTGAATGTGAGCAACAATCTCGAGATGAAATGGCGCACAAAGACCGATTCGCTAAAAAAGATAAGTCTCATTGATGAGATTGGCGGTTCGCTTTCGTATAATCTTGCGGCCAAGACAAAACCCTGGAGTAACTTGTCAACGCGTTTGAGGTTGAAACTGACCAAGAACTATACTTTCAATTTCAATGCTACATGGGCTACGTATGCCTATGAATTCAATGACAGGGGACAGGTTGTTGTGGGCGACAGGACCGAGTGGTCCTATGGTCGTTTCGGCCGTTTCCAGGGAATGAGCCATAACCTGTCGTACACCTTGAACAACAATACCTATAAGAAGGTGATAGAGTGGTTCAAGACAAAATTCGGTAATGCCGAGGAGGTCGATGGTGATGAGATTAAAGATGGTGTGGATGGTGGCAAGCAGTCCGAACTTCCGCAGAAGGCCGGCCGCAAGGCGCAGCAGGCCAAGAAGGCCGATGTTGATGATGACGGTTACATGCCGTTCAAGTTGCCTTGGAGTGTCTCGCTGTCCTATGGTATAACGATGGCCGAGGATCGTAGTGCCGAAATCAATTTGAGGAATATGCGTTATCCGTATAAAATCACGCAGAACCTGAATATTTCGGGCAATATCGGTATTGCCGATAACTGGCGAATCAATTTTACATCGGGATATAACTTTGAGCACAAGAAACTGACAACAACCACAATGAATATCTCGCGCGACTTGCATTGCTTTGAGATGTCTTGCGGTATTGTGCTTGCCCCTTATGTGTCATACAACTTCAGTTTCCGTGCAACATCGCAGATGCTGGCCGACGCCCTGAAGATTGACAAGCGCAGTAGCCGTAGCTCGAATGTTCAGTGGTACAACGATTAATCCCGCTCGCACACGTCGGTGTGGAACGGGATTTATTGTATTTCTCTTCTGTTACCAGTTGATTTCGCTCAGGCCTTGCTCTTTCAAGTATTTGTTGGCGGTGCTGAAATGGTGGTTGCCAAAGAAACCCTGATAGGCCGACAAGGGTGATGGGTGTGGCGACGACAGCACAAGGTGCTTGTTGCGGTCAATGAATGCGCCTTTCTTTTGGGCATAGCTTCCCCAAAGTATAAAGACAATGCCGCTGCGGCGCGATGCAAGTTCGCGTATGGCGGCATCGGTGAACTCCTCCCAGCCGCGTTTCTGGTGCGAGCCGGCCTGTGAGGCGCGCACTGTCAATGTAGCGTTGAGCAGCAACACTCCCTGGTCGCTCCAGCGGGTGAGGTCGCCGTCCTGCGGGATTGGTGTGCCCAGGTCGCTTTGTATCTCCTTGAATATGTTGAGCAGTGATGGCGGGAATGGGATTCCTTTGTTCACGGAGAAACAGAGGCCGTTGGCCTGTCCTGCACCATGGTATGGGTCTTGCCCTAGTATGACAACCTTTACCTTGTCGAATGGGCAATGGTCAAAGGCGTTGAAAATGAGTTTGGCAGGTGGATATATGGGCGTGCCGCCATTGTACTCCTCCTTTACGAATTGTGTGAGTCTGGTGAAATAGTCCTTTTGGAATTCATTGGCAAGTACATCCTTCCAGCTCTGCTCAATTTTTACGTCCATATATTATTATATAATAGGTATGTTCATCTCTTTGCATTTGGTGCGCATCTCGTCGGGCCATATGCTTGACTGTATTTCGCCGATGTGGGCTTTCTTCAGCAGCAGCATGCAAAGGCGTGACTGGCCGATACCGCCACCGATGCTGAGTGGCAACTCGTTGTTCAGCATGCGACGATGGAAATAGAGCTCCTTGCGCTCCTCTTTGCCCGATTTCTTGAGTTGATGCAGCAGTGCCGCACGGTCTACGCGGATACCCATTGATGATAGCTCCATGGCTTTGCCAAGGACGTCGCTCCATATCATGAGGTCGCCGTTGAGTCCGTAGAAACCGTCTTCGTTAATGGTGCTGTAGTCGTCATAGTCCGGGGCGCGGTTGTCGTGTGGAATGCCGTCGCCAAGCTCGTTGCCAATGCCAATGATGAACACGGCGCCATGCTCTTTGGTGATTGCCTCTTCGCGTTCTTTGGGCGAGAGGGTGGGGTACTTCATGCGGAGTTCCTCGCTATGGATGAATGTGATTTTTTCAGGGAGTGACGGCTTGAGCTGCGGATAGCTCTCGCTAAGGGCAAACTCTGTGTGCAGAATTGCCGAGTATATGTCACTGACAATTTTGCGAAGGAATGCAGCTGTGCGCTCTTGGGGGCAGATGACGCGTTCCCAGTCCCATTGGTCGACGTAGAGCGAGTGTAGGTTGTCGAGCTCCTCGTGCGCGCGGATGGCATTCATGTCGGTGTATATGCCGTAGCCTTGTGCAATGTCATACTCGGCGAGTGTTACGCGTTTCCACTTTGCAAGTGAATGTACCACCTCGGCAACTGCGCCGTTCATGTCCTGTATTGGGAAACTCACGGCATTCTCGTAACCGTTGAGGTCGTCATTTAGACCTGTGCCCTGCAATACGAACAGCGGTGCTGTCACTCGGCGAAGACGCAGTGACGATGAGAGGTTCAGCTGGAATGTCTCCTTGATCTGTTTGATGGCCAACTCGGTTTGCTTGAGGTCGAGCAGTGGTGTGTATTCCTTTGGTAGTTGATATAGTTTCATTTTACTCTTGACAAATTGTTTTTGTTTTGCCTGTTTCTGTTGTGAATTTTGTTGTAATGGAATGCTTTTGCTTTCTCATTATTGGCAAAGATATCTATTTTGTTTTAAAAATGCTAATAAAAGATGCAAAACAATTTGTTTTTTTGTCATTTGGGCAATTGTTTCTTTGTAAATTATTGCTATCTTCGCACTCGCAATTGAATTTTGGCCCTGTAGCTTAGCTGAATAGAGCATTAGATTCCGGTTCTGAAGGTCGTGGGTTTGAATCCCACCGGGGTCACCGGTCAAAAAAAGAGAAATGACTTCATGAAGGTCATTTCTCTTTTTGCTTTAATGTCGGTTTTAGTATGCTCGTGCAAAAAGTACACGGCGTGCCGATGGCTTGCCGGTTACCATACATGTACCCGGTGTCTCGTCCCAACCGAGTGGGATGCAGCGTATCGTTGCCTTTGTGTCGTTCTTTATCTGCTCCTCGGTCTCGGGTGTGCCGTCCCAGTGTGCAAGGATGAAACCGCCCTTCTCAATCTCGGTCTTGAACTCCTCATATGTATCAACTGTGCGTGTGCAAGCCTCGCGCATTGCAAGTGCCTTGCGGTGCAGGTTGGCCTGGATTTCGTCGAGCAGTTCCTTTACATAACCGGTGATGCCGTCGATTGAACGTGTCTCTTTCTCGAGAGTGTCGCGGCGCATAACCTCGATTGTGCCGTTCTCGATATCGCGTGCGCCAAGTACAAGGCGTACGGGAACTCCCTTGAGTTCGTACTCTGCGAACTTGAAACCGGGACGTTTGTTGTCGGCGTCGTCGAACTTTACGGTAACGCCCAACTTCTTCAACTCTGCAATCATTGGGTCTACAGTCTCCTTGATCTTCGCAAGCTGCTCCTCGTTCTTGTAGATGGGGACAATTACAACCTGGATTGGTGCAAGTGCAGGTGGCAATACAAGACCGTTGTCATCGGAGTGTGTCATGATAAGCGCACCCATCAAGCGTGTCGATACGCCCCATGATGTTGCCCAAACATATTCAAGGTTGTTGTTCTTGTCGACGAACTGTACATTGAAGGCTTTTGCAAAGTTCTGGCCAAGGAAGTGTGAGGTACCGCACTGCAATGCCTTGCCGTCCTGCATCATACCCTCGATGGTGTATGTGTCGAGTGCACCGGCGAAACGCTCGTTGGCCGATTTGACACCCATGACAACAGGGAGTGCCATGTAGTTGTTTGCAAAGTCGTTGTATACGTGAAGCATTGTCTGTGCCTCCTTCTCGGCCTCCTCGCGTGTGGCGTGTGCGGTGTGACCCTCCTGCCACAGGAATTCGGCTGTGCGCAGGAAAAGGCGTGTGCGCATTTCCCAACGCATTACGTTTGCCCACTGGTTGACCATGATGGGAAGGTCGCGGTATGACTGTATCCAATTCTTGTATGTGCTCCAGATGATGGTTTCCGATGTGGGGCGTATGATCATCTCCTCTTCAAGTCTTGCTGCAGGGTCAACTACCACGCCGCTGCCGTCCTCGGCATTCTTCAGGCGGTAGTGTGTTACAACGGCGCACTCCTTGGCGAAACCTTCTACATGTTCGGCCTCACGGCTGAGGTAAGATTTTGGAATGAGCATTGGGAAGTATGCATTTACGTGTCCGGTCTCCTTGAACATGTCGTCAAGTGTACGCTGTATCTTTTCCCAGATTGCATATCCGTAGGGTTTGATTACCATGCATCCTCTGACAGGTGACTGTTCGGCAAGGTCTGCCTTAATCACCAGGTCGTTATACCACTGCGAGTAGCTCTCGCTGCGCTTTGTAAGATTTTTTAATTCGGCCATATGATTTTATGTTTGTTCAATTCTTTATATTATTTGCAAAAATACGAAATATATTGATATAATAGCGAATTTGGCAGGGCTGTTTTTGCCGATATTTCAATTTCTTCTCAATAAAACGCGCGATGGTTGTATGAAAAGATATTTTTGGTTAACTTTGCGAAAGTATTGACAAGCAATCTTAAATCTATTTAATATGAAATCAGTAAAGACTATTTGCGCAGTGCTTTCTGCAGCGCTTATTTTTTCAAGTTGTAGTACATGGAGCAACCTTGCAAAGGGTACAACAATCGGTGCAGCCAGCGGTGCTGCCGGTGGTGCTCTCATTGGTGCATTGATTGGTAAATTTACAGGCAACACTGGTGTGGGTACAGCTGTAGGTGCGGCTGTAGGTACTGCTGTGGGTGCAGGTACCGGTGCTTTGATCGGTAAGAGAATGGACAATGCTGCCGAGGCTGCCGCTCTTGTTGAGAATGCAACAGTCGAGACCATTACCGATGCGAACAACCTCACTGCAGTGAAGGTGACATTCGATTCGGGTGTGCTTTTTGCAACAAACAAGTACTCTTTGAACAAGAGTGCGCAGGATAACCTTACAGAATTTGCGAAGGTGCTTGTCGAGTATAGCGATGCCGATGTTGTCGTGTATGGTCACACCGACTCTACAGGTACTGACGCCATCAACAATCCTTTGTCGGTGAAACGTGCCGAGGCTGTAGCTAATTTCCTCTTGTCAAAGGGCGTTGCAGAGACTCAGATAAAGAGTGTCGAGGGATTCGGTTCAACACAGCCTGTCGCTGACAATGCAACAGCTGAGGGTCGTGCCGAGAACCGTCGCGTCGAGATTTTCATGTATGCAAGCGCTCAGATGATTGAGGCTGCAAATAACGGTACATTGGAATAATTGACTTTTCATAATTGTCGAAAGCGACCTCCTTCAGGTGGGGGTCGCTTTCTTTGTTTTTGGAAATAAATGAGGTTTATATTGAAATAATACCTACATTTGTATTCCATTTGGAACAGCCGTCTTGTGCACGGTGACGGTTGCGCATGGCGCTAATTTGTCTGGTATATATGAAGAAGGTACTTTATTACATATCGCTTTCCCTGTTGTTTGTGTTGAACAGACTGCCGTTCTGTGTCCTTTATGCAATATCCGATTTTCTCTATTTCCTGGTATATTATGTAGTTCGTTACCGTCGAAGGGTGGTGCGTGACAACCTGGTGAAATCATTCCCCGAAAAGCAGCTCAAAGAGATTGTGGAAATAGAGAAAAAGTTCTACTCTTCGCTCTGTGACTGGTTTGTAGAGGTGATAAAGTTATATGGCATAAGTGAAAAGGAGATACGCAAGAGAATGGTGATAACCGGTCTTGAGGATGCCGCTCGCATGGTTGCCCAAGGTCGTTCGTGTGTATGTTACATGGGGCACCTTTTCAATTGGGAGTATGTGACATCGTTGCCCCTCTATTTGGACGAAAAGGATTTGGTCATAGGTGACATATACCATCCGCTCGAAAACGGTTACTTTGACAAGCTGATGAAGAAGATGCGCTGTCAATTTGGGGCCGAGGCCATTACTATGGCAAACACACTCCGACGGATTGTGCAGATTTCAAGAGAAGGCAAGAAATATCTTATTGGCTTTGTTGCCGACCAGGTTCCTACATGGGATTCCATTCATCACTGGGTGGATTTCCTGCACCGCGATACTCCTGTATTCACTGGAACCGAGAAGATTGCCCGACGTACAGGCGCTGCGCTGTTCTTTGTGAAGATGAAACGTGTGAAGCGCGGTTATTACACTGCGCATTTCCAGCTGTTTTCAGAGGACGCATCAAAGATGGAGGAGTTTGAGCCTACAAACCGTTACTATGAGTTGCTTGAAAAAGAGATAAAGGAGAATCCCGAGTTGTGGCTGTGGACCCATAACCGTTGGAAAAGAACGCGTGCAGGATATGAAAGGTGGCAGAAACGACGTGCCAAAGAACGGGAACGTCTGCTCAAGGGGAACGGGTGAGAAGAACTGCCATTTTGTACATTGACCGATAGATTTCATACATTGCGCGGGGTGTTGTTTTGCCATCTCTTTTGCCTTGTATATATTTGCTCAAGAAATAAACCTGTCTGATTGAATGAAGAAGCATCTGGTAATATCTACATCTTTGGATCTGGTGCGTGTTGCGCCGGACAGGATTGTTTATATTGCTGCCGACGGAAACTATTCGACGCTTGTGCAGGCCAACAATGAGGAACGCGTGCTTTCCTTCCAGTTGGGACAGATTGAAAAGATGATGTATGCCCAGCTCGGTAGCGAAGGCAATATCTTCATTCGCATAGGTAAAAGCTTGATTATTAACCGTTCCTATATCAGTTATATAAATATTCCCAAGCAAAGACTGATACTCTCGGATGCCGCTTCGTTCAGTCACACTGTTACCGCATCCAAAGAGGCTCTGAAGGAGTTGAAGGAACTTATTGAAAAGGAGGCTAAATAGTTATGAAGGAACTGGAGGATATAAGGGACGACCAGATTCGTGTAATTGGTTTTGCTGTCAGGGAAAAACCCTTTTGGCGTAAAAGGTGGTTTGTGGTCTCTCTGCTTTGCGTGCTGTCGGTCCTTGTTCTGCTTGCTGTACTTGTGGTTGCAAGAGGGAATGTGGCTGTGGATGGCAAAGAAATTGACACGCAGCTTGAAGAGGTTGAACCAGCACTTTTTGAACCTGTAGCACCTGTGTTGGAAGAACTGCCGCTGCAGGACGCGCGCCTGGGAATGCATGTGGATTCTTTGGCACAAGGTTTTGTTGAGTTGAAGGATACTTTGATAAACGATATTCCGCTAAGGATTTACATTCCGCATAACTCTGTGATGTCGCTACATATTGGCAGAATGGACAAGAATGACAAAACGGTGGTATATGCCGCGCAGGCAGCCGATGTAAGGGCCGACAACGGTGGAATAGTAGGTGCTTTTGTGCTCAAGGGCGAGCCACGCGCCTGGGGGTTGTCAAAGAAGGGCTATTGTGCTTCCATAAATGGTGTCGTGACCGTTGGTGTTGCAGAGAATTCGCCTCTTTTTGAACAGGCGACAGAATATGGCGGTTATTTCTTCCGTCAATATCCTCTGGTGAGTGATGGTGCTATCGTTGAAAATGAACCGAAGGGTAAATCCGTGCGCAGGGCTATATGTGATCGCAAAGGTGAAATATTCATGGTGGAGACCGGCAGTACGGAATCGTTCCACGATTTTTCTCAGGCGTTGGTTGATTTGGGTGTTGACCAGGCTATTTATCTTGTGGGCTCATCGGCCTATGGCTGGGCTATCGATGAGGCCGGCACTATGCATGAGTTCGGTGAAGACAATTATTATACAGGTAGGCGAAAAATGCCTAAAAATATAAGTTATATAGTATGGCGAAGAAGATGAAAGTCACGGGGCGTCAAAAACTGCAGATAGTAGGCGCAGTGCTCCTTTTACTGTGTTTCTTGCCCCTACCATATGGCTTTTATACCATCGTGCGGGTTGCTATGGCGATAATGAGTGTGTATTTTGCCTTCGATTATTTTGTCAAAGATAAAAAAGATTTGGCTATAACTTTTGTTGTCGTAACCGTGATGTTCCAACCGTTCTTCAAACTTGCTCTTGGCAGGGAGGTTTGGCTGATAGTGGATGTGGCTGTAGCCATATTGCTGTTGATGTTGGCATTGAGGAGGAAATGAAAAAATGATTGGATTTGTGGGGTGTGGAATGGTGGTGTAATGACATTTCATACACTCTGGGGAACATTTCGTACAGTCGGGTAGAAAACTCTCGACTGTACGATTTTTTTTGCTGAAATTTGTGTTGCTAAACAATTTTCTATATTATACAATGAAGCACTTATTTAAGATTCTTATGGCAGTCGTTGCCATTGCGGTATTGCCCGGATGTGGTCATCGCCCTGATTTGCAAGAGGCCTCATCCAGGCCAGTCAACTCTATTTATCATTGGAAGACAGTCTTTGATTTGGACTCGGCAGAGATGGCTTTTCTGCAAAAACATGGCATAGGACGTGTCTATGTGAGAATGTTTGATGTTGCACCGGAATACGATTTTCTCAACTGTGCAACCGATGTGGTTCCTATTGCGACAACCAAATTTGTCTCTTCGGTTCCTGATGGGGTGGAGATTGTGCCGGTTACGTACATTACAATCGAGGCGCTAAGGGCAATGGAAGGCAGGGAAGAGGAGATTGCCACGCTGATAGTAGAGCGCATGTTGGCGATGTGCTCTTATAATGAGTGTGGGAAAATAAATGAGTTGCAACTCGATTGTGACTGGACAACGGCTACAAAGGAGAGCTATGAAAAAGTGTGCGGAGTGGTGAATGAACTGTTGGATGCAAAGGGTATTGCGCTCAGCATAACCGTCAGGTTGCACCAGTTGCGCGAGACTCCTCCACCGGCCGACAGCGGTGTGCTCATGTTGTATAATACAGGTGCGTTGAAACGTCCGGAGACCGAGAATTCTATTTTGAGTTATGATGATGTGAAGATGTATGTAAGGCCGACCGGGTACCCCATACCGTTGGATTATGCCTACCCGATATTTGGATGGGGTGTGAAATTTGCCGACAGCAAGTTTGTGTCAATAGTATCGTATGACAGTGACGAAATGTCCGAGAACGAACATATACGTTACGAGAGACCGCAAGCATGCACGATACTCGCAGTCAAGGAACTGGTTGAAAAGAACATTGGCAAACCGGCCAGGGGGAACATTCTCTATCATTTGGATTATTCACAATTTAAAAATTATACCGACGATGAAATTTCTCAGATACTTTCTTATTGAACTTGTGTTGCTTCTTATTGCCAATGAGGCTGCAGCTTGTGGCCCATCGTTTTATGTGCCTGGCGGATATCACATGTACCGAATCTGTGAAATGCAGCCAAAGTCGGTTGCCGAAGAGTATTCTTTGAATGTAAAAAGAAATTGTGAAGAGTGGCAAAGGTTGACATCTGAAGAAATTCCGACAGATGATATATACCATGCTGTCTACAAGATGACATTGGAAGAACTTGAAGCGGTTGCCGCTGACCGTACTGCAGTGTATGACAACCGTTTCATCGAGTGGATTACAAAGAAGGATGCGGCAATACTGGATTTTCTGCTCCTTGCAAAGACAAACGAGCATATACGCATAAAACTCAATTCGCGCTGGTATTATCCATCGATGAAGACCGGTGCAGGAATGACCATTGAGGAGGTTGCTGAGAAGGCTCTGGCGCAGACCGACGGAAGGCTCCGTGACAGGTATCTGTTGCAGGCTGTGAGAGCCCTGTTCTCAATGTCAAGGTTTGCAGAGTGTGTTGGACTGTGGGAAAACGAAGTGTGCCGTTTGCCCGAGGATAACCTGATGCGCCGCATGATTCTTCCATATATTGCAGGGGCGGAATACCGCCTGAACCGTTCGGACAAGGCATTGGAGTATTTTGCCCGTTTGGGCGATGTGAATTCTATGCTCTTCTGTCTTGGGCGTGACGGGGAGAAGATTTCAAAAGTTGACGCTCTTGCGTTGGTATGCAAATATGCGCCCGAGAGTGAATTCGTATTAGAGGCTCTGCAGGCGTATGTAAGGTCTTTAGAACCCGATGGCGATTTTTATTCCATGCGTTGGGGAAATTTTTCTTGGTACAATGACAGGATGAGGGGTGACTTCTCCAAACTCATATCCCTGTGTCTTGAAATGGCTTGTGACAGCAGGGTCACAAATCAGGCAATGTGGTATTATACGGCTGCTTTTATGTATGACCTTGATGGTGATGTGGCAACGGCTTCAAAGTTGTTGGCTAAGGCCGAGCAAAGCAGGTCTACCGGTTTCATTGATGAATCGGTGAAGGTATTCAGGATATATCTTGATGCGAAACTGAAACCATATGACTCGGTTTATGAGAATATGTTGTTCGCTCAATTGAAATGGCTCGATTCGAAAATTTGTAATGATTTGACAGATGAGGTTTGCGACGAAACAGCTCTAGGGTACAAGCTGACTTCCGGTATTGGCTACTACTATTGGAATGACATGATGCGCAGGATATTGCTTGCAGAGGTGTGTCCCAGAATGATTAAGGCCGGCAGGACGACAAGGGCATTGCAACTTGCGAACATGGCCGACAACAGATTGCTGCAACTTGTTGACAGACAATACGGCAGTTACTATGCTCCAGACAATACATATACAATGCTTGCCTATAGATACTCGGCCAATAATTTTAATGAATATGATTATAGCAACCATTTCTTTGAGATGATTGACACTTTGGGTATTGATGCGGCTGTGGGGTATGTAAAGTGTGTGGATGATCCCAAAACGGAATTTGACCGCTTTCTCAATGCACGTGGCTACACCGGTCGTGACTACCTGAACGATATTCTTGGAACCCAGTATCTGCGTAATATGTGTTATGCCAAGGCGCTTAAGTGTTTTGGGACAATCTCCAATGCATACCAGACTCATCATAACCTTTATCTCGGATATGATCCGTTCTGTGCCGAGAGAAAGAGTATTGAGCTCAAGACGGATTTCAAATATGACTTTGCGCGCGAAATGCATTCATTGGAGCAGGGGATTGAAGAGACTGTCGATCCAAACCGAAAGGGGCGCCTGATGGTGAAAATGGCAATTGGAATAAAGAATTCATTCGATTTCTGTTGGCCTCTTACACAATTCTATTGCGGTACTACCTATTATTCGCAAGTTTGCGAAAAGAGGGATTGGACGACGGATTGGCTTACCCATGCTGCAAGGGAGAGAGTCGAGAACTTATTGCAAACGGCTTTCGGGCTTTTTACTGATGATGAGGTGGCTGCCGAAATGCATTATGCATTGTATAATTTCAGGACTGTTGCTACAAAGTTTCCCAATACTGAAATGGGAGAACTGGTGAGGGGACAATGTGACTATCTGTATGATCATGATCCATTGTCATGCAGATATTCCAACTGTACGAGATTTGGTTTCTACTTCTAGAAACAGACCCTGAAAACCCTGATGCCTGTGTGGCGCATGTTGTTTGCGAGGTAGTTGCGCAACGGTGTGGTTTCCTTTACAACCTCGCCCTTGCTGCTCGACGCATGTAGCAGGCATAAGTTGCCATTGTGATAATGGGCAAAGCCGATATGTGTAACATCGAGTCCGGGGATAGATGTCGTTATTGCGATGATATCTCCGGACTTTATATTATTGTGCCCGGTGCAGTCAATATCTTTTTTGGGTATGTAATTTACCTCAATGCCACGATAGGGGATTTCCTGCAACTCAATATCCTTTACAAACCCGGGATTCTCGGTGAGTATAGGATAGCTGCTCGGGTGTGTGCTCATGAAATTAAGGTCCAATGGTTGCTTCTTGTCGCTGATTTGTGATGTTACCTCTTCTATTATCCCTGTTTTTGCATTGTCTGTTATCCACCAGCTTATATAGTGCAGGCGGCTTGTGTATCCGCAGTTTATGCCGTTGCGGTAGCGTATGGTCTCGAGGTTGTGACACACGTCTGTGAATCGGCAGCTTCCTTCGTTGGCTGTCTTTGCAATGGCGAGTACAAGTTCAACGAATGTTGTGCAGTCAAGTTCCGTGCAACTTATGAACAGGGGGTCCTCGGCGCCATGTTCCAATGTGCTACCGACATATTTCTCGCCAATGAAACCGTTGGCAATGGCTATGATGATTTCGCCTGTAGATGGTGTTCCCTCGTTGGTTGAACGTTGCAAGATATTCTCAATCCTGATGCTGTCGGCAGTTGTATATATTGTCTTTTGTGGCATAGCTGCTATGGACAGCAGTGTAAAGACGATTGTCGCAAATATGTTTTTCATGTTGCTATAATGTCATAAATTGTGTGAATATACGAAATTATTATTTTAATTTGATTATCTTCGCTAGGTAAAATATAACAGATGTTCAAATATATAATAACTATCCTTTCCTTGTTTGTGACGCTGGCAGCCAATGCACAGTTCGCTCGCTCTTTTGTGCCGGATGTGCGTACACCGCAAATTATGCTCAATGAGGAGTGGGGTGAACCGCCTGTAATGCTGTTGGGTGGGGATGATGTTCTTCAATTCTCTTTTGACGAGATGTCGCATGTGTATCACCGTTATGTCTACCGCATAGTGCATTGCAATGCCGATTGGTCACAGTCGGATATACTGGAAATTGATTATCTCGAGGGGTTCAATGATGTAGTTATTGAGGATTGGGAGAACTCTGTCAATACAAATCAATTGTATACACATTATCAATTTTCTTTACCAAATGAGAATGTCGCATTGAAGGCTTCGGGAAATTATCGTGTTGAGGTGTATGACGATGAAGAGGATTTTGAAACGCCGGTTGCATCGTTCGATTTTTCTGTTGTTGAGCAGCAGGTGTCGTTTGAGGCGAGCGTTAGCGGTGACACCGACAGAACTTTCAATGAGGGGGAACAGCAGGTGTCGTTTGCTGTGCGTTATCCTTCATTCGTTGCTTCCCCGGCAAGTGAACTGAAAGCTGTGGTATATCAGAACGGTCGCCGTGACAATGCGGTCAGCGGTATTGTGCCCACATATATCACTGGTGACAGGGTTGAATATGTACATAATGAGAAACTGATATTCGATGCGGGAAATGAGTATCGCCGCTTTGAAATAACAGACCCCAATGCCCCCGGCGAAGGAGTGGAGGATGTCGTATACGATGGTTCTTTGTATAATGCAGTGCTGTATATGGACAAACCGCGTGTTTCACGTTCGAACTATCGCGACGAGAACGGTCGTTTCATTGTAAATACTCTTGAGGGACTTGGCACAGAGCTCGAGGCCGATTACATAAATGTGCATTTTGCCCTTGACGTGCCTTACCGTGCCGATGGTGATTTCTACTTACTAGGTGATTTCTGCAGGAATGGTTTTACTGCAGTGAGCAGGCTTAATTACGATGCAGAGGACGGATACTATTATACATGCATGCCATTGAAGATGGGACTTTACAATTATTGCTATGTTTGGGTGCCGACTGGCTCGGATGAGGCTGTGAATGTGCCGGCCGAAGGGAATTTCTATAATACAGGTAATGAGTATATGATATATATGTATTATCGTGGATTCGCAGACAGATATGACAGGCTACTCGGTGTACATCGTATAAATTACGGAAAGGAATAAAGGGTGATATGATACAACAAAGAGAGCGGTTCCGCGCAAAACGGAACCGCTCTCTTTGTTGTATTCTTGTTGCTATTTACAATTTGTCAATTATCCGTTGTACAATGTACCATATTCCTTTCTTTTCGATGTGCAGCATCTTTGCAATGCTGTTGAACACTTTCAAGGCTTTGGTACTGTGCTTTATCTGGCGTTTGGCAAACCAGTATAATACGAATGTTGTCAAGAGGCTTAATGCTACAACAATGTACAACTGTATCTCAATTGAGGCTCCCAACTTGTACGAGATGAACCATGCCGCAACAATGAGGAAATTCAGTGACAGGATTGAAATGGTTGTACCAATGTGTGAGAAACCCAAATCAATGAACATGTGGTGCAGGTGTGTTTTGTCGGGGTGAAATGGCGATTTCTTGTTTAGAATTCGTGTCGACATCACTCGCAGGGTGTCAAAGACCGGTATTGACAATACGGCAAGTGTGAATGGTATAAGGCCTACACCCTTCGCGGCAAGTATGCTGCAACCTGAATTTGTTCCAAGAATGTTCATCACAAACATCGCCATCATGGTTCCGATTACCAACGTACCACCGTCACCAATGAACATCTTTGTGCTTTGACCGAATACGTTGTGTAGGAAAAACGGTATAATAGCTCCTGCTGCGGAAAGGGCGAGCGTTGTCATCACCTGATTGCCCGTGATATGGAAGAATATGGCAAAAAGCACCGATGACATGAAGCAGAATCCCGATGATAGTCCGTTGACTCCATCGATGAGATTGATGGCGTTGATGATTCCGACAGATGCGAAGATTGTAAGTGCATAGGCGGCCCACTGTGGGATGGAGGATATGCCCCATAGTCCCCAAAAACAGTTTATAGATGAGTCGCTGGCATACATGAGCCATGCAATGACAATTATTTCAATGGCGAAACGTATAGTCGGTGACAGGTTGATGATGTCATCAATGGTGCCAACGTACAGCATTATCAACATTGCGGAAATCAGCATGAAAGTGTTGGCGCTACTGAACATTGCCGGTGAACTGCATAGTCCTATAGCAATACCAAAGAAAACGGCGATACCGCCCATAACAGGTACCGGATTGCGCTGTAGTTTCCTGGCATCTGGGTTGTCTACAAGGTTCTTGAGAATTGCTATCTTTAGAATTTTGGGGTGCATCCATAATGTTCCTATAAAAGAGAGCAGTATTGGAAGCAATATGTGCTGGATGTTAGACATAAACTGATGAATTTTACATTTAACGGTCACGTATTTCTGCAAATATAACTAATTTGTTTCAAAACAATGTGCTTTTGTGTATAAATTTGAAAAGATTTCTAAATTTTGGTCCGTGCAATCAATTTCTGCTAACTCAGTTTAATAAATTGCTCATGTAGTTGTGCCGTTTCGTGTTTTTGTTTAAATTTGCATCTGTTTTACTGCATTGTATAACAAAACGATGCAGGTGATTGTTGAATATATTTAGCGAAGGTTATGGCAAATAACAACCACATAGTGATTATGGCGGGTGGTGTAGGAAGTCGCTTCTGGCCTATGAGTACCGCTGAATGCCCAAAACAGTTCATCGATGTGTTGGGATGTGGCAAGTCATTGCTGCAGCTTACAGTTGACCGTTTTGCAGGTATTTGCCCTGTAGAGAATATCTGGGTACTTACGTCCGAGAAATACGCGCCGATGGTCAAGCAGCAGTTGCCAATGATAAAGGAGGAAAATATTCTCAAGGAGCCTTGCCGTCGTAATACAGCGCCGTGTATTGCTTATGCCGCGTGGAAAATAAAGAAGCGTTTCCCCAATGCAAACATGGTTGTTTCTCCAAGTGATCATTTTGTGGCAGATGTACAGGAGTTCAGGCGAGTAATAACATCTTCGCTCAATTTTGTTGCCGATTCGGATGCGATACTCACATTGGGTATAAAACCAACCCGTCCCGAGACCGGTTTCGGTTACATTGAAGCAGTGCTTGGTGCTTCTTCATTGGCCAATAAGGAGGTGTTCCGTGTTGACTCTTTCAAGGAAAAACCATCGTTGGAGGTTGCCCAGGCATATATTGCCAAAAATAATTTCTATTGGAATTCGGGTATTTTCATTTGGAATGTCTCGACAATAGTCAATGCATTCAGGATTTATCAGTCACCCATAGCATCGGTCTTTGAATCCTTGTTGCCCTATTATTATACGCCTGATGAACAGGAACAGGTCAATGCCCGTTTCCCCGATTGCCGTAGCATATCGGTCGATTATGCGATAATGGAACGTGCCGATGAGATTTTTGTCTTTCCTGCAAACTTCGGATGGAGCGATTTGGGTACATGGTTCTCCTTGTATAGCAATGTTCCAAAGGATATAAACGGCAATGCTGCATTGGGTGGTGATGTAAAGTTTGCCGATTCGCATAATTGCGTGGTCAATACCCGCGGCATGAAGAATGTGGTGGTTCTTGGCGTTAATGATTGTATTATTGCTGAGAATGAGGGAAATCTGCTTGTGTGCAGGATGTCCGAAGAAAACAGAATAAAGGATTTTGCAGAGGAGAAATGACCTTCTGTTTTTGAATATAAAAGAGCGATGCTGTCAATTGGCATCGCTCTTTTTCTGTTTGATTGTGCTTATGAATGCAGTGGGGGTGATGTTCGCGTTGTATGCAATGTCGAAGAGCTCGAACAATGTGTTGGAACGGCCGTCCAATGCTCCGTCTATTGCTCGGGCTGCCTGCTCTTCATCGCCCATGTTCCAATATATGTAGGCGAGGTATGCATCAATGTCGGCCTTGTCGTAGCTCAGGTCGCGGCAATAGTTGAGCACTCTCCTTGCAAGCTCCTGGTGATTGTGGTTTACAAGATGAACACCAAGCCTGTAAAGCGTTTCCTCGGTGTTCCACTCCTTGGTTTCAATGATGTTCATGTCGTCAAAGGTGAGGTTCTCCTTGTCACGCAGTTCGTACAGGTGTTTCCCTGTTAGCACAAGCTGTTTCATGTTGTCGGGGTGCATGAGCAGCGCCATTGATATTGCATCGTCAGCAACCGACTTTTCGCCTATGATGTCGAGTAGCATGGCCTTGTTTACTCTTGAGAGCATCATAGCTATGGTGCCCTCCTGTGCATTGTTGATGGCAATGTCAAAGGCGTTGATGGCGTCTTCGTATGCACCTTCGTGATAGTGGCACAGTGCAATGTAGAACACCGGTGTGACGGTGTCGCTGTATTTTCTTGCAAGTGTGCCGAACAGTTCTTTTGCCATTCTGTAATCACGCAGGTAGTAGTAGCAATAGGCCTGCATCATGTGGGCATACTCTATCTCCTCGTTGATGGCGCTTTCGTACTCAAAACATTCGAGGCTCTTGCCATATTTCTTGACCATATAATATATATGACCCAATTGCTCCCAGTAGAAAGTAGAGTAGGAGTTGTTGTCGAGCAGTTCGTTGTATATCTTGACGGCTTCGTTTATGCGTTGCAGTTCAATGAGGCACTCGGCCTTCACCTCGTAGAGGCTTATTTGCTGTGGTGCAGCCTTGATGGCTGTTTCGCATATGTCAAGGGCGTCGAGTGCAAAACCGCAGTCGAGCAGTATCTCGAGACCCTCAT
Organism: Bacteroidaceae bacterium; assembly: GCA_045660825.1. Lineage (GTDB taxonomy): Bacteria > Bacteroidota > Bacteroidia > Bacteroidales > Bacteroidaceae > HGM04593. The sequence goes on from JAZREN010000058.1 coordinate 25,744, forward strand.
ATACGCTCTCCTGTCCGGGAACCGATTTCTGAAGCATTTCTATGGCAATGTCATGCGCCTGCTTGAAATTCCTAAGCGCCACCATTATCTCAGCCTTTATGGTGAGCATTTCAATCTCATCTACAAATTTCAGTTCGTTGAACAGCGCTAACGCTTTTTCGGGCTCACCGTTGTAGAGTAACAGCTTTATGCCCATCTTTATGTTCTCGGGTGCTGTCGGGTGCAGGTGTCTTGCTGTGTCAAGCACTGCGGCTGCTTCTTCACTCTTGTCAACAGACAGGTAGTACGACAATAAGTCCACGAACTCGTCTATGCCAAAATATGATCCTATTCCCAGTTTGATGGATTTCTCATATCGGGCAAGCAGTTCGCGGAACTCGGACGATTCAAAATATCCTTTGTCGTAATTCATTGTCTGAATGGTTTTCTTATTTTCCCTTAAGCTTGTTCCAGGTATCCTTGAGCGACACGGTGCGGTTGAAGATGAGGCTCTCCGCTGTTGACGCAGGGTCAATGTTGAAATAGCCGATGCGCTGGAACTGTAGGTAATCAAGCGGTTTGCGCTCTGCAAGATATTTCTCAACCTTGCAATCCTTGAGTACCTTGAGCGAGTCGGGGTTGATCATCTCCTTCATTGCTGTGAGTGCGTCGCAGTTCTTTGCTTCGCGTATTGCAGCCATCTCGTCGCGTGGGTTCTCGGCGCTCCACAAACGGTCATAGAGACGTACCTCGGCGTTTAGGCAGTGGCGGCGGCTCACCCAGTGTATGGTGCTCTTTACCTTGCGGTTTGCATCGGCCTCACCGGTCTTTGTCTGTGGAATGTATTCACACAATACCTCGGTAACGTTGCCATTCTCGTCCTTGTTGCAGCCTGTGCAAAGCACGATGTATGCGTTTTTCAGACGAACCTCACGGCCCGGGGTAAGGCGGAAATAGTTCTTTGGTGCATCTTCCATGAAGTCGTCGCGCTCAATCCAGAGTTCGCGGCAGAACTCGATGGTGTGTGTGCCGTCCTCGGGGCGCTCGGGGTTGTTGATTGCAGTCAACTCCTCAACCTGCTCCTCGGGGTAGTTGGTGATGGTCAGTTTCACAGGGTCTATTACAGCCGAAACGCGTGTCGCGCGGCTGTTCAAGTCCTCGCGTACCGCACTCTCGAGCAGTGCAAAATCGTTGAGCGCATCGTATGTGGTGTAACCAATCTTGTCAACAAAGTTCCTGATTGATTCGGGTGAGTATCCGCGACGGCGGAAACCACAGAGTGTCGGCATGCGTGGGTCGTCCCAACCGTTTACCAATCCCTCCTTTACCAGGATGAGCAAGTTGCGCTTGCTCATGAGTGTGTAGTTGAGGTTCAGTTTGTTGAACTCGTACTGGCGTGGGCGGTTGTCGTCAAGGTCTTTGCCGTCCTTTACCCAATCAACGAACAAGTCATAAAGGGGGCGGTGCGGTACGAATTCAAGTGTACATAACGAGTGTGTCACGCCTTCGAAGTAGTCGCTCTGACCATGTGCGAAGTCATACATCGGATAGACTTTCCATGTGGTGCCTGTGCGCCAGTGAGGAGTCTTGATGATACGATACATGATAGGGTCGCGGAAGTGCATGTTGGAGTGTGCCATGTCGATCTTTGCACGCAACACATAGCGACCTTCCTCAAATTCGCCTTCATTCATGCGTTTGAATAGGTCAAGGCTTTCTTCGACAGGGCGATTGCGATATGGACTGTTTTGACCAGGAGTGGTAGGAGTACCCTTTTGAGCCGCGATTTCTTCACTTGTCTGCTCATCGACATACGCT